>NZ_CP026947.1:627825-1255651 GCF_003065405.1 Corynebacterium yudongzhengii
ACCTTTGATTGAGGAGGGACTGTGCTCCGTCGACGGCGTGTGGCCAGACGGTCTGTGGGACTTCTCCGTCGCCAACGAATCGCTGCGTCAGCGTAAGGAACGCCGAGCCTTAGCGGTGACGGTGTGCAAGCAGTGCTCCGTGCAACAACTGTGCGCTGACTACGCGGCACGCAATCGCCAGTGCGGCGTGTGGGGTGGCACGGTTTTTCACCCCTCTCGGACGGAGGGAGGTGAAGACAAGTGGGAAAACGCGGACGCTCCCGCCGCATAGCGAGAGCGCCCGGGGCACCGTGCAGGGGTGCCCCGGCAAGCATATCGCACTTCGTTTCTTCCCCGGGAACGGCGTATTTGCGCAGCTTGTTTGGGGGTTGACTGTGATTTTCCATCCACGCACTCTAAGAGACGTGTTGATCTGACATGTGTCGACATGCCCGGGTTTTGTTGAACTCAAGGAGATAGAAAGAATGCACTCATACAAGAGGGTCCGAGCCGCCATGGCGGTCGCCGTCGCGTCATCGCTGGCGCTGCCAGGCTTCGCGGTCGCTGATGAAAAACCAGCCGAGGAAGCGAGCGCTGCGGTCTGTGGGCTGTTCGCCGTCGATGCGTTTGCGGAAGACGAGGATGTCGGTGCCGACATCTGTTCCAGCGACATCGCGGAAGGCTCCGGCCGGCAGACGTGTAGCAGTGACGAGATCGGCGCGGGCGATCATGTCTTGGCGCGCATCTGAACTGAGTGAATCCGAGGTGAAAGAGCTGGTAACGACGGCGACGTAGCCACCAGGTTGAACGAGGTTGAGGGATTTGACGATGAAGTGATTGTGGATGGAGTGGGATTCAGGATTGTGTTGGGGGTCGTGGAGGCGGAAGTCGCCGAAGGGCACGTTACCTATGGCGGCGACGAAACTTTCATCTATCGGTTGAAACCGCTCGAAACCGCTGTTGACAATGTGGGCATCGGGGTAGAGCTGTCGGGAAATGCTGGCTGCGATGGGGTCGATTTCGACACCGACGACGTCGGCTGTGTGTGGCGCGTGGGCGAGGAAGTTGCCCGTGCCGGACCCGGGTTCTAGGACTGGGCCGTCGGTATATCCAGCGGTGGTTAGCGCACTCCACAGCGGGCGGATGATCTCGTCACTTGTGAAAAAAGCGGTTAGGGTGGCTGCTTCCATGCGGCGGTATTCGTCTGGGGTCGTTACCGCTGCCAGTCGCTCACGGAGGTCAGTGTAGGAGGTGTCCGCGCGGTTGAATATGGCCGACGCTGCGCCCCAGCTGGTGTAACCGGCCAGAACCTGCTGTTCGTCGGCGGTTGCCCAGCGCTGGTCAGTTTCGAGCTGGCGGAGTAGCTCGATTGCAGCGATATTTGCTTCAGCGCGACCTCTGACTCCTTGCGGGATGGGTAGACGGTTCTGAGGGTCAAAAGTAACCGGATCAGGGTGAGGAGTGGATTCGGTCGAGGTATCAAGGTCGGCAGTATCCTCTGTCAGAGGATCGATCTCACCTGGCGATAGAGTGATCGCACCTCTTTCGGCTTCATACCGGTGTCGGGCTTCTTCTTGGGTCAGGCCTAGCTGCTTGATCAGCAGGGTTTGGTAGTCCTGGGCGAGAGAGTCTACGACTGCTTGGACGGTGCCGGTGGGGTCGAGTTCGAGGTGGGCCAGGTGGTATTGCTCTGGTCCTGTTCCCCAGGGGACAATACTGAGGGGCTGGCCTTCGCGTGGAGCAATGGGTTCGAGCCCCCGGGGTTGGGTTCGTACGAGGCGACGGCGCGAGAGTTCTGCAAGGTAGGCATTGTGAATGAGGTGACTGCGATCGCTTCCCTCCAGCCCAGCTTCCTCGAAGTCTCTGACGGCCTGGAAATAGGCGTCAGCGAGTTCTTCGTTGCCGAGGGTTTTAGCATGATCGTTGAGTCTGTCTTTGCCTTCGTCCGAGATGAAGATGCCCGCTCCTCCGCCAATGTCGGTGAGAGTGAGGGCTAGGCGCTTTTCGGGCTGAGATTCTGCGGTGCCCTGCAGGATGTCGAACAGGGAAAGTTGGTTCTCGTTCGTGCGGGGTTGACGCCTCGCCATGCTCGATCTCCTGTCTGGTTACGCGGTGGGTGTGGGATTAGCGTAACCAATGAAGTGGCGCGTGTTGGGCGGTCGATGCCGGTATTAAGTCCCAGCTAAATAGCCCTTTCTGATGTTTCAGAAAGGGCCTGGGTAGAGCGTTAGATACGGCTTGCCGGGAAACTGGTTTTACGGCAATGCGGTTTGCCGGTTAGTTACCAGCCGTCCTCGCCTGCTTCGACCTTGCGGGCAGTCAGTTCGCGGATTGGGGCATTGAACCGTTCTTCCATTTCTTCTTCAGCGCGGATTTGGGCCTGCTGCCACAACTCGCCCGTCACTTCGCCTGGTCGGATTCCTTGGGCTTCCGGGTGCTCGTTGTGCCATTGGTTGGTGAGGTGGGTGAAGTGGATGTCGATTCGCTCGCCTATGGCATCGACAGTGTCGTGGTAAGCGTTGTCGATTGCGGCGTCGTCGGTGGGCAGCCCAAGTTCTTTGTGAGCGGCTCGGATGGTGCCTCGGTCAATCATGGTGGTGTCCTTTCCTGTCGGCGGTTACAAGTATCGCAGTTTGAGCGGAAGTGGTTCCCTTAAATCAATGCCCGGGTTTCTGGTAATACGCAAAGCCGGGTTGCTGGCTTTACGGGTTGCCGGGTTTACGGTTTTACGGCCGCTTGGTTGTGTAGTCTTCGATGAACTCGTTGATGACTTCAGTCATGGTTCGCCCTTTGGCGATCGTAGCCAGCTGGAACTTTCGGTGGAGGTCGGCGTCGACGAGAATGGTGAGCTTCTTCGTATTAGCGACCGGGGTTTGCAAGACTTCCTTTGCGCTGGTGGGGCGTGGGCGGTTGTGACGTCGCATGGAGTTAGTCATGGCGGGCTTCCTTGATCTGTTGAGCGATTGATTCGTAGCCGTGAAGTTGTCCGTGTGGTGAGTGGCCGTACCAGTGGCGAATTTCTTCTCGGCGGGGGATTGCTCCTCGGAAGACGCGCACGCCTTCTTCGGCGAGAGCATCGGAGAGTGCGGTTGTCGATTTGGCTTGGATGAGGACACTTGTGAGCAGCACGATGGCTTTGTCTTTGCCAGCGATGTCTACTGTGTCCCACATCCTTTCGGTCTCTATCCCGGAGGGTTGGACTGGGACGACGACCAGGTCGGCGACGCCGATAGCGGCGTCAATGAGTCTGGGGTCACCGGGTGGGCAGTCCAGGATGGTGTAGTCCGTGTTCTCTTTGATGTTCTTGGTGGTTCTGACGTTGCCGAGTGTGACTGGGAAGGGGAGCGGTTGCCCTGCTTTTTCCGCCATCTGGGCCCATTCTGTTGCGCTGCCTTGGGGGTCGAGGTCGACGACGGTGACGGAGTTTCCGGCACGATAGAACGCGGTGGCGAGCAATACCGCGCTAGTCGTTTTGCCGGTCCCTCCTTTGAGGTTGGATATTGCGATGATCGTCATGTCTGGTGTCCTTTCTGTGGTTTGCTGCAGGGCTGGTCGGGTGTGAGCTGGTCCGCAACTTTCTTAGAGTTTGGTGGTTGTCATCAGGTCTTTGAGGTCGAGTGAGGTTTGGGTGTAGCGCTGTGTGGTTGTGATTGACTTGTGGCCTAGTGCGTGTTGAACGGCGACAAGATCTTTAGTGCCGGCGTTGTATGCAACGGTGGCGAATCTGTGGCGAAGGGTGTGCAGCGTCCACGGCTCTGGGAGAACCTTTGTGGCTAGGGTTCCAACCCAGCGTGGCGAAAGGTGCCCGTTGATGTTGCCGGGGAAGACCCATCCATTCGGTCCTTGCTGGCGCCGTATCTGGGCCGTTAAGGCGGGAGAGACCGGCAGCACCCGGATTTGCCCGCCCTTGCCCTCAACAGTGAGAGTTGTCCAACCGTCGCCTGTGTCGGTGAGATTGGTGGTGTTGAGGGTGGCGATTTCACCAGCGCGCAGACCAAGTTCGGCGGCGAGCTCCAGGATGAGGCGAGTTCGTGGGTGAGCTTTCGCGATCGCTTCTGAGATGGCGGAGTCGGGTGCCGGGCGCGGTGGGGGTATCGGCCTGTGAATTGAGGGCAGCCATTGCGATGGGTCTTCTTCCGGATTCTCGCGATAGAGCCACCTAAAGAAGGTTCGCAGTGACGAATAGTAGGCATGTCGCGTTTCGGGAGCCCATTGAGCTGATCCGCACCACACTTCCAAGTCTTCACTGGTCACCTCACTTGGGGATGCTGTGCCGAGTGCTCGTGCGGCGGTTGCCAGGTGTGTGAGCCTCGTGGTGATCGTGCGGTGGGATCTATTGAGAGCTGCGAGATGGAGTTCGAATCTTCGCAGGGCCCCGCCATCCGGGAGGGGTTGGTAAGGCATTGGGTCGATCTGAGTGGAGCATGATCGAGTCATACCCAACTTTCCATGCGGGGAACCGTATGCATGGCAACCCGGCAATACGGCAATACGGTTAGCCGGAGAGCCAGCAATACGGTTAAAGTGGTAAAAAAAAATTTCGGCGGAGCTTCCAACCCATGAGGGTTATGGAGGCTAATGACCCAGAGGTCGTAGGTTCGAATCCTGCCCCCGCTACCAACTTCCAAGCCCCTACCAGTGCAAACGCTGGTAGGGGCTTAAGTTATTCCTCTTAAGGCGCACGCCCTGGGACTTAAAATGGGACTTTAGCATTTTGATATTGCAGCTGTAACTGTGTTGCAGCCCGACACGCCCCAGACGGCATCCGCCCGCCTAAGCGTTGCCCTTCGCGCGGTTGTGGGACCTACACAACAGCTCGCAGTTGCTTTCGTCGGTGGCACCACCCTTCGACCACGCCGTGACATGGTCGGCATCCATCTCAGATTGCGGCCAAATCTTGGCCTTCTTCGCGTCATGCCCGATTGCGCAGTAGGAGCAGTTCGAGACCCCTTCGGCCTTAGCCTTGTCGGTCTGCTTCTTGTAAACCCGCTTTTTGACGGCCTGGGTGAACACCCGGACGTTAAGAAGCCTCGTATCCGTCTTACCGCCTAGCAGGTACTCGTAAATACCCTTCTTCGACTGGACCTGTGAGTCTGACAACAATTCCCGAGCCTCCGACGTCATTTCCGTGGCGTTGTAACCCTGGGAGCTGTACTTCTCGTACAGCTCGTTCCAGGCGATACCGCGCATGGAGTTGTCTGTCATCTTGAACACGCTCGCGGCCCAATCGATGACAGAGGTGAAGTACGTCTCCAGCTCGTTGCAGTCCTTGTCCTCACGATGCTTAGCCATATAGGTATCGATGGTCGCACCATCGCGCTGAGCAATCCAACTCAAGGCGACTTCCAAAACCTCTTGGCGTGTCGGCTCGCCACGTACAAAGTTCTGCCATTTCGACATCACAGCCGTGCCAGAATTCGAGAACACCTTCTTGGCGGCAGTGACGAACGGACCTGAGTACACCGCGTTACGCAGCTCTTGAGGCGTGAGCGGAGCACCTGCAATGTTGATCGTCTTGAACCACTGCTTGATTTCATCCTCGCTGCCCGAGCACTCGTAGATGAGTAGTTCAGTGTCGAGGATCAGGTTTCGCTGGTGCTCGCTCAGAGAGGAGAAATATTGCTCGTTACCATCACGGTCCTTCACCACGAACAAGTCTTTGCAGAAGCGTCCGATGGAGGTGATGCGCTGCTGACCGTCGAGAATCTCGTACCTGTCTTCATCAGGGTCAGGCTGGTTGAAGTAGATCAAGCCCAGCGGGTACTGCTTCAACAACGAATCGATGACTGCGACGTCCTTCTTGCCGTCGTTGTAGATGTAGTTGCGCTGGTACTCGGGCTGAATGGTGAGGTCGCCGGCCAGACCGTACAGACCCTTCCCCTCAAGCTCGTTGTAATGAAACCCATCGATAATGTCGCGGATGGTGCGTGGGTTGAGTTTCGCTTGCAAGGTCTAGGCCTCCTTTGCGTCTGGGCGACGGTGACGGATAAGGACGCGGAAATAAGGTGTCTTAGTGCCCCCATCGGCAAGGGGGTAAGACAAATCCTTACCATCATCACCGTGCCTAAATTTGACGATTTCAAATTGCTCAGGGTTATATTTTCCAAGAAATGTAATTGGCACACCCATGACTCCGTCGTAATCCGATGGAATGCCGAGTACCTTCGGAACCTCTATCGCGTCGTAGTTGTCGTACTTTGGGTATCCGATGTCTTTCACGGCCTTCAACCCGTAAACTAAGTTGTCTTCCATAGTCATGAGTACCAACGGTTCATGACGGCGTCCGTGTTCGATATTAGTGAACCAGGCACTACTACCGATCGTCTGCCATCGGGTGCCGTCAGGGTCGATGCGTTGACCGGACTTTTTCACTGGGGCATTGTCTGGAATACGGAACCACATGGCACCTCCGCCATTACGTGTCGCACCGAGCCACAAGCGGTTCTCCTTGATAAGCGGGTAAACCTCTTTGTAGGTAACTGCGTTCATATTGCCGATGATCGCGAATTCAACGCCACCCTCAAATAGCCACGGAAGAAACTCTCTGAAAAGTGAGAACGGCGGGTTAGTAACAACGATGTCGGCTTCATCGCGAAGTTTCGTGACCTCCTCGGAACGGAAATCACCGTCACCTTCAAGGTAATCCCACCGCATGTCCTCTTTGTTGAGTTGGGGCTGATGCAGGAACGGGTGACAGGTTGGGTTTTCTGTTCAGGCCGCTAGAGTCAGGGCCTGGGTCAGTAGTTTCTCCTCGAACTTGACCGGGGTCAATTTCCCGAGTTCCTTCTGCTTCCTTCTTCGGTGATAAGTCCTCTCGATCCACCGGACTATAGAGCTCCGAAGTTCCTCGCGGGTGGCCCAGGGCTTCGCGTCGAGGACGTTGTTCTGCAGCAGGCTGAAGAAGCTCTCCATCGCGGCATTGTCTCCGGCAGCACCGACTCTGCCCATCGAGCCGACCAGGCTGTGATGCTCCAGAGCCCGGAGGAACTTCTTTGCTCGAAATTGAGACCCGCGGTCGCTGTGGACTATGCATCCGCCCACCTCAGCGCCAGATCGAGCCCTGTTCGCCACGGCGTTATTCAGGGCCCGCACCGCCAATGAGGACTTCATCCTGGTGTCGATGGAATAGCCGATGATCCGCCTGGAGCAGGCGTCTTTGATCGCGCACAGATACAGCTTGCCCTCACCGGTGTGGTGTTCGGTGATATCGGTGAACCACACTTCGTTGACTTTCTTCACGGTGCTGAACTGCCGCTGCACCAAATCATCGTGGACCGGTGGCCCGGGGCGGGTTCCCTTGCCCTTCTTACGCTTGCTGATCACCGAGAACACGCCCTGAGAGGCGCAGAGCCGCCAGGCGGTGCGGTGGGCCATGTGGACCCCGGCGACCTCCTCCACGGTGTCGGCCAGGTATCGGTACCCGAACTCAGGATCATCACGGTGAGCATCGATCAGGGCATTGAGCCGGTGGGCCTCTTCCCATTCGGCGTCGGTGATGGGGTTGGCCAGCCACCGGTAATAGGGCTGGCGGGTGATCTTCAGCACCCGGCACGTCACCGCCACAGGGATTCCTGAAGCGGCGAGATCGCGGACGAGCGGGTACTTCATTTTGACGGGATCTGAGCTTGGCCGAAGTAGGCAGCAGCCCGTCGCATCACCTCCAGCTCCTGCTCCAGGGTGCGGTTGCGGCGGCGCAGGGCGCGCAGCTCGTCCCTCTCCTCAGTGGTCAGGCCAGGTTTGCGGTCATTGGGGTTTCCGGCGTCCAGTTCGGCCTGGCGGACCCATTTGCGGATGGTCCCTTCATGCAGACCGAAATCAGCAGCTACTTCGGCCAGCGTGGTGTTCTCGTCCCTGTTCTGGGCAACGCGGACCACATCGTCGCGGAACTCTTTGGGATACGGCTTGGGCATGATGACAATCCTTCCAGGCCCGGGGTAACCGAGCCAGATCAGTTGTCACCTATCCCTGCATCAGCCCCTCAGTGCACAGTTCGCAAGCAAGCCGAACGAGATAGGTCCGGCACTTAGCGTCCGGAGCTGATCCCGGAGGAGTGGCACCTCCCGTTCGCCATCTTCACGCGGTAGCGTAGGCAAGAGTGCAAGAAGGACTATCAGTCCTGCGACGGCCATGGTGGCAAAGCATGCACGCCATCCAAGATGTCCGCCGATCCACGTCCCGATCGGGACACCCGCAGCAATAGAACCGGTCACCGCCAGGGATACAATAGCGATATAGCGGCCGGTCTTATCCGCAGGAGCCCGCTCCGCGGCGAAGGCGAACACGGCAGGAGTCATCGAAGCTGCAGCCACAGCGGCTACCACCCTCAACACCAGAAGGACAGGGTATGACGGCACGATTACAGCCAGACCATTTGCGAGAATGAATAAGCATAGACCGACGGTAAATAATTGTCGCCGTGGAATTTTTGCCAGGACGACTGCAGCCAAAGGCGCCACTATGGCTACGGTCAGCGAAAATGCGGTAATGAGCTGTCCCGCATGAGATTCACTCACCCCCAGATCAGCGGCGAGTTCCGGTAGAATTCCGGCGATGACATAGTCATCCGTATATAGTACGAATCCTGCGGCGAGCAGGGCGAGGAGCCATGCAGGCATCAGGCTACCTTTCTGTACTAAGAAGATTACGCAACGCATCTCGTAGCGTCGAACGCAGTTGATACACTGTGAGGGCCCCATGAGGTGTGACGGTGTCAAGTGTCAGCCCACCAACAAGGGCCGAGACCTGCCGGGCTGCCGCGCTTGGGTTGGGCACTTCGAGGCAAGCTAGTGCCGCAGCAATAATGTCATGGAGATCGCTCGCCATCTGTGCAGCGGACGATGCAAATACCGTCTGTGTTCTTGAGGCACGTATTAGCTCAAGGACTACGATGGCTTCCATCCTCCGCGCCTCATCGACAGGGAGAACTTGTTCCAGAAGATCTTGCAAAGCAGTTAGTGCCTCTTCGCCGTCGAGGCCCCTTAATTGCTCGACCGGATGGTGCATGAGTCGCTGTCCCATTCGGTTACCGGCTTCGTGAGCTGCAGCGGTCAGTAGGTCTTCATGTCCATCAAAAAAGTGCCGTACCGAACCTATATTGAGGTCCGCTTCAGCAGCCACCTTCCTTAAGGTAAGTCCTTCAAGGCCCTCTGCTACGATCAAACGAAATGCAGCATCGATGACATACTGGCGACGTTCCTCTGCGTCTATGCGTGCAGGCATGTGTTTTCATCCTCATTTTCTTTTGACAGATTCGTCCCATACAGGATGGTTGGTTTCGTACGTCTGTCCGTCCTTGGCGAATACCAAGAAGCGATCGAAATCTCGGGCAAACCAACGGTCGTGGGTCACGGCAAGAACTGTCCCGTCATAGGCTCCGAGCGCTCGTTGGAGGGCCTCCGCTGACTCCAAGTCGAGATTGTCAGTCGGCTCGTCGAGAAGCAACATTGTCGCACCGCCAAGTTCGAGCAAAAGGATCTGGAAGCGAGCTTGTTGCCCCCCAGACAGGGAATCGAAGTTCTGCTCGGCGGAATGGGCGAGCTCGTAACGAGCTAGCACTCGGGATGACTCTTCACGCGGCATTCCACGTCGGTGCTCGTTACCACGATGCAGTATCGAGAGCAGACTACGGCCGCGAAGGTCGGGGCGTCCATGTGTTTGAGCGAACCAACCCGGACGGACTCGGGCGCCTAGACGCGCGGTACCGTCGTGCGTCACTGGATCAATGTGCATATCGGCTACAGGTTCGTGTTCAGGGGTGGGGTCATCGCCGCCGGCTGCCAGCAGGCGAAGGAAGTGCGACTTTCCAGATCCGTTCCCGCCGAGAACGGCAATGCGGTCACCGTACCAAGCTTGGAAGTCGAAGGGCCGGACGAGTCCGGTGAGTTCGAGTTGGTCACAAGTCAGAGCCTTCTTGCCCGTCCTGCCTCCATGTAGACGTATCGCAAGTTTTTGCTCCCGTGGTTGCGCCTCAGGCGGACTAGCCTGTTCGAACCTGGCCAACCGAGTCTGCGCCGCCCTGTACCGCGAGGTCATATCTGAGTTATAGGCCGCCTTCTGCTTATACATCTGAACAAGCGAACGCAACTTTGCGTGCTCGTCATCCCATCGGCGTCGCAGTTCGTCCAGCCTTTCAAACCGCTGCGTGCGTGCCTTCTGATATCCGCTGAAGCCACCAGAGTGAACCCATGCGGTATTACCTGCACTGCCCAGCTCGAGAGTGACGATACTCGTGGCGGTGTTTGCGAGAAGTTCGCGGTCATGGCTGATATAGAGCACGCTCTTATTACATTCAACCAGCTGGTTTTCAAGCCAGCGTTTGCCTGGGACGTCGAGAAAGTTATCTGGTTCATCGAGAAGAAGAATCTCATCAGGGCCACGAAGAAGCGCGTTAAGTATGAGGCGCTTCTGCTCACCGCCCGATAACGTCGTCACCGGACGGTCCCGACACTTCTCGAATGGCAAGCCCAGGGAATCTGTGGCGCACGCATCCCAAAGAACTTCTAGATCGTAACCGCCCTTCTCGCCCCAAGAAGCCAGAGCGGATGCGTATTCCATCTGCCGATCAGTATCGTCTGTAGCGGCAACCGCTTGTTCGGCACGGCGTAATTCTGCAGCGGCTTCCTGCAAGGGCGGAGGAGCCACCGACAGTAGCAATTCTTGGACCGTCCCGGAATCGACGAACTGGCGCATCACTCCAATCGACCCCTTGCGGGAGACTGCCCCCGCCTCGGGAGTGATCTCGCCTGTGATGATGCGTAACAGTGTCGTTTTGCCTGCTCCATTCGCTCCAATCACCGCCACCCTCTCCCGAGGGCCGACACGGAACGAGACGTCGCGGAGCAGGGGCCGGCCGTTGGCCAGCGTGTAGCTCACCGACTGTGCTTCGAGGTAGCTCATGGGCGACCACTGTATCACGGTCGTGATAAATGATGGAACCCAGACCTTGGTAGCGGCGTTGAGCCCGAGCGTCGGCCGAGCCGATCCCCCGCGCCAAGGTCGTAGCCACGGGGCAGGGTGGCGATGACTTGGGTCCAGGCGGTATGGTGTGTCACATTCATGTCATATATCACGCCTGTGATAGTTTCGGTCCGAGTACAACACATAGAAGCGCTGAGCGATGGCTCGTCAGCACCGCAGTCGCCTACCGGTCAGCGCAGGAAGGTGCCAAGGTCATGACCGATGACTTCATCGTCGAACAGCCTCAGGAGAGTGACTTTGACGCTCTCCGTGGCCTGTTCGTCAGCACTCTGGAACCTCACTACGACGGCGATCACGACGCGCATCTCACTCGCCTGATCAACGCCCACCGCGCAAATGGACAAGACGCCAACGGCTTCAACTCTCTCGCCCAACTGGGATATGTCGCCAGACAAGAGCCTGGAGGCCGCCCGGTCGGCTACATCAACCTCGCGGTCAAGCGTCACGGCACTGCCAAGATCAGCCCACTGATCGTCGACCCGTCAGCTAGGTGTACTGACCGGGGAGGTTAGTTAACCGGGACACCGGTGGAAGACCCCCACACGCGGAATGGGGCCGGTGGTGATTGTAATCATGCAGCCACCGGCCCAGCGCCTGTCTGCGTTCCTGCTCCGACATGTAATGCCGGGCATAGGCCCACCCATCGGCGAGTGTGCGGTGGAACCGCTCGATTTTGCCGTTGGTCTGCGGCCGGTACGGCCTGGTCCACTTCGGCACAATCCCCATCTCGTTGCAGGTCTCGGCCCACAACCTAGACCTGTACGCCGACCCATTGTCACTGATGACTCGCTCGACGGTGATCCCACGTGCACCGAACCAGGCCACCGCCCGCCGCAGTACGCCGCTTGCCGTCACCGCCTTTTCATCGTCGTGGATTTCGGCGTACGCCACCCGGGAGTAGTCGTCGACGACGGTGTGGACGAAGCAGTGGCCCATCTTCGGGTTGTAGTGGGCATTTTTCGGTTTCCCCGGGGTGGAGGCGCGATGGCGTCGTCCCCGTGTCCTGCCGACGAAGCGCCATCCACCGCCGTCGGGGATGTTTCCGAACTTGGTGACGTCGACATGGATGAGGTCACCCGGTTGCGGGTGTTCATAGCGGCGCACCGGTTCGCCGGTGGCCCGATCGGTGTAGGACAGGCGGTTGAGACGGCACCTGACGAGCACTCGGTGGGCGGTTGAGGGGGCAATGCTGCACAGTGCGGTCAGTTGCAGCGGCCCAAAGCGCTTGCGCAACCGCAGCGACACCACTCGTTTGACCACCGCCTGGGGTGTTTTGTTTGGGCTGGAGGCCGGCCGTGAGGATCGGTTGGTCATCGGTTCGCCGGCGCGGTAGCGGTCGGCCCAGCGTTTGACGGTGGGCCAGGAGCACTGGAACCGGGCGGCGACTTCGGAGATGGGGTAGCCGTCGTCGACGACGAGGCGGGCTACTTGAAGTCGGTGTCGGGGCGTGAGTGCTGCCTTAGGGTGAACCACAGAAGACCTCCTGTGTGGCTGGGTTGGATTAAGGCACTTCCCATTCCACATTGGAGGTCTTCGTCATGTGGTCGGATCGCATAGATTCGACCAACGTCTCCGGTCAGTACACCTAGCCCCGGCTGACCAGCCGGCGCAGGGCCGCGCGCACCACCGCGGGGTCGGTGGTGTCCCAGAATCCGGGCATCGAGGCGCGCAGGTATGCTCCGTAGCGCTTGGTCACCAGGCGGTTGTCGAGCACCGCCACCACGCCGCGGTCGCTCGTCGATCGCAGTAGCCGGCCCGCCCCCTGGGCCAGAAGCAGCGCGGCGTGGGCAGCGGAGACCTCCATGAACCCGGAGCGGCCGGCCGCAGTGGCGGCTTCGCTGCGCGCCTGCAGCAGTGGATCGTCCGGCCGCGGGAAGGGGATGCGGTCGATGATCACCAAAGACAGGGAACGGCCGGGCACGTCGACTCCCTGCCAGAGGCTCAGCGTGCCGAAGAGGCAGGTGTTCTCGTTTTTGGCGAACTTCTCCACCAGGGCGCCCGTGGAATCCTCGCCTTGCAGCAATATGTCGAAGGGCAGGCGCAGACGCGCCGCCTCGGCCGCTTGGGCGGCGGCCCGCCGCGAGGAAAACAGCCCTAGGGTGCGTCCGCCCGCCGCGGTGATAAGCTCGGCGATCTCGTCCAGCGTCTGGCCCGCCAGCCCGTCGCGCCCGGGGGAGGGGAGGTGTCGCGCCGTGTAGAGGATCCCCGCCTTGGCGGGGTCGAAGGGGGTTCCCGCGTCGAGTGCGTCCCAGCTGCCCTTCGGCAGCCCCCAGCTGCTGGCCAACACGTCGAACCTGCCGCCGATTACCAGGGTGGCCGAGGTGAGCACCACCGTCTGCTCCCCGAAGAGGCGCTCGCGCAAGAGCCCGGCCACCGACAGGGGCGCGACCGCGAGTGTTAAGCCTTCGGCCTCGAGCCAGACGACGTCGCGTTCGCTCGGCTGCTCGGAGGCGAAAACGTCGAGCATGCGCACCACGGCGTCGTGCAGGTCCTGCAGGTGGTTGGCGAGATTCGCGCGCTCGGCGGCGCGCTCTGCGTCCTCGCCGTCGTGAGGGCGAGCGATGCGATCGCGCAGCGACCACAGCCCGTCGCGCACGCCGTTGAGCGTGGCGCGGGAGGCGTCGTCGAGCGAGGTCCAGCGACCCGGCTCCCGGGTCTTGAGCATCGCGTCGAGGTCGTCGGCCAGGTCGAGAAGGTCGGCGTCCTTCCCGCCCGCGTCGAGTTTCGTGCCGCGCCTGGCGGCCAGGGTGATGATGCGCGGGGAGACCTCGCTTGTGGCTACCGAGGTGATGCGTCCGTCGAGCTCGTGGGCCTCGTCGATGACGACCACGTCGTGGGCGGGCAGTATGTCCACGTCGGCCAGCGCGTCGATGGCCAGCATGGCGTGGTTGGTGACCACCACGTCGACGTCACGGGAGGTGCGCCGGGCCACTTCCGCGAAGCAGTCCTGTCCATGCGGGCACCGGCTCGCTCCGAGACACTCCGAGGCGGTCACAGAGACCTGCTTCCACGCCAAATCCGGCACCCCAGGCTCCAGGTGGTCGCGGTCGCCGGTCTCGGTGTCGTTCGCCCACTCGTGGATGCGCTTTACGTGGCGGCCCACCCAGGAGATGTCTTGCTCGTCGACGAGCGCCTCAGGCTCCTCCTCCGAGCGGGAGAGCTTGTTTTTGCACAGGTAGTTCGAGCGCCCCTTCACGATGGCGAAGGTGGGGCGGCGATCCAGCACGGGCTCGAGGGCGTCGGCCAGGCGGGGGCAGGTCGCGCTCGACGAGCTGGTTTTGCAGTGCGATCGTGGCGGTGGAGACGATGACGGTGGTGTCTGTCACCTGCGCGTGGCGGATCGCAGGCACCAGGTAGGCCAGCGACTTGCCGGTGCCGGTGCCGGCCTGCACGGCGAGGTGGCGCTCGGAATCGATCGCCTTGGTGACGGCCTGCGCCATGGCGACCTGCCCGGGTCGGCGCGAGCCGTCGATGGCTGAGACCGCGGCGTCGAGAAGCTCTTCGGTGCTGTGGCTTATGGGCATAGTTTTAGGTCGCCATCACCTTAGTCTCTTCAATGGCGTGCTTTACCTTGTCGAGGTAGCCGTCCACGACCGGTCTAAGCCAGATCCCCACCGCGAGCGTGGGCAGCGCGAACAACAGAAGGATACCCACCTCGCGGGCGAAGTCGCCCTGGTAGGTGCCCGTGATAGCCGCGCGGAATGCCTCGACGGAGTGGGTGGCCGGAAGCCACGGGCTGACGTTTTGGAACCACTCGGGAAGAAGCGGCAGGGGGTAGGCGCCGCTGGATCCAGAGATCTGCACGACAAGCAACAAGACGCTTAGGGCTTTTCCGGCGTTGTCCAGGGTGATGACCAGCGTGTAGATGATGAGCAAGAAAACCGCGGAGCTCGCCCAGGCCGCGCACATCAACAAGAATGGGTGTTGCGGCTGAAGGTCGATGAAGAAGATTAGCCCCAAGGCAGCGAGGGTCGCCTGGGCGAGGCCGACGAGAAGCAGCGTGAAGAAGCGGCCGAAGAAAATGCTGGTGCGCGTGAACTCGGGTTCTTTCTCGCCTTCTGCCTGCGGGCGCCGACGCAGATAGTCTGGCTCCGCGTTGACCTTGAGCAGGACGCACGCCAATAGCGCGCCGATCCATAGCGCCAGCGTGAAGTAGAGCGGGGTCATGCCCGCGCCGAAGCTGGTGACGGGGAAGACGGCGGTGCGCTCGACCGTCACGGGGGAGGCGACCTGGGAGGCGAAGACCTCCGGATCGTCGCCGATCACCTCGGCGATCTGGGAGAAGTCGCCGCTCTCGCGCGCCTCTTGTACTGCCTGGCTGGCCTCCCTGAGCCGCTGGGCCTGGGCGGACAGGCGGTCGCCGAGGGCGAAGGCGCCCTCGCGGACCTCGCCTAGGGTCGTGGCGGCAGAGCCGGGGTCCGAAGAGATGGTCGCCCGCAGATCGCCGATGCTTTGGCGGACGAAGCCCAGGTCGTCGATGACGGTATCGACGCTTCCGCGCAAGGCATCGATTTGTGGCTTGAGGTCGTTGTCGTAGGCCGCGCGCGCGGTGCTAATAGCGCCGATTGCCGAGTCGACGGCCTCGCGTGCGGCGCGTTGCGAATCGTCGGAGGAGGCCCGGTCGGACTCGATGTCGTCCGCGGCCCTTGTCAGATTCTGCTGTAGTCGATCGCTGCGGGCGATGAGGGAATCGACCTCCGCGAGGGTGGAGTTGAGCGCGGGCTGCGCCTGCGGCGGCAGCAGCGGGCTGAGCCCGGTTTCCAACCCGTCGCGCGCCTGGGAGAAGCCCTCCGACTGGCTGGCTACCTGCTGGGCCATGGAGCGCAGCACCTCGGCGCTGTCCCCGCGGGCTGCATCGCCGGCAGCCACGGTCTCGTCGAGGCGCTGGCGCACCTGCGCGTAGCTGTCGGCGGTCGCGTCCAAGGCGACCGACACCGACTCTGTCGAGCGCTGGAGCGTCTCGCGCAGGTCCACCGCCTGCTCGTCGCTCGGCGCGCCGGGCCCGGAGCTTTCTCCGGCCGCCTGCGTGATGCGGTCGGCGGACTCCACCAGAGGGATGGTCGAGTCCGCGAGGCTGGCCAGGGATCGCGCCGTCTGGCCCCCGGCGTCGAGGCGGTTGCCGGCGTCATCGAGGCGTCCGATCACCGCCTCCAAGGAGTTTTGGGTGTCCTCCTCGTTGAGGAACTCGTCGAGGGATTCGATGGCCCCCGCCCCGACGCCGGCGACGATCTCGCTGAAGGACGTGTCGATCTGGTTGATGACCCCCAGCGCCCCCTGCGAGGTGATCATGGGGGACAAGGCGTTGATCTTTTCGTTGGTATAAAGGTCCAGCTGGACCGGGTCGGTGTCCTCCAGGTAGAAGGTGAGGAGATCGTCGCTAAATGACGGCGGCAAGATGATCGCCGCATAGTAGTCGCCGGACTTGGCCCCTTCTAGGGCCTCCTCCTTGCTCTTGATCTGCCAGTTGATGTCTTCATTGCGGCTGAGCTGCGAGAGCACCTGGTCTCCCAGGTTGATATCCAAGGCGGTCAGGTCGCTCTTGCGCCCCTCGTCGGTGCTGGCCACCGCCACCTCGAGATCGTCGGTGTTGCCGAAGGGATCCCAGCTCGCCAGCACGTTGAAACACGTAAACGCCAGGGGGATGACCACCAGGGCGAAGACGAGCAGCGCCGACATGACGTTGGTGCGCATCGTGCGCAGATCGTTGCGCGTGATAGTTAACGCTTTTCTCATCGGCGCGCTCTCCTTCCGGCGTCTGCATCCTCCCGCTCGGCGGCGACGGCGGGGTCATCGCCGAGGTGATAGCCGAAGGGGTCGTAGCTTTGCGCGGCGAGCTCTCTCTTGATCTCCGCGTCGCTGAGCTCGGTCAAGCCTTGGGCGTGCTCAAGCTGCTTCTTGCGGAATTCCATAAGGCAGATCGTGGCCACCGCCAGCAGGGTCACCAGGCAGCCTAGGCCGAAGATCAGCGCCTTTTCTGCGGGGAAGAAGCGCGAGGCGATCATCAGTCCCGCCAGCACCGCCAGTCCGACCACGGCGGTAATGGCCATGGTCCGGTTGTATCCTTGCACAAGGTGGCGATGCCGCGCGGCGATGTTGTCCTCGTAGCGATCGCGGTCGAGCCACGCGGCCACCAAGTCCTCCGCCCGGTACTTGCTTCCGACGGTGTGGACCTCCTCGTTGACCGCCAGCCCGCCGCGGTCGAGCTCCTGGTTGACCACCATGTTGATCCCCGACAGCCTGCGCCGCGCCGCGATGCTGATCGCGTAGGCCACCGCCGCCATTCCGAAGAGCACGGCCATGTCGGTGACGTACTGGTTCGAGTAGAAGCCTCCCACGGTCTCGCGCATGGCGCTGATTCCGTAGGTGAATGGCAAGAACGGATAGAGCGCGCGGAAGAAGTCCGGCGTCATTTCTATCGGGTACAGGCCCGAGGCGCCGGGGATCTGGATGAAGACGAGGACGACGGCGATGACCCTGCCCACGTGCCCCAGGGTCGAGACCAATCCGTAGATGATGCTGAGGTAGCACAGGCTGATGAGTACGCAGGTGGTGATGAACGCCGCCGCATTGACCGTCTGCACGCCGATGGCCAGGTTGCCTATGGAAACGATCAGGGCCTGCCCGATTGCCATCGTCGCCAGCAGCAAAAAGCGCCCCGTATACGCGCCGGAGACGGATACATGCTCCAAGCCCTTGGTGTCCACCTCCGCGCGGAAGGTGATCAGCAGGATGAATGCACCGACCCACAGCGACAGGTTGGTAAAAAGTGAGGACATGCCGGAGCCGTAGCTGTTGACGGGGTATACCTGGTGCGACTCGATGGACACCGGGGCGGACAGGAACGTGGAGACCTTCTCGGTATCGAGGCTCTGCAGCGTGTTGAGCGCCTGATTGTCGTTGGCGGCCCGGCCCAAGGCGAGGATGTCGCCGCGCGCGACCTCGATGCTGTCGCTCACCGAGACGAGATTGTCCTGCACCTGCGCGACCACGTCCTCCACGCGGTCGAGCTGGGGATAGACGTCGTCGAGCAGAGAGCGCGCCTGGGCAAGAAGGGTCTTCTGGCTCTCGAGGGATCCGGCGAGCTGACCCGCCGAGCTGCCCATGCGGTTGATGGCGTCCGTGATGGCCGGCGTGGAGGTAGAAAGCGCATCGCCGAGGGTCGACGTCGCCTGGGAGGTCTGCTCGGTGGCGTTGCGCAGCGCGGCGGCGGTCTGGTCCGCCGAGTCGAGTGTCTGGTTGGAGTCCGCTGTGAGCGCGGTGAGGTCGTCGAGGGTCTCGCGAAGCAGCGCGCTTTGTTCCTTGAGCGCGTCGAGACCGCCGACCGGCGCCCCGGCCGCGGTCGCCGCCTGCTCTAGCTGCGCGATTCGTGCGTCGCCCTCGTCGAGCAGCTGGGTGGCGCCCGACACCGCCCCATCGACCTGGCCGAGCGCGGAGCGCAGGGTCTCGGTCGCCGCGGCGGCGGAGGAGTCGGCAGAGGCCACGCCGGTCGACAACGCCCTAGAGGCCTGCGCGAGCGCATCGGAGGAGGAGGCGGTGAACGTGCTCAAAGTCCCGCTCAGGTCGGTGGTGAGCTGCTGCACCTGCCTCAGGGCGGTCTGTGCGTCGTCGATGGTGGTGCCCACCGCGTCGAGGGTGCTTTGGGCCTGACCGACCGCCGCGCGGGTGGTGTCTGTCTCCTCTCCCATCCCGTCGAGCTCTCGGGCGGCCTGCTCGATGGCGTCGGCGGTGGTGGCGAAGGAGTCGGCGGCGCCGGTCGAGGCGTCGCCAAGGCGCTGAGCCATCTCTCCGCCGCCCTCCTTGAGCTGCGTGGTCACGGCGTTGGCGACCTGCTGCTTGAAGGCGGTGCTGATCGTGGATTCGATTGCGGAAGAACCCTGGTCGGTGATCTTCGGGGAGATGGCGCTGAGCTTCTCGTTCACGAGATAGTCGACCTTTGGTTCGGAGTAGGTGGCAGAGAAGATGTCGACGAAGCTCTGGGAGAAGTCCTCGGGCAGGCGTAGCGACGCGAAGACGTCGCCGCGCCGCACGGCCTCCTCGGCGTCCTCCTTGTCCATGAACTGCCACCCCAGCTGGTCGTTGTCCTTCAGCTGGGTCATCACCTGCTCACCGATGTCGAGCTCGCCAGTGAGCTCCGACTCGGCGCCCTCGTCCTCGTTGACGACGGCGACGGCAATGTTGGAGACATTGCCGTAGGGGTCCCAGAGCGCGGCAATGTTGACCCATGAGTACAGGGCAGGGGTGATCATTACGCCGATGATGATGATCCATACCGCCCGTTGGGTCACAAGACGCGAAAGGTCCCTTTTGAATACCCGCCAGCTCGATTTCACCACCGATAGACTAGTTCTTATGGGCAGGTATGGCTAATATTCGCGCGCGGCTTCGGGAAAGCCCATAAAGCGGGTAGAAATGGCGGGCTCGTTGCGCGACAGGGCCAGCCCCTCCCACGGCAGCGTGAGCAGTTGCCGGGCCAGGTGCTCACGCGAGGCCTCCAGCCCCGGCAGGTCCTCGAGGATCTGCCCGTCGCGCATCAACGGCACGGTCAGCTGCTCCGCGGTGGCCTCGCCGGTGTTCGGGGTCTGCGCGGCGAAGGGGTAGACCACCTCCTCCAGCGCCACTCCGGTGGAGCGATGGGTGCGCAGGGCCCGCTTGGCGCCGCCGGTCATCGCCTTACCGCTCGATCGCTTGGCGACGGGGTGCCCATCGACTTCCACCAGCTTATACACCAGCCCCGCGGTCGGCGCTCCGGCGCCACTGACCACCGAGGTGCCCACCCCGAAACCGTCGACGGGATCTCCTCGCAACCCGGCGATAGCGAACTCGTCGAGGTCGGAGGAGACGATGATCTTGGTGTTGACGGCGCCCAGGTCGTCGAGCTGGCGACGCACCCGGCGGGTCAGGGCGCCGAGGTCGCCGGAGTCGATGCGCACGCCGCCGAGATCCGTGCCGGCGACCTCGACGGCGGTGCGCACCCCCTGGGCGATGTCGTAGGTGTCGACTAAGAGCGTGGTGTCGACGCCTAGGGCATCAACCTGCGAACGGAAGGCGGCCGCCTCGTTAGGGGAGCCGTCGTCGTTGATATGCAGAAGGGTCCACGCGTGCGCCGCCGTCCCGGAAGCCGGAATGCCGTAGCGGTGGGCGGCCTCTAGGTTCGAGGTAGCGGAAAACCCCGCGAGATACGCCGCCCGGGCGGCCGTGACCGCCGAGTACTCGTGGGTGCGCCGCGAGCCCATTTCTATGATGGGGCGGCCGACGCGACCGCGGAGTCGGCGTTCATGATCGACAGGATGACCGTCTCGAGGATCACGCATTCCGCGAATGTACCGCGTACCGTGATGATGGGAGAGTAGGGGAAGTACAGCTCGCCTTCGCGGTAGCCGTCGATCTGGCCGCGAAAGCGGAAGTCGCGGAGGTACTCGCGCGTCTGGGTATTAAGGAAGTCGAGGCTGTCGAGCTGTTCCTCCGTGAAGACGAAGTCTCGCAGGCGGCGAGCAAGCGTTCGGTGCCGGCCACCACCCCGTAGCGTCGTTCGATGGGCAGGCGGCGGGTAAAGACCTCGAATGCGCACTGGCGCTCGGCGGTGCCGTCGGCGAGCGCTGCCTGGAGCATCGTCAGCTCGTACTTGTCGGTCAGAAGCGACGTGGAGGGCAGTTGGGGATGATGGGTATTCATCCTTCAAACTCTAGTACCAATGTGATGTGACGGCGCTAACTTCCGGGGAAGGGCCAAGCCCGAGACCTTTGCGCGGCCAGACCTGAAAACGTGGTGGCGACTAGGGTAGGGGAATATGAAAGTCCGCGCAGCCGATATCAACGTGCACGACCGGAATCCGGCACCCATAAACATGGGATCACCCCCGAATCAGCGACACTTACTATCGCATCTTGATTAAATCCCCGTGTCCACTTTCCGGGGTTCGGGCCCGTTTGTGGGTGACCAGATTCGACCGGGTGAGTACCAATGGGTCCTTCACAAAGCTAGCGATGGAGGATGGCGCTCAGGTCGTGGGTGTTCTCCCTGGGAGAAAATACAATCTAGACACTGAGACTGTGGTCAACGCTCTGGCGCAGCACTGCGCGTCGCCTCTGGTTGCGGCCCGGAACCTTTACCTACAATTTCTTTTCGCGTGGCTGTCCGGCAATGGTGACCTCCATGCAAAGAACATTTCGATTCTGCGTGACCTGCAGGGCCGATGGAACGTTGCCCCGATATACGACATCCCGTGCACGGTGCTCTACCGCGACATGTCGATAGCCCTGCCAATTGCAGGCAGAGACAAAGGTCTATCCCGAAGGCACTG
Organism: Corynebacterium yudongzhengii; assembly: GCF_003065405.1. Lineage (NCBI taxonomy): Bacteria > Bacillati > Actinomycetota > Actinomycetes > Mycobacteriales > Corynebacteriaceae > Corynebacterium > Corynebacterium yudongzhengii. Next base: position 649,082 of record NZ_CP026947.1, read on the forward strand.
GTTGGAACTAGCTGACTCGATCGACTTGCCTCAGGCGGTTGCCAGCAGCGCGATCAAGCAGGCGTTACGGGCCGCGTCTGCGGTCGATCTCGGCACGTTGCCGTTTGCGGGATCCCCGCTCACAGGGGCCGAACGGGAGCTGCGCATCCGCCGTTCGAAGATCGAAGGCTAGGCATTGTTGCTTTGCGACGCCACCACGCGCGCCAACAGGGGAAATATGGCCACGGTCAGTGCACCTCCGGCGACGAAGATGGAGGCGGTCTCCTGGTCGAGTAGGCCCGCGGACTGTGCCAGTGAGGTCACCGCGACAATGATCGGCAGCCCGGTGGCGGCGTACAGTGCGATCTGGAGGCGCTCGCGGACCGGGAGTTTATCGCCGTCGCGGCGGCTGTTCTCCCGCAGAAAAACCGGCAGACCGCGTGTGATCAGGATGATCAGCGGAACGGCAACGGCCGCAAGCGTGTTGTCGCGGATGACGTGCCAGTCGATCTCCATGCCTGAGGCGACGAAGAAGACCGGGATGAGGATGGAGTAGAACAGCACGTTGAGTGCTTTTTCAAGGTCGTCGTGGATGTCGTCGGGGGCAACGGCGTTGAGAATGAAACCGGCGGCAAAGGCACCGAGCACGACGTCGAGTTCGAAGACGGCGGTAACGGCCATCAGCACCGCGAGGATGAGCACGATCAGACGCAGGACGGTCTGATTGGTCGCCCCGTAGCCGGCGAGGAAAGCCTTGTGCACCCACGGCATCAGCCTCGCGATGGCCTGTGGCATGATTCCCACGAGTACCGCGATGACCACGAAAATGAGCAGGATGATGGCTGTAGCCAAGGTCGAGCGGGCGCTGAGCAGCAGCGCCATCGCGGCAATTGGGGCGACCTCGCCAACCGCACCGTGGATCATCACGGACTGGCCAATTTTCGTCTCCTCCAGACCCTGTTGTTTGAGCACTGGCATGACAGTGCCCAGGGCGGTTGAGGTCAGCGCGATGCCGATAACGAGGGCGAGGGGAGCGTCGCGAAGCAGAAGCCATGCCCCGGCGGTGCTGAGTGTGAGACAGATGAGCCAGGTGATCAGCGAGCTGCCCGCTTGGCGCGAGCGCAGACTCGAGCGGTCGATTTCGAAGCCGGCGAGCAGGAACAGCGCGCCGACGCCGAGCTCTTTGAGCATGGTGATTCCACCGTCAAACCCGGCCAGTCCCCACACCGAGGGACCGATGAGCATGCCGAAAAGCAGCAAGAGCGCAACGGACGGTATGTATCCGCGCGTGAGTTGGGAGGCAATCGGCGCGAGCAGGGCGGCCGCCATAATCCAGGCGAAGCTGACCAGCGCGGAGGTCTGGTCGAACTCACCTGCGGCGAGGACGAGCGTTTCCATAAGACTCAAGGGTACGCCCGGGCCAGCGGGGGTGTGCGGTAAGCGTTAGTGAGACCGTCGGCCGTCCTGCGATCTCGACTGAGCCCACGCGGCAGCCACACCCGCGACCCCGAGGAGCACACCCGCCGGTACCAGCAGAATTCCGAGGTTGATAATGGGCAGCTCCGTGTTGGCGCGAAACTCTTCAATCCACCCGGCGATGCCGAAACCCCACCTCACGGCGGTGAGTAGGACAGAGGTAGCAAAGATGAGTGCGGAGCCGCTGCTGCGCTCCTCTGAACGCACCGCGGTGGCGACGAACCAGATGCTGGCCAGGCAGGCAATGATGCCTAGTCCGATTGCCAGGGTGAGCCAGCCTCGCAGGGGGGGAGGGACGTGGCGGCGAGGAACGGGGATACGATGTAGGCGCCCAGGCACGCAAGATGAATGAGCACGAGTCTGATTCCGCTGCGGTCCAAGGCGTTCCTGGTGATACGCTACATCGGCTGACGTGCTCATTGTGGCAGCCTAAGCGCGTGCGCGACCCGCGGAGGATCCGTGACCGGTCTTCGGCTCAAGCAAGAGGGAATCGGATGCATCCCCGAAAGGAGTCGATGTGGACAATAGTGTTCGGTTCAGGTTGCCCGTGTGTCTGATTAATGCTGTGGGAGCTGAATCGGAGACAGCTGAAACCTTACTCCGGCGCTACTACAGTTCTCGGCTAGAAGGCGATGCTGGTGATCCGAACTCGACGGGATGATTCTCCGGCGCATACTACGATGAGTGGACGCAAAGCCCCCATCCCGCACAACCCGAGGAGTTCACCGCAGAGGACATTCTCGCGGCTTCGTACCTGAGCGCGCCGATCAAAGGGCGGGCCGCGGCGGTGATTTTGTATCGGCGGCGAGAAGAGTTTAATTACTTCCTGGCGAAGGCGGTGCAGGCGTGCAGCGGGTACGCGTCGCTCAGCCAGGTGCCGTTGGAGAAAACCTCCTACACCGGAAGAATCAAATTACTACCAGACACTGCCTGGGCTCCGTTTGTGCTGGAAAAGAGGCTGCGCGAGGTAGATGGCATTGGCGCGGTGAGGGCGTCGAAGCTGATTGCTCGGAAATTGCCGCATATTTACCCGATTTACGACGAGCGAGTTACGGCGCTAACTGGCGCAGGTGAACAGTACCTGCGCCCGCTTCACATCGCGCTGGTGGAAGATCCTGGCATCGAGCAGACGCTGAAAGCTCTGCGTGAGGCTGTGGGTCTGCGCGAGAGCATTTCCGCACTCCGGGTCTTTGATGTTCTCGCGTGGATGGAACAGACCGATCTGCTGCGCGGGTCTGAGAGATAGAAGCTTGCCACTTCGAAGGCGGGCCCGAACCCCGGAAAGTGGACACGGGGATTTAATCAAGATGCGATAGTAAGTGTCGCTGATTCGGCGGCTTCAAAGGCGTTCGGCGAGCGGTAGCCACTACCTCTAGGTAACTTGGGTCATATGCACTCACGATCACGTTTCACACCAAAACCATTGCTCACAGTGGCTGCTCTCCTCGCAGCAGTAGTGCCCCATAGAGTGGTGTAACTCGGTGGCCGAGATCGTCTGCAGATTCGTGTTGTGCACGGATGTAGAGCGGCCACCGTGTGATCCTTCGAGTCAACCGTCTAAAGAATCCTCGAATGGAGTCATCACGATGACCGCACCTCATATTGTCGACCCTGCCGGCCTTCTTGGCCAAGCCCTCGCCGAGGCGTCGCCGGATCTGATGCGCGAGCTGCTGCAGACCATGATCAACGCCTTGCTGTCCGCCGATGCCGACGCCGTCTGCGGGGCGGAGTGGAACGCCCGCTCTGCCGAGCGCACCAACTACCGAAACGGCTACCGCCACCGCCCGCTCGATACGCGGGTTGGCACCGTCGACGTGGCGGTGCCCAAGCTGCGGTCGGGGTCCTACTTTCCCGAGTGGCTGCTCGAGCGCCGCAAGCGTGCTGAGTCCGCGCTGATCACCGTCGTGGCGGATTGCTATCTGGCCGGAGTGTCCACCCGCCGCATGGACAAGCTGGTCAAGACCCTGGGCATTGACTCACTGTCGAAGTCGCAGGTCTCCCGCATGGCCGCCGACCTGGATGAGCAGGTCGCCGCGTTCCGGCACCGGCGCCTGGATGAGGCAGGGCCGTTGACTTTCGTCACCGCCGATGCGTTGACGATCAAGGTTCGGGAAAACAAGCAGGTCGTCAAGGCCTCGGTGCTGCTGGCCACCGGGGTCAACGGCGACGGGCACCGCGAGGTGCTGGGCATGCAAGTGGCGACCAGTGAGACCAAGGCCTCGTGGAACACCTTCTTCGCCGACCTGGTCGCCCGCGGCCTGGGCGGCATGCGGCTGGTGACCTCTGATGCGCACGCCGGCCTCGTGGATGCGATCTCGGCGAATCTGCCCGGAGCCGCCTGGCAGCGCTGCCGCACCCACTACGCGGCGAACCTCATGGCGGTGTGCCCGAAGTCCATGTGGCCGGCCGTGAAGGCCATGCTGCACAGCGTCTATGACCAGCCCACCGCAGACGCCGTCAACGCCCAGTTCGACCGACTATTGGACTACACCGAGCACCGGCTGCCCGAGGTCGCCGACCACCTCGGTGACGCTCGAGAGGACCTGCTCGCCTTCACCACGTTCCCCGACGACGTGTGGCGGAAGATCTGGTCCAACAACCCCACCGAGCGGCTCAACCGCGAGATCCGCCGCCGCACCGACGTTGTAGGGATCTTCTCCAACCGGGATGCCATCGTCCGCCTCATCGGCGCCGTCCTGGCCGAGCAGACCGACGAATGGGCCGAAGGACGTCGCTGCCTCGGCCTCGAAGTCCTGAGCCGATGCCGACTCGCCCTGACCACCGACACCAGCTCGCAGACGGAGGTGAACACCGACCCACTGATGCAACTACCCGCCTGAGCACCAACGAAGGATCAAAAACCAGTTACACCACTACCAGGGGCTTGACCTTCCAGGGAATTCATAGGCGCCCGAGGCGCGCTGTCAGCTGCGGCCTCTGGTTTTACGCACGTGCGTAAAACAGGACCGGCCTCCTCGCCCTTCGACCCAACAGGGGCACCGCAATGCTTCCGCAAGCAGAACAGCCCCAGAATCCCTATGCCGCGGCATAGTGTGGAGCGGGTTTCTACGCACGTGCGTAATCGGAAATCGATAAAACCCGAGTAACTCATAGGCACAGGAGACACGCTGTCGCCTGAGGCCAGCCCCAGAATCCCTATGCCGCGGCATAGCGCGGACCGGGTTTTACGCGCATGCGTAATCGGAAATGAATGAATCTCGGAGAATTCATAGGTACGCGGGGCACATTGTCACCTGCGCCGTGCGGTGAACACTGATGCCGCCGCGTTCGGGGATGCTGAGAGCCGAGGAGTCTGCGCGCCGCCGAGGCTGGGACGTGACGGCCAAAGCCGGATGGCTTTTACCAACTACCCGAAAAAGTCGATACCGTCTTGCCAGAGAAGCTCTAACAACAAACCACATCTGACAACGAATCTGGGAAAGCGCGGCGCCGCGATGAAGTAGGAACCCAAGATGTAATGCGTAAAGAATAATGCTTGGCTCGCAGGCGGTCGCGCCCCTGGGTCTCGCTATGCGGCAGCGTAGTGGATGCCTCGATTCCGCACGTGCGCAATCGGAGTTCTGCTCGCCGCAAACATGTTTTCGACCCCGAGTCACTCCGCGGCCGCATAGTTCTCTAGCGGGCATGGGGGCTGAACTATGCCATGGCATAGACCCCGCGTGCCCCGTCGGGGAACCTCTTTTCGGCCCGAAACCCCGAAAAACGTCAGCGGTTACTCAAAAACGGTGAGCCGCGCCCGTCGCTAAGCAACCGGCAAGCAACCGCCAAGCAACAAGACCAACAACAACCACCCTAAGAACGCCGCGAAGCGTCGCCGACGCGGTGGAAAAGCTCGATGTCCGGCAGGTCCTCGATGACCACTGGGGTGCCGTCGCCGGTGCACAGCGGGATGCACCAGTTGGGGTACTGCTCGGCGTTGGTGCCGGGCTGGTTCTGGACGCGGACGTCGCCGACGAGGTCGACGAGGTTGGTGACGGTGAGCGCCGAGGGCGTCGCCGCGATCCAGCGGTGCAGGCCGACAAGCAGGTCAGCGGTGGAGCCGCGCTCGTCGCGTCCGCGGCCGGCAAAGCGCTGGCCGTCGAGGGGCGTGCCGGCGAAGAAGCCGAGCTCGGAGACGGCGTCGAGGATCTCGGCCTGCCAGTCGAGGTCTTGGCGTTCTTCGGTGGCGGCGTCGGTTTCGAGAAGCCCGAGGCGTTCGCGCAGCCGGATGTGTTCGCCTTCGAGGTAGCCGGCGGTCGGGGGCAGATCATGCGTGCCGACGGACGACAATGCCAGCCGACGGTAGTCCGCCGGGCGGCGGGGTCCGTCGCCGGTGGGGGAGGACTCGAACCAGAGCACGGAGGTGCCGAGGACACCGCGGTCGGCGAGTACGTCCTGGACCCAGGGCTCGAAGGTACCGAGGTCCTCGCCGATGACGACGGCGCCGGCCCGCTCGGCCTCGAGCGCGAGCACGCCGACCATGGCGTCGTGGTGGTACTGGACGTAGGTGCCGGTACTGGGCGGCTGCATGCGGGGCATCCAGAAGAGACGGAAGAGCCCGAGGATGTGGTCGACGCGGATGCCACCAGAGTGGCGCAGCACGGTGGACATCATCTCGCGCCAAGGCTGGTAGCCGGCTTCGGCGAGGGCTTCGGGGTCGAAAGGCGGCTGCGACCAGTCCTGGCCCTGCTGGTTGTAGGGATCCGGCGGCGCCCCGACGGAAGCCTCCGGGGCCATCCACTCGCCCATGGTGGCGGCGTCCGCGCCGCCGGGGTGCACGCCGACGGCCAAGTCGGTGACGATGCCGATCGCCATGCCGGCATCCACGGCGCGCTTCTGGGCGGCGGCGAGTTGTTCGTCGCAAAGGAATTGCAGCCACATGTGGAACTCTGCGAGCTCGTCGAGATCCTCGGCGATGGCATGCCTGCCGCTGCCGGTGAGCTGTTCGTTTTCGCGGGCGGCGCACCAGAGGCCGAAGTCGCGCAGGCCGGAACCTTCGTTCTCGCAGTAGTCGCGGAAGGCGGCGCGGTGCTGTTCAGTGAGGCCGAAGTGGAACATCTCGCGCAGCACGTCGAGCTTGGCGGCGTAGATCGGGTTGCGATCGATCGCCTCGGCGGAGCGGTTCGTCTCAGCCAGCGAGGCGCCGAGCTCGGCGATTTCGGCGCGGGTGTCGGAATCGAGGTTTCCTAGCTCCTCGACGTCCTCGATGCGCAGGTAGATGGGGTTGGTGAAGCGCCGCGAGGTGGGCAGATACGGCGAGTTTTCCACCGGCGGGACGGGTTCGGCCGCGTGCAGCGGGTTGATGAGCAAAAAGTCCGCCCCGATCTCGCGGTGCAGTAACGCGGCGAGCTCGCCTAGGTCGTGGAAGTCACCGATGCCCCAGGAGGCTTCGCTGCGCACAGAGTAGAGCTGTGCCATGACGCCGAAGCGGCGGTCCTCGAGGTAGGTGTCGGTGGAATCGAGGCGCTGCGGGGTGATGATCAGCGCCGTCTCCGCCGTGCACCCCTCGGATTCCAGGTGCAGGCGGTGATAGCCCCGCGGCAGGTCAGGTGGGGTGTGGAAGCTGGCCTCGCCCCAGTCGATGCCGTCGTGGTGGAACGGGGGATTCCAGTTTTCGTCCTGGTAGACCTCGCGGGTGCCGCCGTCTTCGAGTTCGATCCAGACGTTGGCGGGCGCGCCGTCGTGCACATGGACGATGAAAGCGGCCTCGGTGTTTTCGACGGCCACGACCGACTGGGGCAGCGGGCGAGTGGCCCGCTGGATGCGCCGCTCGTTCAAGGCGGCGGTGAGTTCGTGGTCGGTGGGGTCGTCGGAAAGCGCGGCGCCCATGGCCTTCAGCAGGGTGACCAGGGTGCGGTCCGAGGCGGTGATGCGCTCGCCGGCGCTGGATGTATAGGACGTGGCGATCCCGTAGTCCGCGGCGAGTTCTTTGAGGGTCTCCTGGTTAGTCACAATCCACAATCGTGCCAAATGTGCGTGGTTTGTGCCGTGCGTATCGCCCCCGTCAGGTGGGGGAGACGTATAGAATCGTGAGAAATCCGTCATATTTTAATCCAGTTTTGATCCGAACACCGCGCCTTTTCACAGCGTGCAGAAAGGATGAGCCCACCCGTGACTGAAGCTCAGCAGGCCAGCGGCACGACGGTGCCGATTACCGTCGAGGACTACCAGGGCGCGCCCGCCTACTTCGCGCCCGCCCGCTTTGAACTTGCCGAAGATGAGAACTGCCTGTCCGCGATTCGGGCGTTGGCGAAGGCGAGCCCGCATCTGGTGCTCTTCAACCGCCCGGCGAACTACGAGTGGATCAACGTCACCGCGCGTGAGTTCGTCGAGGAGGTCGACGAGGTCGCGCGCGGGCTCGTCGCCCAGGGCGTCAAGCCGGGCGATCGCGTGATCCTCATCTCGGGCACGCGCTACGAGTGGACGCTGATGGACTTCGCCATCTGGGCGGCCGGCGGCGTGGTGGTGCCGATCTACCCGTCGTCGTCAGCCTCCCAGGTCCAGTGGATCGTCGAGGATTCCGGCGCGGTGCTCGCCGTCACCGAGACCCGTGAGCACACCGACCTCCTCGAGCACTTGGTGCTGCAATCCGACGGCACCCCGCAGCTGTCGGGCTCGCCCTCGCAGCTGCGCCGCGTGTTTGAGATCAACTCCGCGGGCGTCGACACCTTGCGCTTCGAGGGCCGCGGCGTCGAGGAAGAGGAGATCACCCGCCGGGGCGAGAACCTGCGCCAGGACGACATCGCGTCGATCAACTACACCTCGGGGACCACGGGCAAGCCGAAGGGCTGCATGCTCACGCATTACAACTGGATCTTCGAGGTCCGCGCGATCCTCAACGACGGCATCGGCGCCCTCGGCCGCCCCGGCACCCGCATCGTGACCTACCTGCCGCTGGCGCACGTGCTCTCGCGCGCGGTCTCGCTGGCGGTCGCGATCGCGGGCTGCACCCAGGCGCATTGGTCGGACACGTCGACTCTGACCACCGCCCTGGAGCGTTTCCGCCCGCAGCTGGTGCTGGGCGTGCCGCGCGTCTACGAGAAGGTCCGCGCCGGCGCCTACCGCAAGGCCGCTGACGGCGGCCCGATCAAGGAGGCCCTGTTCAAGCGCGCCGAGGCCACCGCGATCGAGTACTCCAAGGCCTTGGATAACCCGGATGGCCCGTCGAAGCTGCTGCAGGCCCGCCACCGGGTTTACGACAGGCTGGTCTACAAGAAGCTGCGCGCCGTTTTCGGCGGCCAGGTCGAGGTCGCCATCACCGGCGGCTCGGCGATGAGCTCCGAGGTCAGCCACTTCTTCCGCGGCCTCGGCGTGCCCGTCTACGAGGGTTACGGCCTCACCGAGACCACGGCGGCGTGCGCGATCGGCTTCGAGCACCAGGTGGTTGGCAGCGTCGGCCAGCCGATGAACGGCTTCGGCGCCCGCATCAACGACGCCGGCGAGATCTGCATCACCGGAGGCGGCGTCTTCACGGGGTACTGGAACAACGAGAAGGCGACGTCCGAGGAGCTTATCGACGGCTGGTTCACCACCGGCGACCTCGGAGAAATCTCGGAAACCGGTCACATCAAGATCACGGGCCGGAAGAAGGACTTGATCGTCACCGCCGGTGGCAAGAACATCTCCCCGGGCCCGATGGAGGAGATCATCCGCGAGCACCCGCTCGTCTCCCAGGCGCTCATGGTCGGCGACGGCAAGCCCTTCCCGGCCGTTTTGGTCACGCTCGACGAGGAGCAGCTGACCCGCTGGAAGCTGGATCGCAACATTCCGGCGTCGCGTTCGATCGCGGAGCTGGCCACCGACCGTGCCCTGCAGGGTGAGATCCAGGATGCGATCAACCTGGCGAACTCGACGGTCTCGCGCGCGGAGCAGATCAAGAAGTTCCGGATCTTGGACCGCGACCTCACCGAGGAGGACAACGAGCTGACCCCGACCATGAAGGTCAAGCGCAATGTTGTCTTCGAGCGTTTCGCTGAGGATATCGACAAGATTTACACCCGCTAATGCAGCCGGCGGGCCGGTTGTCGGCGCGTCGAGCAGACTCTGGGAAAACTCTGCCATAGAGTTGCGAATCGTTGGGACGCAAACCCTTGAGTGCCACTTGAGGGTTGCTCTTGGGAGAAAGGAGCTTGAGGTGCACAAACTGGCCGCTGAGCTGCGTCACCGCGAGCTCACCCAGGAGATCTACAACATCGGTGACGAAGTCGCCGAGTATATCGAGCACCTGCAAGAGGCGATCCGTGACTACGACGGAGAGCTCACCACCGACTGCCTCGCCGAGTTCGAGGAAATCATCTCGGACGCCCGCGTCGATGCCCGCCGCATCATCGGCGAGCTCATCGGCCTGCGCCAGGCGCTGACCTCCGGGGTGCGCGCCGGCATCCTCTCGGCCGCGGCGCCGGAGGATCTGCGCCTGCCGGAGCCCGAGCTTCTCGACGGCCCCGGCCTCAACGAACTCCACCCCACCGAGGGGGCGCCGATCTCGATGACGGACATGGCCGCCGCCTTAAACGACCGCACCGAGTTGGTCACCGAGCACCTAGGCGAGCTGGTCGAGTTCGTCCTAGAACAGACCGACAAGGTCGCCCGCGATTTAGGCGCCGTCTCCCTGCCGCACCTGTATGCCCGTACCGGCGTGCTCGTCGGCGCCGCCGCCCAAGGCTGGCTGGAGTCGGTCGCCTTCGCCCACCCGGCGTTCACCCGCTCCATGCGCGGGAACAACCCGCCGCAGTTTCTCGCGGAGCGGGCGCGTATCGACGCCGTCGTCGCCCGCGTCGCCGCCAAGAAGGCGGCGCGCAACCGCAACTTCGCCTCCTAGGCGCTTCGGGCTTCTGCGCTAGTTCTTCGCCTTATCGAGGCGATCCTCGATCTCCGGCCACAGCTGGTTCATAATGTCATCCCAGGTGATGGTGCCGAGCGGGGTGTCGTCGTCATGCAACACCACGACCAGCTGCTCCTGGGTTTCGCGCATGATGTCGAGCACGTCCTGAATCGACGTCGAGGCGTACGTGCGCTGCGGTGAGTGGGCGTAGGTGGAGGCGGGCTCGTCGGGATCTGCCATCGTGGTATCGCGGATCGCGACGATGTTGGGGATCGGCGAGTTCGGGTCGGTGAGCAGGATGCGCAGCTGCGAGTCCTGGCGGGCGGCTTCCTGGACGTCGGCGACGGTGGCGTCGGCGTCGAGAAGCCTTGCCGGGGAGCCGTACTCCGCCACCGCGTGGCCGATGTTCTCCGATTCCAGGGCGATCACGCCCTCGAGGTTTTCCGCCGAATCCTTATCGAGCGTGCCGCTTTCCGCCGAGTGCAGCACCAGGTGGTGGAGCATCTCGGTGTCGTAGCCCTTCGCCGCGGCCCGGTCGACCGGGGTTTCGCCGGCCTTTTGCACGAGCTTGTTCGCCACGTGGTTGATCCAGAGCAGGAGGGGGCGGAAGGCCGTCGCCAGCCCGCGCGCCGGCAGCGCGATGAGCTGCAGCGCCTTTTCTGGGTGCGCGATCGCCCAGGACTTCGGCGCCATCTCTCCGACCACCAGGTGCAAAAAGGTAACGACGAACAGCGACAGGATGAACGAGATCGTGTAGGAGAGACCGTCGCCCAGGCCGGTGGCGATAAGAAGCGGCTGCAAGAGCTCGTGCACCCACGGCTTCGTGATCGCACCGAGCGCGAACGTCGCCGCCGTAATGCCCAGCTGGGCGGCGGCCAGCATGACCGTCAGCTCGTTGAGGCTGCGCAGGCCCGCGCGGGCGGTGCGCGAGGTCTCCGCCTCCTCCTCGAGGCGGTGGCGGCGTGCCGAGAGCATCGAGAACTCGATCACCACGAAGAACGCGGAGGCGACGATGATGAGAATCGTCAGGGGCAAAGCTACATACCACTGGGTCATTTAGTTCTCCTCCCCATTCTCAGCGTCCTTGCGCAGGCGCTTGTTTTCGCGGATACGGGTATGGGAGGTCGACCCGCCTTCCTCGGTGTGCTCGTGGGTGATCTCGTGGTGATCGGCCTCTGGGTCGACGAGCTTCAGGCGGATCTCGCTGGGCACGTTGCGCTCGACCTCCAGGACCTCGGCGCGCAAGGAACGCTCCGGGAGGTCGTCGGCGTCCTCGATGTAGTCATCGGGCAGCGCCTCGAGGTCGACGACGACGGTCTCGCCGGCTTCGATGAGCCCGCCGTGCTTGGAGAGCAGCAGGCCGGAAAGCGTTTCGTAGTCGCCCTCGGGCAGCTCGTAGCCGACGGCGCGGATGACTTCGTCGACCGGCGTATCGCCGTCGGCGATCCAGATGTCCTCGCCGCGCGCTTCGATCTCCTCGGTGTCGGTCTCCTCATGCTCGTCGGAGATGTCGCCGAGCACCTCCTCGCCCAAGTCCTCGAGGGTGATCACGCCGACGAACCCGCCGTACTCATCGATCACGCAGGCGATCTTGTCGTCCTCGGCGCGGATGGCGGCGACTGCGTCGGGCAGCGCCATGAGCTCGTGGACGATCACCGGATCGCGCATGACCTGCGTGACCGGCATCTCCGGATCGAGCGAGGGATCGAGCACGTCGAGCACGTGCGCGACGCCGATGGGCTCGTGTTCGTCGTCGATGATGGGGAAGCGGGTGTGCGACTGATACATCTCCGCCCGCGCCTCGGCGATGGTCGTCTCGGGCGTGAGCACGTCCACGCGCGAGCGGGGGATCATGGCGTGATCGACGTCCTGCTCCGGGAACTCGAGCATGCGGTCGAGCACGAGGTAGGTGCGGTCGTCGAGTTCGCCGGATTCGCGTGAGCTGTCGAGCACGTGCTCCAAATCTTCGCGCGAGGCGGTGGAGTCCACGTCGTCGACCGGCTCGATGTGCAGCAGGCGCAACAGGGAGTTCGACGACCAGTCGAAGAAGCGAATCAGCCAGCCGAACAGCGTAAGGTACACGTTGGTCGGCCGGGCGAGGGCGAGCGCGGATTTCATCGGCGCGGCGATGGTGTAGTTCTTCGGGAAGAGCTCACCGAAGATCATCTGCACCACCGTGGTGATCATCAGCGCGACCACCGTGCCGATGCCGATCGCCACGCCCACCGGCACCCCGAAATCGCCGAAGATGTCGCCGATGGCGTTACCGATCAAAGGCTCGGCCACGAAGCCGGCGAGCAGGCCGGTGACGGTGATGCCGAGCTGCGCGCCCGAGAGCATGAACGACGTGCGCTGCGTGACCTGCAGCGCCGACTGCGCGCGGCCGTCGCCTTTCGACGCCAACGTCCGCAGCTCCTGACGATCCACCGACATGTAGGCGAACTCCTGCGCGACATGGAAGCCATTCCACGCGATGATCAGCAGAATGACCACGATGCCGAGTACCAGCAGACCCAGCGCGCTCAGCATGATGTTTCCCCCTTCCACCGGATGACGGCAAGGGGGTAACAACTATCAGGGTCGGGCACGGACGTTCCTTCCACTCGGGGCGGGGTCAGCTTTCGCTCAGCAAGAGCAGATAGCAATACGCTACACGGTCAGCATGAACAACCGCTGGATAACCTAGGGTCATGTTCGGTCTCTATCTCCATGTCCCGTTTTGTGCCTCGCGCTGCGGGTACTGCGACTTCAACACCTACACCCCCGGCGAGCTCGGCACCTCCGCCAGCCAGGCGTCCTACTTCGAGGCGCTGCGCAAAGAACTGGAGATGGCCGCCAGCCAGGTCAATCGCCCCGCGCAGACGGTGTTTTTCGGAGGCGGCACCCCGTCGTTACTCGGTGCCGAGGCACTCGCCGGCATCCTGGACGTCGTCCGCGGGACCATCGGGCTGAGCGATAATGCCGAGATCACCACCGAATCCAACCCGGAATCCACCTCGCCGGAGTTTTTCGCCACGCTTCTCGACGCCGGTTTCAACCGCATCTCCCTCGGCATGCAATCCGCCTCCCCGCAGGTGCTGAAGGTCCTCGAACGCCGCCACACCCCGGGGCGCGCCGTCGCCGCCGCCCGCGAGGCCCGCGCCGCCGGTTTCACCCACGTCAACCTCGACATGATCTACGGCACCCCCACCGAAACCGACGACGATGTCCGCCGCACCCTCGACGCCATCCTCGACACCGGCGTCGACCACGTCTCCGCCTACTCGCTCATCGTCGAAGACGGCACCGCCATGGCCCGCAAAGTCCGCCGCGGAGAGCTGCCCGCCCCAGACGAGGACACCTACGCCGACCGCTACGCGCTCATCGATAAAGCCCTCACCGACGCCGGCTTCCGCTGGTACGAGGTCTCCAACTGGGCCCATGACGGCGGCGAGTGCGAGCACAACCTCATCTACTGGCGCGGCGGCCACTGGTGGGGCGCAGGCCCGGGCGCCCACTCCAGCGTCGACGGCCGCCGCTTCTACAACGTCAAACACCCCGCCCGCTACCACGCGCTTCTCGACGAAGGCCACCTCCCCATCGCCGACTCCGAGGACTTGACCGACGCCGATCTCCACACCGAGGCCCTCATGCTCGGACTCCGCCTCCGCGAGGGCGTGCCCCTGTCGTGGATTGGGGAGGGGGCGCGGGAGGTCGTCGATAAGCACGTGCGCGCCGGGCTCATGCGGGTAACCGACGGGCGACTGGCGGTCACCGAAGCCGGTCGGCTGCTTGCCGACGGACTCATCGCCGACCTGCTTGTCGCCGAAGAACGCTAACCTTGCGGAGGTATGGGGGAACTATTAACGACGGGGGACCTGCTCGCCGACGGGTACACACACCACACCATCAAGCGGGCGATCGAACGTGGGCTTTTGCACTGGGTGATGCGCGGGGTCTACACGACACAGCCGGCGGAGCGCCTCGACCCACTCGCAGCGCTGGCGCTACGCCATCCGCGGATCGTCTTTTCCGGGCGCACCGCCTGCGAGCTTTTCATCGGGCGACGCGAGATCCGCACACCATATTCCGCCCGCATCGACCGGTGTTTCGGCCGCGGTTTCGAGATCCCCGGTGTCGTGGTGGTCAAGCCGGGGCGGCGCCTCGCGAGGGAGCATGTCAACGGCCTGCCCGTCACCTCGGCGCTGCGCGCGGCCGTCGACGCCCACCAGGATTACCCCTGGCTGGCTCTCGACGTGCTCGAACAGAAATACGCCGGGCCCGAGGGGGCACAAAAACTTGCCGACGACCTCGCCACCTACCCCCGCGTCCCCGCCACATTCCGGGAACTCGTAGAAGGCGCCGCCGTCGGTGGCGACAGCAACACCGAACGCCGCCTCTTCCGCAGCCTGCGCAGCGCCGGACTGCAGGTAGAACAAAACGCCAAGATCGGGCCCTACCGCTTCGACGGACTCATCCGCCGCGCCCGCCTCATCATCGAGGTCGACTCCTTCGATTACCACGGGGTCGACATCGAGACCCGCCACTCGGTACTCGGGCGGGAAGAAGTCATCAAGAACTTCACGAAAGACCGGTGGAAACAAAACCTCGCCGTCCGCTCCGGCTACAAGGTGCTCCGCTACACCGTGAACTGCGTCGACGACCAGCACGAAGAGGTCGTCACCCAGATACTCGCGGAAGTGCACGGCGAAGTCATCGCCGAATACGAACGCACCGGGGTCTGGATCTGGCACGAGGTCTACACCGACGAAAGATTCTGGCGCGAGCGGGGAGGGAGGCCGTGAGCTGGTTTTGAGTTTCTGTTTCGGTCTTGGATCCGGTGGATCGTCGGTAGTTGCTTGAATTTTGGGCCCGTTTCGGCCTTGATTGCCTGGGATTTTTAAGTAACTACCGACGTTAAGGTCCGTTTCGGCCTTGAATTTGCCGGATCGTCGGTCGTTACTCGAATCTTGGGTCGGTTTCGGTCGGTTTTACCCGGGAAATTTAAGTAACTACCGACGTTAACTCCCTTTTCGGCCTTGAAATCGCCGGATCGTCGGTAGTTACTCAAATCCAGCCCCCACGAATCTCAGCCCCCAGAACCCCCACGAAACCAAGAAACCAAGAACCCCAACCCCGCCATATTTCCGAATCTCGCTTAAGCCACTAGACTGGCCAATTAGCAATCGAAGGAGGTGAGTGCCAGCCATGGCGACGGGGACGGACAAGCGTAGGCGTGAGGTTTTGCGGGCGATCGTGGCGGATTACATCGCCTCCCAGGAGCCGGTCGGCTCGAAGTCTTTGTTGGAGCGGCACCGCTTGAATGTGTCGTCGGCGACGATTCGTAACGATATGGGTGTGTTGGAGTCGGAGGGCTACATCACGCAGCAGCACGCGAGCTCGGGGCGCATCCCCACGGAGAAGGGGTATCGGGCGTTCGTGGATTCTCTGCATGACGTGAAGCCGATGTCGCCGGCGGAGAAGCGCGCGATCGTGGGCTTCCTCGAGGAGGGCGTCGACTTGGAGGATGTGCTGCGGCGTTCGGTGCAGTTGCTGGCGCAGTTCACTCGTCAGGCGGCGGTGATTCAGGTGCCTACACTGCACGCCTCCCGCGTCAAGCATTGCGAGGTCGTCGCACTCACCCCGACCCGGCTGTTGCTGGTGCTCATCACGGATACGGGCCGGGTGGATCAGCGTAACGTGGACCTCGGGGAGGCGGTCGATGACGATCAGGTCCAGCGCCTTAGGCAACTACTGAACAACTCTTTGCAGTCAAAGACACTTCGCGACGCCAGCGTCTCCCTCGCCGACCTCGCACAAACGGCGCCGCCGGACATCGCGCCCCATGTGCTCAGTGCCGCGACGGTGCTCATCGAGACGCTGGTGGAGCAGCCTTCGGAGCGTTTGATCATGGCGGGCGCGTCGAATCTGACGCGTTTCGCCGGGAAGTCGACGCTGCGTCTGCCGGGCATCATTGAGGCTTTGGAGGAGCAGGTCGTTGTGTTGAAGCTGATGGCGAACCTGCCGGAGTTAGGCAATGTGGCCGTGCGCATCGGCGAGGAGAATGAGGACGAGGAGTTGCAGTCGACGTCCATCGTGACCACCGCGTATGGCGGGGAGGGGGCGCCTTTGGGCGGCCTCGGCGTGGTGGGGCCGACGTATATGGATTATCCGGGGACTATTTCGAAGGTGTCTGCGGTTGCCAGGTATGTTGGCAGAATCCTGGCCGGAGAATAACCCCGTCGGCCAACATATAAACGCACAACACACTTAAACAGATTTGAGTAAGGACAGCTTAAACAGTGGCTCGTGACTATTACGGCATTCTCGGCGTGGATAAGGGTGCCTCGGACGCGGAGATCAAGAAGGCGTACCGCAAGATGGCCCGTAAGTACCACCCGGACGTCAATGACTCGGATGAGGCCGCGGAGAAGTTCCGTGAGGCCCAGGTCGCGCATGAGGTGCTGACGGATCCGCAGAAGCGGCGCATCGTCGATATGGGCGGCGACCCGATGGAGCAGGGTGGCGCGGGTGGCCCCGGCGGCGCGGGTGGTTTCGGCGGCTCGGGCGGCCTCGGCGACATCTTTGAGGCGTTCTTCGGCGGGGCCGCCGGCGGCGCGTCTCGCGGGCCGCGCTCGCGTGTGCAGCCGGGTAACGATGCCCTCCTGCGCACCCGCATCACCCTCGAGGAGGCGTTTAAGGGCCTGCGCAAGGACATCCGCGTCGATACCGCCGTTTTGTGTGACCACTGCGGCGGCACCGGTTCGGAGTCGAAGTCGAAGCCGGTGACCTGTTCGGATTGCCAGGGCACCGGCGAGGTCCAGGAGGTACAGCGTTCTTTCCTCGGCAACGTCATGACCACCCGCCCGTGCAGTACGTGCCACGGTTTCGGGGAGGTCATCAAGGATCCGTGCTCGCGGTGTGATGGCGAGGGCCGCGTCCGCAAGAACCGCGACCTGACGGTCAGCATCCCCGCCGGTATCGCGGATGGCATGCGCATCCGCATGGCGGATCAGGGCGAGGTCGGCCACGGCGGCGGGCCGGCGGGTGATCTCTATGTGGAGATTTCGGTGGATCGGCACCCGATCTTCCAGCGCGAAGGCGATGATCTGCACCTGCGCGTGCGTGTCCCGGCGGTGGAGGCGGCGCTCGGCACGCAGTTCGACGTCACCGGCTTAGACGGCGAGACGCTGACCGTCGAGGTCCCGGAGGGTACCCAGCCGGGCCAGGTGCTCACCACCGAGGGCGCGGGCATGCCGCGCCTGCGCAGGGAGGGTTTCGGCAACCTGCTGGCGCACGTCGATGTCGTCGTGCCCACCGACCTGGACGACCGCACCCGGGAGCTTTTGGAGCAGATTCGGGATCGTCGCGAAGAACCGGCCGCCGTTGACGATGAGGACGAAGGCCACCACTCCGGGTTCTTCTCCCGCTTCCGTGACCGTTTCCGCCGATGAGCCTGCCGGTTTTCGTCCACGACGACCTTGCCGCCGACATCGGCGAGACGCTCACGCTGCGCGGGCCGGAAGGCCGCCACGCGGTGACGGTGACCCGCACGGCGGTCGGCGATGAGGTGCAGCTTATCGACGGCCGCGGCACCCGCATCACCGGCACGGTCACGCAGACTGCGGGCAAGGACGTGCTCACCGTCGAGGTCTCAGCCCGTGAGGTCGAGCCGCCCCCGCGCCCGGAGGTCACGATCGTGCAGGCGCTGCCGAAGTCGGAACGCTCCGAGCTCGCCGTCGATCTGGCCACCCAGGCGGGCGCGGATACGATCGTCGCCTGGCAGGCGCGCCGCTGCGTGGCGAAGTGGAGGGGGGCGAAAATCGACAAGCACCTGCGCAAGTGGGAAGATGCCGCCTACGCCGCCGCGAAGCAGTCGCGCCGCTCGCGCATCCCGCGGATCGAGGGCCCGCTGAGCACCGCGGAGCTCGCCGAGTATCTGGCGGGCCAGAACGCTTATGTGCTGCACGAGGATGCGCAGGTGGGTATCGGAGAGGTGGATCTTGACGTCGATAAGCTCGTGGTGATCGTGGGACCCGAAGGCGGCATCGGCGCCGAGGAGCTCGCCGAGCTGGGCGCCACCCCGGTGCGTTTGGGCCCGGAGGTCTATCGCACGGCGTCGGCGGCGATGGTGACGCTAGCGGCGATCGGGGCGCTGACGAAGCGCTGGTAAGTTCGTAGGCAATCGAGAGAAAGGCCGTGCGGTTGGCGGGGAAGACTGACGTGGTGACCCTGAAGGTCGAGCTGGACGCGCAGTACGCGAATTCGGTGTTCGGGATCAACGACGACAACATCCGGGTCCTGGATAACCTCCTCGACTGCGACATCCACGTCCGCGGTGACAGGGTGCGCCTGCGCGGGCCCCAGCACGAGGTCGCGCGGGCGAAGAAGGTCTTCGCGGAGCTGGAATCCATCGCTCGCCGGGGACATCAGATCTCGCCGGAGACGGTGCGGCACGCGGTGAACATCGTCACCGTCGAGGCCCCGCAGTCGGTCACGGAGATCATGGGCGCGGATATCGTCTCGCGCCGGGGAAAGGCGATCCGCCCGAAGACGCTGGGGCAGAAGCAGTACGTCGACGCGATCGACAACAACACCATCGTCTTCGGCATCGGCCCGGCCGGCTCCGGTAAGACGTATTTGGCGGTGGCGAAGGCCGTGCAGGCGCTGCAGCTCAAGCACGTCTCGCGGATCATCCTCACCCGCCCGGCCGTCGAGGCGGGAGAGAAGCTGGGATTTCTGCCCGGCACCTTGGGCGAGAAGATCGACCCTTATCTGCGCCCGTTGTACGACGCCCTGCGCGACATGCTTGATCCGGAGATGATCCCGCAGCTCATGGAGGCCGGCGTCATCGAGGTCGCCCCGCTGGCGTACATGCGCGGGCGCACGCTCAGTGACTCTTTCGTCATCCTCGACGAGGCCCAAAACACCACCCCGGAGCAGATGAAGATGTTTTTGACCCGGCTGGGCTTCGGCTCGAAGATCGTGGTCACAGGCGATATCTCCCAGGTGGATCTGCCGCGCGGGCAGCACTCCGGGCTGAGGGTGGTGCGCGGCATCCTCGAGGGCGTCGACGACCTCGAGTTCTGCGATCTCTCCTCCGGCGATGTCGTGCGCCACCAGCTGGTCGGACGCATCGTCGAAGCCTACGATCGGTGGGAAGACCGCGGCCAGCGCCCAGACCGTGACAAAAGGAAGGACACCCAGTGAGCATCGAGGTCTTGAACGAATCCGGCTACGGCGGGGTCAACGAGGAGATGCTCATCTCGGTGGCCGCGCATGCGCTGTCCGCCCTCGACGTCCACCCGGACGCCGAGCTGACCATCACCCTGGTCGACGAACCCACCATCGAAGACCTCCACGTCCGCTGGCTGGATCTCGAAGGCCCGACCGATGTCATGAGCTTCCCGATGGACGACTTCGCCACCACCTCCTCGCAGCGACCGGACGCCCCCGCGCCGGGGCCGACGATGCTCGGCGACATCGTGCTCTGCCCGTCTTTCGCCGCCCGCCAGGCCGACGCCGCCGGCCACGGCCTGCCACACGAGCTCGCCCTGCTCACCGTCCACGGCTGCCTGCACGTGCTCGGCTACGATCACGCCACCGCCACCCAGGAGCGGGAGATGTTTGGCCTGCAGAACGAGATCCTCGCCGACTGGTACGACCAGCTGTCCATCCAGGGCACCGAGTTCCACCCCAAGCCGAGCGGTCCGCAGGCCTTCCCCTCGGCGGCGGATCGCGAGCTTCTCGACGAGAAGACCGCCGACGGCTCCGTGCCCGCCATCGCCGAGCCGCGCCCGGAGGAAGGCAGCGAGGCCGATGACGCTTAACCGGGGGTAATGTCGCCGCCGAAGAAAAGAGAGTGCACCATGGAAGCCATGAACATTCTCTCCATCCAGTCCGCGGTGGCCTACGGCCATGTCGGCAACTCGGCGGCGGTCTTCCCGCTGCAGCGCATCGGCCACTCCGTGTGGCCCGTGGCCACGGTCAACTACTCGAATCACACCGGCTACGGGCAGTGGCGCGGGCCCATGATCCCCGCCGAGCAGGTGCGTGAGGTTATCACGGGTATCGACGAGCTCGGCAAGCTCGGCGAGGTCAACGCCGTACTCTCCGGCTACCAGGGCGGGTCGGACATCGCCGACGTGATCGTCGAGACCGTCGCCCGCGTCAAGGAGCAAAACCCCAAGGCGCTCTATGCTTGCGACCCGGTGATGGGTAACGCGAAGTCCGGCTGCCACGTCTCCGATGAGATCCCGCCGCTGCTCAAAGAGCGCGTCGTGCCGGTCGCCGATATCATCACCCCGAACCAGTTCGAGCTCGGCTACCTCACTGACCGCACCGCTGACGATCTCGACTCCACCATCGCCGCCGCCCACGCCGCCCGCGAGATGGGCCCGGAGACCGTGCTGGTCACCTCGGTGTTGCGCCCGGATCGTGAGGAGGACACCATCGAGATGATGGTGGTCAACGGCTCCGGCGTGTGGCTGGTGCGCACCCCGTATCTGCCTTTCAAGCGCAACGGCTCCGGGGATGTGACCGCCGCTTTGTTTACCGGCCACTACGTCTCCACCGGCGATGCGGAACAGGCGCTGGGCAAGACCGCCTCCAGCATCTACGAGCTGCTCAAGGTCACCTTCGACGCCGATACCCGCGAGCTGCAGCTGGTGCAAGCACAGAACGCTTTCGTCGCCCCGGAGCAGACCTTCGAGGTCGTCCGCGTCTCCTAGACGGTGTATCCTGAGGTATCCCTTAAAAACTTCGGATTGCTGCAAGGAGCCAGGTGCTCGATTTCACCGATACCCCGGAGGGTTTTCGTTCCGGTTTCGTCAGCTTCGTCGGCCGGCCCAATACCGGTAAGTCGACGCTGACGAACGCCCTCGTAGGCGAGAAGATCGCGATCACCGCCGATCAGCCGGAGACCACCCGGCACCCGATCCGCGGGCTGGTGCACCGAGAGGATGCGCAGATGGTGGTCGTCGATACGCCGGGCCTGCACCGCCCGCGCACCCTGCTGGGTGAGCGTCTCAACGACACCGTCCGCGATACCTATGCGGACGTCGACGTCATTGGCCTGACCATCCCGGCCGACGAGAAGATCGGCCCCGGCGATCGCTGGATCCTCAACAACGTCCGAGAGATCGCGCCGCGGGTGCCGATTGTCGGCATCGTCACCAAGATCGACACCGTGAGCAAGGACAAGCTGGGCGAGCAGCTGTTGGCCGTCTATGACCTGCTCGGCGGCGATGAGGTCGGCCCCGAGGTGGTACCCGTATCGGCGACCGAAAAGCGCCAGATCGACGTGCTCACCGACGTCTTGGTCGGCCAGCTGCCGGAGGGCCCGAAGTTCTACCCGGACGACCACACCACGGATGATGACACCGAGACCCGCATCTCCGAGCTCATCCGCGAAGCCGCGCTGTCGGGGCTGCGCGATGAGCTGCCGCACTCCGTGGCCGTCGAGGTCGACGAGATCATCGACGACCCCGATGACAACCGCGACCGCGCCCTCGTTTACGCCGTCATCTACGTCGAACGCCCCGGCCAGCGCAAGATCCTCGAGGGCCGCGACGGCCGGCGCCTGAAGTCGATCACCGCGCGGGCGCGCAAGGAGATCATCGAGCTCATCGGGCGCAACGTGTATCTGGATCTGCGCCTCAAGGTGCTCAAGAACTGGCAGTCCGACCCTAAGCAGCTCGGACGCCTGGGGTTTTAAACCGTGCGCCGCGGCTCCTTCCGGGAGAAGGCCGTGGTGGTGCGCACCCACGATTTCGGCGAGGCCGATCGCATCATCGTGCTGCTCACGCGCGGATCGGGGTTGGTGCGCGCCGTCGCCAAGGGGGTGCGGCGGGCGAAGTCCCGTTTCGGTTCCCGGTTGCAGCCCTTCGTGCTTCTCGACGTCACCATGTACGCCGGCAAGAACCTCGCCACCATCACCACCGCCGATACGGTGCGCTACTTCGCGGGCCCGCTCATCGACGATTGGGATCGCTACTCCGCGGCCGCGGTGATCCTGGAGACGGCCGAGCAGTTCACCCGGCACGTCGACACTAATGAGGAGCTTTTCGACGCCGTCGTCGACGCCCTCGACTGGCTCGGCGAGACTCCTTATCCCACCGCGACCCTCGATGGTTTCCTCCTTCAGGCCATGGAGCTGGAGGGCTTCGCGCCGAGCCTTTTCGACTGCGCGGCCTGCCAGAAACCGGGGCCGCACCACGCCTTTAACCCGGCGGTGGGTGG
Organism: Corynebacterium yudongzhengii; assembly: GCF_003065405.1. NCBI lineage: Bacteria > Bacillati > Actinomycetota > Actinomycetes > Mycobacteriales > Corynebacteriaceae > Corynebacterium > Corynebacterium yudongzhengii. The sequence goes on from NZ_CP026947.1 coordinate 671,577, forward strand.
GGCGGTGTGTTATGAGTGCCGGCCGTCGCAAAGCTATTCTGTGCCGGAGGAAACCCTGCACCTGATGTGGTTGCTGCTCAAAAGCCACCGGGCGGCCGCGGCGGAGCTGCTGTTGAGCCCCGAGGGGCCGGTGCTCGCGGAGCGGGCGCACCGACTGGTCACCGCACACCTGCAGTGGCACCTGGATTCTGGGATTCGTTCGCTGCGGATCATGGACCAGCATTAGGAACTGTTGTATTAAGAGGTTGTGAGGATGAAAGAAAACCCGCAGAAGGAAGCGCTGCGCCCTCCGGAGATCCCGGAGAAGTTCCTGCCGCGCCATATTGCGCTGGTTATGGACGGCAACGGGCGCTGGGCCACCGAGCGCGGCCTGGAACGCACCGAAGGCCACAAGCGCGGTGAGAAGGTGCTCATGGACGTCGTCGACGCCTGCCTGGCTCTAGGCATCGAGTATCTGTCAGCCTACGCCTTCTCCACGGAGAACTGGCGCCGCTCGCGCGACGAGGTTCGCTTCCTCATGGGCTTCAACCGCGACGTGTTGCGCCGCCAGCGCGACGTGCTGCACGAGAAAGGAGTGCGCGTCGTCTGGGCGGGCAGGCGGCCGAGGCTGTGGCGCAGCGTCATCCGCGAACTCGAAGCCGCCGAGGAGCTCACCCGGCACAACACCCGCATGACGCTGGTGATGTGCGTGAATTACGGTGGTCGGGCGGAGCTTATCGACGGCATTTCCACCCTCATCGACAAAGCTAACCGCGGTGAGATCACCCGCAGGGACGTGACGGAGAAGAACCTCCAGCGCTACCTCTACGACCCGGGCATGCCCGAGGTCGATCTGTTCCTGCGCCCGTCGGGGGAGAAGCGCACCTCGAACTTCCTGCTCTGGCAGTCGGCGTATGCCGAGCACGTCTACCAGGATGTTTTATTTCCCGATTACACCCCGCAGCACCTCTTCGACGCCGTGACCGAATACGCCCACCGCGACCGACGCTTCGGAGGCACCAAATGAGTGACGAGGAGCACCGGTCGAAGAAGCCGTCGAATAAGCAGATCAGCCGGTGGCGCCGCTATCTGGCCAACGAGCGTGCGGAGGCCGCCGTCTACCGCAGCTTGGCGGAAAAGCGCACCGGCTCCGAGCGCGAGATCCTCCTCGAGCTCGCCGACGCCGAATCCCGCCACGAGCAGTACTGGCGCGAGCGGCTCGGCGATTATGTGGGCATGCCGCGCAGCCCGGATCTCGGCACGCGCTTTCTGGGCTTTTTGGCCAAGCACTTCGGTTCGGTCTTCGCGCTGGCGCTAATCCAGTCGGCGGAGTCGCGCAACCCCTATGTGCATGACGACGACGCCCCCGACAGCATCGCCGCCGACGAGCGCATGCACGCCGAGGTCGTGCGCGGGCTGGCGACGCGTTCGCGCGAGAAGATGTCGGGTGGTTTCCGCGCCGCCGTCTTCGGCGCCAACGACGGGCTCATCTCGAACGCGGCCCTGGTGCTCGGCGTGCTGGGCTCCGGCATGTCGTCCTCGGCGATCCTGGTCACCGGCATCTCCGGGCTTCTGGCCGGCGCGTTTTCCATGGGCGCCGGCGAGTACATCTCGGTGCGCAGCCAGAACGAGCTTATCGACGCCTCCGTGCCCCATCCGAAGTCCTACCGCCTCATCGGCCAGGTGGACGTGGACGCCAACGAGCTCGCGCTCGTCTACCGCGCCCGCGGGATGAGCGAGGACGAGGCTCGCCAGCGCGCCGCGCAGGTCTTCGCCGATCAGGCCCGTGGCATCGAGACCGAGGAGTTCTCGCAGGGGGCGCCGGTAAAATCGGAGGGCAGCTCGGGGGCGTGGACGGCGGCGGCGTCGTCGTTCATCGCGTTCTCGATCGGCGCGTTCATCCCGATCATTCCTTATCTTCTCGGCATGACGGCGATGCCCGCAGGCATCTCCGCAGTCGTGCTCGTTTCGATCGCGCTGTTGTTTACCGGCGGGGTGACCGGCATTCTTTCCGGCAAGCCGCCGGCGCCGCGTGCGGCGCGGCAGCTGCTGGTGGGCTTAGGCGCCGCGCTGGTGACGTTTGTGCTGGGCGCGGCGTTTGGAAGTGTGATCGGTTAGCGCTACTTCGCCGCCGCGCCGCGGTTTTTCGCCTGGGCCTCGGCGCGGGCCTGGTGGGCCGCGCAGTCCTGGCAGACGCCGAAGATCTCCGCGTCGTGGCCGGTGAGCCGGAAGCCGTGGGACTTGGCCACGTCTTTCGCCCACTTCTCTACGGGGCCGCCGTCAATCTCCTCCGTGCGCCCGCACTCGGTGCAGACGAGGTGGTGGTGATGATCGTCGGTGTGGCAGGCGCGGTAGAGCGATTCGCCGGAGGCCATGTGCAGCACGTCGACGGCGTCGATCTCCGCCAGGGACTGCAGGGTGCGGTACACGGTGGTGAGGCCGACGCGGGCGTCGCGTTCTTCCAGCTCCCGGTGGATTTCCTTCGCGGAGGCGAAGTTATCGAGCTCGGAGAGGAGGTCGACGACCGCCGTGCGTTGCCGGGTGTTGCGCACGCCGACCTTGGGCTTAGACGAGGACACAGACAAAGGCATACCAGATACTTTCTTTCGCCTCGGGGTGTAGTGAAACCTTGTAAATCTCCAGTCTAGCGCTACGTTCCTCGGCGAAATAGTTCGCACTTAAGGCAGCCCCGGAGTTGGGGAGGCGGGAAGGTCCGGGACCAGCCCGGGCATCTTCGTATCGGGGTCCTTGGGGGTATCGGGGTGGCCTACAACGGCAGTTTGCCCGAGCTGCGCGGAATCCGAGGCGTCCGCCTCGCCGAGACCGCCGGAGCCGTCCTCCGAGGTGAGCGCGCCGACGCGCTGGGCGAGGTGGATGACCTCTGCGACCTTGGGGGAGTTCAACGTGTAGACCACCTCGCGGCCGGCGCGGGCTGAGGTCACCAGGCCGGAGCGTTTGAGCACACGCAAGTGCTGGCTGATCAACGGCTGGGATTTTCCTAGCGACTCCACCAACTCGTGGACGACATGGTCACGCTCGGCCAATTTAAGAACAATTTGGAGGCGCTGCTGAGAATCGAGTGCACTAATGACTCTAGCGGCGTGGTCGAAAAGCGTGGGGCGCTCGTTCGTTCTCGCCATCTTCGCATTCTCCTCTTTCGGGGGCATCACCTGGCGCTACGGTGTTGAGGGTGTAACTGTCACGCTTCGTGGCGAGGCTCTCTTCGTGCGACCAAAATCGCCATCGTCTCATTTATTATACAGGTGTCCCAATATTGTTGGTAGGTATCGGGGTCAAAAACTTCGGGTTTATGCATCGATCAGGGGGAGGGGCGACGTGGACGTGGCGTAAAGACCCGTTAGACTGGTGCGGACTAACCGTTGAATACCCTGGTGAAAACAAGGAGTCCACCACCGCCATGGCCGCGTCTGTGATCGATACCGTCGTCAACCTCTGCAAGCGTCGAGGACTGGTCTACCCGGCCGGTGAAATCTACGGCGGAACCCGTTCCGCGTGGGACTACGGCCCGCTGGGTGTGGAGCTCAAGGAGAACATCAAGCGCCAGTGGTGGCGCCACATGGTCACCTCGCGCGCCGACGTCGTGGGCGTGGACACCTCCATCATCCTCCCGCGCCAGGTGTGGGTCGCCTCCGGGCACGTCGAGGTCTTCACCGACCCGCTGGTCGAATCCCTGCATACTCACAAGCGCTACCGCGCCGACCACCTGCTCGAGGCCTACGAGGAGAAGCACGGCCACCCGCCGGTCAACGGGCTGGCCGACATCAACGACCCCGAGACCGGGCAGCCCGGCAACTGGACCGAGCCGAAGGCATTCTCCGGCTTGATGAAGACCTTCCTGGGGCCGGTCGACGATGAGGAGGGCCTGCACTACATGCGCCCGGAGACGGCGCAGGGCATCTTCGTGAACTTCAAGAACGTCATGACCTCCGCGCGCATGAAGCCGCCCTTCGGCATCGCGAACATCGGCAAGTCCTTCCGCAACGAAATCACTCCGGGCAACTTCATCTTCCGCACCCGCGAGTTCGAGCAGATGGAGATGGAGTTCTTCGTCAAGCCGGGTACCGATGAAGAGTGGCACCAGTACTGGATCGACGACCGCCACCAGTGGTACATCGACTTGGGCATCAACCCGGAGAACCTGCGTCTCTACGAGCACCCGCAGGAAAAGCTCAGCCACTACTCCAAGCGCACCGTCGACGTCGAATACGCCTATGGCTTCTCCGGCTCCAAGTGGGGCGAGCTCGAGGGCGTGGCCAACCGAACCGACTATGACCTGCGCGTGCACGCCGAGGCCTCCGGCGAGGACCTGTCCTTCTACGAGCAGGAAACCGAGGAGCGCTGGATCCCGTACACCATCGAGCCCGCCGCCGGTCTGGGTCGCGCTCTGATGGCCTTCCTCATTGACGCCTACACCGAGGATGAGGCGCCGAACGCGAAGGGTGGCGTCGATAAGCGTGTCGTGCTCAAGCTCGACCGTCGCCTGGCGCCGGTGAAGGTCGCCGTGCTGCCGCTGTCCAAGAAGCCGGAACTGTCCGAGCCCGCCGCTGAGCTCGCCCAGAAGCTGCGCGGCTACTGGAACGTCGACTTCGACACCTCCGGTGCTATCGGTCGGCGCTACCGTCGCCAGGATGAGATCGGTACGCCTTTCTGCGTCACCTACGACTTCGACACGCTCGAGGACAACGCCGTGACCGTCCGCGAGCGCGACACCATGGAACAGGAGCGCGTGCCGATCGCCGAGCTCGAGGCCTACCTCGCCGAGCGACTGATCGGCTGCTAATGCACTACACCAGCTGGGACCGCAGCGACACCGATCGCCCCGCGCTCGTCGAAGAAGACGGTGTGCGCACACTCGCCGTCTTCCACGGTGATCACGCCGACGTCGGCGAAGAGCAGTGGAAGGTCGACACCGACAAGCAACACGGCATCTCGCTGCGCCGCCCCGACGGCCGCGAGTACCTCCTCCACGGCGATGTCACCTCCGACAAGGAGCTCAAGGCGTTTCTCGACGGCCGCAGCTTCCTCTTGGTCGCCGAAAGCTCCAAGGACTGGATCATCGACGACGTCGACGGCAACAAGGTCGGCCAGTTCACCGCCGCCCAGCGCGGGGTGCGCAAGGCGATCGTCGAATACGACGGCGACGTCGAGATTGACGATGCAGAAGCCGTGGCCCTCGGCTACTTCTCCCGCATGATCCTGGAGCACCGCCTCCAGCGCACGGGCACGGCGCTGATCGCGGTGCTCGTGCTGCTCACGATCATCGCGCTGCTGGCGTTCATCTTCTAGGATGGTTGCCGACCGAGGAAGGTGAGTGGTGAAGAAGGCGAACGACCGCGACGAAGGCAAGTGGACCTGGGACGGGCCCGAACTCCTCGACCGCCAAGGCGTCACCCTCGCCTACGTCACCGCGGACGTCCTCACCATCGGCCAGACCCGCCTGCTTCTCGAGCACACCATCGGCTCCATGCGCTTCCGCATGCGCGCCACCGGCCCAGACGGCACCTTCGGCACGATCGCCCAGTCCGGCTTCACGCTCGCCCGGCTCAACGCCCAGTGCGAGGACCGGTGCTACCGGCTCGAGCGCGTAGGGCCGCTGCGGCGGGAGCGGCGGATCGTGCTTGCCGACGGCTCCGTCGCCGTCACCCTCCGCCCCAGCGGCCCCGGCGTCCTCGAAGTCTACGACGGACCCGCCTCCGACGGGCTCCCGCTGCTCGACTCTGTGTTTCTGACCTACGGCTGCGCCCAAGTCGACGCCCCGCGAAGGAACCTGCGGGTGTAGGGGGTTTGGGGTTTTGGGTGCTTTGGCGGGTGCTTCTGGTGTGCTGGTCGTTCGTGTTGCGTTATCGCTGGTCGAAAGCATCCTCATCTAAAGGGGGTGCGCGGTCGAAAGGGCGCTTCCTTTCGACCGGCTGCTTTCGACCAGCGTGGGCACATCATGGGTGCATGGCCGGGCAGGCGCGAGACCCTACCGGCCGGTCGTCCCACCGGTCTCATCAGTCCATCCTGTGGGGCCGGCAGTCTCTCCGGGCTCACCCTGCTATGCCACGCTAGCGCTGGTCGAAAGTACCCCCATATAAACTCACGAGTCCCGCGCGGTCGAAACCAGCACTCCTTTAGGGGTGGCCCCTTTCGACCAGCGGTAGCGCGGCATTCGGATGTGGGAAGACTTAATCCCGACCGCGGTCGGTTCCGTGGGGCCTGCGTGGCATTCGAACACAAATGCTTGAAGGGAGAACCTTGAAGGACACAAAATCGGGCCATTTTCTCGCACAAACCCTTAAAGGAAGCGCCCCTCAAGCATCTTCCTTTAAGGGTTTGTGCAGCAGCAACGCCACCACACTCCAAAAGCGGACCCACAGTACGCCAGGCACCTTAGCAGACATGAGGCTGTATCGCGTTCGCGCGCCTGGTCGAAAGGAGGTGCCCCTAAAGGAGTTCCGTGGGGTCGAAACGAGTAGTCTTTTCTGTGAGGGTGAATTCGACCAGCGTTATCGCTGTATGACAGCGGTAGGCGCGCCGACAGTGGGGGCCTTACGGAAGGGGCTACGGGGAAGGATGGGACGACTGGCCGGCAACACTAACCGCCAACCCCCTCCGGACCCCCATGTTGCGCTTACGCTGGTCGAAAGCACCCTCATCTAAACGAGTCTCGCGCGGTCGAAAGGACGCTTCCTTTCGACCGGCTCCTTTCGACAAGCGTAAACGCACCATACGTTGACCACGCCGTCACCCAGCCCCAGCCAACGCAACCCAGCCAACCCCACCAAACTCAGAACCCGCCGCCGCGGAAGCCGCCGCCTCCGCCACCACCACCGAAGCCGCCGCCCCCGCCGAAGCCTCCGCCGAAGCCGCCGCGTCCGCCGCCGGAGAGCAGGGAGCCGATCACCATGCCGGCGATCATACCGCCGGTACCGTTTCCGTTGTCGCGGCGGTGTTGTTGCTGGTAGCGCTGGAGGTCGGCGCGCACGCTGGAGACGGACTTCTGGGCGGCGACGCCCGCGCCGCGGGCGAAGCGGTTGGCGGCGTGGGTGTCTTTGGTGCGCAAATGCTGGGCCTGGGCGAACATGCGCTTGGCCTCGGCGAGGTGGGTGCGCGCTTCGGAGCCGACCACGCGTCCGCGCGAGGAGATGAGGTCTTCGGCGCCTTCGATCTGGGAGGCCACGGTCGCCAGTTGTTGGTCGACCACGGCGAGTTTGCGCTTCTGGTCCTGGTGGCCTCGGCGGGCGGAGTCGAGGGCGTCGTCAAGTTCGGAGTCCGCAGACATGAGCTGCTGATAAGCGCTCAACGGGTCGGTGGCGCCCTCGGTGCGGGCGTATTCGAGCTCCGTGCGGGCCTGGTCGACGGCTTTCTCCAAAGCCTCCCAGTCGACCTGCGAGCCGGCGGAGCGTCCGGCCTTTTTGAGTTCGCCGGCCTCGCCGATTTCGTCTTCGACCTCGGCGATGAGATCGGGCAGGCCGTTCTTCGCGGTGGCGATGTTGGTCTCGGCGTGCTCGATGCCGCCGAGCAGGTCGTCGGCTAGGTTGACGGCGCGCTCGGAGTCGCGGATGGCGTCGATAAGCCCGCCCTGCTGCCCGGCCGGCCGCTGCTGCAGGTGACGTGCCTGGGAGAGGGCCTTCTCGCCTTCGTCGAGGGCGACGCGGGCCATCTCGTCGTTGTCGTTGATGCTGTCGATAACTTCGGCTGGGTACTCGGCGCGCAAGGACTCCAGGGTCGCGGTGGCAGGCTCTAAGCGGGCGCGCAGGTCCACGGTCTTCTGCGTGAGCTCGTCCAGCTTGGACGAGGCGTTGATGAGCAGGTTGCGCAGCTCGCGGAACTTGTCGGACTGCTCGTCGAGCGCTTGGTCCGCCTGGCCGCACGAGGAGATGACCTCGGTGTAGAGCGCGCGCTTTTCCTGCTCGGATTCTGGGATGGAGTCGTTGAGCTGCGCGCGGATCTGGTAAGCGCGCTGGAGTGCGGAGTTCGCCTGGTTGACCGCGCGCAAGAATGGGCGGGTGCGCTCGGGGCCGAACTCGCCGGAGGCGATCTTCAGCTCCTCCTGGGCGTTGCGCACGGATTCGTCGGTGGCGACGATGACCTCCTCCGCACGCTCCTCCAACGCCGAGAGCGGCAGCGCCGCGATCGCCCGGGTATCCGCGTGATCCAGCTCGCGGGACTGCTTGAGGGCGTCGCCGAGCTGCTTCGACTTGTTCCGGCGCGTCAGCCACCACGCGCCGCCACCTACGGCCACCACGCCGGCGCCGCCGGCGATCAGCCAGCCGGCACCGCTGCCGTCGCCCCCCTCGCCGGCGGCGGAACCTGTCACCTCGTCGACGCCCGCGATGGGGGCGCCCGCGAAGTCACGGTTCTGCAGGGCGGTGAGCGCGCCGGAGTTGAAGTTGTCGAGCTGCTGGTCGCTCCACGCCTCGCCGCCGTAGAAGCCGTACTGGCTCGTATCGACGGCCACCGCGAACACCCCGACGTTGCCCCCACCGGAGGCCTCGACGGCGGCGCCCGTGAACTCCTGCGGGGACTGGGAGCCGAAGTCGTTGGCAAAAATCACGCGCAGGGTCAGCCGCTCTTCGTCCTGCAGCCGCCGGGCGGCGTCCTCGATCTCGGCGACCTCGTCGGCAGACAGGATGCCGGCCTCATCGGTGACGGCCTCCGTGAGCATCGCCTGTGCGACTACTTCCGTGGAGCCGGGGGCCGCGAGGGCGGGGGATGCGGGCAAGAAAACAACCGCGCCCGCGGCGGTGGCGGCCAGCAGGCGGGGGAAAAGACGTGCGCGCGAGTGTTTCATGCCCACAACCTTACCGCCGTTTTGGGCATACTTGCGTGATGTGAAAGCTTTCCGGATCCTCGCCCTGGCGCTGCCTGTCGTCGGGGCTCTCGCCGCTCCGGTGCGCATAATCGCCCACCAGTTTCTGCCTCGCGGCCTCGATAACCCGGACTCGATCGCCGTTTTAGGCACCGCGCAGTACGACGGCCGGCCTTCTCGCCATCTGCGCGCCCGCATCGACCACGCCCGCGATCTCGCGCGAAAATACCCGCGTACGCAGGTCTACACCTTGGGCGCCAACCTGCCCGGCGACCGTTTTACCGAAGCTGCGGTTTCGGCACGCGAGCTGCGTGACGACGGCATCCCAGATCAGCGCATCACCGAGGTGCCCGTCGGCTGCTGCACCCGCGATTCCATGGAGGAGCTGCTCGGCTACCGCCCGGGGTCCACCCTCGTGGTCACCGACCCGAACCACGCGCTGCGCGCCCAGATCATCTCGCGCTTGGCGGGCATCGACGCCTTCTCCGCGCCGACGCCTTATTGCCCATCGACGTTTCCGGCGAAGACGTGGTGGCTCACCCTCGCCCACGAGGTCGGCGGGCTCTACGTGCAAGACGTGCGCGCGCTCGCCGGCCCGCGCGCCGCCAGGCGCGTAGAGCAAGCTTTGCGTTACGTGGAGGGGTGGCTGCGTCCGTCGAGAAGAAAACGCCACCGTGAGTTGCGCAGGAAGGAGGGGCAGTGAGCTACGACTACCAGCCGCAGGACACCGTGCGCCGCTTCTCAGAAAAGCCTAAGGCCAGCCAGTACGAAGGCGCGGAGGCCGACGCCCGGGACGACTTCGCCCGCGATCGCGCGCGCGTGCTGCACTCGGCGGCGCTGCGTCGGTTAGCGGATAAGACTCAGGTGGTCGGCCCGCGCGACGGCGATACCCCGCGCACCCGGCTGACGCATTCCCTGGAGGTCGCGCAGATCGCCCGCGGCATCGGCACCGGCCTGGGGCTTTCGGGGGATCTCTGCGAGATGGCTGGGCTCACCCACGACTTGGGGCATCCGCCGTACGGGCACAACGGGGAGGTCGCGCTCAACGAGGTCGCCGCCGACTGCGGCGGATTCGAGGGCAACGCCCAGACCCTGCGGATTCTCACCCGCCTGGAGCCGAAGGTGCTAGACGATGACGGCAACTCGCTCGGCCTCAACCTCACCCGCGCCTCGCTCGATGCGGCGTGCAAGTACCCCGTGACCCGCACGCGTGCCGATGGCACCACCAACCGCAAGTACTCCGCCTATGACGAAGACGCCGCCATCTTGCAGTGGGTGCGCCGCGGCCATGAGACCGAGCTGCCGCCGGTCGAAGCCCAGGTCATGGACTGGTCCGACGATATCGCGTACTCCGTACACGACGTCGAAGACGGCATCGTCTCCGGGCGCATCTCGCTGCAGGTGTTGTGGGATCTCCTCGAGCTGGTCTCCTTGGCGGAGAAGGGCGCGCAGGCTTTCGGTGGCCACGTCGACGAGCTTCTCGACGCCGCCGCCCGCCTCCGCGAGCTCCCCGTCGTGGCGCAGGCTGCCGACTTCGATCACTCACTGCAGGGCTATGTCACCTTAAAGAAGATGACCTCGGAGCTGGTGGGGCGCTTCGTCGGCGCCGGGATCACCGCCACGCTGCAAGAGGCCGGCGACGAACCTCTCGGCCGCGGCCACGGGCGCCTGGTCATCCCACCGGATGCGGGCGCGGAGGTCACGCTGTTGAAGACCATCGCGGTGCTCTACGTCATGGACATGCCCGCCCATAAGGCACGCCAGGACCGGCAGCGCGAGCGGATCTACCGGGTCTGGGATTACCTCACAGCTGCCGGGATCGGCGGGCTCGACCGGGTGTATCGCCACTGGTATGAGCGCGCGGAGACCCCTGCCGAGCGCGAGCGCGTGATCGTCGACCAGATCGCCTCCCTGACCGAGTCCCGCCTCGAGCGCCTCGCCCGCAACTCCGCGGACCTCAGCGGCTATCTGGGCTAGCCGGCAGCTGGGCGATGAAGCCGTCGGTGACCTCTCGGCTATCGACGACCACGTGATGCGTCTTCGCCTCGCGGCGGATGCGCATCACGTCCTCGAGGCCCCCGGCGCGGACGTGCTCGAACTCCTCCGGTGTGATCGGGGTGAGCGGCACGTAGCGTATCCCTTCGTGGTGGGCGGGGCGGGAGGGGACGTGGACGTCGATAAGCACCGGCACGATGAGCCGGCCCTGCAGTTCGCCATAGAGGTTTAAAGGGGCGCTCGGCGGGGCGGGCAGCGCCGTGGCGGCCGGCAGGGGCAGCAGCGCGCCGGTGGCGATGCCGGAGGCGAAGCTGGATAGCAGGCTGAGATGCCACTGGTGTTCGACCTGGCCGCGCAGGATGCCCTCGGCGTGGGGCAGTTCCAGATAGCACTCGAGCCCGCGGGGAAAGAGGCCCTCGGTGGCGATGATGAGCGACTGCCAGGTGCGAATGATGCGGTAGCGCTCATACCCAGTGGGCCAGCTCGGCAGGCCGCGGGCGAAAGCAGAATCGGTGCGATCGATCAGCGGGTCATCCGAGACGCCGAGGCGATCCCAGTAGTCGTGAGCTGCGGGCATCTCAGCGCACCAAGACGATGCCGAGGTCTTTAAAGACGGCGCGGATGGCGCGGTCATCGGCCTCGTTGAGCTGCCAGGCCGAGCAGATCACTTTCTTCACCTTCGCCTCCTTGAGCAGATCCGCCATCGCGTCGAGGTTCTTCGGCGCGGGGCGCTTGACCTGCTTCGGCTGGCGCAGCGCCGAGGCGAGCTCGGAGAAGAACTCCTCCCGGGAGGTCAACGGGTGGGTGAGCAGCACCGGGGAACCGGAGTGGTCCGGGTAGGAGTAGACGAGGAAGTGGTTCGGGTTATGTTTCGGCATCGGGAATCTCGCAGAAGGACTCGTAGTGGTCGTCCGTGTAGTACCAGACCTCAGGATCCGTCTCGGTGCCGCCGCCGGTGACGATGCGGCGTTCACCCCGGTGATCCAGCCCTGGCGTGACAACCGTGTATTCACGGTAGTAGCCCAGTTCCTCATCAGGAAGGACGCCCTCGTAGTTGCCGAAGCGCGTGTTGTCGTTCTCCGGGAACTGATAAGGTCCGCCGGCCTGGATGTCCGCGGCCGTATCGTGCGCCTCGTCCGGCAGGGTCTCCATCGCGCAGGTGTCCGACCCGCTGGCCACGCCGCCGGAGCCACCGAAGCTATCGAAGCCGTAGAGTCCCAGGTACGCTGCCCCAGCGGCGAGCAGGAGCCCGGCGACCGAGGCCACAGCTGTCGGGCCCTTGCGCCCGCGCGATGAGGAATCTGTCATGGTCTTATCGTCGCACGGCTTTCCGACGATTGCGAAACGCTCGTACAAGGAGCGCGAAAAGCGCGGCCGGCGGGTTTGGCCCCGCGCGCTAGAATCGTCCCCATGGCGAAGGGCAGGATTCCGCAGAGCGATATCGAGGCGATTCGCGAGCGTGCCCCGATCGAGGAGATCGTGGGCGAATATGTCCAGCTCAAACCCGCCGGCCACGACTCACTCAAGGGCCTAAGCCCCTTCAAGGACGAGCGCACCCCGTCGTTCCACGTCCGTCCCGCGCGCGGCTACTACCACTGCTTCTCCACGGACAAGGGCGGTGACGTCTTCTCCTTCCTCATGGAAGTCGAACAGTTGAGCTTCCCCGAGGCGGTCGAGGCGGTGGCCGACAAGATCGGCTACCACATCCGCTACGAGGGCGGCTCGACCGGCGGGCGCAACTACGAGCCCGGCACCCGCAAGCGCCTGCTGGCGGCGAACAAGGCTGCCCACGAGTACTACCGCGCCCAGCTGGAGACCCCGGAGGCAGAGAAGGCCCGCAACCTGCTGTTGGACCGCGGCTTCAGTCCCGAGCTCATCCACCACTTCGAGTGCGGCTACGCCCCGCAGGGCTGGGAGCATCTCACCAAACACCTGCTGCGCAAGGGTTTTTCCCAGAAGGAGCTTGAGACCGCCGGCTTATCGACGATCACCAGCCGCGGCACCTACATCGACCAGTTCCGCGGCCGCCTGCTCTGGCCGATCAAGGACGTCACGGGCAACGTCATCGGCTTCGGCGCCCGCAAGCTCTATGACGACGACCCCGCGGGTAAGTACATGAACACCCGCGAGACGATGCTTTACAACAAGTCCAAGGTCCTCTTCGGGCTGCATGAGGCGAAGAAGCATATCGCCCGCGAGCACCAGGCGGTCGTGGTCGAGGGGTATACCGACGTCATGGCCATGCACGCCGCCGGGGTGAAAACGGCGGTGGCCTCCTCAGGCACGGCGTTCGGCACAGAGCACCTGCAGGTGCTGCGCCGCCACATGCTCGACGATAACTACTTCCGCGGCGAGCTCATCTACGTCTTCGACGGCGACGAGGCCGGCCAGAAGGCCGCCCTGCGCGCCTTCGAGGGGGACCAGAACTTCACCGGCCAGTCTTTCGTCGCCGTCGCCCCCGAGGGGCTCGACCCCTGCGACCTGCGCATGGAGAAGGGCGATGTGGCGCTGCGGGATCTGGTGGCCGCGCGGATCCCGATGTTCGAGTTCGTGATCACCTCGCTGCTCAACGAGTACCGCACCGACACCGCCGAGGGGCGTCTCCAAGCTTTGCGACGCACCATCCCCGTCGTCGCCGGCGTCCGCGACGAGGTCCTGCGCACCGACTACGCCCGCCAGCTCGCCGGCTGGGTCGGCTGGTCGGACCCCGATGACATCCTGCGCCAAGTCCGCGAGGAGGTGGCCAAGCCGAAGAAGGACACCCGGCGCTTGCCCCGGGCCACGCGTTTCGACGACGCCACCACCCGCCCCGCCGACGAGAACCCCATGGTCATCCCGCCGAATCCGCGCGATCCCCGGCTGTGGCCCGAGCGCGAGGCCATCAAGCTGGCGCTGCAAGAGCCGCAGGTGGCGGGCAGCTACTTCGACGGGCTTGCCGACGACGCCTTCACCAACTCCGCCTACCAGGCCATCCGGGATGCGATCGCCAAGGCCGGGGGCCTCGAGAACGCCGGTGACGGGGGAGTCGACTGGATCGCCGCGGTGGCCGGCGAGATGCTCGACTACTCGGGGCGTAACTTCGTCTCCGAGCTGGCGGTCGAGGAGATCCGCAGCGACAAGCCTCTAGAGGAATACGCCGACACGGTGCTGTGCCGTTTGCAGGAGCAGCTCGTCGGCAACCAAATTGCTCTGCTCAAAGCCCAGCTGCAGCGTATGCGCCCGACCGAGAACCAGGAGGCCTACAACAGCCTGTTTTCCGACATCGTGGCGCTCGAGCAAGCGCGCCGAGAGCTCAACGACCGGGCGTTTCGCTGATTTTCCGCTAGTCCTCGTCGTGCTCGAGCACGGTCTGGCCGTCGGTGCGGCTGTCCTTGCGCAGGTTCTTGACCTCCCGCATGCGCGGCTGGGGGTCGAGCTTGTTGGCCACGGCCTTGCGGGTGCTGATGACCACCTGGCGGGTGACGGGGGAGTTGATCACCGTCTCGGCACCCTTCTTCAGCTGACGGTAGCGCTTTCGGCCGGCCTTCGTGCCGATCACATATCCGGCAGCGGCACCGATGACGAACTGGATCATGAGGTAGCGACTCTTCCTTGGATAGCGGACAGGGTGGCTCTAAGGTAACGCTTCCCACTGTACGCGTCCGCGTCGTTATTCTGGCGGCCATGATCACTCATACTCACTTGCTTATCCTTGGCGGCGCCAGCGACCTCGCCGGCCGCCTGCTGCTTCCCGGCCTCGCGGACTTCCTCGCCACCACCTCGCGCGCCGAGGCGGAGCGGGTGCGCATCACGGCCGTCGGGCGCAGCGAGCTCGACGACTACGCCGGCTTCGTGCGCGAGGCGGTCGGCGGCGAGCTTGGCGACGTCCTGGCCGCCCACGCCACCTACGTCTCCGCCGATGCCACCTCGGCCGAAGACCTCGGCGAGCTGATCGCTAGCACGCGTGACGACGAACACCTCATCGTCTACTACGCCCTCGCCCCGGCCATCACCTACGAATCCGTGCAGGCCTTAAGCCAGTGCACGCTTCCCGAAGGCGCCATCCTCGCCCTCGAGAAACCCCTCGGCACGGATGCGGCGTCCGCCGCCGCGCTCGAAGAAGCTGGACGCGGGATCGTCGATAAGCACCACCTGTACCGCATCGACCATTTCCTGTACGAACCGGCGGTGGTGGCGGCCGTCGATACGCTGCGTGAGCGCGCTGGCCTGCGCGCGGTGTTGAACTCCGAGGAAATCGAGCGCCTAGAGATCGTCTACGAGGAAGACCTCGCGCTCGAGGGGCGGGCCGCGTTTTATGACTCGAGCGGCGCGGTCGAAGACATGGTGCAGTCGCATCTCCTGCAGACGATGGCGCACCTGCTCGCCGGCGGCGATCGAGAGCGCGTCGCCGAGATCCTGGAGCATGCGACGGTGGATCTCTCACGCACGCGCCGCGGGCGCTATACGGCGGGCGAGCTTCCCGACGGCCCCGTCCCCAACTACCTCGACGAAGAAGGCGTGGATCCGGCAAACGACACCGAGACCTTCACCGAGAAGATCGTTGAGGTAGATACTCCGCAGTGGCGCGGCAGCGAGATCCTGCTGCGCACGGGCAAGGCGATCGGGAACCCGCGTCAAGACATCACGGCCCACCTGCGGGACTCGCCGGCGCAGCTGCGGGTGGCCTTTAACGGCCGCGGAACCGCGAACGGGCCGTACGCGCGCCTCACGAAGTCCCTGCTGACCGGCGAAGATGTGCGCGAAGTGCCGGCCGGGACCCCGGAACTGGCGTGGAAGGTGGTTAAACCGGTGCTCGACGCCTTCGCCGAGGATGACATCGCGATGGAGAACTACTCGGCCGGATCCGGTGGACTCTGAGAGGCTCTGGATTAGGTATCGCCGGTGGGTTATATTTCTTTTAAGGCTTCGCATGGCAAAACCAGCAGGGAAATGCGGTTGTGTCACGCCGGACTTGCATGACCTACCACGACAGAAGGGCCCACAGTGAGCGGTGCAGGTGAACACGTTGCGCGCCGAGCCGCGACGCTCAGCCAACAGGCTGTCACCGGCATCGCGTGGGCCGCACTGACGCTCGCCGGGGGAGCGGGCGAGGATCCCGCTCCCGTGCCGAGCGAATCCGCTTCTGCTGACGTGCAGGGGTGAGGGGTTTCTGTAGGTGGGGATGGGGCGCTTGCCTGGCCGTGTGTTTATGGTGCGCTTGCGCTGGTCGAATTCACCAACACTAAAGGACCCCGCAGACAGGCCTCCTTTCGACCAGGCGGGACCCGTTTCGGAGGGGATGTTTTCACTGTGTAGCTGTGAGATTTCGGTCCTGACCTCAGTCAATCTGGGCTTAAGGGGGAGGGTTAACACCCCTAGTGGTATAGTGAGTTCGGACAGTCAGCCTGACCTATCCGCTTTTATGCGACCTGTCGACTGACTGTCCCCCAGCGTGACAAAACGGGCATCATGTCCTGATAAGAGGTTGAATCCTCGTTCCCGGTAGGGAACTGACTGATGCCCGCTTTGTTGTGCACTATGACCTTTATGTCTGAGGCCTCACAACGACGCGGTCAGTAGCCATCGACATCGCTACATAAACAAACCCCGCCCACCAGCACCTTCGCTGGTAGACGGGGCTTAGACTCTGCTCCTCCAACTGGGCTCGAACCAGTGACCCTTCGATTAACAGTCGAATGCTCTGCCAACTGAGCTATGGAGGATTATCCGCTGCTTTGCTGCAACGGATACCAACTCTAATGGTGGGTTAGATCTTCACCAAATCGACTGGTGAGGGCGGATTTTTAGCCCCATCGCCACGAGTGAGCAACAACGGTGGAAGCGTTCGGGTCGGCCAAGTCTGCCACCCGGATCCACTCCATGTCGGCGTGCTCGCGGTGCACGGTCGCGATGGCGAAGCCGTGGGAATCGAGCTCGACGTGGTTGATGTGCGGGTTGGCGGCGCGGAGGAACTCCTGAGCTAGGCGCGAGACGCCGTTGCCTTCGGGCAGGAGCAGGATCTCGTTGACGTTGGGTGCCGAGATCGACGCACAGACCACCTCAGCGCCGAGCTCGCGGCCGTTGAGGCTGACCGTGTGGCCCCACTCGGTGTGGATGTCGCCGGTGCAGAAGAGGACTTTGGAGTCCTTGGCGTCGAGAAGCTCCAGCAGCCGACGACGCGCCGCGGAGTAGCCGTCCCACTGATCAGAGTTGAGGGGGATCCCGTCGACGCGGTGGGAGCTGAGGAAGCTCGAGACCGGTTCCGTGCGTTGATCGTTGTCCAAGGTGATGAGGTTCATCGGGGAGAACATCACGGAGTTGCCCAGGATGTTCCAGGCGGCATCGGAGGTGGAGATCTTGCCTTCGAGCCACTCGGCCTGCTCGGAGCCGAGCATTGTCCGGTTGGGGTCGTTGAAGGTGCGCACATCGAGGGCGTTGCCCTCCTGGTCGCGGTAGGTGCGCAAATCCATGACGGTGAGCTCGGCGAGATCGCCGAAGGTGAAGGAGCGGTAGATGTGACCGCCTTCCGACGGCGACGTCGCCCGCACCGGCAGCCACTCGAAGTAGGCCTGCATCGCGGCGTCGCGACGCGCCTTCCAATCGCCCTGCGTCTCTGGGTCGTGGTTCTCAGCGCCCTCGCGCCAGTTGTTGTTGGCGATCTCGTGGTCATCCCAGACCACGATCCACGGCAGGGCGGCGTGCGCGGCCTGCAGGTGACCGTCGGTGCGGTACTGGCCATAACGGACGCGGTAGTCAGCCAGAGTGACGGTCTCATGCGCCGGCTCGTTGAGGCGGTAGGGACCGAAACCGGAGTAGTAGCCGTTCTCGTATTCGTAGATGTAATCGCCCAGGAATAGGGTGAAGTCCAGGTCGCCGGAGCGTCCGCGCTGCGCCATGTCGCGGTAGGCGGAGAAGAATCCGGATTCCCAGTTCGCGCACGAGGCCACGGCGAAGCGTATGCTCTCGGGCGACGAGGTGAAGTGAGGTGCGGTGCGCGTCCGGCCCACCGGCGAGACGGTCTTCGAGTAGTCCCCGGAGATCACGATGAAACGGTAGAAGTAGACGGTCCCCGGCTGCAGGCCGTGCGGATCGACGTGCACGGTGTGATCCTGCGCCGCGGTGGCGGTGACCTGGCCGGAGGCGACGACGTCGCCAAAGCCCTCGTCGGTGGCGACCTCCCAGTGCAGCTCGACGTCCTCGCTCGCGCCGGAGCCGGGCATCGCGTCCTCGGAGGGAGTCACGCGCGTCCAGAGGATGACCGAGTCCGGGATCGGGTCGCCGGAGGCGACGCCGTGGAGGAACGGGAGGTCACCGCGCGGCGTGTCGACGGGCTCAGGCGTGCTCGAGCCGGGGAAGAACTTCCCCGAGCTCATCGAGCTTTGGGCATGGGCGGTGCCGAGGCCGGTGGCGGCGATGGCGGAGGTGGCTGCGGCGGACTGGAGAAAGCGGCGACGTGATTGGTTCATGACCTGCACTGTGGTTGATTGAAGCTTAAAACGCCAACTCCGGCACAGGGAGTTGGCATAAAATTCCGAGGAAATTCACCGGCAGTTTTACTGAGAAGAATCCCAGCCGGAGCTGCCGAGCTCGCTGGAGAGGTTCGGCAGGATGGACCCCGCAGATCCCGCAGAGTCTGCAGAGTCCGCGCCCGCGATGGGTCCCGCAGAGTCTGCAGAGTCCGCGCCCGCGATGGGACGGACGCTTTCGGGGAACTCCGCTGGGGCATCCAGGGGCTGCGGCTGGGGGTTCATGTCGACGCCTAAGTCCTTGGCGAAGATGAGCCGGGTGGAGTCGTAGACACGCTCGGAGTTCTCGTTGAGCTCGAACACGCGGGCGCCGCGCAGGGTGTGCATGTGCCAGGTGCCGTCGTTAAGCCCGTAGGTACCGAAGCCTGTGCCCGGGCCGTAACCGAGCTCGATGCCGTAGTAGTTGCCCATGTAGGTGTTGATGTGGTCGTGGCCGCAGTACATGCCGAGGATGTCGCCACGCTCGAAGGCGGCGGCGTAGATGCCGGAGTTGAACAGGCCGGTGTAGCAGTCCTCGTTCTTCTCGCCGACGATCCCGTGGCGCTCGGCGGCTTTATGCCGTTCGATCTCGTTGGAGGTGAACTGCTGGCCGTACCACATGTGGTGGTGCTCGAAGGTGGGGATGTGGAAGAACATCAGTCCCGGGACCTTGCGGCCGAATTCCTTCTCGGTGGCGATCGAGGTATCGGTGTACCAGCGGATCTGCTCGGGGCGGATCCAGTCGTAGTCTTTCAGGCCCTCGGTGGATTGGCCGGCGGGGTCCTCGGGGGCGTAGCGGCCGGAATCGAGAAGCCAGATGGCGAACTTGCCGGGGTTGCCGGCGGAGTCGTTGATCAACAGCTGACCGTTGGAATGGCCGACGATGGGGTCGTCGGCGGGGTTGTAGTTGTGTGCGTATTGCCGCAGGAACTCCAGCATCTGCGCCTCGAAGACACCGGTGCCGTTGCTTTCGGCGGAGTCCTCGTCGTGGTTACCGAAGGTCACGGCCCAGGGGATGGAGCGGTTTTCCATCGGCAAAACGACGTTGTTGATCGCCTGGTAGACCTCTTCGGCGGTGGTGGGATCGCCGTTGATGACGTCGCCGTTGATGAGGGCGAAATCGGGTTTAGCCTCGTCGAGGGCTTTCTCCATGAACTCGATGGTGCGCCGGTCGGTTAGCGGGCTGTCCTGGGTGTCGTTGAACTGCATGATGCGGAACGTGCCGTCCGGGTTGAACTGCAGGCGGCGCGACGAGGAGGCACGGGAGGTCTCCTGGGCGGTGGCTTGCAGCGGCAGGCTGGTCAGGGCGGCGGTGGCGGCGAGAAGGCTGCCGCCCTGGAGGAGGTGGCGGCGGCTGAGCGGGGCGGGCATGTGGGCTTCTAACGTCAGGTCGGGACTCGTATGACCTTTACTGTGGAGTAGGAGGCGTGGGCACGCTCGTCGAGAAGCAGCTTGTGAGATAAATATCACATAGCCGCCCCGTTGTGGCCTTTGAACAGGGAAAACTTCAATTAAAAGTGGTTGCTTCCCGCTTAGATGACGACGGCGCCAATCACGTACGCCAGCAACACACTGACGATGATGTTGAACGTGCCGGGGACGATGAACGGGTGGTTGAAGACGAACTTGCCGATGCGCGTGGAGCCCGTGTCGTCCATCTCGACGGCCGCGAGCAGCGTCGGGTAGGTCGGCAGCACGAACAGCGCGGAGACGGCGGGGAAGGCGGCGACGGCGGTCAGCGGGCTGACGCCGATCGCGAGTGCGGCCGGGACGAGCGCGCGGGCCGTGGCGGCCTGCGAGTAGAGCAGGCAGGCGGCGAAGAACAAGACGACAGCGAGTAGCCACGGCTGGCTGCGCAGGATGTCGCCGGACAGTGCCTCGATGTCGTCGAGGTAGTGGTTGATGAATGTGGTGCCGAGCCACGCCACACCCAGCACGCAGACCGACGCCGACATGCCCGAGCGGAACGTCTGGGTGGTGAGGATCTCCGGGGTCGGGATCTTGGTGACCAACACGATGATCGTCGCAGCGGCGAGCATGATCGCCATGATGGCCTCGTTGCGCGGCAGGCTCGGGTCGGTGATAAGGCCGACCTGCTCGGAGATGAGCGTCGCGTAGACCATCACGACGACGATGGCCGCCAAGAAGATGCCGACGGACTCCTTCGCGCCCGCCGGGGCGGTGTACTTGCTTTGCTCGCGCGGTGGGGCGACGAGGCCGGCGGCGAGGCGTTCTTGGTAGACGGGGTCGTCGTCAAGCTCTTTGCCCAGGCGGTTGGCGAGCAGCGTCGTGGGGATGATCGCGAGGAAAGTCGAGGTGATCATCACGGTGACCAGCTGCAGGTAGCCGACGCCGAGCGGTTCCAGGATGGAGGCCATGAAGACGACGGCCGCGGAGATCGGGGAGGCGACGATGGCCATCTGGGAGGCGATCACGGCCACCGACAGTGGCCGGGAGGGGCGCACGCCGCCGGACTTTGCGACCTCGGTGATCACGGGGAGCGTCGAAAAGGCGGTGTGGCCGGTGCCGGCGAACACCGTCATGGTCCAGGTGACGATCGGCGCCCACAGCGTGACGCGTTTCGGGTTCCGACGGAGCAAACGCTCAGCCAGGTGCACCAAGTAGTCGAGGCCGCCGGCGCGCTGCATCGCCGCAATAGCCGCGATGACGCACATGATGATCCCGATGACGTCGAACGGGATGTCCTCGCGAGTGACCGGAACGCCAGTCGCACCGAGGAGGATCACCCCCGCGCCGCCGGCTAAGCCGATGCCGATGGAGCCGATGCGAGCTCCCAAAACGATGGCGCCGAGCAGGATGACAAGGTGGACGATAAGCATGGCGGCTCACGATCTCTCGGAGATAATACTAATGATTAGATTAAGGGAAATGGGACTAGAAATAAAGGTGACTCCTATTTCTTAGGTGGTGGTCTTTGCGGTGTTGGGTGGTGGAAATTCTGTTGCTCGAGTGACGCTCGCTATACTTTCCGCGGGGCCATAGCTCAGTCGGTTAGAGCCGCGAACTCATAATTCGCTGGTCGCGGGTTCGAGCCCCGCTGGCCCCACCGCGTAGCACATCCCCGGTCGATTCCGGCCGGGGATCTGCTGTGCTGGGGTGTTTTTCAGGGATGAGGGCGTTTCTCCGACAATTACGTCGGTGTGTCACGGTCACGGAGGAACTCGCGGGGAGTCGAGCTTGCCTCGCCGTGGCATCTTTTTGAATGGGGTGGACGTACTTCTTGCGGTGCCGCTCGTCATTGGGGTCGCTGGGGTCAGGGGACGGCTCTGGGGGAGTGGCTCGGAGCCGGGACCGGTGGCAGCTTCTCGTGCTTTCGATTACGCACGTGCGTAAAGATGTGTGAAGAACTCCATGCCGCGTAGCTTTCGGGGTCGACTCCTCTGGGGCTTGGAGACTCGATTACGCATGTGCGTAATCTCTGGCGGCTATCCCTCGGGAGCGAGAGTGTCAGATGCGCTTTGTTGGTAGAGCTTCTCCGGCAAGACGGTAGCGACTTTTTCGGGTAGTTGGTAAAAGCCATCCGGCTTTGGCCGTCACGTCCCAGCCTCGGCGGCGCAGCAGACTCCTCGGCTCTCAGGGGCCCCAAACGCGGCGGCATCAGTGTTCGCCGCACGGCGCAGGTGACAGTGCGTCCCGCGTGCCTATGAGTTCCCCGGGATTCATTGATTTCCGATTACGCATGTGCGTAACAACCTGCTCCGTACTATGCGGCGGCATAGTGGGTCCGGGGTTGTTTTCGCGTGTGAGGTCGTTGCGGTGGCCCGGTTGGGTCGAAGGGCGAGGAATCCGGTCCTGTTTTACGCACGTGCGTAAAAGCAGGGGCCTGAGGCAACAGTGTGTCCTTGTGCACCTATGGGTTTCCCGGGATCCATTGGATCCGGATTACGCACGTGCGTAAAACCCAGTTCGCACTATGCCGCGGCATAGGGATTCTGGGTCTGGGCTCAGGTGGCAGTATTCCTCGCATGCCTATGAATTTCCCAGAATCCATCGATTTCCGATTACGCACGTGCGTAGCAACTCGCTCCGGACTATCCGGCGGCATAGAGAGTCTGCGACTGTTTTCGCTCGCGGGGTCGTTGCGGCGGCCCGGTTGGGTCGAAGGGCGAGGAATCCGGTCCTTTTTTACGCACGTGCGTAAAAGCAGGGGCCTGAGGCAACAGTGTGTCCCGTGTCCCTATGAGTTTCCCGGAATCCATTGATTTTCGATTACGCACGTGCGTAATCCTGGTGAGAGTTTCAGACGAGGGAAGGGGAGAAGGCCCGACTCCTTTAGAGCTAGGAGTCGGCTCCCGGACGGTAAGCCGAGGGGCCGTCCCCGGATTACGCGCGTGCGTAATTTTCAGAGCATTATGCCGTGGCATAGAGAATCTAACGGCGACCCCGGAGATCTCGGATGGTGCCCGCTGTGCAGGGCTCGCCACCGTCATTCGCCCAGGGATTTTACGTACGTGCGCAGTGGCGGACTATCCCACGGCAGGCGCTTGCGGCCTCGGGCTTCGATTCCACCCCGGGGCCGAAGGGCCGTCTCCCGATTACGCACGTGCGTAATGAGTAGGCACTTGCCCTAAGATTTGGCGCTCGCGTCGCCGGATTCGCCTGTGCTAGCTGCATGGGCATCAGCATGTGGGAAGCGATCCGGCAGGCCGTTGCGGCCGTAGGAGAGTAGACGGTGGACCTTCTCGAACGGGCTAGGCTTGCCTGCCTTTTCCAGTAGCCAGCAGAAAACCAACGTGGCCAGCCACGTCCCAAGCGCCACGAGGAACTGCCCGAACGCTCCAACATCCGAGGCGAGATTGAGTGTGAACGGCAGGCACACCACGAAGAAGATGACGGATTGCAGCAGGTAGCCCGTCATTGAGCGCTTACCAAGGGCGACCAGCATGGCCACCGGAAGCGGAAGTGGGGAGCCGGCGTCGAGGGAACGCTGGAGGCGTCGGCACGCGAGCAGGATTCCGGCAGCAATGCCCGGGCCGGTGAGCATACCGAGGGTCTGGTTGGCGTCCATGAAGTACGGGGCCCACTCGTTAGGCAGGACGCCGACCTCGGCGAGGCCCCAGGGCAGTCCGATGGTGAGCATGACCACTGCCGCGACAATGACCCAGCCGGTCAGCACTCGGATGTACTTCTCCGGGTGGCGGTGGACGCCGCGGCGGGCGGCGACGAAGCCGACCAGCATGAGCGGCATGAGCGTGAGGATGTACATCGGTGCGCCCAGGATCACCGTGAGTAAGACGAGCAAGCTGGCTAAGAGGTAGCCGGGGTAGTCGGCGAAGTCGGGGAGGAACTTCATGGGATCGGTACTGAGTAGCTCCGGCGAGGTAAAGAGCAGAGTAGACGCGGTCCCGAGAGTCGGTATAGCAAACAGGACCCCCGACAGGATGAGCAGCGTTTTGTCGTCGAATCGAGTAAGCGCGATGACGAGTAGGCCGAGCAGGCCGTACGTCAGCATGATGTCACCGAAGAATATGAACACCAGGTGGATCAGGCCGAACAAGGCCAAGAACCCGTAGCGGCGGTACAGGAGCCGGCGGCGGTTTTTCTCCGGGTATTCCCGGCGCGTGAGGCTGAGCCAGAGCAGCCCGATGCCGAACCCGAGGAGCGTGGTAAACATCGGTAACCCGCGCACGTGAGCGAAAGTGGCGGAGGCGACGACGGACGGGGCGTCGAGAAGCGTGTTGTCGCCGACGCCGCCGAGCATCGCGCCCGCCATGTTCCCCGGCGGGATCGCCCAAGCACTAGAGATGTTTGCCCAGGCGATACCCAACAGCGCGAAGCCGCGGGCGAGGTCAGGGGCGACGAGGCGAGTGCGGGAAGCCGCGGCGGGAGAAGTCATAGGCAAACCTTAGATGAGTCTACGGGTGCGCGCGAGCGCATTCTTCGGCGCGTGCGGTAGTTCAAGGTTCAAAGAATGGGGCGGGGTGGGGTCCGTCGATAAGCAAAACCCCGACACAACCAACGACGGCAACTGTAAAAATCCTCGGGGGTAACCTATGAAGCTGATCCCACGCATCTTCAGCCCACCGAGCCCCTAACCACCCACCGGCACGCGCGAGCCTCCAATGACCTCACCCGTGGGCAACCTGTGTGAAGATGGAGAAGTGCATAACCCGTTTAGAACCGCACCGACGCTAAAGCAGCGCTGGTATGTCCTGCGCCGCTCGGTGGTGGCGTTCTGGATGGGCCGGGAGATCGACAACGGCGCCAAGCTCACGTTCTTCACGTCCCTCGCGTTCGCGCCGACCTTGCTGGCGCTGTATTCGCTTGCCACGCTGTTTCTGGCCAACAATCAGGGGCTTGTGGCCGACGTCACCGATAGGGTTGTCGATGACTTCGTGCCGGAGGGCTACGAGGCCGTCGCTAAGGATGTGGTGGCCACCGTCGTCGGCTCCGCCGCCGGAGGCATCGTCGGTCTGATTATCTCGATCGCGATCTCGCTGTTCTCCGCGAGCGCGTACGTCCGCGCTTTTGCCCGCACCGCGAACGATATTTATGGCGTGCGCGAAGGCCGCCCGCTGTATCGACTGTGGCTGTCGATGTTCCTTGTCACCATCGTGCTCGTGCTCGGGATGCTCATCGTGCTCGCGGCACTCGGCCTGAACTTCCCGCTGGTCGAGGCCCTGTTAGTCCCGATCGCCGAGCCTCTCGGTCTGCAGAACATCGTGCTCGCGCTGACCGAGACCTTCCTGCCGATCTGGCAGTGGCTGAAGTGGCCGGTCGTCGCCGCCACGCTGATGCTCATGCTCGACGTGCTTTATCACTTCACCCCGAACACCGCCCCGCCGAAGTTCCGGTGGCTCTCGTCCGGCTCGATCATCGCGCTGTTCGGGATCACGGTCGTAGGCGCGCTGTTCTTCTTCTACCTGCGCTTCTTGACGAGCCTGAGCTCCTACGGCGCCATCGGTACGGTACTGGCCCTCATGTTCGCGGTCTGGGGCATCAACATCATGGTCGTCTTCGGGCTCATCGTCGACGTCGAGACCGAACGCATCTACCAACTGCGCGACGGCCGCAAATCTGAACGCGACATGGACGTCGAGCTCCGCGACAGCAAGGCGATCGAATTCCAGGACCGCGTCTACAGCCGGCTTGTCGACGAAGGAAGCCAGGTGCGCCGCGCCCAGGGCGACTAGCGGCGGGCGGCACTACGCTGGGGGATATGAGCGAACCCGCCAACTCCCGCGAGCCGAAGACCGTGACCCTGCAGGTCGAGCTCACGTTTACCGTCCACGACCCGGATGAGGTCACGGGGCGAGCGCTCCGCGAGATCGTGCCCACGAGCGTCGGCGCCCCAGAGCTGCGCAACGCCGAGATCACCCGGGTGCGCGAGGACCTGCGCCGCGCGGTGGTGTGGAACGTCGACTGGTCCGCGGTTGTCGACGGCGACCACCTCGCGCTGACCGGCATCAACTTCCTCGACCTCGAGGCCCCGGGCACGCAGAGCACGCCGGATCCGCAAAAGATCATCGTGCGCGCCGCCGCCGAGCAGCGCGGGCTGGATAACCTACGCAACTCTGCGCCGCCGGAGATGCGTCGCGAGCTGGACTGGCCCAGCGGCCCTATCGCACTTAGCGAGATCTTCATCGGCGCCCTGGGCTGGGTGATCGGCCAGATGGAATCAGATATCGACGACGACATCGCGCTCCTTCAGGACGCCGACGCCGCCGAGGTCGCCGACGAGCTCAAGGTCCTAGGCGGGATACCGGCGAAGAGCTGGTCGGTCATCGACAAAGAGTTCGCGGAGCGTTTTCGCACCACCATCGGCGAGGTCGCCTGGGCCATGCGCACCCGGTGGCAGGGCACCCCGACGGTGGCGAGCCAGCTCGTGGTCGCCCTAGCGGTCCAGCAGGTCCAGCGCCCGCTGCGCCTCGCCGAGGTAGACCTGCCCGGGTCCTGGTTCAACTGGCAGCGCGAGGGGCTGTTTTCTGATCTGACGTTCGCGAAGCTGCTCGAGCCGGGTTTCGACGGCGAGGCCGCCGAACCGGGACTGGGCTTGCGCGTCGCGGAGTGGTTCAAGCCCGCCCGCTAGGATGGCCGGCATGACTATGCGAGACGTGCTCGCCGAGATCGACGACTGGCCGGTCGATACCGTGGCCGCCGCCGTCATCTCTGGCGATGAGGTGACCACCCATGGGGAAGTCGATAACATCTTCGATCTCATGAGCGTGACCAAACCGCTCAGTGCCTGGGCCTTCCTCGTCGCGGTGGAGGAGGGCATCTTCGAGCTCGACGAGCCGCTGGGCCCGGAAGGCTCCACCGTGCGCCACCTGCTTGCGCACGCCTCCGGGGTAGGTTTCGATTCGCGGGAACCGGAGCGCGACGTCGAAGAGCGCCGCATCTACTCCTCGGCCGGGTTCGAGATCCTCGCCGAGAAGATCGAAGAGGTCGCCGGGATGACCTTCCGCCAGTACCTGCGCCTGGCGGTGCTCGACCCGCTGGAGATGCACGAAACCGCGCTCTATGGCTCGGCCGGGCACGAGGCTTATTCGACGCTCAACGACATGATCGCTTTTACCCGCGAGCTCATCCACCCCCAACTTCTGCACGAGAAGACCGTGCGCGATGCGCTGAGCGTGCAGTATCCGGACCTGCGCGGCATCGTGCCGGGCTATGGGATGCAGAAACCCTCGCCCTGGGGCTTGGGCCTGGAGATGCACGGCACCAAGGACCCGCACTGGATGGGCACAGAGATGCCGGAGGAGACCTTCGGGCACTTCGGCATGTCGGGCACGTATCTGTGGATGGTGCCGGAGTGGGTCGATTCCCCGGGTGCCGGCACCGGCGCGGTGGTGCTCACCGACCGGCAATTCGGCGACTGGGCGAAACCGCTGTGGCAGGAGTTCAACGACGAGATCTGGGCTGAGATCACTCGCTAGATTCGTGGGCCACACGGCGGTATGCATACACTTGAAGCCATGAAATCAGTGACCGGAATCCGCCTGCCCGAGGCCTTGAACGACGACGACATCGCCGTCGGATACCTCACCACCTACTACGCCCCGCGCCTGGATAAGTCCTCTGGGCGCACGGAGATTGACTACACCGAGGCCTTCTTCGACCGCTTCGGGGAAGACGACGAGGACCCGAACCGCCTCCTGCCGGCTGATCTCATGGCCGTCTACCTGCACGGCGGGACGGGCTTCGGCCTGCGCGTCGCCGCGGAGCTTTTGCACGCCAACGCCGAGGAATACGCCGGCATGCTCAAGGACATCGGTGAGGACACGAACCTCTGGAAGGCCTCGAAGAAGCAGGTCAAGAAGGCGCTGAAGTTCGAATCAAAGCTCAAAGAGCTCCCTGGGGTGGGCCCGGCGACCGCCGGCAAGCTGGTCGCGCGCAAGCGCCCGAAGCTCTACCCGATCGGTGACCGCGTGGTCTCGGAGGCGCTGGGCACCCGTTCGGGGGTTATCTGGCCGCTGCGCGAGGAACTCAAGGAAAACAAGGATCTGGTGAAGAAACTCAAGGGTCTGCGTAAATCCGCCGGCCTGCCCAAGACCATCTCCCCAGTGCGCGTGCTCGACGTAGTCACCTGGATGGAGCAGAAATCTCTCTAAACCCGCACCTTCAATTAATCTGGCCTTATGGACGTCGCGGAAGTTGATCCACAGATCCTTTTGATTTACCGCGTCTTCGACGTCAGCGGTGTGCTGCTCATGGGCATCATCGGTGGCACGATCGCAAGACAGCGTGGCTACGACATCGTCGGGTTTCTCTTCATCGCCCTGTTCTCCGCCCTCGGCGGGGGCATGATTCGCGACGTGCTCATCAACCGGGGCACCGTCGCGGCGATGAGCACCCCCGAATACCTCATCCTCGCCTTTACGGGGGCGATGATCGCCCGCTTCATCTACTTCAAGGGCCAGGTGTGGGAACGCGCCCAGGCCCACGGCGATGCGACGGTCTCCGGCCTCTGGGCCGCCACGGGTTGTGTGAAGGCGATGACTTTCGATCTGCCCGTGCTCGCTTGCGTCATGATGGGCGTGTTCACCGCGGTCGGCGGCGGCATGGTCCGCGACGTCGTCACCGGCAATGAACCCTCCGTCTTCGGTAATAACCAGCCGACGGTGCTGCCGGCCATCGTCACCACCGTGGTGGTCTTGATCGCCGATTCCTTCGGCTTTTTGGCCATCGGCATGGTGGTGGGGCCGATCATCGGCATCGCGCTGACCATCTACGGCTACTGGTCCGGCTGGCGCCTCAAGGGCGACAGCGAGTGGGCGCCGGTGAACGCCGCCGCCCGGAAGGTTGAGCGGGGCTCTCGCAAGGTCGCCCGGGAGGTCGAGCCGCGCCGCATCCGGGCGTGGAGGCATCGGCAGATGGAAAAGGCCCTCGAGCGCCGCCAGAGCCGGGCAGAGAAGTCCGGCCTCGCCCAGGATCCGGCGGCCGACGCGGAGCTGCGCGAACAGCTCTACGCGGAGCTCGATGCCGCGCTGGAGGAGGAAGCCGGCTTCGGCGTGGACTTCGGCGGCGATTCCTATGAGAACTACGACACCGAGACCCAGTCCGACACCACGGCGTTCGACGACGTGGTCGCCGACTCGGACGACCCCGCCGACCACGCCGAGGACGTCGATCCGGGGACGCTCATCGACCGCGTGCTGGCCGACGACGCCATGGCCGACGAGCTGCTCAACCGCCTCGCCGAGCGCTACCGGGAGCGCGAGGATAACTAGCCCCGCACCGCCCATAAACCTCAAGTCGAGCTTGAATAAACGGGGGATGAAGTAGTGCTTGAGGGTTGCTCGTGGGGCGGGTGGGAATGAAGAATCGATGACGTCGAACCGCTTGGTTCCGCGCAGCCACGAGGCCGTTGGGGAAGACGATCCTCGTCTTACACACCCGAATACTTTTCGGGTGTGTCCGCTGCCGAAAGGACCCTTTGTGACGACGACGATCTCACCGCGGACCGCAGATCGCTGGCTCGCCCGCCGGGCAGCTCGCACTCTGTGGGACGCGTCCGACCATCACCACGACCCCACACCGGCCACGCAGCACGCGCGCCTGACCGTTTCTGGTCTGTCGCTGCGCCTGCGCCCGGTCATCGAGCGTGCCCAGGTCATCTGCTTGCGCTCGGAACCCACCGCCGCGCTGCCGGGCACTGACCCGCTGGAGGCGGACTTCTTCACCCGCTGGCACCGCGACCGCACCGCCGACGGGCAGCGCGGGGTACGCTGCCAGCAGGTGATCAACGGCACGGCTGCCGAAATAGACGCTTTGCGACGCGTCGTCACCGACATCGCCGCCGAAGCCGGCTTCTACGCCGACGTCTCCCCGGTGAGCTCCTCCAAGTAGTCGGCCAGCTCCCCGAAGGTGGCCAGATCCTCGACCACGCGGTCGTCGATACGCACTTTCAGCTCCTGCTCGAGCCGCACGGCCAGCTCGATGCGGCCCAAAGAACCCAGCCCGACATCGTCGGCCGTATGCTCCCGGCGCAGGTCCGCCGCCGGAAAACCACAGAGCTTCTCGACGCGCAGCGCCACCTTCCCCAGCATCGTCTGCGGGGCACCGGAAGATGACGAGGCATCCTCGTCATCGGTGGGCTGCCCGAACTTCTGGGCCAACTGTTGGGACAGGGAATCCGACAACTGCATGGCCCACAGTCTAGCCGCTCACCACCTGATACCTATGGCCGCCGTAGTCAAAGCTGCCCTCACGCGCAAAGCCCAAGTGTTCGTGGACGGCGAGGGAGTGCTGGTTGCGCTCGTCGATAAACGCCACCGCGCAATTAAAACCCTGCTGGGAAAGTAGGTGCTTAACCATACCGAGCATGCCGCGGGTGATCCCGCGCCCGCGCTGGTTCGCCGCCACCGCTACCGGGCCATAGGCCACCCAGCGGCGATCGGCGAGATGCTCAGCGCAGAAGCGATCCAGCTCGGCCGCCGGCCCCGTGGTCGCGGGGCTGGTGGAGGTCAGCGCGCAGCCGAGGAGGGCGGCGTCGGCACCTGGAGCAACCGCCACCACTGAGGCGGGACCGGCGAGGAACCGCCGCAGCGCGTAAGGGGAGAAGTCGCCCTGCACGAAGCCTGCGGTGCGGCGTTCATCGGCGGTGAGGTTATCGGCATGCGAGGCGTTCAGCAGTGCGCTGAGCGCCTCGCTATCTGCTTCCGTGGCGCGCCGGTAGCTGACCATCGACCGAGGTTTTAGGCCTTGGTCGGGTCGTCGACGTGGTACTTCTCTGCGGCCTTTTGGGCCACCGAGATGTCGATCTTGCCTTCGCGGGCTAGGCCGATGAGCGCGGCGACCACCATCGACTCGGCGTCGATGTTGAAGAAGCGGCGTGCCGACGGGCGGGTGTCGGCGAAACCGAAACCATCGGCGCCCAAGGTGATGTACTCGCCCGGGACCAGGAAGCGGATGGACTCCTGCAGCTCGGTGGCGAAGTCGCTGGTGGCGACATACGGGCCCGAGGTCTGCTTGAGCTGGGTGGTAACGAAAGGCTCCGGGTGGTCGCCGGCCGGGTTCTGCAGCCGCTCGTTGTTGATGCGGTGGCCTTCGCGGGCCAGCTCGGTCCAGGAGGTCACCGAGTAGACGTGGGCGTTGACGTCCCAGTCCTCGGCGAGTAGCTGCTGGGCCTTGAGCGCCCACTGCATACCCACACCGGAGGCGAGCAGCGAGACCTCATGCTCGCCGGAGTGCTCGCCGCGCTGGTAGAGGTAGACACCCTTGTGCAGGCCCTCGACGTCGAGATCCTCCGGCTCGGCCGGCTGGTGGACCGGCTCGTTGTAGACGGTGAGGTAGTAGATGACGTCCTCACCGTGATCCGGGCCGTACATGCGGTCGACGCCGCGGTGCACCAGGTGGGCGATCTCGTAGGCGAACGCCGGGTCATAGGCGCACACGGCCGGGTTCGTCGCCGCCAGGACCTGGGAGTGGCCGTCCATGTGCTGCAGGCCCTCGCCGGTCAGGGTGGTGCGGCCGGCGGTCGCGCCGATGGCGAAGCCGCGGGCGAGCTGGTCGCCGGCCTGCCAGAAGACGTCGCCGGTGCGCTGGAAGCCGAACATCGAGTAGAAGATGTACAGCGGGATCATCGGCTCGCCGTGCGTGGCATACGAGGTGCCGGCGGCGATGAAGGTGGCGGCCG
Source organism: Corynebacterium yudongzhengii (assembly GCF_003065405.1). NCBI lineage: Bacteria > Bacillati > Actinomycetota > Actinomycetes > Mycobacteriales > Corynebacteriaceae > Corynebacterium > Corynebacterium yudongzhengii. The sequence continues at coordinate 702,949 of NZ_CP026947.1, forward strand.
CGCCGTCCTCGCTGATGCCTTCGTGGATGATCTGGCCGTCGGTGGCCTCGCGGTAGCTGAGCATCAGGTCATGGTCGACCGGCACGTAGTTCTGGCCATGCGGGTTCCAGATCTTCAGCGTCGGGAACCAAGAGTCCATGCCGAAGGTGCGGGCCTCATCCGGGATGATCGGCACGACACGCTTGCCGATCTCCTTATCCCGCATCAGGTCCTTAAACGTGCGCACCAGAGCCATCGTGGTGGCGACTTCCTGCTTGCCGGAACCCTTGCGGGCGCTCTTGAGCTTGTCCAGCGACGGCACCTGCAGCGGGGTGTAGTTCTCGCGGCGCTCCGGCAGGAACCCGCCGAGCTCCTCGCGGCGCTCGAGCATGTACTTGATCTCCTCGGCGTCCTTGCCGGGGTGGTAGTACGGCGGGTTGTAGGGATCTTCCTCGAGCTTCGCGTCGTCGAAGGGGATCGACTGCTTGTCGCGGAAGAGCTTGAGATCGTCCAGGGTCAGCTTCTTCATCTGGTGGGTCGCGTTGCGGCCCTCGAAGTTGTGGCCCAGGCCGTAGCCCTTAATGGTGTGCGCCAGGATGACGGTCGGCTTACCGTTCTTCGTCTCGACGGCGCGCTTGTACGCCGCGTAGACCTTGCGGTACTCGTGGCCGCCGCGACGCAGCGCCCAGATCTCGTCGTCGGTCATATCCTCGACGAGCTTGAGGGTGCGCTCGTCGCGGCCGAAGAAGTGCTCGCGGACGTAGGCGCCGTCGTTGGCCTTGAAGGTCTGGTAGTCACCGTCCGGGGTGGTGTTCATGACCTCGACGAGAGCGCCTTCCTCGTCTTCCTCGAGCAGGGCGTCCCACTCGCGGCCCCAGACGACCTTGATGACGTTCCAGCCGGCACCCTTGAAGAAGGACTCCAGCTCCTGGATGATCTGGGTGTTGCCGCGCACGGGGCCGTCGAGACGCTGCAGGTTGCAGTTGACCACGAACGTCAGGTTGTCCAGGCCGTAGAGCGGGCCCATCTGCAGCAGGCCGCGGGACTCCGGCTCGTCCATCTCGCCATCACCCAAGAAGGCCCAGACGTGCTGGTCGGAGGTGTCCTTGATGCCGCGGTTTTCGAGGTACTTGTTGAAACGCGCCTGGTAGATCGCGCCCATGGGGCCCAGGCCCATCGAGACCGTCGGGAACTCCCAGAACCTGCGCATGCCGCGCGGGTGCGGGTAGGACGGCATGCCGTTGCCTGGGCCGCGGGAGACCTCCTGGCGGAAGCCGTCGAGATCATCCTCGCTGAGGCGCCCCTCCAAAAACGCGCGGGCATACATACCCGGCGAAGCATGGCCCTGGAAGTAGACCTGGTCGCCGCCGCCCGGGTGATCCTTGCCGCGGAAGAAGTGGTTCATGCCGACCTCATACAGAGGGGCAGCAGAGGCGTAGGAGGAAATGTGGCCACCGACCTCGATGCCGGGGCGCTGGGCGCGGTGCACCATGATCGCGGCGTTCCAGCGGATCCAGCGGCGGTAGCGCTTCTCAATCTCCTCATCGCCCGGGAATTCCGGCTCCATCGTGGTGGGGATGGTGTTGACGAAGTCCGTCGACGTCAGCGACGGCAGCGGGACTCGCTTCGCGGTGGCGCGCTCCAAAAGGCGCAGCATCAGATAGCGGGCGCGCTCGGGGTTGCTTGATTCCAGTAGACCGTCCAGCGAGTCCATCCACTCGCGGGTCTCCTCCGGGTCAGTGTCGTGCAGATAGGATGCGACACCGTCACGAATAAGCGGGTAGTTGGAGTCACCACGTTTGGTTTTGGAATCAGCCATCGATAGCCTCCTGTGGTCCAGGTATAGGGTCGGCGCACGCTCAGTGTGGTAGGTACCGGGCGTACGGGTCTCTCGTCTCTCCAGACTACCCGCGACAACGACGTTGCGGAACGGAGAGGAAGGGCGTGGAAAAATGGCTCATAGCGCAGCGCGCGGTGACGGGTGGACGGACACGGGGTGTCCAAAAGTCGGAGTTATAGCCAAAAGTGGGGTCTTAGCGGCTAAAATTCCCGAGAAATACAGTGACTTTCCGAGTGCGCCCCGTCCCTCCACGTGCGAGCGGGGCCGGATATAGGAGGATTAACGCCGTGGTGGACGCTCCGGGCGCCGTCAACGACAATGATGCAGCCCAGGACTTCGCAAACCGACTGTGCATCGAGGACGGCATGACCGTCCAGGAACTCGGGTGGAGCGACGACTGTGACCCGTCGATCCCCGAGGCCGTCGAAGACCGCATCGGCGAGGCACTCCTCGACGAAGACACCGACGAACTCTGCGATGTCATCCTCCTCTGGTGGCACGACGACGATGGGGACCTCGTTGACGGGCTGGTCGACGCACTGCGCAACCTCGACTCCGAAGGCTGCATCTGGCTGCTCACCCCGGGCGCCGGCAAGGAGGGCACCGTCCCGCCGGGCGAGATCAGCGAATCCGCTCAGCTCGCCGGGCTGGTGCAGACCAAGTCCGACCGCTTCGGCGGCTTCCAGGGCTCCTGCCTCGTCGCTCGCGGCAACAAGCGCTAGGTTTCTGTCGCGCTGTAGGCGCGTGCTAACATCTCTCGGTACGCGCTCCTAGCTCAGCTGGAAGAGCAACTGGTTTACACCCAGTAGGTCGGCGGTTCGAGCCCGTCGGAGCGCACCGAGAATATGGGCTCATCCCGAACCGCGATGGCTTTTTATGGCTCCGTTATTTCGGAAAAGAGCTCTAGGCCGGTCCTCGTCCACTCTTCGAGCTGGTCGAGGCCGGGGACTTCGTCGACGGTGGCGACCTACCAGCCGTCTTCGCGGCGAGCCCGCACGGTATAGGTGTTGTTCCTACTCCCTACACCTCATCCTCGATGAAGTCGCCGCAGAGGTCTTCGAGGACCGGCAGCGCCTCGTAGATGTTGCAGTGGCCGGTCTCGGGCTCGTCGCTTTCACCGAGCCCGATGACGTACATGAGCTGTTCGTCGCCGTCGTCGTTGCGGAAGGATTCCAGCGCACCCTGCCGGCCGTTTTCGGCGGTGAAGTAGGTGCGCGATTCGTTGCGATCACCGCGCTTCGGGGTGGGTTCGTCGATAAGCTCGCGGCGCTCCAAGGCCTGGGCGATACGGAAATGCGTAAACGTCGGGGTCATAGCCTTTAGGCTACCGGCAGGTATGGGGGTTTTCGCCGTGTAGCGCGGTGAAAAACGCCTCCGGGGTGGAGCGGGTGACCCACGCGGTGAGGCGTTCGCCCTGCGCATCGGTGAGAATCGGATACGCCCGCCGCCCCGGCGCAGCGACCGCGCAGGTCAGCGCGTCCTCCGCCTGTTGGTCGCCGAAATCCGCATCGAGATCAAAGCTGACGTCGCGCACGCGATTCCCGTTGTCGACCCGGATGCTCCCGCGTGCCGACGATCCCGGATCCGGCACCACCCGTACCCGCACGGGGCTCCCAGCAGCCTCGCCCAGCTCGATGGCGTAGTCCGCCAGGCCCCGGCCACTGGTGCGGGCGCGGTCCTCGACGTCGAAATGCACGTGCCGGAACAAGAACTCGCCGTCGGCGTCGACCAGCTTCATCGTCGAGGTCAAAGGCCTGGCGTGGAACCCGCTGAGCCCGCTGGAACACCCGGTGCTCACATCGTCTAAGGTCAGCTCGCGCCGCGGCGTGATGCCTGCCGTCGCCAACGTCGCGACCGCGTTGGCCAGCACGCGCTCGTCTTCTGCGGTGCTTCGTTCCGGCTGCGGCCCGGCCTTGTCTTTTTGCTTCTCTACGCCCACCTCGCCACGGGCAGCCGCCGCCGAAGAAAAGCCCGGCATGGGCCGGGGTGGGGTGCGGCGGATGCGCTCCGCGATCGATTCGCCGGGCTCGGCCTCAGGCTCAGGCTCGGGCTCGGGCGTCGGCGCGTAGCGCGCTACCTCTTCCGGCTCCGTCGTATCCTCTGCAGGTTCGGCATGATCGTGGCCGAACAGTCTGTCCCAGAAACCCATGGCTTAAAGAATATCCCCTTGCCCGCGGTGGCGCTGGGCATCACTGGCGTTCGCGCTGCCGCTTCGCGAACTTCGCGTAGAAGTCCGGCTTCGCATCCCCGTAGCGGTCGCGCACGTCGCGGGAGCGGTGCACCACGCGGGCATCCGGATGCTGGGAGAGATCCTCCTCGTCTTCGTCGCCGGCGAGGCGGTCGTCCGCGGCGGCCATCTCGGCGTCCTCCTCGCGCACGCGCCGGCGCTCCCGGAGCTCGCTGATTACGAAGTAGACCAGCCCCGCGGGCGCCAGGACGCCGAAGGCCAGCCACTGCAGGCCGTACGAGAGGTGGGTGCCGCGGTCGAGCTTCGGCACCGGGATCGCGTTGAGCACGCCGGGTTCGCCCTCGGAGAGTTGGACATAGCCGTCGACAAGCTCATGGCCGGTGAGCTCGCCGATCTGCTCGGGGTTGATCGTATAAACCTGCTGGTAGCCCTGGTCTTGCAGGGCGGCGCGGTCGCTGGGTGGTTCGGCGAGCTGGACCATGCCGATCGTGGAGACTTCACCGGCCGGCGGGTCGGCGATCTCGGGCACGGCGTTGGCTTCGCCGGCCGGCTCATAGCCGCGGTTGACCAGGATGATCGGCCCGCTGTCGAGCTGGAACGGGGTCAGTGAGTGGTAGGCGGGCAGCGTCTCGATCGAGCGCAGCCGCAGCAGCACCTCGTCTTCGGGGAGGAACCGGCCGTTCAGGATGACGCGGGTCCACTGGTCGCCGTCGCTAAAGCCCTCGCCGTCGAGGATTTGCTCGACGGGCACGGGATCGGCCTCGTAGGCGGCCTCGATTTGCTCGTTGCGCTCGACGATCTGCTCGTCCTTGCCCAGCTGCCACGGGGCGAAAAACGTGAACGAGAAGTAGGAAAAGATCACCACGAACAGGGTGAGAAACAGCCATCCCGGGGTGAGGAAACGCCGCCACAAGGGGCGGTCGTCTCGCCTGGTGGAACGCTTTAGTGCCGTGGTACTCACAATGGTCCTAGTGTATCCAACTTTCGGCTAGGTCCCTAGTGTCAGTTCTTGCCGAGTTGCTCGCGGACATAGTCGACGATGCCTTCCGCGGCGGCCTCGATCTCTTGGCGGGTGGTGCTAAAGCCCTCCGCGCCGCCGTAGTAGGGATCGGCGACGGAGACGTCTTCGCCGGCGACGGGGTCGAAGTCCCGCAGCAGCCGGATCTTCGCCGGATCGGCGCCGCGGGCGATGAGCTCGGAGCGGTGGTTGGTCGCCAGCGCGACGATGAGGTCGGCGCCGAGCGTGTCCGGATCGACCTGGCGGGCTCGGTGGGCGGAGCCGTCGTAGCCGTGGTCGGATAGCTCGGTGAGGGCGCGGTCGTCGGCGGGGTGGCCGACGTGCCAGTCACCGATGCCGGAAGAAGCGACCCGCACGTTGTTCAGTCCGGCTTCTTCGAGGCGGTGGCGCACGATGTATTCGGCCATGGGGGAGCGGCAGATGTTGCCGGTGCATACGAAGTCGATGGTGAAGTCATAGGGCCCAGTCATGGATGATCTCCTCTAGCTCGGTCGGGGTATGGGCGGTGTAGTCGGCCTCTAGGGCTTCCTCGGCCGTGCCGTAGCCCCAGGTTACGGCGCAGACGGTGAGCCCTTGTTGGCGGGCGCCGTCGATGTCGTGGTGGCGATCGCCGATCATGAGGATGTCGTCGCGGCGCTTATACAGCCCGAGCGAGTCCAGCGCATAGTCGATCACGGCGACCTTGCTGCGCCGGTGGCCCCCATATTCTTCGGCCGCGGCGAGAAAGTCGAGCGAATCCCAGAATCCTAAGGCGCGCAGCACAGTGCGGGCGTTGTCGGTGCCCTTGCTCGTGGCGGTCGAGAGATAAAAGCCCTCGGCCCGCAGTCGCTGCAGCAGCTCCACCATGCCGTCGAAGGCCGTGGCCTCCAACACCCCGCCGGAGGCGGTGTAGTCCATGTAGGTGCGGAAGGCGCGGTCGACGTCGGCGGGATCGTCGATAAGCTTCGCGAGGTTGTGCTCCAGAGGCGGGCCCGGCAGGTGCCGGAGGAACTGCTCGTCGGGGTGCGGGCAGCCGACCGAGTCGAGCGCGGCGAGAAAGCCGGCGCGGATGCCGGGATAGGAATCGACGAGCGTGCCGTCGACGTCGAAGAACAGGATGCGCCGCGGGTCGGCGGGCAGGGCTCGGCCGGTGGTCATGTCACTGAACGTACACTGAGACACATGACTACGACAGTCGGTGACGTAATCGCCACGCTTGACGACGCCTACCCACCCCAGCTCGCCGAAAGCTGGGACAAAGTCGGGCTGATCTGCGGGGACCCGCAGGCACCGGTAACCCGCGTCGTGGTGGCCTTGGAGTGCACGTTGGAGGTGGCGCGCGCGGCCGTCGAGAAGCAGGCCGACCTGTTGGTCGTGCACCACCCGCTGTTCATGCGCGGGGTGAGCTCGGTGGCCGCGAACACGCCGAAAGGCGAGGTCATCCACACCCTGATCCGCGGCGGGTGCGCGCTGTTCGCGGCGCACACGAACGCCGATTCGGCCCGCCCGGGGGTCAACGACCGCCTCGCCGAGCTCTTAGGCGTGCGTCCCAGGCGGCCCATCAAGCCGATCGCCCTCGACGACACGGACCACTGGGGTGTACACGTCCCGCCCGCCGACGCCGAGGCCGTCAAAAACGCCGTGTTCGACGCCGGCGCCGGGGAGATCGGTAACTACTCGCACTGCGCGTTCGACATCGACGGCCGCGGGCAGTTCGTGCCGGAAGAAGGTGCGGATCCCACCGACGGGGAGGTCGGGAAGCTCTACCGCGACGACGAGGTGCGCGTCCAGTTCGTCGCTTCTCGGCGCTTGCGCCGAAAGCTTATCGACGTCCTGCGCTCCGTCCACCCCTATGAGGAACCCGCCTTCGACATCGTCGAGATGGCAGAGACGGCGGATCTCGCCACCGCGACGGGGCTGGGGCGCGTCGGCGAGCTCGATGAGCCGATGACCCTGCGCGAGTTCACCCGCCGCGTCGCTGAGCGCCTGCCCCAGGTGGCCTGGGGCGTGCGCGCCGCCGGGGATCCGGAGAAGCTGATTAGGACGGTGGCGGTGTCGTCGGGAAGCGGGGATAGCTTCCTCGACGACGTGCGTCGCCTCGGCGTCGATTGCTATGTCACCTCCGATCTGCGCCACCACCCCGTCGACGAGCACCTGCGCGCCGGCGGGCCCGCGGTCATCGACACCGCCCACTGGGCCAGCGAATACCCGTGGTGTACGCAGGCGGCGGAGGTCGTCGGCGCCCGGCATGAGGGCCTGGATGTCGAGGTCTTAAGCATCCGCACCGACCCGTGGACCATCGCCGCGGGAGGGGAAAGGTAGGAATAGAGGCATGAAACTCGATCGCGAACTCCAAAGCGTCCTGCTCGACCTCGCCACCGCCGAGCGCGTCCAGATCGCCGGGCCGGTGGAACAGACCACTCCGGAGCAGAAGGAACTCGAGGCCCTCGAGAAGAAACTGCAGCGCACCCGCGAGGCCGCCGGAAGCGCGCAGATGGCTGTCGACGACATGGAAACCGAAATCCTGCGCATCCAGGAAGACGAGCGCAAGCTCAGGCGCCGCGAACGCGACGACCGCGAGCAGCTCAAGGCCGCCACCGACCCCGAGCTGCGCAAGGACCTTGAGCACGACCGCTACACCGCGAAGTCGCGCATCAACGACCTGCTCTACGAGCTCAAAGAAGCCCACGACGAGATCCACGCGCTGCGCAACAACCGCGACGTCCACGGCGCCCAGGTCGACGAGCTGACCCGCCAAGTCGAGGTCGCCCGCCGCGCCGCCGAGGCGGCCAACTCCGCCGCCCGCGACGTCGACCCGGCCGAGCGCATCCGCGATCTGCGTAGCCAGCTTCCCGACGACGTGCTGACCGCCTACGAGGAACAGAAGGACGAAAACGACATCGGCGCCGCCGGCTTCAACGGACGCTCCTGCGGCGGCTGCCACATCGTGTTGCCGCCGGCAGATCGGGCGAAGATCAACAAGACCGCCGCCGACGAGCTACCCCAGTGCACCAACTGCGGTACCTACCTGGTGCGCGAGACCGTCGCTTAGGGAGGCGAACGTGAAAGTATTCGTCTACTCCGACGGCGGCTCCCGCGGCAACCCGGGCATCGCCGGCTCCGGAAGCCTCGTCATCGACGCCGCGTCCAAGAAGCGCCTCGCCGAGATCGTCTACGCCTTCGACGAGCCGACCTCCAACAACGTCGCCGAATACCGCGGGCTCATCGAGGGCCTGCGCGCTGCGGCTGCGCTTGGCGCCACCGGGGCCTACGTGTTCATGGACTCGAAGCTCGTCATCGAGCAGATGACCGGGCGCTGGAAGATCAAGCACCCGGCGATGCAGAAACTCGCCATGCAGGCGCGGAAACTGGCCGAAGGCTTCGAGCGGATCACCTACACCTGGGTGCCGCGCGAGCAGAACAAAGACGCTGACGAGCTCTCCAACATCGCCATGGACGCCTCCGCCGCCGGGGCCGGCGAGGGGATCGTGGAGGAAAAATCGGTGCTGCCGGCTGATAAGGATGCTGCTGCTACCGCTGCTGCTCCCGCGCCGAGTCGGTGGTGTGGTGCCGAGGACACCCCCACCACGCTCGTGCTCGTACGCCACGGAGAGACCGAAATGTCCGCGGCCGGGCAATACGCAGGGCGTCGCGACCTCGAGCTGACCGCGACGGGGCAGAGCCAGGCGGAGGCGGCGGCTGCATACGTCGCCAAGCATTATGACGTCGACGCCGTCATCACCTCGCCCCTGCTACGCTGCGTCGAAACCGCCGAGAAGGTGGCGGCGGCGGTGGGCCGTGACATCGAGAAGAATGAGGGGCTCATCGAGCTCGACTTCGGCGACTACGAGGGCCTCACCTTCGCCGAGGCCGACGAACGTGACCGCGACAACCACCGCCGCTGGCTCGCGGATCCCACGATCGCCGCCCCCGGGGGTGAATCCGTCGCGAGCGTGCACGCGCGAGTCGGTCAGACGCTTAACGAGATGGTGTCCGCGCGGCGCGGGCAGACGATCGTGGCGGTCACCCACGTCAACCCGATTAAGTCGGCTGTCGCGCGCTCGCTGGGCGCGGGCGCCGAGGCCTTCGCACGCATCTTCCTAGACTTAGGTTCGGTGAGCGTGATCGACATTCTCGACGACTCCGCCACCGTCCCCGCCCAGGTTCGCTCCGTCAACATTCAGCCCGGCAGATAGTAGGGCGCACCTAAAGAAATCACCTCCCGCCTACGCACGCGCAGCAGACGGGAGGGTACCTCAATCATGGGTCATGCTTGAACTTTTGTCAAACAAAGTATACCCCCGTAAGTTGGCACAATCCTAGGCACTAGCGGTATCGTTTCTTTCGCGAATGAGTCGGCTAGGCGATCGCGGCCTCCCGAACCGCCCGCCTCGCGCGGGCAGGCGGGGGTCGAGGAAAGTCCGGACTCCACCGAGGATCGAACGGTGGTTGCTAACGGCAACCCGGGGTGACCCGAGGGAAAGTGCAACAGAAAGTAGACCGCCCGCGGGCCCAGCCCGACGGGTGAGGGTGAAAGGGTGCGGTAAGAGCGCACCGGCGGGGCAGGTGACTGTCCCGGCCAGGTAAACCCCACCGGGAGCAAGGCATCCCGGCCCGCCTCCAGCGCGGACCGGATCGGACGCTACGAGGGGAGATCCGCCCCATGTCCGAAGGTAGCTGCTCGAGGCACCCAGCAATGGAGTGCCCAGATGGATGATCGCCCCCGCGCGCCGCGAGGTGCGCGGCGACAGAATCCGGCTTATCGGCCGGCTCATTCGCCTTAAGCTTTGAGGAGTGTTGGTGGGGCTTGGATCTGGGGGATCGTCGGTAGTTACTCAAAACGGCGACCCCGCGACCGTCGTAAAGCCCGCAAACTGCCCGCAAACACCCCTCAACCGCCCAACAACCCCCTCGACTCCACCGAGCAACCTGAGTACCCTGGGCCGCACATGACTGGAACTGAAGATTTGTTGCTCATCGTCCTCGTTGGCGGGGGACTGCTGATTCTGGCGACGCTGGTGGGGGCGCTGATTGTCCATAAGGTCGAGCAGAAGCGTGGCACGTATCACCTGGAGCGGGTGAAGTGGACGGTGATCGTGGCGTCGGTGCCGCTGCTCGGTTTCCTGTTGTGGTTGTTTTTCCGTTCTTCGCGCGATCCTGACGAACGCACCAATATCGATTAAGCCTCGGCCAAGCCAGCCACCGACCCGGGGTTCAGCCGGGCGACGGTCAGCCCATCGTCGGCGAGATCGGCGGCGAAGTTCTCGGCACGCTTGGAAGGCACAAAAGCGACCACATCTGCGGCGCTGACTGTGCGCGTGATCGCTGCGCCGCGGGCGAGGGCGAGCTCGGCGAGTTGCGTCGGCAGGCCGGTGAGTTGGGCGGTGGCGGTGCGGGAGTCGTCGAGAAGTTGGTCGAGCGCCTCCATCCGCCGCGAACGCAAGAGCAGCGAAGCTTTTCCGCAGTGCTCGGTTTCCTGCTCGTAGTACGTAATCCAGCGGCAGGCGTCGGCGCGGGCGGGGGCGTCGTTGTCGGGGTGAACCTTGTGCAGGGCGTCGATCCAGTCGCCGACCCGAGTGGGCGCGTCCGGCAGGCTGCGCAGGCTTTCGGAACCGAAGGCCCGGCAGGCTTCGTCGAGGAAGCTGCGGCGGGTGTTTTCGCCGTCGTCGATGTCTGCCGCCGGCCCGCAGACCGCGTAGATCGCCAAGGGACTGGCGGGGTAGGAGACTTGGGTGACGGAGCCGTCGGCGTAGTCGATGACCGCGAGGTGATCTGCCGTGCCGCGCAGAGCCGCGGTGTAGCGGGCGCGCAGGGCCGCGGCGGGGGAGAAGAGGTCGGCGGCCTGCGCGCAGACCTCGGAGAGCCGGGCGCGCATGGGGGCGTCGTTGAGGTCTTCGGCGTCGTCGAGAAGTGCGAGCGACAACGCGACCTCGATGGCCTCGTATTCGCCGAAGCCTTGGCCGGGGATGTCGCTGACCACGGCGATGTCGGCGGCGGTCGTATCGCGGGGCAGAAGCTGGCGATGCACCATCGTCTGCACCAGCCCGGCCAGGCGCAGGGCGAGGCGCTCTGCGGAAGGCGCGTGCGAGATCGTCGCGCCCGTCTCGTCGATGCTCGGCTGGTGGTCGGCCCACAGGGTGGACAGCTCTTCGGCGTCGACGGTGTCGGTGGTTTGGGTGCCGTCGATACGCTGGTAGGCGAGGTTGATCCCGCCGATGTCGCGCCGCGCGACGGCCACGGCCACCCGCGCATCACCGAGGCCCATGATCACGCGCCCGCCGTAGTGGTCGGTGTATTCACCGCAGACGGGGAAGGTGGCGGGGGCGGTGGCGACCGCGGGGGTGGTACTGCCGAAGGCGGCGGCAAAGACCTCGGTCACCCGCTTATCGACGGGCCTATCCTCACTCGGCCACAACGCCATGGGTGCAACTCTCCTTCAACCGGGTGTGCGTTTTCGTACCGCCCCAGCCTACCGCCCGCGCAGTAGGGTGGGGGCACACGTTAGGCGCCGACAAAGCAGACAAAGAAGAGGAGCACGTCTTGGCTGACTGGTACTACAACCCCTCCACCGGGGAGGTTTCCGAGGGCAAGGTCGGTTCCTGGGCCAACCGCATGGGCCCCTATGCCACCCGCGAGCAGGCGGAGAATGCGCTGAAGATCGTGCAGGCGCGCAATAAGGCCGCCGACGCCGAGGACGAGAAGGACGACGACTGGGGCGACCCCGCGGCGCGCTAAGCGCTATTTCTTCTTTTTGCGCAGGCGCCGGTAGGCGGAGGTGATGCGGTCGTAGGCGTCGTCGTAGTCGCGCAGCGCTTGCAGCCCGATTTCGCGTTCGCGCTGGTACAAAAGGCCGAGGGCGAAGGTGTCGCGGCCGCGGCGGGCGTCGGCGGCCGCCATGGCCTGCAGCTTGTTGCGGCTGGTCACGGAGTCCTGGAAGTCGCCGAGCACCGACTGCATCTGCTTGCACGCCTTGTAGATGCGGCGGGTCTTCAAGCCGGTGGCGGAGCTGACCGCCTCGGCCGCGTAGCGCAGCTTCTTGGCGGCCTTGCGCATGTCGTGGAAGTATTCCTCCCGCTGGTGCAGGCTCAGCTCCGGGTTGTCCCAGTTGCGCACGGCCTTCTTGTGGCGCTTGCGCAGCTTGGCGTAGGCCTGGTCGAGGTGTTCTCCCATGACCTCGTCCATCTCCTGCGGGGCCTCGTCGTCCTCGGTGGGCTCGACCACCGGCGGGTCCGCCAGCAGCTGATCGAGGTCCTTGAGCAGCGAGAGGTAGCGCTGCGAATCCAAACCGAGCACGATCCGGCGGTGCGCGCGCTGGTACTCGTTGTTGATGGTGCCGAGGATGTGGTTCTTATCCTCCTCCGAGATGAGGCCGGAATCGTCGGCGTCGATAAGCCAGGCGAAACGTTCCTCGACCACCTCCGCGTCGCGGGCGCTGCCTAACATCCCGGCGAGGACCTTGAGCTCGGCGAGGATGTGCTCGACCTGCTCGCCGGCCAGCACGCCGTCGAAGGTCTGCAGGTGGGAGCGCAGCTCGCGGGTGGCCACGCGCATCTGGTGGACGGAGTCCCACTCGTCGCGGCGCACCTTCGGGTCATAGGCGACGAGCTTGTCGCGGTTGGCCTTCAAAGCGTTGACGACGGCGGCGGCCGGGGAATCGGGGTCGTCGTGTGGGGTGAGGTAGTCGGGAAGCTGGGCTTCTTCCAGGCTGTCGCCTAAGGCGGCGCGCAGCTTCGACGGGCTGGCGGACTTGCGCGCGCCCGCGGAGATCAGGCGGGTGGTGGCCGCTGAGATGATCGCTGCGCCTTCCTCGGTGCCGGCGAGGCGGCCGGAAAGCTCGATCTCCCACTCGCGCCACGAAGTCTGCTGCCCGCCCGGCAACAGCGACCACGCGGTGACCCGGTCGTCGCAGAACTCGGCGACGGGCTGGCCGGAGTCGTCGGCAAGCAAGGACTCGGTGCGGTTGTTATCAACCTGCGCGATGGGCATGAGCTCGTAGTCGCGCACGATCGAACGGATCTGGGCCCTGAGCTCCTCGGGGACGACGAACTCGCCGTCGACGGGTTCGGTGAGCTCGGCGGAGAGCTCCAGCCGGCCCCCGTCGCCGGGGAGTTTGAGGTGCCAGCCGTCGTCGGCGCCCCCGGTGCGGCGGCGCAGCGTCACCTTCGCGTGGGTTAAGCGCAGATCGCGGGTGTCATAATAGATTGCCGATAAGTTGTGTTTCTTCGTGTCGGCGACGGTGGCGACCTCAGGAAGCACCGTCAGATCAGGAACCGGCGTGTGCTCGCCGACGGCGAACTTCGCCTCCACCTCCAAAAACGAGTTGACCATCAGAAAGTCCACCTCTCGAATGTGTAAGTAAGCGCTGTTACCGCTACCGTACCGTCCGCAGCCGGAAAGCGGGCGCGGGTGGGCGGGGGTATTTGTAAGGTGGGAATTATGAACAGCCAACAGGAATATGTCCTCAGCGCGGTCGAGGAACGCGACGTCCGCTTCATCCGTCTGTGGTTTACCGATATCGCCGGTCAGCTGAAGTCCGTCATGATGTCCCCCAGCGAGATCGAAGGTGCCTTCGAGGAGGGGGCCGGCTTCGACGGCAGCTCCATCGAGGGCTTTTCGCGGATCTCGGAGTCGGACACCCTGCTGCTGCCGGACCCGTCGACCTTCCAGGTCATGCCTTTCGACGACGACGAGCCCGAGCTGCGCACCGCGCGCATGTTCTGCGACATCGTGATGCCGGATGGCTCGCCGTCGATGGTCGATCCGCGCCAGATCCTGCGCCGGCAGGTGGAACTCGCCGCCGATCAGGGACTGACCTGCCAGGTCAGCCCGGAGATCGAGTTCTACATCGTCAACGAGGAAGGCTTCCCCTACGATTTGTCGCCGACCGATATGGGCGGCTACTTCGACCAGGCGGCGCACTTGCGGGTGCCGAAGTTCCGCCGGCAGGCCATGCGCGCGTTGGAGTCCGTCGGCATCGCCACCGAGTTCTCCCACCACGAGACCGCGCCGGGCCAGCAGGAGATCGACCTGCGCCACGCGGACGTGCTGACTATAGCCGATCACGTGATGAGCTTCCGCTACCTCATCAAGTCGGTGGCCATGCAGTCCGGCGTGCGGGCCACGTTCATGCCGAAGCCCTTCCGCGAGCACGCCGGCTCGGCGATGCACACCCACCTCTCGCTCTTCGAGGGCGAGACCAACGCCTTCCACGACCCGGACGACGAGTTCTCCCTCTCCGGTACCGCGAAGCGCTTCATCGCCGGCATCATGCACCACGCCCACGAGATCACCGCCGTGACCAACCAGTGGGTCAACTCCTATAAGCGCCTCCAGTTCGGCAACGAGGCGCCCACCGCCGTGACCTGGGGCGTGTCCAACCGCTCGGCGCTGGTGCGCGTGCCCACCTACCGGCTGAACAAGGAGGCCTCCCGCCGCGTGGAGGTCCGCTCGCCGGATTCCGGTATCAACCCCTACCTCGGCTTCGCGGCGCTGCTGGCCGCCGGGCTCAAGGGCATCGAGGAGGGCTATGAGCTCGGCGAGCCCGCCGAGGACGACGTCGCCGCCCTGTCGCACCGCGAGCGCCGCGCCATGGGCTATCGCGATCTGCCCGGCAGCCTGGATGAGGCCCTGCGCCACTTGGAGCAGAGCGAGTTCATGGCCGAGGTTCTAGGCGAGCACGTCTTCGAGTTTTTCCTGCGCACGAAGTGGGAGGAGTGGCACCGCTACACCGATCAGATCACCCCGCACGAAATCCGTTCCACCCTCGAGCTTTAAAGAAGAACTATGGCACATGCGCGCAAGAAGGTACCGTCGGCCGCCTCGCTGGGCCTGACCGGTACACACGCCACCGAGGACCTTGAGTGGCTGGGTTTTGATACCGAAGCCTCCGTCGATCTTTTGTGGACTCTCGCCGGGGCGGGCAATCCAGATCTGGCGCTGAACGCCCTGCGCCGGCTCGCGGAGAACCTCGGTGAGAACTACGCGGAGTTAAAGAGTGCGCTTCACGACGACGCCACTCTCCGCACCCGGCTTCTCGCCTTGCTCGGCGGCTCCACGGCGCTGGGGGATCACCTCATCGCCAACCCCGAGCAGTGGTCCGAGCTCACCGAGCCCGTGCCCAGCAGCGCCGATCTCTTCCGCGGGATGCTCGGCTGCGTCAACGCCGCCCCGGCGGCCGGCGATCAATCGGCCAGTGAGGATCTAAGCACCCCGGGTACCTACCGGGCGGAGATTACCGGCGCGGAGGCGAAGAAGATCCTCAAATCGACCTACCGGCGCTATGTTATGCGCATCGCCGCCTATGACTTAGCGGGCACCTTCGCCGCCCGCAAGGACCAGGTGAGCCTGGAGAAACTCCCCTACGAGGAGGTCACCGGCCTGCTCACCAACCTGGCCGACGCCGCGCTGACCGCCGCGCTGGCCGTGGCGATCACCCAGATCTTCGGCGAGGACACCGACGCCACCGCCCAGCGCCGCCTGGCGGTGCTGGCCATGGGCAAGTGCGGTGCCGAGGAGCTCAACTACATCTCGGATGTGGACGTCATCTTTGTCGGCGAGCCTGCCGACCAGAAAGCCACCCGGGTGGCCAGCGAGTTCATGCGCATCGGCACCGCGTGCTTCTTCGAGGTGGACGCGAACCTGCGCCCCGAGGGACGCTCCGGCGCGTTGGTGCGCACCTTAGAATCGCACGTGGCCTACTACGAGCGCTGGGCGGAGACCTGGGAGTTCCAGGCCCAGCTGAAGGCACGGCCCATGACCGGGGCGGTGGCGCTCGGCCAGGACTACGTCGACGCGCTCGCGGAGAAGGTCTGGAACGCCAGCCAGCGCGACTCCTTCGTCGACGACGTCCAGCGCATGCGCCGCCGCGTGATCGACAACGTGCCCAAAAACTTACGCGACCGGGAGCTCAAGCTCGGCTCCGGCGGCTTACGCGACGTCGAGTTCGCCGTCCAGCTGCTCCAGATGGTCCACGGCCGCTCGGATGAGAACTTGCGCGTCTTATCCACCACGAAGGCGCTGCAGGCGCTGGTCGACGGCGGGTACATCGGCCGCGAGGACGGCCAAAGGCTCATCGACGCCTACGAGTGGCTCCGCCTGCTCGAGCACCGCCTCCAGCTGCAGCGTCTGCGCCGCACCCACGCGCTGCCGGAGAAGGAGGACACCAAGGCGTGGCGCTGGCTCGCCGCCGCGAGTGGCTTTACGGCGAATGCGCAGCGTTCGGCCGTCCAGAATCTGGAGTCGCTGCTACGCACCCTGCGCCGGCAGATCTCCAACCTGCACTCCAAGCTGTTCTACCGCCCGCTTCTGCACTCCGTGGTGACCATGAGCGTGGACGAGCTCAAGCTCTCCCCGGAGGCCGCGCGCAACCAGCTCGCCGCGCTCGGCTACAAGCACCCGCAGCGCGCGTTCGAGCACCTCACCTCCCTGGCGGCGGGCAAGACCCGCAAGTCGAAGCTGCAGGCCATCTTGTTGCCGACGCTCATGGAGTACCTCTCCGAGACCGCCGACCCGGATGCCGGCCTGCTCAACTACCGCAAGCTCAGCGAGGCCGCCTTCGACCGCACGTGGTTTCTGCGGATGCTGCGCGACGAGGGCATCGTAGCCCAGCGCCTCATGTTCATCCTGGGCACGAGCCCTTATACCTCGGATCTCATCATCGCCGCCCCCGATGTGGTCAAGCAGCTCTCCGACGGCACCTCCGGGCCCAAGCTTCTGGAAACCGCGCCGGGGCAGGTGCGTACGGCGTTGGTGGCGGCGTCGAAACGCCACGACGACCCGGACAAAGCCGTCTCCCGCGCCCGGGCGCTGCGCCGCGTCGACTTAGCGCGCATCGCGGCGGCCGACCTGCTCGGTTTCATGGACGTCGCCCGGGTCTGCAACGAGCTCTCCCAGGTCTGGATCGCGGTGATCCAGGCGGCGCTGCTCGCCGAGGTGCGCGCCAACCTCGCGGCATCGGAGACTTATGACGAGCCGCCGGCGCGGCTCGCGGTGATCGGCATGGGCCGTCTCGGCGGCCACGAGCTCGGCTTCGGTTCGGACGCGGACTGCATGGTGGTCGCGGAGCCGGTGGCGGGTATCGACGATGCCGACGCCATCAAGTGGGCCATCCGGATTATCGACGGTATGCGCAAGCGTCTGTCGAAACCCTCGGGCGACCCGCCGCTCGAGCTCGATTTGGGTTTACGCCCTGAAGGCAAATCCGGGCCCATGGTGCGCACGATCACATCCTATGAGCGCTACTACGAAAAGTGGGGCGAGGTCTGGGAGATCCAGGCCCTACTGCGCGCCACGTTCGTCGCCGGCGATCCCGAGGTGGGCGAGAAGTTCCTCACGATGATTGACCGCTTTCGCTACCCGGCCGAGGGCGCGACCCCCGCCCAGGTGCGCGAGATCAGGCGCATTAAGGCGCGTGTCGACGACGAGCGCCTGCCCCGCGGCGCCGATCGCACCACCCACACCAAGCTGGGGCGCGGCGGGCTGTCCGACATCGAGTGGACCGTGCAGCTCATTACGATGGAACACGCCCACGAGATCCCCGAGTTGCACAACACCTCCACCCTCGAGGTGCTGGACGTACTCGAAAAGCGCGATGATCCCGAGATCATCTCCGCGGAGAACGTGCGCATCCTGCGCGATGCGTGGACGATGGCGACGAACGCGCGCAACGCACTCGTCCTCGTGCGCGGCAAGCGCCAGGATCAGCTGCCGCAGCCCGGCCCCGAGCTAGCCCGGGTGGCCGGCGCCGCCGGCTGGCCCGCCACGGAGTACCAGGAGTTCCTCGAGATGTATCTGCGGCTCACCCGCCGGGCACGCAACATTGTCGATATCATTTTCTGGGGAGAAACCCCCAGCGGAGAGCACGTATAAGGAGGCTTAACGCCTATGGCTTTGAACCTGTCCATCGATCTTGATAACGCCACCTTCGCCGATCTCGCCAACCTCGTCGAGGCCGCCCGCACCGCCGGCATCAGCAACGACGCTCCGGTGCGTCTCGACGAGACCCGCCTGCACCTTGAGGCCAGCGGTGGGGCGCTAAACCGGTCGTCGAGAAGCGAGCATGACCACCACCGCAGCGATACCTCGACCGGCAGCGAGGCGGCGCTGCGCTTCATCGCGCAGCTGCTCGGCGAGGAACGCCGCCACTAATCCGAGGAATCGACGATGCGCACGCCGCGGCCGGCGCGCTTCTCCCAGCGCTTGACCCACGCGCGGGTGAGTAGGATGCCGGTCATGCCGAGCGCCCAGATCACCAAGACCACGAGCCAGCCGAGGCGGAAGTCCGCCCACTGGTAGGTCTCGCCGGCCGAGGAGGCATCCAGAGTGATGCCGACCAGCTGGGCGGCCAGCATGCCCGAGAGAAAGCCGCCCATGTTGCCGAGGCCGGTGCCGGTGGCGACGACGCGCCGATGCACCCGGGCGCGGACGTTGTCGAAGCCGAAGTTTGCCGTCGGGGTGAACACGGCCATGATGATGTTGACCACGATGATCGCCGCCAACGAGCGCGGCTCGGCCGGCAGGATGAAGATCAACCAGGCGATCCCGATGATGCCGGCGAGCACCACGACGGCGAGGTCGCGGTTGTAGCCGGTGCGCTGCGAGACCCACCCGAGCAGCGGGCCGGCGGCGATCGTGGAGATCGTGTTGATGGTCAAAACGAGGCCGACCTGGGCGTTGTCCAGGCCCATGCCCAGGGTCATCAGCGGCACGCCCCACAGCAGGGTGAACACGATCTGGTTGAGCATGCCCGTCCAGTGGATGAAAAAGCCTTGCCAGCACAGGGGGTGCTTCAACACGGTCGACAGCGTGTTGAAAAACCGTGACTTCTTGCGCCGCATCTCGCGGGCGGTGAGCTGCCCGGGCTCCGGGGAATCGGTGGGGGAATCCTCGTCGTCGCTGCCGTCGGGGGCATCGGAGATCGCCACGCCGGCGGCAATGGCCACGAGGATGCCCACGGCACCGAGCGAGACGAACGCGACCGTCCAGCCCTGCGCGCCGAGCAGCCACAGGAAAGGCACCGCCGAGAAAAACTGGCCCAGCTGGCCCAGACCCGAGGTGAGCTGGGTGAACAGGGGAGTAATGCGCGCCGGGAACCAGAACGGCAGAAGGCGCATCGCCGACAAGAAGGCCGAGGCGTCGCCGGCGCCGATGAACACGCGCGCGAGGATCGCCACCCAATAGTTGCTGGTCAGGCCTAAGATGATCTGGCCTACACCCATGAGCACCGCGCCGATGATGAGCACGCGCCGCGAGCCGAAACGGTCGATGAGCAGGCCCACCGGGATCTGCGCGAGGGCGTAGACGCCCACCTGGACCGCCGTGAACACAGCGATGCGCGAGGCGTCGACCTCGAAGCGGGCGATGGCGTCGACACCCGCCACGCCGAAGGAGGTGCGGCCGGTGATAGCGACGATGTAGAACAACACCGCAGCGCCCCACACGATGAGGGCGCGCCGGGTCACCTGCTGACGGGGATCGGGACGCGACGATGGACTCATGAGGCCGAACTATAGACCCCGGGGGCTACCCCCGGGAGAACACCGGGGGATTATGCGTGTTTTGTCTCGGCTTCAAGAAGTAGGCTGTGAGGTATGGATTACATCTCAACCCGTGACACCAACCTGCAGGCCGCGAAGTTCACCGACATCCTCATGTCGGGACTGGCCCCCGACGGGGGCCTGTACCTGCCGGCCGAGTACCCGGACGTCTCCGAGGACCTCGCCTCACTGCGCGAGACACTGAACACGAAGGGCTACGCAGCGCTCGTCGCGGAGATCCTGAAGCTCTACATCGATGACATCCCGCACGAGGACCTGGAGGCCATCGCCGAGCGCGCCTACACCGCGGAGGCTTTCGGCAGCGAGGAGATCGTGAGCGTCGATAAGTTCGACGAGCGCCTCTACCTCGGCCACATCTCTGAGGGCCCGACCGCCGCGTTCAAGGACATGGCGATGCAGCTGCTCGGCGAGCTTTTCGAATATGAGCTCACTCGCCGCGGGGCGAAGCTCAACATCCTGGGCGCCACCTCGGGCGATACGGGCTCCTCGGCGGAGTATGCGATGCGCGGGCGCGACAACATCAACGTGTTCATGCTCACCCCGGCCGGGCGCATGACCCCGTTCCAGCAGGCGCAGATGTACTCGCTGGACGAGGAGAACATCTACAACATCGCGATCGACGGCACGTTCGACGACTGCCAGGACATCGTCAAGGCCGTCCACGGCGATGCCGCGTTTAAGGCCGAGTACTCCATCGGCGCGGTCAACTCGATCAACTTCGCCCGCATCCTCGCGCAGGTCGCGTACTACTTTGCGCTGTACTTCCGCACGGTCGAGGACAACGAGACCGAGATCTCCTTCGCCGTGCCCACCGGCAACTTCGGCAACGCCTACGCCGGCATCGTCGCGCGTCTGATGGGCCTGCCGATCGATCAGATCATCATCGCCAACAACGAAAACGACGGCTTGGATAAGTTCTTCAACACCGGCTACTTCCACACCAAGGGACTCGGCGGCGCGCAGAAGACCTCGTCGCCGTCGATGGATATTGTCAAGCCCTCGAACTTCGAGCGCTTCATCTACGACCTGCTCGACGGCGAGCCGGGCCGCGTCGCCGACATCTTCGGCGAGCAGCTCAAGGAGGGCGGCTTCAACCTCTCCGAGGACACCAAGATGCTCGACATCATCCCCGAGTTCGGCATCGCCTCCGGCTCGTCCACCCACGCCGATCGCATCAATCAGATCCGGCGTGCGCACGAGGAGCTGGATACGCTCATCGACCCCCACACCGCCGACGGCGTAAAGGTCGCCCGCGACTGGCTCGAGAACATCGACACCGAGATCATCGTTTTGGAAACCGCCCTGCCGGTGAAGTTCTCCGAGACGATTACCGAGGCCATCGGCTCTTTCCCGGCCACCCCGGTGCGCTTCGCGGGCATCGAGGACGGGGAGCGTCACGTCGTCGATATGGACAACAACGCTGAGGATGTGAAACGCTTTATCTCCGAACACGCAGCGGAGAAGGAGAACTAGATGGGCCAGGAGTTTTTCGGCGGCCCCGAATACTTCCAGGAATTCGATCCCGAGAAGTTCGCCCGTGAACTGAAGGCGGAAGCGGCCCGCAAAGAGGCCGAGGGTACTGAGGACACGGGCGGCGAGGATGCCGAAAACTAGAGAAAACATCGCCTGGGGCGCGGCCATTGTGATCGCTGGCCTCGGCGTCGTCGGGGTCACCGCCGTGGGCTTGGACGCCGAGCAGCCGGAGCCGCGTGCCGACGCCACGGCCCCGTCAGTCGCCGCCAACGAGAACATCCAGCGCGCCGAGCCCGAACCAGAGCTGACCCCCGCCCCCGAAGTCGACGAGGAGCCGGTCGCCGCCGTCACCCCGGTCTCCAGTCCGTGGGCGCCTGGGGCGACGTTCAGCCTGCTCGAGGAGTACCCGGAGCCGGGCGTGCCGTTTACTGCCACCGAATGCACGGCCGCGTTCTCGTTCACGGGCGCCGATGGCCGCATGTACGCCGTCACCGCCTCGCACTGTGGCTCCCAGGGCGATCTCGTCTTCCCCCGCAACGGCGAGACCATCGCGGACTACACCACCGAGATGGGCCACGTCATCTACTCCGGCCTCGACCATCCCGGCGCGGGCGAGCACGACGTGCGCCCCGACGTCGCCATTATCGAGATCACGCGGCCGGACTCGCTGGCCATCGCCGGCGGGGAAGAGCCCGCGCCGACGGTGTTGGCCTCGCAGACAGAACCCGGCGGGACCGCCTGCAAGCTCGGCGGCACCACCGGGCGCACCTGCGGCGAGCTGGGCACCCAGGGCGAGCACTACATCATGGTCGATCCCGCCACCGAAGAAGACGTCCGCTCGATTGGGGATACCGCCGCCATCTGCGCGCAGCGCGGGGATTCCGGCGGGCCGGTGATCGCGGAGATCGACGGCCGCCAGGCCGTCATCGGGCTGGTCTCCGGCACGCGCAGCGATGAGATCAACGGCGATCCCTCCTGCCCGGGCGATGGCATCGACTCCGCCGCCGGTTCCATCGCTTTCGCGAATATCGCGCAGATCAAGGCCGTCATCGACGAAGTCGTGCCCGACGCCGAGTTCACGCCGGTGGCCTAGCCGCGCGCTAGTCCTCGGCGCCGGTCTGGCTCCACGGGGTGATGATGTTCAGCCCGTCCACGTGGCTGATATCGCCGAACGCGCTGGTATCGCCGGCCTCACCGGTGGCGTAGACCACGAAGGAGATCCCGGCGATCGCCGCCGGCAACTCGATGTCTTTCCAGTCTTCGGTAATCTTTCGGAATTCTTCCGGGTCGTCGGTCTCCCACACCATGGACGCGCGCTGCTGGCCGGGTCCCGGGTAGTGCGAGAAGCGCACCGTGCCGGCGCCGTGGGAGACGGCGAAGTCGGTGAGCGTCTCCACGGCCTCCGGGTCCACCGGCACGTGGCAGTAGCTCCAGATCTTTAGGGTCAGCTCCGCCGGGGTGGAGATCGCCAGGTTGTCGATGCAGTGATCCGCCGTCATCTGCGCCAGATGCTCGGCGAGAGCCCCGGTGTTCTGCATCGCGTTGTCGGTGGCCTCGCCCTCGATGAGCATTGAGTGGGCCTGGTCGGTGGCGTAGTCGACCTCGATGAGTGCCGGGTTGAACAGCACCGCGATGTCTGCCGGCTCCGGCCCCGGCGGCCCGGGAGGCGGGGGAGCGGCAGGCTCGGCGTTTTCGGGTAAGGGATAGCGCTTCCCGTCCGCCTCGGTCTCGTAGGCGAAGAGGACCACCAGCGTGACGACGGCCGCGAGCACCAGAACCGGATACATCACCGGTACCGCCGGGCGCCACCACTCGCGGCGCTGCGCGGCGTCTTCAGGCTGCGCGGAAACTGGAGTCGACATGATGATCACCGAGTCTAGCGGGTGGGCACGAGGCGGGCCGCTAGAATTGCCGGCGAGTACAGAAGATCGAGCAGCAGATCAAGGAAGCGAGTATCCGGTGCCCATCCCTGAGTTCATCGTTGACCTACGCGAGAAGATCGGCCATGACCCGCTGTGGCTGCCGGGGATCACCGCGGTGGTGCTTCGCGATGCCACCGACGATTCGGTGTGGGCGGCCCCGGAGGTGCTGCTGGTCAAACGCTCGGACAACGGCGCCTGGACCCCCGTGACTGGGATCTGCGAGCCCGGGGAGGACCCGCATGTCACCGCCGTGCGCGAGGTGAAGGAGGAAACGGGTATCGACGCCCGCGTGGACGCCCTGCTCGGCGTCGGTGCTACCGAGCCGGTCGTCCACGCCAACGGCGATCAGGCGACCTACATGTCGGTGGCCTTGAGGCTCACCGCGCTCGGGGACGATGAGCCCGTCGTCGGCGACGACGAGTCTGCAGAGGTCGGGTGGTTTCCGGTGACGCGGATGCCCGTCGAGAAGCCCTGGCTGCGCCTGATCATCGCCGACGCCGCCGCGCAGCGTAAGCGGCCCGAAGGGTTCACGCCGCGGCTGGGTTATAAGAAGCGCCGGTAGTCGGCCGGCGCGGCGGTGAGATCCCAGTAGCGATCAGCCAGGCGCACGCGATAGGGCGTGGTCTCGCCGTGCAGGACCGCCTGGAGCTCTTCGGCGTTATCCACCCGGCAGGTGATGAGATATCAGGGCGGTATGGACTCGTCGACGACCTCGGCGGGCTCGATGCCCGCACCGCAGAGCACGATCTGCGGCGGTCCCGGCTCGCAGGTGATGATCAAGGGGCCGGCGACGGCGAGATCGAAAAGCAAGGAGCACGCCGCCGGAGAAGGAGTGATGCCGAAGAGCTGGCCATAAAAGCTCGCCGAGCCGAGATACGAGGACTCGAAGACCCCGTCGATCCCCGGGGCGTGCAGGTAGAGCCCATCGGCCTGCACCTGGTGGGCATCCAGCACCGCACGGATAGCGGGCATGTCCGCCGCGTCGGTGGCGCGCAACGTCAGATCTATGGCCATGCGCCCGAGGCTACACTTGCAGACATGACCACAAACCCCTCGCTTTCCACCCTGGACCTCGACGGCGTGCGGCGCATCCTGTGCGTAGCCGCGCACCCAGACGACCTCGAGTATGGCATCTCCGCCGCCGTCGCCGCCTGGACCGCCGCCGGCATCGAGGTCGACTACCTCCTGCTAACCTCCGGAGAGGCCGGTATGCAGCGCGAACCCGAGATCGTCGGCCCGCTGCGCGCCCGCGAGCAATCCCGGGCCTGCGAGATCGTCGGGGTCAACAACCTTAAGATCTGCGACTTTCCCGACGGCCACCTCGAACCCGGCCTGCCCCTGCGCCGCGCGATCGCCCGGAGTATCCGCAAGCGGCGCCCGGATATCGTCGTCACCTCTAACTTCGAGATGGAGGTGCCCTGGGGCCTCAACCACGTGGATCACCGCATCGTCGGCGAGGCGGTGGTCGACGCGATCCGGGATGCCGGCACCCGCTGGATTCACCGCGAGCTTCTCGACGACGGCCTGGAACCCCATGTAACACAGCGCCTGCTCATCGGCGGCTACCCGGATGAGCGGTGCAACGTCTACGTGGATGTCACCGGCGGGCCGCTGCGCCAGGGGATCGACTCGCTCAACGCGCACGAGGAATACCTCGCGGATCTGCTGGATCACCCGGCGCCGGAGGATTTCCTGCCGGAGATGGCGCACGCGACGGGAAGGCGCGTCGGCGTAAAGGCGGCGATCGGCTTCCGCGAGTGGCCGATGTGAGAACTTAGCAGAACTTAGAAGAACACCACCGCGCCGAGCGAGGCGAGGGTGGTGGACACGGAGACGATCAGCACCACCGCAACAATGAGCGGCAGGTGCGCGCTCATCGGGTCGGCTTCCGGCTCGGGGTGAAGCTGAGCCGCCACGACCTCGTTGGCGTAGGCGATCTCCCTCTCGACGAGGGCGGCGACGTACTCATCGTGGCTCATGCTCTGTGATTGTGCTCCTTAGAGTCGCAGAAGTCCAGTGTGATAAAATCACTCCGTTCTGCACGACACTGTGCATGAGCCTGATGAGTGAAGGGATGAAGGCCGTGACTTCCGAGCTGGGACTGACGTTTATCGGACTGGCGATCATTGCCGTGACCGTCGGTATTTTAATCCGGGGCCGGACGAACCCTGTGGTGGCGATGACGCTCATCCCCGTCACCGGTGCGCTGCTCGCTGGCTTTTCCATTCCCGAGATCGGCGACTTCTTCGGCGAGGGCCTCGAGTCCGTGATGAACGTCGTGGTGATGTTCATCTTCGCCATCATCTACTTCGGGATCATGCAGGATGCGGGGCTTTTCACCCCGATCATCGAACGTTTAATCAGGATGACCCGCGGGCACGTGGTCCTGGTGACCCTCGGCACCGCCGCGATCGCGGTGATCGCGCACCTCGATGGCGCGGGTGCCTCCACCTTCCTCATCACCATCCCGGCGCTTCTGCCGCTGTATAAGGCGCTGAACATCTCGCGCTACATCCTGCTCGCGATCGTCGTGCTGTCCGCCTCGGTGATGAACATGGTGCCCTGGGCGGGCCCAGTGGGACGCGCCGCCACGGTCATCGACACCACTCCCGATGAGATCTGGCGGGAGCTTTTGCCCATCCAGGGGCTCTCGCTGGTGATGGTGTTCGCGATCGCCGCGCTGCTCGGCTATCAGGAGATGCGGCGGATCGCCAAGCTGCAGGCCTCCGGAGACTTCCGCGGCTCCGCCTCGGTCGATGTGCATAAGGTCGCCGACGACTTCGTGGCGCGGGAGCGGCAGCAAAGGCTTGACGACGGGGTGGTCCGTCGCGACGCCACCTGGGTCACCATCGTCAACGTTGCACTCACCGTGGTGGTGATCGCGATGCTGGTCTCCGGCATCATCGGCCCAGCCCCGGTGTTTCTGATCGCCACCTCGCTGGCACTGGTGGTGAACTTCCCGACAGCCGAGAACCAGTCCGATACCCTCAAACGCCACGCGCCCTCGGCGCTGTCCATGGCGGGTGTCCTGCTCGCGGCGGCGATGTTCCTCGGCGTGCTCAACGCCTCCGGCATGCTGGAGGCCATCGCGGTCACCCTGGTGGGCGTCCTGCCGGCAGCGCTCGGGCCCTATGTCCATATCATCGTGGGGCTTTTCGGCGTGCCGCTGGACCTGTTGACCTCCACCGACGCGTACTACTTCTCGATCCTCCCAGTCGTCGAGCAGACCGCCGGCACCTTCGAGGTCTCCGCCATGGGTGTGGCCGTTGCGCTGATTATCGGCAACATCATCGGCACGTTCTTCTCGCCGTTCTCCCCGGCGCTTTGGTTGGGCATCGGCCTGGCGGAGGCGAACATGGGCAAGCACATCCGCGTGACCTTCCCGATCGCCTGGGCCTTTTCCGCCCTCATGGTGCTCGCCGCGTGGGCGCTCGGCATGCTGATTTAGTCCTGCCGGAGGCTTAAGCGCGCGAAGACTTTCCCGCGTAGCGGCTCGACCGCCAGGATCGCCAGCACGGTGATCACCCAGCCCAGCCCGACCAGCGTGAGCGCGCCCAAGAAGCGGGAGAGATACCCTTCCGGGGTGATCTCTGCGAACAGCACGACCGCTGCCAGCGAACTGTTGGCGAAGCCCAAGAGCGAGACCAAAAGCATCGGCCCCATGACTTCCCAGAGGGCCACGCGGGTGAGGAACCACCGGCCCACGCCCACCAAGTGCAGGCTGCGGGTTAGCTCCGCGCTTTCGAATACGGCGGCGGCTTGGCCGAGATACAAGGAGATGGCCATGAGCGCGTAGCCGAAACCCAAGGTCAAAAAGATGCCGGTGGTAATGTCTTTAAATAGGATGCTGATATTGTCCATCCCCCAGGTAGCGGAATCCCCGATAGCAGGTAGCGGAATCCCCGATAGGGGAGGCGACCAGAAAGCCGATGATCCAGCCCAAAAAGGCGGAGACGGCGACGCGTCGCCACGCCAGCTTCGGATTGGCGGCCACCCTTTGTACCGCGACATAGCGCGCCGATCCCGGTAGCAACGCGACAACCTTCGCGCTGAGCTGCACGGCGAACGGGGCGATGAGGTAGACCACCGCGATCATGACGATGGCCGGCATTAGTATCCCCAGCGACATACCCATCTCCGGGGTGAGCTCCACAGAGCGAAGCGCCAGCAGGGTGATGACGGCGAGGCCCACCCCAATAACGGCCTGCCAGCCGCGCACCGCGGCCGGCACGGCGCGTTTGGCCACCCCCAGCGGATCGATACGCACGCGCTGCATGGCGAACCACGCAGAGCCCACCGCGATGACCAAGAGCACCCCCGCCACCGCGAGATAACCCCACCAGGGCAGCAGCACCTCGTGGATGCGGATCTGTTCGCCTTGGAACTCCACGTAAGTCAGCGCCGGGAGCAGGCAGGCATACCCAAACAGGCCGGCTGCGATGCCGATCAGCGAATACAGTGCCGTTTCCGCCACGGTCATGCGGGTGATCTGTTGGGCGCTGACACCCAGCAGGCGCAGGACGGCGAAGCGCTGCTCGCGCCCAGAGGCCGTGACCACCGCCGCCTGTGCCGTTAAGGATTGCACCGCGGGCACGAGGACGATGCAGGCGAATATCGCTAAGGCCACCCACTGGTAGAGCTCGTTGTAGACATCCTTGGCGTTGCCGAGGATCATCGCGATCTCGCCGTAAGGGGTGCTCCGCGCGCTGATAGAACATCCAGGTGCCACTGACCAGGCTGAAAGCGATCGTCGAGCTGAGCGTGAACGCGGCCAGCACGATCAGACGGATCACGCCCATCCCGTTGTTCGACCCACCCCCGGAGGCGCGCAAATGGTTGAGCAAAGCCAGCGTCTTCACCGCACACCCCGCATCATCTGGTCGTTGTGGATGATGCCGTCGCGGATCTCCACCCGCCGGTCCAGCCAGGAGGCGACCGCGACGTCATGAGTGACTACCACCAGCGTCGTGCCGTTATTGGCGGCGACCGCGGTGAGCAGCTGCATGACCTCCTGCCCGGTGGTTTGATCGAGCGCGCCGGTGGGCTCGTCGGCAAACACGATCGACGGCGAGCCCGCCAGCGCCCGCGCGATGGCGATGCGTTGTGCCTGCCCGCCGGAGACCTGCCCGGGGCGCTTGTAGGCTAGGACGTCGATACCCAGCTGTGCCAGGAGGTTCTGCGCGATATCGCGTGCCTTGCCTCGCGGCATCCCCGTCAAGATGGCGGGTAAAGCCACGTTATCGACGGCCGTCAGCTCCGGCAGCAGCTGGCTGTCCTGGAAGACGAAGCCGAACTCTTCCAGCCGCAGGCGCGAGCGCGCCCGATCGTCCAACGCACTGATCTGCAGATCGCCGAAGGAGACGCTGCCGGCGGTGGGGGTGAGCATCCCGGACATGCAGTGCAGCAGGGTCGATTTGCCGGATCCCGACGGCCCCATCACCGCCACCGTCTCCCCGGGGTCGATGGTGAGCGTGATGCCTTCCAGCACACTGGTTCGACCAAAGCTCTTGGTCACGTCATCTAAAACAAGTGAATGTGTCATGGTTGTTATTGCACCAAGCCAGCGCGCCTTTCGACATGGTGTAGGCAGTGCTTTTCAGGGTAGTCCTAGCTCTACCCCCGCTGGCGACAGACCTTTTAGAGTGAAGGATCGTGTGGAGAAAAAGACGCCGGCCTCAGAGCAGCTTCGAACAGCAGCAGGCCATGAAGATCGCGGAGCTCACCCGCTCCCGCCGCGCGATCGCCGACGCCTACGAAATCGAGCGCCAGCGCATCGAGCGCGGCCTCCACGACGGCACCCAGCAATATATTGTCGCCGCCGCGATGAAGCTGGGCGAAGCTTCGCTGAGCGCTCCGCCGCAGGTCAAAGAGCTTATCGACGCCGCGCACCACGACCTTAACGCCGGGCTCGCATCGTTGCGGCAGACGGTGCGCGGCATCGCCCCACACGTGCTGCGCGACCGCGGGCTCATCGCGGCCCTGGACGAGGTCGCGGCCCATTATGGGCCGCACGTGGTGGTGCGCGCCCCGCATGATCTGCCGGTGCTTGCACCCTCGGTGTTGGCCGCGGGGTACTTCTTCGCAGCCGAGGCGCTCACCAACGCCGGCAAGCACGCGCCGGGCGCCGAGGTCAGCGTGTTGGTCATGGCGGATCAGAACCTGAGGATCTCGGTCGTCGACCAGGGCCCGGGCGGTGCGCGGATGGTTCCCCACGGAGGGTTGGAGGGGATGGCCTACCGCCTGGAGGCCTTCGGCGGCACCCTGAGCCTGAGCAGCCCGGAGGGTGGGCCGACCCGGGTGGTGGCCAGCATCCCGCTGCTTTTAGAACGAGGACGAAGCGCCATGCCCAACCCGGAAAAAGAGGATACGCCGTGAGGATCTTTATTGCTGACGACGCCACCCTGCTGCGTGCCGGGTTGGCCGGGCTGTTGGAGCGCCAGGGCCACGAGATCGTTGGCCAGGCGCATGACGCCCCGGCCATGGAAGAGGCGGTCCGTGCGCTCGGGTCGGAGGGGATCGACGTGCTGATCACCGACGTGCGGATGCCACCGAGCATGAGCGATGACGGCCTGAAGAGTGCGGTGTGCCTGCGTGAGGAGTTCCCGGAGCTCGCGGTGATGGTGCTGAGCCAGTACGTCGCACCGGTCTACGCGGTGGAGCTCTTCCAGGACCCGACCTCTGGTACGGGCTACCTCCTCAAAGACCGGGTGGCCGAAGTCGCGGACTTCTTGACGAGCCTGCAGGTCGTCGCTGCCGGAGGAACCGTCATCGACCCGAGCGTGGCCAGCGCCTTGATGTCTGCCGGTCGAGGCGGGTTGGGGGATCTCACCCCACGCGAGAAAGAGGTGTTGGAGCTGATGTCGCGCGGCAAGTCGAACCGCGACATCGCCGAAGAGCTGGTGCTTTCTGCCGCGGCCGTGGCGAAGCACGTGTCCAACATCTTCGTCAAGCTCCGCCTGCAGCCGGAAGAGGAAAACCGGCGGGTCAAAGCGATCCTGCAGTACCTCTCTGCGGGAAGGACGATGTGAGGGAGGGTGTCCATCCACCGCGCGATGCCATAGCCTTACTCCCTGAAACCGTGGCAGGCACTGCCGCAGGATGATCTGTAGGAGTGATTCCGTTGGGCCCAGAACTGACTACCCAACAGGCAGCTGACCTGCTTAACGTCTCTCAGGCCCAAGTCGTTAAATTGCTGAACGAAGGCATCGTGGAGGGGCATAAGGAGGGCGCTCACCGCCGCTTGCGCGCCTCGAGCGTGCAAGCGTTCAAACGCGAGAGAAGCCTTAAACAGCGCGCCGAGTGCGGATGAACTTACGGTTCTTTCTGATGAGCTAGGTCTGTATGAATAACCAGCACCAAAACCGACAACCGGCCTGGTGCAGCTGTCAGCAGTCGAAGTACATCTCGAACTCCAGCGGGGTCGGGCGCAGGCGCGCCGGCTGAATCTCGTTTTCGTACTTGTAGTCGATGTAGGTCTCGATGAGATCCTGGGTGAACACGTCGCCCTCGGTGAGGAACTCGTGATCCTCGCGCAGGGCCTCGAGTGCGGCCTCGAGGGAGGTCGGGGCCTGCGGGATGGAGGCGGCTTCCTCCGGCGGCAGCTCGTAGAGGTCCTTATCGACGGGCGCGTGCGGCTCAATGCGGTTCTTGATGCCATCGATGCCGGCCATGAGCATGGCGGTCAGGCCCAGGTACGGGTTGCCGGAGGGATCCGGGGCGCGGAACTCGAGGCGCTTGGCCTTCGGGCTGGAGCCGGTGATCGGGATGCGCACGGCCGCGGAGCGGTTGCGCTGCGAGTACACGAGGTTGATCGGCGCCTCGAAGCCCTTGACCAAGCGATGGTAGGAGTTCAGCGTCGGGTTGGTAAACGCCAGCACAGCCGGAGCGTGGTGCAGCAGGCCGCCGATGTAGTAGCGGGCGGTATCGGACAGGCCGCCGTAGCCGGACTCGTCGTAGAACAGCGGCTCGCCGTCCTTCCACAGAGACTGGTGCGCGTGCATGCCCGAGCCGTTGTCACCGGCGAGCGGCTTCGGCATGAAGGTGGCGACGGTGCCGTGCTCCTGCGCCGTGTTCTTCACGATGTACTTGAAAGTCTGTAGGTCGTCGGCAGCCTGCAGGAGAGTGTCGAAACGGTAGTTGACCTCGTTCTGGCCGCCGGTGCCTACCTCGTGGTGGAAGCGCTCGACCTCGAAGCCGACCTGCTGGAGGCGTTTGACGATGGCGTCGCGCACCTCCTGGGTCTTATCCACCGGGGTGTTGGGGAAGTAGCCGCCCTTCATGCGGGTCTTGTTGCCGAGGTTGGGGGAGCCGTCGAGCTCCGTCTCGTTGGCGCGGTTCCACCAGCCCTCGGAGGAGTCGAGGTGGTAGAACGCGGAGTTGGCCTCGGCGGCGTAGGAGACCTTGTCGAAGAGGTAGAACTCGGCCTCCAGGCCGAAAGAGGCGGAGTTGGCGATCCCGGTGGAGGCGAGGTATTCCTCGGCCTTCTTCGCCACGTTGCGCGGGTCACGACTAAAAGCCTCGTAGGTGAAAGGGTCGTTGACGAAGAACTGCATGTTCAGCGTCGGGACGGTGCGGAACGGGTCGACGTACGCGGTCGTCGGGTCCGGCAGCAGCGTCATGTCGGATTCTTCGATGGTGGTGAACCCGCGGATCGACGAGCCGTCGAAAGCCATGCCAGCGGTGGCGGCGTCCTCGTCGAAGTCGGAGGCCGGCAGGGTGAAGTGGTGCTCCATGCCGGGGACGTCGGTGAAGCGGATGTCGAGGAACTCGATGCCCTCATCCTTGATGAACTTGATGACGTCGTCGTTGTTCTTAAAAGCCACGGGGTTCTCCTAGGTCTGCGACGGATGGTCTACCGCTCCCACGATACGGGAAGGCCTCTGGGGAAATCGTAATGGCTGTGCGTTGCCCCTTAGGTAACTCGGGGGATAATGCGTCACATTTCACCCCCACCGTGGGCAAACGATATGCTGCCATCATGGCTGAATCCAGACGTAGTTGGCTCGACGGACCCCATATTCCCTCGGAATACGACGGTCCGGATGACCTGAGCAAGTGGCCCGGCGAGAAGCTCGGCCTGCCTAAGCGGGGCCCGGGTTCAATGGCGTCGGTAGCTCGGCGCGCCGCCGCGGTCATCATTGACTGGATCGCCTGCATGATAGTCGCCGGCTTCATCAACGCCTTCATCACCGATGCCCTAGGTGATACCCCGACGCTGACGCTGCTGCTGTGGCTCGTCGTGGGCATCATCGGCGGCTGGCTCTTCGCCCGCACCCCGGGCATGGCGGTGCTGGGGTTGGGCGTGGCGCGTGTCGACGTCCCCGGCGCCCGCGTCGGCCTCTGGCGCGCAGTGGTGCGCACCGTTCTCACGGCGTTTATTCTTCCCGCCGCCATGGTGGACGCCGACGGTCGTGGCATGCACGACCGGGGCACCGGCACCGTCGTCATCCGCTCCTAGCGCTTCTTCGAGCGCTGGGAGGCGCGGCGCATGCGGCGGTTCATGCCCGAGACATTCTGGGCCTGGCGCGGCATCGGGCCCTTCGGCAGGCCTTGCGTCTGGGCGTCGCCACGGACTTCGATGGCTTCGAGCTTCGCCGAGAGCGAGTAGACCTCGTTCTTGCGGTAGTTACGTGGGAACTTCAGCATATGCCGCTGCAGCTTCTTCAGCGGCACCTCGCCCTTCTCCTCGTCTTCGCCGATGAAGACCTCGTGAATGGGCACGCCGGCCAGCACCTTGTCGATGCGCCGGGCCTGCTGGGTCATCAGCGGGCGCAGGCGGTTGCGGTTGCCCTCGCCCACGAGCACGACACCCGGGTTGCCGACGACGCGGTGCACCAGATCCATCTGTTTCGTGCCCGCCACGCCGGTCTTGGTAATCCAGGCCACGCCGACGGTGTTGCGCAGGTTCTCCAGCGCCCAACCGCCGGCGCCCTTCTCGCCCGACATGCGGTCATACATCGACGCCTCGAGGCGCTTGGTAAACACCAGCACGGCCAGGAGGATGCCCACGGGAATACCCAGCACGAGCATCCACCACTGGCCGCCCCACAGCAGACCAATGAGGAAGAACACCAGCATGGTGCCGATCAACGTGATCAGCATCAGCGGGATGAGCTTCTTGTCCTGCTTGCGCAGGATGTTGAAGGCCTGCCACATCTGCTTCCAGGTCTGCCCGCGCTTTTCGCGCTTGGCCTGGCGTGCTGCCTTCTTCACTGCCTTGTCTGCCGCCTTAGAGTCCTTAGCCATGCCTACTACTCTAAACGAGCAGGTCGATGACTAGCGAAACGACCCGACCGGGTGTTCCTCGCTCGGACCGTACTTCTCCAGGAGGGTGGACGCCTCCTGGGTGGTCGCCCCGTCGGAGGTCTCCGCGAGGTGTGCGAGGTTGTCCGGCAGCGTGCGTCCGCGGTTTTTCATCGCCTCGACGTAGAGCTTGCCTCCGCGGTAGGAGGAACGCACCAGCGGGCCGGCCATGACGGCGAAGCCCATCTCCTGGGCGATGTCGCGGTACTCGATGAACTCCTCCGGGCGCACCCAGCGGTCGATCGGGTGGAAGCGCGGGCCCGGGCGCAGGTACTGGGTGACGGTGATGATGTCGAGGCCGGCCTCACGCATGTCCTGGAGGGCCTCGATGACCTCGTCTTTGGTTTCGCCCATGCCGAGGATGAGGTTCGACTTGGTAATCAGGCCGTACTTGTGGGCCTGGTTGATAACGTCCAGCGAGCGGTCGTAGCGGAACGCCGGGCGGATGCGCTTGAAGATGCGCGGCACGGTCTCCACGTTGTGGGCGAAGACTTCCGGCTCGGCGGCGAAGACCTCTTCGAGCAGATCCGGCTTACCGGAGAAGTCCGGGGTGAGGTTTTCCACGCCGGTGTGCGGGTTGAGCTCGTGGATCTTGCGCACGACCTCGGCGTAGAGCCATGCGCCCTCGTCTTTGAGGTCATCGCGGGTCACGCCGGTGATGGTGGCGTAGTTCAAGTCCATCTCGCGGATGTTCTCGGCCACGCGGCGCGGCTCGTCGCGATCCAATGGGTCGGGGCGGCCGGTGGCGATGTCACAGAAATCGCACCGGCGGGTGCAAAACGCCCCACCGATGAGGAAGGAGGCCTCGCGGGACTCCCAGCACTCGTGGATGTTGGGACATCCTGCCTCCTGGCAGACGGTGTGCGTCTTCGAGGTGCGCACGCGCTTCTTCATGTCCTCGTACTCAGGCCCGGTTTTGACCTGGTTGCGGATCCATCGGGGTTTCGACTCGATGGGGGTCTGCGAGTTGCGCTGTTCGACACGGAGCAGCTTGCGTCCTTCGGGGGCGACAGTCACTGTTTCACCGAATCCTTCTGTCTCGACAATGCGATCGGGGACATGTCTTGGTTCCCAACCTACAACTTGGTGGGATCGGGGGCGGAGCCGAAGCTATGATCGGCGACGGTCATGCGGCCAGACAACACGTCGTCGAGGGCTTCGAGGAGCGGTTTCGCGGCGTCGTCGACGGTGACATCGCGGCCCAGCTCGAGCGAGAGGGTGGTCACGTCGGCGTCGTCAATGCCGCAGGCGACGATGTGGTCATAAAACTCGAGGGTGTTGTCGCAGTTTAAGGCCAGGCCGTGCATCGTCACCCCGCGGGTGATACGGATGCCTAAGGCCGCGATCTTGCGATCCCGCCGCGGTGCCTCGGGATCAGCCGCCTTTCGTGTCGACGGTACCCAGACGCCGCTGCGGCCGTCGATACGCCCGGCCTCCGGAACCCCCATCTGGCGCACGATGTGGATGACCGCCTCCTCCAGCCGGCGCACATAGTCGACGACGTCGACCGGCTCGGCGAGGCGGATGATGGGGTAGATCACCAGCTGGCCCTCGCCGTGCCAGGTGATGCGCCCGCCGCGGTCGACGTCGATGACCTCGAGGCCGTTGGTCGGGCGATCGGAATCCTGGGTGCGCTTGCCGGCGGTGTAGATGTTGGGGTGCTCGAGCACCAACACCGTATCCCCAATCTCTCCGGCTGAGCGCTGTTTCGCGAGATCGGCCTGCAACTGCCAGGCCTCGCGATAATCGACGCGACCCAGATAGCGAATATCCAGGTCGGTCTGCGCGTCGGCGCGGATGGATTTCTCGGCGGGGAAAAACGGTTCACGGGGTGCAGACATGATGAGCTGTAGTCTACAGCCCGCCGCAAGCCGCCCGGACTTAGACGCCGTTCTTCTCGGCGTACTCCGCGGCGCTCAAAAGCGGGCCGGCCTCGGAGACCTCGACCTCGAAGAGCCAGCCTGCGCCGAACGGGTCGTCGTTGATCTGGGCGTAGTCGTCGTGCACGGCGTCGTTGACCGCGGTGACCGTGCCGGAGACGGGGGAGTAGAGGTCGGAGACGCTCTTGGTGGACTCGACCTCGCCGCAGGTCTCGGAGTGGGTCACGCTATCGCCGACCTCGGGCAGCTCGGCGAAGACGACCTCACCGAGGCGCTCGGCGGCCACGGAGGTGATGCCGACGCGCACGGTCTTCCCGTTCACGTCACCGGTGGTGTTGATCCACTCGTGGTCCTCGGAGTAGGAGAAATCTTCGGGCAGGTTAGCCATGATGGGGATCCTTTCTCAGGTGGTTATTCGGGGTGTCTAGGAACGCGAGTAGAACGGCGTCTCTGCGATCTTAAACGGGTAGCGGCGGCCGCGGATATCGACCTCCACCTCCGTGCCGACCTCCGCGCGCTCGGGATCCAGGTGCGCGAGGGCGACCGGGTAGCCGAGCGTCGGCGACGGCTGGCCGGAGGTGACCACGCCGATGCGTTCGTCGCCACGATAGACCTCCGCGCCCGCGCGCGCCGCCCGGCGCTGCTCAGAGGTCAGTCCGGCGATCACGACGCTCGGGGCGCGGTCGGTGAGCGCCTGCTTGCCGACGAAGTCCGTCTCCTTCTTCGCGAACGCCCGCCCCATCCCGGCTTCCACCGGGGTGATCTCGCGGGACAGCTCGTTGCCGTACAAGGGCATCGCGGCCTCCAGGCGCAGCGAGTCGCGCGCGGCCAGACCGCACACCAGCGCGTCATACTGCTTGCCGATCTCCAGGCCGCGGTCCCAGATGTCCCTCGCCGAGGCGTTCGGCACGATGATCTCGAAGCCGTCCTCCCCGGTGTAGCCGGTACGTGCCAGCAAAGCGTCGTTGTCGGCGACCTGAAGCTGTGCACAGCGGTAGTAGCGCATCTCGCGTACGGTGTCGGCCTCGCTGTCGTCGACAAGCTCGAGCAGGATCGACTCGGCCTTCGGGCCCTGGATCGCGATGAGCGCGGTGTCGGTGGACTCGTCGGTGACGGTGACGTCGAAGTTCGCGGCGCGCTCGTTCATCGCCTCGAGGACGGCCGGGGTGTTGGCGGCGTTCGGCACGACGAGGAACTCCTCCTCGCCGAGGCGGTAGGTAATCAAGTCGTCGATGATCCCGCTGTCGGCCGCGGTGATCATGGAGTACTTCGCCTGGCCCACCTTGGCGGTTGAGAGCTTCGAGATCAGCACGTAGTCGAGGTACTCCGCGGCCTGCGGGCCCGTGACGCGCACCTCGCCCATGTGGGAGAGGTCGAAGATGCCGGCGCGCTCGCGCACCGCCTTGTGCTCTTCGAGCTCCTTGTCGTACTTCAGCGGCATGTTCCAGTCGCCGAACGCGGTGAACGTGGC
The DNA here is from genome assembly GCF_003065405.1 of Corynebacterium yudongzhengii. Taxonomy (NCBI): domain Bacteria; kingdom Bacillati; phylum Actinomycetota; class Actinomycetes; order Mycobacteriales; family Corynebacteriaceae; genus Corynebacterium; species Corynebacterium yudongzhengii. The sequence goes on from NZ_CP026947.1 coordinate 739,556, forward strand.
GCCAGCCTCGGCGTGGAAGTCATGCAGCGGGGAGTTGCGCAGATTCTGGTTCTCGGTCATTCGTTCCTCCTCAAGGTAGGCGGTATCAGGAGAGCTTCTCGTCGGTATCGGTGGTCAAATCGAAAGCCTCCGGCGGCGGGCAGGAGCACACCAGATTGCGGTCACCATAGGCCTCGTCGATGCGGCGCACCGGCGGGAAGTACTTGTAGCTGGACTTCAGCGAGTTCGTCGGCCACGCCGCCTGCGTGCGGCTAAACGAGTGGTTCCACTCGTCGGCGGTCACCGACTGCATCGTGTACGGCGCGTGCCGGATCACGGAGTCCTCATAGTCGACTTTGCCGTCGATGATCTCCTGGATCTCGGCGCGGATGGTCTTCATCGCCTCGACGAAGCGCTCCAGCTCGCCGAGATCCTCCGACTCGGTCGGCTCGACCATGAGCGTGCCGGCCACGGGGAAGGCGAGGGTGGGGGCGTGGAAGCCGAAGTCGACGAGGCGCTTGCACACATCCGCCGCGGTGACCTGAGAGGCGTCAGTCAGCTCCCGCAGATCGAGGATGCACTCGTGGCCCACCAGGCCCGACTTGCCGGTGTAGAGCACCGGGAAGTCATCTTCGAGGCGCTTCGCCAGGTAGTTCGCGCCCAGAATCGCGTGCGCGGTGGCGTTGGCCTGGCCGTCGGTGCCCGTCATCGCCAGGTAGGCCCACGGGATCTGCAGCACGCCGGCCGAGCCGTAGCGGGTCGAGGCCACGGGCACCCCGGCGTTGGAGTCGGTCGCCAGCGGGTCGGCCGGGAGGTATGGGGCCAGGTGCTTGGCGACGGCCACCGGTCCCACTCCCGGGCCACCACCGCCGTGCGGGATCGTAAACGTCTTGTGCAGGTTGAGGTGGCTGACGTCGCCGCCGAACTCGCCCGGCTTTGCGAGCCCCGACATCGCGTTCATGTTCGCGCCGTCGATGTAGACCTGGCCGCCGGCGGCATGGACCTTCTCGCAGACCTCACGCACGCTGTCCTCGAACACGCCGTGGGTGGACGGGTAGGTGATCATGATGGCGGCAAGCTCGTTGCCATGCTTCTCGATCTTTTCGTCCAAATCCTCGAGGTCGATCGAACCGTCGTCGGCGGTGGCCACGACCACAACCTTGAGGTGCGCCAGCACCGCCGAGGCGGCGTTCGTGCCGTGCGCGGAGGCGGGAATGAAGCAGATGTTGCGCTCGCCCTCGCCCTGGGCGAGGTGGTAGCGACGAATCGCCAACAGGCCCGCCAGCTCACCCTGCGAGCCCGCGTTCGGCTGCACCGAGACGGTGTCATAGCCGGTCAGCTCCGCCAGCCAGCCCTCGAGCTCCGCGATGAGCTCGCGCCAGCCAGCGGTCTGGGAATCCGGGGCAAAGGGGTGGATGTTCGCGAACTCCGGCCAGGAAATCGTCTCCAACCCGGCCGTCGGGTTCAGCTTCATAGTGCACGACCCCAGCGGGATCATCGTGCGATCCAAGGCGAGGTCCTTGTCGCCGAGCTGCCGGATGTAGCGCATCATCTGCGTCTCCGAGTTCACCGACGTGAAGATCGAGTGGCTCAGCGGAGCGTCCTGGCGCACCAGCGCGTCCGGGATACGCTGCTCGTCGGTGGGCTCGACGGCGCTGGTGCCGAAAAGCTCAGCCAGCTTCTCGACGTCCGCATCCGTCGCCGACTCACCGAAGCTCACGCCCACGGTATCCGCGTCGATGGCGCGCAGCAGGTAGCCGGCCTCGGCGGCGGAATCGACGATTGCCTGCGCCTTGCCGGGCACCTCGACGGTGACGGCGTCGAAGAAGGACTCGTGGCGCACGTTGTCGACCGACGCGGCGAAACGCACCGCGTGCGCGTGGATGCGGCGGGCGATGCGCTTGAGGCCTTCCGGGCCGTGATAGACGGCGTACATGGAGGCCACCACCGCCAGCAGGGCTTGCGCGGTGCAGATGTTGCTGGTCGCACGCTCGCGGCGGATGTGCTGCTCACGGGTCTGCAGCGACAGGCGGTAGGCGGGGCGCTCCTCGGCATCCTTGGACACACCCACGATCCGGCCCGGGATCTGCCGCTTCAGCTTCTCCGTGACCGCGATGTACGCCGCGTGCGGACCGCCATAAAACAGCGGCACGCCGAAACGCTGCGAGGAACCGACGACCACATCCGCACCCAGTGAGCCCGGCGAGGAGACGAGCAGGAGCGCCAGCGGATCGGCGACTACCGTGGCCAGGCCGCCGCGGGAATGGATCTCCTCGATCACCGACGACGGGTCCTTCAGGTCGCCCTCGGTACCCGGGTAGGCGATCACCACGCCGACGAGATCCTCGCCGACCACACCGGCGGTGAGATCCGTGATCTCCACCTCCAGCTCGACCGCGCGGGCGCGCTCCGCCGCGACGGCGAGGACTTGGGGGTGCAGGCGCTCGTCGAGAAGCACGCGGCGGCCCTTCTTTACCGCGCGGGACATAAGCCCGATCGCCTCCGCCGTGGCCGAGGCCTCATCCAGCAGGGAGGCGTTCGAGATCGGCAGGCCGGTGAGCTCCTGGATCATCGTCTGGAAGTTCAGCAGAGCCTCCAGGCGGCCCTGTGAGATCTCCGGCTGATACGGGGTGTACGCGGTGTACCAACCGGCGTCCTCGAGCACGCCGCGGCGAATGACCGCCGGGGTCAGCGTGTCCGAGAAACCTTGGCCGTAGTAGGACTTCAAAACGACGTTCTTCTTCGCGAGCTCACGCAGGCGCTCCTGCGCCTCGTGCTCGGGCAACGCCTCCGGAAGCTCCGGCGCCTTCTGCTGCCGGATGGAGGAGGGGAGGGCGGCATCGAGAAGCTCGTCGAGCGAGCCGTAGCCCACAGTGCGCAGCATCTCCTCAGTCTCCGAGCGGGACGGGCCGAGATGACGGGACGTGTAGTTAGTGCCGTCACTGACCGGTGTCAGGGGCATGGAGAATCCTTCCTGTCCTAAGCTATGGGATGTGACTCACACCAGTATAGGTGTTTGTGACCCCGCGCCGAGGAGGTCGGTTCTGGGGTTGTGGCGTTGTTGTGGCGGTGGGTGGTTTGCGGAGGGCTGGGTGTCTGGTGGTGATGTTGCGGTATCGCTTTCGTGCGCCCGGTCGAAAGGAGTCGGTCCGAAAGGAGTCTCCCCCGGTCGAAAGGAGGAGTCCTTTCTATGGGGGTGAATTCGACCAGCGATAGCGCAACATGCGCGCTGGGGTGGCGGCGAACGTGAACGCTGCGGTCCGAGTGCCCCATCAGTCCCTTTGGCCTCAACGGTCTCATGTGCGGGCCCGCATCCGCTTTTCGGCCGAGGTCTGCCCCTGTTGCGCCCGCAAATGCCGGGGCCAGGCAACCGTACACCCATGCCGCGTTTGCGCTGGTCGAAAGGAGTCGGTCCGAAAGGAGTCTCGCGCGGTCGAAAGGAGGGGTCCTTTCTATGGGGGTGAATTCGACCAGCGATAGCGCGCCATGCGAATCAAAAGATCCAGCCCAACCTCGAGCACGCGTGTAACGCAGCCAAGACCCAGGCAAAACAAAACGCGGGACGGTCCCGAAGTATCCGGGAGCCGTCCCGCGTTCTGCGGAGATCAGCCGGGCTTAGAGCTCGAGATCAGACTCGAAGTCGGCGGTCTCGAGGCGGTCCTTGATGGTGGAGACGAACCGGCCTGCGTCGGCACCGTCGACGACCTGGTGGTCGTAGGTGAACGGCAGGTAGCACATCTGGCGGATCGCGATGGCATCGTTGCCGTCCTCAGTGACGACGACCGGTCGCTTCTCGATCACCGCGGTACCCAGGATGCCGGACTGCGGCGGGGTGAGCACCGGGGTGTCCAGGAGGGCGCCCTCGGAGCCGATGTTGGTCACCGTGAAGGTGCCGCCGGAGAGATCATCCGGGCTGAGCTTGCGGTTGCGTGCGCGGTCGGCGAGATCTGCGATCTCCTGGGTGATCTCAACCAGCGACTTGTCCTGCGCCTTCTTGATCACCGGGACGAGGAGGCCCTGCGGGGTGTCCACGGCGATGCCGATGTTCACGTCCGCGTGGTAGGTCATCTCCTTGGTCTCGGCGTTGTAGGAGGCGTTGACGTTCGGGTGGGAAACCAGGGCCTCGGCGGTCGCCTTGACGATGAAGCCGAGGAAGGTCGGGTTCGCACCGTGCTTGTCGATGAACGCCTGCTTGTTCGCCTTGCGCAGTTCCCAGACACGCGACATGTCGACTTCCTGGACGTGGGTCAGCTGTGCGCTGGTCTGCAGGGACTCGACCATCTTGGCGGCGGTGATCTCGCGGATGCGGTTGACCTTCTGGGTCGTACCGATCAGCTTGGCCTTCTCCGGGTCGACCGACTTGGTGGACCAGTTGGAGCGCTCGCCACCCTTCTGGGTGTCCTTTGCCTGCGCCTTGTCCTCAGCCGGCTGGGAGTCGCCCTCGGCGGCGGCCAAGACATCCTGCTTGCGGATACGGCCGCCCACGCCGGTGCCTTCGACAGTGGAGAGGTCGACGCCGTGCTTGTCGGCCAGCTTGCGCACCAGCGGGGTTACGTAGGGCACGTTGCCGGAGTTGTTGACCTTGCCGGAGCCGGTAGCCTTCTTCGGCTCTTCCTTCTCGGAAGCTTCCTCCTGCTTCGGCTCCTCCTTCTTCAGTGCCTCGTCCTTCTCCTCGGAGGCCTCCTCTTCGGAAGCCTCCTCAGAGTCATCCGAGTCGTCGGAGGAAGCGGCGGCGTCGGCGTCGCCGATCTTGGCGATGACGGTGCCGACCTCGATGGTGTCGTCTTCTTCGGCGAGGATTTCGACGAGGGTGCCGGCCACCGGGGAGGGGATTTCGGTGTCGACCTTCTCGGTGGAGACCTCGAGCAGCGGCTCGTCGACCTCGACTTCGTCGCCGACTTCCTTCAGCCACTGGGTGATGGTGCCTTCGGTGACAGACTCGCCGAGCTCGGGCATCTCGACGTTGGTGGCCTCGGCGGAACCGGAGGACTTCTTCTCTTCCTTCTTCGGTGCCTCGTCCTTCTCCTCGGAAGCCTCCTCTTCGGAAGCCTCCTCAGAGTCATCCGAGTCGTCGGAGGAAGCGGCGGCGTCGGCGTCGCCGATCTTGGCGATGACGGTGCCGACCTCGATGGTGTCGTCTTCTTCGGCGAGGATTTCGACGAGGGTGCCGGCCACCGGGGAGGGGATTTCGGTGTCGACCTTGTCGGTGGAGACCTCGAGCAGCGGCTCGTCGACCTCGACTTCGTCGCCGACTTCCTTCAGCCACTGGGTGATGGTGCCTTCGGTGACGGATTCGCCGAGCTCGGGCATCTCGACGTTGGTGGCCTCGGCGGAACCGGAGGACTTCTTCTCTTCCTTCTTCGGTGCCTCGTCCTTCTCCTCGGAAGCCTCCTCAGCCTCAGCGTCCTCAGAATCGGAGGAATCGTCGGAGGAAGGCTCCTCACCCTCGTCGCCGATCACAGCGATGACGGTACCGACCTCAATGGTGTCATCCTCCTCGGCCTTGATCTCGAGAAGAACACCAGCCTTCGGGGAGGGAATCTCGGTGTCCACCTTGTCGGTGGAGACCTCGAGCAACGGCTCGTCGGCCTCGACGGTATCGCCGACTTCCTTCAGCCACTGGGTGATGGTGCCTTCGGTGACGGACTCGCCCAGCTCGGGCATCTCAACGGAGTAGGCCATGTGATTCAGACTCCTCGAAAGTCATAGAAAAACGATTGTTTAATGTCGACTACTTTACAGCCTAACTACTTCCGCGGCTCACGTGCACGCGGTTCACTTTCGTGAGGTGAGCCGACCTACAATCGAGCCGTGTTCGATTTCTTCCGCCGCCGCTCTCGGTCCTCCCTGCGCCCACCCCGGGCGCCGGGGGACACCATCCGCGACCGCGATGCCGCCGCTTTAAAAAAGTGGGCGGCCAACCGCCCGTTTGTGGAGGGATTCGTCGAGCCGGAGACGATCGTCAACGAGATGTCCGTCGTGTTAGTCGACGACCAAGGCGACTACATCCGCCGCAAGATTGGCGGGCCGAAGGGGATCGATGCCGTCGCCAAGCTACTCAACATCCCCCTCTACGACGCCGAGGAAACGGGGTACCCGGAAAGGATGCGCCGCAAGATCGAGCGCGAGCGCATCCTCCGGAAGCGGCGCGAGGCCGCGGAGCGCCGCGCGAAGTTTCAGCGCGGCGAGAACCCCTACTCCTAGGTGAGGGTGCGCAGCCAGCTCACCAGGGTGCGCACGGGCACGCCGGTGGCGCGCTTGACGGTGTAGCCGTAGACGCCCTCGGTGTTGTAGCTGGGCCCGGCGATGTCGATGTGGGCCCACTCGGTGTCGTCGGCCACGAACTCGCGCAGGTAGCGGGCGGCGAAGAGCATGCCGCCGTTGCGGGAGTTGGTGTGGTTGCGGATGTCGGCGACCGGGGACTTTAGCTGCTCGTCGTGCTCTTCGAGCAGTGGCATCGCCCAGGCGTTCTCGCCGACGGCCGCGCCGGTCTCGGCGAGGGTGTCGCGCAGCTCGTCGGTGCCCATGACGCCGGCGGTGCGGGAGCCGAGGGAGACCATCTGCGCGCCGGTGAGCGTGGCCGTGTCGACTAGGTAGTCGGGGTTGTCTTCGCTGGCACGGGCGAGGGCGTCGGCAAGTACGAGGCGCCCCTCGGCGTCGGTGTTGAGCACCTCGGAGGTCGTGCCGCCGTAGTGGGTGATGAGATCGCCCGGGCGGATCGCGGTGCCCGAGGGCATGTTCTCCGCCAGCGGCAGGGTGGCGGTGACGTTGACCGGCAGCTTCAGACGCGCGGCCGCGAAAACGACCGCGGCCATCGCCGCCGAGCCGCCCATGTCCGAGATCATGTTCTCCATCTTCGCCGGCGGCTTCAGCGAGATGCCGCCGGTATCGAAGGTGATGCCCTTGCCGACCAGCCCCACCTGGGGTGCCTTCTTCTTCCCGGACCACTGCAGGCGCACCAAGCGCGGGGTGCGCGCGGAACCACCGCCGACGGCGAGTATGCCGCCGAAGCCCTGGTCGTTAAGGGCGGCGTCGTCAAGCACCTCCGCCTTGACACCGTGGCGCTTGGCCTCGGCGGCTAGGACGTTCGCGTAGGCCTCGGGGTAGAGGTGCGACGACGGCGTGTTGACCAGATCACGGGTGAAGACGACGGCCTCCGCGATGATCTGGGCGGTGACGAACTCGTCCTTGTCGCCGCGCTCGCCGATGAGCGTGATGGTCACGTCCGTGGTGTCGTCGGCCGAGCGCAGGCCGCGGTAGTCGTAGCCGCCGAGGATGAGGCCCTCGACGGTGGCGGCCAGGCCGAGCGTGTTGATTGCGGTGACGACGCTCTTATCCTTCTTCAGCGCCCGGGCGGCGGTGCCGGTGACGCGGCGGATGGTTTCGTCGTCAAGCTCCTCGGGATCGCCCAGACCGACGGCGACGACGGCCTCCACCCCCGACTTCGCCGGCGCGGGGATGCGCGTGATGGAACCGGGGTCGGTCTGCGCGCCGACCGCGGCGAGGCCTTCGCAGACCTCGCGCAGCTCGGAGCGGCCGAGCAGGCCGTGGTCGGGAAGCTCAATCTCGTCCTCGGCGCCGGCGAAAACGCCGACGAGGAGGACGTCCGCCTGCGCGGGCGCCTTCGTCGAGAATTCGAGTTCGGGGATGATTCCGCGGGCCGGAAGATCGGTATCCGGACGTGCCATCGGCAGGTACTCCTTTACTAGTGGGGCGAGACGATGAATGCCACCAGCCTAACGATGTCGTCTCACTCGGCGGGTATGTTGGGGTCATGAGCACGCTTGATTATGTCGTTACACCCAATCCCCATCCCGCCACCGACTCCGAGCGGGAGGCCGTATTGGCATCGCCGGCCTTCGGCAAGAACTTCACGGACCACATGGTCACCATCGACTGGTCCCAGGACGCCGGCTGGCACAACGCGCAGGTCCGCCCCTATGAGCCTGTGCCCATGGACCCCGCGACCAACGTGTTCCACTATGGCCAGGCCATCTTCGAAGGCATCAAGGTCTACCGCCAGCCGGACGGTACCATCGCCACGTTCCGCCCGGAGCAGAACGCCGCACGCATGCAACGCTCGGCGGATCGTCTCGCGATGCCGCAGCTGCCCACCGAGGACTTCATCGAGGCGCTGCGCCAGCTCGTCGACATCGACCAGGCGTGGGTCCCGGCCGCCGGGGGAGAGGAATCCCTCTACCTGCGCCCCTTCATGATCTCCACGGAGATCTCCCTGGGCGTGCACCCGGCGAACTCCTACCGCTTCTTCGTCATCGCCTCCCCGGTCGGCGCGTACTTCCAGAGCGGGATCAAGCCGGTCTCCGTCTGGCTCGACGACGAGTACGTCCGCGCCGCGCCGGGCGGCACCGGGGCGGCGAAGTTCGCTGGCAACTACGCCGCGTCGCTGTTGGCGCAGGCGAATGCGGAGGACAAGGGCTGCGACCAGGTCGTCTGGCTCGACGCCATCGAGCGCAAGTACATCGAAGAGATGGGTGGCATGAACCTCTTCTTCGTCTACGGCTCGGGCAAGGACGCCACGGTGGTCACCCCGGCGCTGTCCGGCTCCCTGCTGCCCGGGATCACCCGCGACTCGCTGCTCCAGGTCGCCCAGGACATGGGCTACGGCGCCGAAGAGCGCCGCATTTCCACCAGCGACTGGCGCGATGACGTCGCCGATGGCTCCATGACCGAATCACTCGCCTGCGGCACCGCCGCCGTGATCACCCCCGTCGGCCGCGTGGTGGGACGCGACGGCGAGTTCGTCGTCAACAACAACGAGCCGGGCGAGATCACCATGGCCATGCGCGAGCGGCTCACCGGCATCCAGAAGGGCCAGGTCGAAGACACCCACAACTGGATGTACACCCTGGTGAGCTAGCGACTAGTTATCGACGCCGGCGGCCTGCGCCTCGTCCGAGGCGAGCTCAATCGCCGCCTGGATCAGCGGCAGCGCGGCCAGGCTGCCGGTCGCCTGCCCGGTAGACATATCGAGCGCCACCAGCGGCGTCAGCCCGAGCTCCTGCAGCGCGATGACGTGCGCAGGCTTCGGGGAGAGCTGGCCGGCGGCGAACCAGTCGGCCGCGCCTGGGGCGAGCCGATTGGCGACGAGCGCGGCGGCGGTCACGGCGGCGCCGTCGAGAAGCACCGGCGTGCGGCGGGCGGCGGCGTGGGCGATGAAGGCCGTCATCGCCACGAAATCCGGCGCCGAGATCGCCGTGAGCAGGCCCGAGAGGTCGCGGCGCAGCCCGCGGGCGCGGAACATGGCGTCACGAATCACCGAGACCTTCCGCTTCCAGATCTCGTCGGGCACCCCCGAACCCGGCCCCACGATCGCCACCGGCTCCGTGGCCGTGAGCGTGCCGACGACCGCCGCCGCCACCGCCGTCGAGCCCACCCCGAGCTCACCCGGGATGAGCAGGTCGGCGCCGGCGTCGATCTCGTGATCGGCGATGCGGCGACCGATCGCCAAGCTGCGGGCGAACTGGTCCTGGTCCATGGCGTCGGCGACATCGATCGGCGGGGTTGAGCGGCTGACCCTCTCCTCGCCCCAGGCCTCATGATCGAGGCTGACATCCACCAGGCGCACGGAGGCGCCGGCCGTGCGCGCCATCGTGTGCACCGGCCCCGCGCCCGAGGCGATCTCATCGGCCTGCTCGACGCTCGCCTGCGGGGCATACGCGGAAATGCCGCGCTCACTGATGCCGTGATCGCCGGCGAAGACCACCACCCGCGGCTTGTGGAAAGCCTCCGGGACCGTGCGCGCCTGCCAGCCCGCGACCTGCGCGGCGATTGTGGCTAAGCGGCCGAAGGACACCCCACGCGGGGTGCTGGCTAGCGCCGCGGCGAGCCGGTCGCTGCTGCGGTGATCGGGTGGGGCGATGTCGTCGACAAGTAAACCGGCATTAGGAGACGGTGTGGACACGGAAGAAACGCCACCCCTTCGCATCGAAACTCAATTGGTGTCCCTGTTCAGGCTAGTCCAGGGGGATTAGACAGTGTCGCCGATGGCGACCTGCGGGCGCGGGGTGCGCCACTTGCGCGGCTGCGAGGCGCGCGACCAGGCATAAAAACCGAGGCGGAAGCCGGTTTCCGTGGTCTCCGGGTACTTTCGGCGCACCGCCTTGTTGACGCGGAAGCCGATGATGACGGCCTCGATGAGGAAGATCACGATCGCGACCCACAGGATCATCGACAGGATCGCGTAGACATCCGGCGAGATCGTCGAAATCAGTAAGGCAATGAGCAAAACACCCGCGAACGGCATGAAGAAGTTGCTGAACAGGCGCCGGGAATCCACCCAGTGGCGCACGTAACGACGCTCATCGCCGCGGTCGCGGGCCAAAAGGTAACGCTCGTCGCCGGAGTCCATGCGCTCGCGCTCGATGCGGTTGCGCTCGCGGGTCTCCTCTCGCTCCTTGCGCTTGAACTCCTTCCACTCCTGCTTGGACATGGACTTTTTGAGTTCCTTGCGACGCTGCCCGGCCTGCGCCGCCGTCAGCGCATGCGGGTCCCGGATCACGCCGCGGTTAATCTCCTGCTCGCGGCGGGTGGGCGTCGGGCGGCCCTTCGGCGGGGTATAACCCTTCGGCAGGGGTTTGTCCTCCTGCTTATCGACGGCCTCATCCCCCATCAGCTGCGACGCTGGGGTCGAACCGGACGCGTCGGCGTCGGATTCACTGTCTTTCTTCTGCCACGGAAATTTCACACTGACCAGGCTACAAGGTGAATCCGGGGATTCGGGAATACGGGTCGTAGCCCGGGCGTTGTGATGACATGCATGACTGATATTGACCTACTGAGTAAGGTGGTACTAAACATGTCCGCACTGTGCCTAGGCTAAAGGAGACTAAAGACATGACCGCTCCCGCTTCCGCAACCGGAGTCACTCTCACCGACGCCGCCGCCGCCAAGGCGAAGGCCCTGCTCGACCAGGAGGGGCGCAACGACCTCTCGCTGCGGATCGCCGTGCAGCCGGGTGGCTGCGCCGGGCTGCGCTACCAGCTCTACTTCGACGACCGCTCGCTCGATGGCGACAAGGTCGACGAGGTCGGTGGCGTGAAGTTCGTCGTCGACAAGATGAGCGTGCCGTACCTCACCGGCGCCACCATCGACTTCTCCGACACCATCGAAGCCCAGGGCTTCACCATCGACAACCCCAACGCCGGCGGCTCCTGCGCCTGCGGCGACTCTTTCAACTAGGGTTTCCCGCCAGCTTAAAAAACCGGCCCGTCCCACCGCGTTGATGCGGTGAGGCGGGCCGGTTGCGTGTTTTGGCGGCCTAGAGATCGACCGGGTAGTCGCGCTTTTCGATCTTCGGATCAATCCGCTTTTCCACGAAGATGCCGTGCCAGACCATGAAGGCGAGCACGGTCCACAGGCGGCGGGAATGATCGCTCACCCCGTCGCGGTGTTCCTTGAGCATCTCCAAGACCTCGCGCTTGTTGAAGATGTGCTCGGTCTGCGAGGCGTTGATCTGATCGCGGGCCCAGCCGTGGAGCTCGTCGCCGGCGAGCCAGTGGCGCATCGGCACCGGGAAGCCGAGCTTGCGGCGGTGCAGCACGTGCGGCGGCACGATCTGCTCGAGCGCCTTGCGCAGCGCGTACTTGGTGGTGCCATGAGCGATCTTCTGATCGTGGGGGATGGTCTGCGCGAGCTGGAATACTTCCTTGTCGAGGAAGGGCACGCGCAGCTCGAGGGAGTTGGCCATGTTGATCTTGTCGGCCTTGACGAGGATGTCGCCGCGCATCCAGGTAAACAGGTCCAGGTGCTGCATCCGGGCGACCGGATCCATGCCGTAGGCGCGCGAGACCTCGTAGATCGGGGCGGTGACATCCTCGTGGCCCCACTCCGGGCGGGCGTCGGGAAGAATGCGGCGCACCTGCTCGTAGTTGAAGTTACGCGCGTTGCCGTAGTAACGCTCCTCTATCGTCTTCGAGCCGCGCTCGAGCAGCGACTTACCCTTCATGCCTTCGGGCAGCACCCGGGAGAGCTTGCCGAGCTCGCGGCGCAGGGGAGTAGGCACCTTCTCGAAAGGCGCGAGCGACAGCGGCTCTTTGTAGATGGTGTAGCCGCCGAAGAGCTCGTCGGCACCCTCGCCGGAGAGCACGACCTTGACGTGCTTGCGGGCGGTTTCCGCCACGAAGTACAGCGGCACGAGCGAGGGGTCGGCCACCGGATCGTCGAGGTACCACATGATCTTCGGGATCGCGTCGGCGTATTCCTCGGGGCTGACGATCTTGACGATGTGCTCAGCGTCGATCGCCTCCGCCGATTCCGCGGCGACGTCGACCTCCGAGTAGCCCTCGCGCTCGAAGCCGGTGGTGAAGGTTAAAAGGTTGGGGTTGTGACGCTTGGCCAGAGCGGCGATGGCGGTCGAGTCGATGCCGCCAGAGAGGAAGGATCCCACGGTGACGTCGGCACGCATGTGCTTGGCGACGGAATCCTCCAACGCCTCCGCGATGCGGTCGTAGAGGTCCTGCTCCTGGCCCTTGGCGACGTCGCGCACCTCGAAGCGCGGCCGGAAGTAACGACGCGCGCTGACCTCGTCGCCCGGAGTGAGCGTGGCCGTGCAGCCCGACTCGAGGCGGCGGATGCCGGCGTGCAGCGACTCCGGCTCCGGGGTGTACTGCAGCGTGACGTAGTGCTGGATGGCGCGCTGGTCAAGGCTGAGGTCGAGACCGATGGTGTCGGCCATCTCGAGGATGGACTTCTTCTCGGAGGCGAAGACCGTGCCGGCCGGGGTGGTGGCGTAGTAGAGCGGCTTGATGCCGAACTGGTCGCGGGCGGCGAACATCGTACGGGTTTCGGTGTCCCAGATAACGAAAGCGAACATGCCCCGCAGGTGCTCGACGACGTCCTCGCCGAAGTGGTGGTAGCCGGCGACGATCGTTTCGGAGTCGCCCTCGGTGCGGAATTTCAGGCCGGCGGCCTGCAGTTCCTCGCGCAGCTCCAGGTAGTTGTAGATCTCACCGTTAAAGGTCAGTGCGTAGCGCTCTGGGTTGTCCTCAGGGCCCCAGCGCAGGGGCTGGTGCGAATGCTCGAGGTCGATGATGGCGAGGCGGTTGAAGCCGAAGAGGGCTTCGCCGTCGTGCCAGGTGCCGGCGGCGTCGGGGCCGCGGTGGTGCATGCAGGTCAGGCCCTCCTGAACCGCGTCATCATAGCGTTCGGCATCTTTGCCGGAGGTCAGCATTGCCACAAGGCCGCACATGGTGGTGAATTACTCCTTAATATATAAGGCTGAAACGCGGCGGCGGCCGCGAGGTATCGCTACCACTGTAGAAGGCATGCGAACTAAAGCGTTCAGCGCCTCGCGGAGTATAAGAAAAATCGGTTGAATTGCACTGCGCTTGAGCGGGGAAGCGCACGCTGGGGTCGATCCCCGAAAAGGTGCAAACTTTCGGACGATAAGGCCCACGGCGCAGTGTGAATTGGCTAACTCGCAAAAGCTGCCGTGACGGAGCACTGTTCGCCCCACCTGCACTGAGGCTGTAAGCTTCGGAATCGTATGGGCGGCCGCTGGCAGCCCCTTAGAAGGTAACGGAGGAAAGAGGCCAGAAAACGGGCCCGCATCCATTATCCTGCTTAGGTAGGAATGTTCTGGTTCGAGCATTCAGAAGAATTGTGTGGACAGGAAGGCAGACGGACGTGGAACAGCGTTTGAAGCGCGGACTCGGTCGCAAGACCGTCCTGGGCGGAATGATTGCCCTGGGCGCTACGGCACTCGTCGGTTGTGAGGTGGCACCGCCGGAAGCGATGTCGTCGATTCTGGACATGGGCTGGCCCGACCCGGTGACCCCGGAGGGCGAAGGCATGTATAACTTCTGGGTCTGGGTCTGGGTGACCGCCTGGATCATCGGCATCATCATGTGGTCGCTGTTCCTGGTTGCCATCTTCAAGTGGAACCGCAAGGCCCAAGAAAAGAAGGGCAAGGGCGAGTTCCCGCGCCAGCTGCAGTACAACGTCCCGCTGGAGCTGGTCCTCACCGTTATCCCGATCATCATCGTCATGGGCCTGTTCTTCTTCACCGTCCAGGCTCAGCAGAAGGTCGTCGCTCTGGATAAGAACCCCGAGGTCGCCGTCGACGTCACCGCCTACCAGTGGAACTGGAAATTCGGTTACGCCGAGGTCGGCGAGGAGCTCAGCCCGACCGGCCAGCTCTACGTCGGCGAGGATGAGGAGCGTCAGGCTCTCGCCGAGGAGACCCGTTACGACGACGAGAGCGTTCACAACGCGAACCCGATCCACGGTGAGTCGAAGGGTGATCACTCTTACCTGAACTACAACGAGATCGAGACCGTCGGCTCCACCGAGGAGGTTCCGGTTCTGGTTCTGCCGGCCGACACCCCGGTTGAGTTCCGTCTCGCCTCCGGCGACGTGGCCCACTCCTTCTGGGTCCCGGAGTTCCTCTTCAAGCGCGACGCGTACGCACACCCGGAGGCCAACTCCCAGGAGCGTGCCTTCCAGGTGGAGTCCATCGAGGAGGGCGCCTACGTCGGCCGCTGTGCTGAGATGTGCGGTACCTACCACGCCATGATGAACTTCGAGATCCGCGTGGTCTCCCCGGAGGCCTTCACCGAGTACATTGAGTACCGCGACAACAACCCGGAGGCCCCGAACTCGGAGGCGCTGGAGGCAATCGGTGAGGATCCGTACGCGGTGACCACCCAGCCGTTCAACTCTGACCGCACCGGCACCCGCTCGGGTGACGATAACGTCATTGACCCCCAGCGGGCCGCCTAAAAACTCGATGTCAGTGGACGCTTCATCAGCGTCGCTGGAAGGAATACTAAGGAGAAAACATGCGTCCTGGCGCCAAAGTGATGTTCACGATCGCCATCTTCTTGACGATCATGTCGGTGATCTACATCTTCGCAACCATGTGGGTGCAGGATGACGGCTACCTTGTCGGCCTAGAGTGGGTCGGTGCCGTCTCCATGATCCTGGCCACCGTCCTGGCACTCATGCTCGGCGGCTACATGCAGTTCATCGGTAGCCGCATCGACCTGCTGCCCGAGGACTACGAGGAGGCTGAGGTTGAGGATGCCGCCGGCACCTACGGTTTCTTCTCCCCGAGCTCCATCTGGCCGTTCGCCATGTCCGCGGCCGTCGCCGTGCTCGGCTTCGGTGTGATCTTCATGTACTACTGGATGATCGCCCTCGGCGCGATCCTCTTGGTCTGGACCTGCACCATGCTCAACCTGCAGTACGGCCTTCCTAAGGAAAAGCACTAAGCCTCACCTTCCTTCCGGCACACGCGCCTGAGAGACCCTGTCGGTCGCTGCGAGGACACCGTCCTCCGGCCCGGCAGGGTTTTTGCGTTGCTGTACGTTGCTGTTGGCGCACTGGCGGCTTTAGGGCGCTGCGGGGCGCTCCGGCTCTCCAGCTAGAGGAGGAGGGCCCGCCTTTAGCGCGGTCTCTCGATCCGGTGGAGGGGGTCAACCGAAAGTTGGTTTTCAGGCTTATATAGGGCCGTACCGAGCCAAATCCGTGTGATATCTGTCTCTGCTGTCATTTCCCGCAAAGCCACGTGACAACGCTCTGGATCGGGTACGATTGAGGCCGATTCACTTTTTTGAGTCTTTCGCAGCTGAACGACGTGACCTGCAGCGATGGGGATCGATACCCCGTCGGATAGCGCACAGGAAAAGTTCCCGAGTCTTCGGAACTTTTCCTTTTTATTTTTGTCGGACGTAAAACCGCAGGTGAGCGAGAAGTAGCTCAGACTCGCTCGGGGGTAGACGAGGTGCTTTTCACTGCGTGAACCGTCATACTGTTAGGCGTGACGAGCGTAGTTTCTAACCAAGGTATGGCGACACCGCAGCGTGTCCCGGCACTGAACCGACCCAACATCGTCAGTGTCGGCACGATTGTGTTCCTGTCGCAGGAGTTGATGTTCTTCGCCGGGCTCTTCGCGATGTACTTCACGTCGCGTGCGAACGGCCAGAGCGGTGACTGGGCAGAGCAGACAGCGAACCTGAATGTTCTGTATGGCATTATCATCACGGCCATCCTGCTCACCTCCTCTGTGACTTCGCAGCTCGGCGTCTTTGCTGCTGAGAAGGGAGACGTTTATGGCCTACGCAGGTGGTACTTAGTCACGATCGCCCTCGGAGTCGTCTTCGTGGGCATGGTCGCGTTTGAGTACTACGAGATGATCCACCACGGCGTGACCATCCAGTCCAGTGTGTATGGCTCGGTGTTCTACATCATCACCGGCTTCCACATGGCGCACGTGATCGCCGGCATCCTCGCCTTCATCGTCGTGATGCTGCGCGTCCACAAGTCGAAGTTCACGCCGGCACAGGCGACGGCCGCGATGGTCGTCTCCTACTACTGGCACTTCGTCGACGTCATCTGGATCGGCGTCTTCATCATCATCTACATCATCCAGTAGGGAAGCGGTGGGGCCTTACCGCCGAGTCGGTGGCCCTGAGCCGACTGAATACCTCATATTCGAATCGCACTAAGGGAAAAAGATGGATACCAACTCCAACTCCGCGGAGCAGAAGAACACCGCTTCTGTGGCCGTGAAGCAGTCCCGTCGTCGCCGCAAGCTGCGTAAGACCGCAGCCGGTGCCGCCGCCCTGACTGTCGGCCTCACCGGCGCCGGTGTGCTGGCTACCGCCCTGACCCCGGATGCGCAGGTTGCCACGGCGCAGCTCGATGACCAAGCCCTCATCCAGGAGGGCAAGGACATCTACGACGTCGCCTGCATCACCTGCCACGGCGCGAACCTGCAGGGCGTGCAGGACCGTGGCCCGTCGCTCGTCGGCGTCGGTGCCGGCTCGGTGTACTTCCAGGTGCACTCCGGCCGTATGCCGATGATGTCGAACGACGCTCAGGCTGAGCGCAAGTCGCCCCGTTACACCGAGCAGCAGACCCTGGCCCTGGCCGCCTACGTGGCAGCCAACGGTGGTGGCCCGGGTCTGGTGACCAACGAGGACGGCTCCATCGCCATGGAGGAGCTTCGCGGCTCCAACTACAACGGCCAGATCCAGGCTGAGGACATCGCCCGCGGCGGCGAGCTCTTCCGCCTGAACTGCGCGTCCTGCCACAACTTCACCGGTCGTGGCGGCGCTTTGTCCTCCGGTAAGTACGCCCCGGGTCTGGATCCTGCCAACGAGCAGGAGATCTACCAGGCGATGCTCACCGGTCCGCAGAACATGCCGAAGTTCTCCGACCGGCAGCTCACTGCGGATGAGAAGAAGGACATTATCGCATTTATCAAGGCCTCGAAGGAGACCCCGAGCCCGGGCGGCTGGGCTCTCGGTGCACTCGGCCCGGTCAGTGAGGGTATCGCCATGTGGCTCATCGGTCTGATGGCCCTGGTCGGTGCTGCTATGTGGATTGGATCGCGCTCATGAGCAACAACGTGAATAGGAACTACACAGACAAAGAACTCGCTGCCATGAGCAACGAGGAGCTCGCGCGCCTCGGCACGGAGCTCGACGACGTCACCGTCGCCTACCGCAAGGGCCGCTGGCCGGTCGAGAATGACCCGGCCGAGAAGCGCGCGTCGAATAGCGTCATCATCTGGTTGGCGCTGTCGATCGTGATGGCGATCGCGTTCTTGGCGGTCTACCTCTTCTGGCCCTGGGAGTACCGCTCGCTCGGCGAGGAAGGCAAGCTCTGGCACACCTTCTACACGCCGGCGCTCGGCCTGACCTCGGGTCTGTCGATCATCGCCCTGGGCATGGCCGTGGTGACCTACGTGAAGAAGTTCATCCCTGAGGAAATCTCCGTCCAGCGCCGCCACGACGGCCCCTCGGAGGAGATCGACCGTCGCACCACTACCGCGCTGCTTAACGACGCCTGGGCCACCTCGACCCTCGGCCGTCGCTCGACCCTGAAGGGCATGCTCGGCGCGGCCGGCGTCCTCTTCGGCCTGGTGGTCGCCGCCCCGCTGGGTGGTGCCATCAAGAACCCGTGGCGCGCCTACGAGATGGACTACTACGGCGACGGTACGCTGTGGACCTCCGGTTGGACCCTGCACGAGCAGGGCGTGAAGCTCTACCTCGGCCGTGACATCGGCACGACCGCCGAGCTGCACGAGGGCCAGGCTGGCACGCACTACAGCACGCAGGGCCTGTCCCGCCTGGTGCGCGTCCGCCCGGAGGACCTCGCCGCCGCCGGTATGGAGACCGTCTTCCCGCTCGCCGAGGAGCACGTCAACGATGGCGATCGTTACGACGAGAACGCTGTCGTGTACGAGGAGCACATGCACTCCATCCACGGTCCGCGTAACGCCGTGATGCTGATTCGCCTCCGTCCGGAGGATGCAGAATCGGTCATCGAGCGTGAGGGGCAGGAGGACTTCCACTACGGCGACTACTACGCCTACTCGAAGATCTGCACCCACGTCGGCTGCCCGACCTCGCTGTACGAGGCACAGACCCACCGCATTCTGTGCCCTTGCCACCAGTCGCAGTTCGATGCACTGCAGTACGGTAAGCCGATCTTCGGCCCCGCTGCCCGTGCACTGCCGCAGCTGCCGATCACCGTTGACGAAGAGGGTTACCTGATCGCCAGGGGCAACTTCATTGAGCCCCTCGGCCCGGCATTCTGGGAGCGTAAGTCCTAATGAGCACCAAAACCGATAACCGCCTCGGCGCGATCGCGAACAACGTCGACTCGCGCTACACGATATCCGGATTCCTCCGCCCGCAGCTGAACAAGGTCTTCCCGACCCACTGGTCCTTCATGCTGGGTGAGGTCGCCCTCTACAGCTTCATCATCCTGCTGCTGACGGGTGTCTACCTCGCACTGTTCTTCGACCCGTCGATCACCAAGGTGATTTACGACGGTGCGTACCTCCCGCTCAACGGCGTGGAGATGTCGCGCGCCTACGCCACGGCGCTGGACATCTCGTTCGACGTCCGCGGCGGACTCTTCGTGCGTCAGATGCACCACTGGGCCGCACTGATGTTCATGATGGCCATGGTTGCGCACATGCTGCGCATCTTCTTCACCGGCGCGTTCCGTCGCCCGCGTGAGGCCAACTGGATCATCGGCTGCACCCTGATCATGCTGGGTATGGTCGAGGGCTTCCTCGGCTACTCCCTGCCGGATGAGCTGCTGTCCGGTACCGGCCTCCGTATTATGTCGGCGATCATCGTCGGCCTGCCGATCATCGGCACCTGGATGCACTGGGCCATCTTCGACGGCGACTTCCCGTCGGACCTCATGCTGGACCGCTTCTACATCATGCACGTGCTGATCCTGCCGGGCATCATCCTGGCTCTGATCGCTGCGCACCTGCTGCTGGTCTGGTACCAGAAGCACACCCAGTTCCCGGGGCCGGGTCGCACCGAGAACAACGTCGTCGGCGTCCGCATCATGCCGGTCTTCGCCACCAAGGCGATTGGTATGGGTCTGCTGACCGCGGGTGTGTTGGCGCTGATGTCCGGTCTGACGACGATCAACGCCATCTGGAACCTGGGCCCGTACAACCCGTCGCAGGTCTCCGCCGGTTCGCAGCCGGACGTCTACATGCTCTGGACCGATGGTCTGGCCCGTGTCGTTCCCGCCTGGGAGATCTACATCGGTAACTACACCATCCCGTCGGTCACCTGGGTTGCCCTGCTGGCCATGGCCATGGTCGTGTTGATGTTCGCCTACCCCTGGATCGAGAAGTGGGCCACGGGTGACGACGAGCACCACAACCTCCTCCAGCGTCCCCGCGACGTTCCGGTTCGCTCGGGCCTGGGTGCTATGGCGATCACCTTCTTTATGCTCATGACGATCTCTGGTGGTAACGACCACGTCGCCCACTTCTTCCAGATCTCGCTGAACGCCATGACCTGGATCGGTCGCATCGGCATGGTGATCCTCCCGCCGCTGGCCTACTTCATCACCTACCGCATCTGCGTCTCCCTGCAGCGCGACGACCAGGAGGTCCTCGAGCACGGTATCGAGACCGGCACCATCAAGATGATGCCGAACGGTGCCTTCGTCGAGGTCCACCAGCCGCTGGGCGGCGTCGACGAGAACGGTCACGCCATCCCGCTCGAGTACGCCGGCGCCAAGGTGCCGAAGCAGCTCAACCAGCTGGGCTACGCGGACACCGAGGCCCACGGCGGTATGTTCTCCTCCGACGACCCGCAGCTGGGTGAGCGCAAGACGCGCATCGCTCACGACAACGAAGAGGAAGAGCGCCGCATGTTCGAAAGCCTCAACGAGGCTAACCGTGAGCAGGACCGTCGTAACGGACACATCGACTAACGCTCACCGGCCCTAGTACAGCTTGTTAGGGCTTTTGGGAGAGAGACCCCGGATCGCTTCTTTAGGGAGGCGGCCGGGGTCTCTTTGTGTTCGGGGTATGTCGTGCGGTCAGGGCGTGCGGTCAGGGTTGGGGTCTTCTGGCGATCGCTGTTTGGATTACGCACGTGCGTAATCGTTGTCAGATGCGGTTTTAATAGTTCTTCTTCGGCAAGACCGTAGCGATGGTTTCCGCGTATTTGGTAAAAGCCATCCGGCTTCGGCCACCGCGTCCCAGCATCGGCGGCACTGGCACCCACCCCTCAGCAAATCCCGAGCGCGGCGGCACCGGTACTCGCCGCGCGTCGCAGGAGACCATGTTTCCCGCGTGCCTATGAGTTCCCGGGTATTTTTTGATTTCCGATTACGCACGTGCGTAAAACCCGGTTTGCACTATGCGGCGGCATAGGGATTCTGGGGCTGTTTTGGTTGCGGGGGCGCTACGGTGACCCCAGAGAGCGAAGGGCGATTGACTCCGACAGCCGAGCCTGGTTTTTACGCACGTGTGCAAAAAGCAGAGACCTCCTATGGGTTCCCCGGGATTCAGCGATTCCCGATTACGCACGTGCGTAATTTCCGCGGAGACTATGCGACGGCATAGTGGGGGAGGCCCCGGCCGCGAGTCGCACGTATCTAAATCGAGGCCATCTATACCGGGTCTGGTCCAGGGTGACGCTGACCCTGGTAACTGGCTCTATTGCGCCCGCGCGTAAGAGGGGAGTGCTGGGCCTGTGGGGTGGAGGCGTCATCAGCGACCCAATGCAGTTCACCGAAGCGGCGGACGTCTCGTCGAGAAGCGGTATCCCTGGAAGGATTACGCACGTGCGCAATCGGGAGCGTCGAAGCCCACCCACGGATAGTCACACTGTGCACACGAGTCCCTCTATTTACGCACGCAATCTAATGTGAGGAAGAGCACACTTTAGCTTTTTGTAGTTTAGAATGCGTGACCATGGCCCGCCGACGCCTGGCAGTAAACATTCAGCATTCTGGCATCTCCACTGTTCACGCGCGCATAGGCTCGCCAACTTCTCCCGCATACACATAAAGAAAAAGCAATGTGTCCTTAACCTCTAGAAAAGGTCACCGTCAGATAACAGTCCGATAACGGGCGCGTCATTGGACAAGAGTTGTTGCCGTTTCGTAACCTAAACGAGACCTTGCGGATAGCCACCACGGCCCGCAGTCCGAAACTGAACGAACGAACGCCGTCCCCGAGGATCACCCACAGGTAATCCGGGACCGGGGAGCGGAGCGGATCGCACCGCTTCCCGCAACGGCCAAATGTGAAGAACTTGGAGTAATTCGTGGCTAAGCATCGTCGCCAGTCCGCAAACACCACCGCCCGTCGTTTCGTCGCCGCTACGGCCGCCGCTGCCGGCCTCGGCCTGCTCGCCCCCGGCGCCGCCACCGCCGCCGAGGTGCACGTGCCCAACACCGACATCTCCTTCAACGTCGAGGGCATCGAGAATGTTCCGGGCATCGCTAACATCCCGGGCATCGAGAACTACATCCCGGAGCTCGCCGGCCAGGGCACCGATTTCACCGGTGCTGCGCTGAACGACATCGTCGAGCAGGTCAAGAACCACCCGATCGTCGCGCAGGTCCCGGGCCTGGCCGAGAAGATCGATAGCATCGCGGCTGAGTACGGCTACACCTCTGAGACCGTCACCCCGGCTGCCACCACTACCTCCGGCTCCGCCCCGGCTGGTTCGGCCGCCGTGTCCTCCGCCCCGACCTCCACCGGCCAGGCTGTCGTCGACGCTGCCCGCTCCAAGATCGGCGCTCCCTACGCATGGGGCGCGGCTGGCCCGAATTCCTTCGACTGCTCCGGCCTGACCTCCTGGGCCTACGCCCAGGCTGGCAAGCAGATCCCGCGCACCTCGCAGGCGCAGGCTGCCGGCGGCCAGCAGGTCTCCCTCAATGACCTGCAGCCGGGCGACATCATCGCATACTACTCGGGCGCGTCCCACGTCGGCATCTACACCGGCAACGGCACCATCATCGACGCCCTGAACTCCGGCACCCCGGTTCAGGAGCGCCCGCTGGATTACATGCCGATCCACTCCGCGGTCCGCTTCTAGCTGATCGCACCATGATGCCCGCCCGCTTTCTGCAGGGGGGCATCTTTTCTGTTGCCCCGAGTGGCTTTGGCCGTGACCTTGTCGTAATATTTCCTTCTATCAACGCTGCCCCCTTATTGCTCTTCCAAGGATCACTTGATACCTATGCGTTCCCCGTCTTTCTCCGGCAAAATGGCCGGCACCTCCCTCATCGCGTGTCTCACCGTCGGCGGCACCTTAACGGCTGTGCCCGTCGCTGGTGCAGATGACACCGAGGTCCTTTTCACCCAGCTCGAGGAGATCTCCCGCGAGGCTTCCGCCAAGAATGAGGAGGTCCTCGCCCTCGAAGTCGAGATTGATAAGACCGAGGACGCCATCGCGGAGTCGGAGGCACGCGTCGCGGAGTCGCAGGAAGAGATCGACAAGTCCCAGGAGGCTGTCGACGCCGCCGAGTCCGAGTCCACCGATGCCAGCAAGGCCGCCGAAGAGGCGGACCGGCTGGCCCGCGAGGCCCGCTCCGCGCAGGAAGCCGTGCGCGATGAGCTCGATAACCTCGCTGGCGCCCGTTACCGCGGCGTGTACATCGACCCGCTGACCAACGCGGTCTCGGCGAGCGATCCGGCAGCGATGGTCGATCGCGTCTCCTACATGAGCCTGCTTGCCGACGACGCCACCGCCCACCTCCAGGACCTGGAGGAAGAAAACCGCCGCACCGCCCAGGCAGCCAGCCAGGCTCACGCCGCCGTCGCCGAGGCGAACTGGTCGCAGTCCGTGGTCGATCGCGCCCACGAGGACCTGTCGGCAGCGCACGAGGATTTGAAGAACGAGCAGGCCTCCCTCGAGGAGCACCGCGCGGCCCTGGAAGAGCAGCGCGCCTCCCTCGAGGTCGAGCAGGCTGACCTCGAGACCCAGATCTCCGATGTCCAATCCCGCGTCGACGGCTTAAGCCCCGCCGATTTGGATCGCTGGCAGAACCGCTTCGGCTCCAGCGAGATCGCCCCGTCCTCGGTGAGCTCCGACGGTGTGGTGGGAGCGGCGATGTCGCAGATCGGCAAGCCCTACGGCTGGGGCGCGACCGGCCCGAACGCCTACGACTGCTCCGGTCTGATGTACTGGGCCTTCCAGCAGCAGGGCAAGACGATTCCGCGGACCTCGGCAGCGCAGGTCTCCGGCGGCCAGCCGGTCTCCCGCGGCGAGCTCCAGCCCGGCGACATCGTCGGCTTCTACCCGGGTGTGACCCACGTGGGCATGTACATCGGCAACGGTCAGGTGGTGCACGCCTCCGACTACGGTACCCCGGTAGGGGTTGCCAGCCTGGACAGCATGCCTTTCGCGGGTGCCGCTCGCTACTAGCCGCAGCACGGGTTAGCCTGAGTTCATGGCCCGAACGCTGCTGGTAACCAATGACTTTCCCCCGACCATCGGGGGCATTCAGTCGTACCTGCGCGATTTCGTCGAGACCCTACCGGCCGACGACATCGTCGTGTTCGCCTCCACGCAAAACGCCAGCGAGGCCACGCGCTTCGACGCCCGCGCCGACTACCGCATCGTCCGCTGGCCGCGGATGGTCATGCTGCCGACCTCCTCGACCGTGGAGGCGATGAGCGCCACCATCGAGGAATTCGGCATCGAGACGGTCTGGTTCGGTGCCAGCGCCCCGTTAGGATTGCTTGCCGACGCCGCCCGCCACGCCGGCGCCCGCCGCATCGTCGCTAGCACCCACGGCCACGAGGTGGGCTGGGCCAAAGCCCCCGGTGCCCGTCAGCTGCTGCGCCGTATTGGGGGCCGCGTGGACGTCGTCACCTATATCTCCGACTACACGCGCCGCCGTATCCAGCCCGCACTCGGCGATCACCCCGAATACGTCGCGCTGCCCTCGGGCGTCGACACGGAGTACTTCCAGCCCATCGACCCCGCCGAGCGCGCCCAGATCCGCAGCCGTCATGGTTTCGGCGCGGAGCCGCTCGTCGTGTGCATTTCCCGCTTGGTGCGCCGCAAGGGGCAGGACCAGTTGCTGCGGGCGTGGCCGGAGGTTATGCGCCGGCACCCGGATGCCCGTCTCGTCATCGTCGGTGAGGGCCCTTATAGGCCTCGGTTGCGCCGCATGGCGCGCGAGTTGCCCAAGCGCGCCGTGACCTTTACCGGCGCCATGGAACGCAGCGCCATGCGCGATCTGCTCGCCGCCGCGGATGTTGCCGCCGTGCCGGCGCGCACCCGCCTCGGCGGCCTGGATGTCGAAGGCCTCGGCATCGTCTACCTCGAAGCCCAGGCCGCCGGCGTGCCCGTCATCGCCGGTGATTCCGGGGGAGCGCCGGAAACCGTCCGCCCTGATACCGGGGTGGTGGTCCCGGGGCGGGCGACGGACAAGCTGGCGCGGGCCGTCGCCAAGCTTCTCGACGACCCCGCCCGCCGCAAGGAGATGGGCGAGGCGGGGCGTCGCCACGCGGTGGAGGCGTGGAGCCGCGAGCGGATGGCGAAGCGCCTGGCTGAGGTGCTCAATTACTAGCGCCGCATGGCCTATGGGCGCCGGAAAGATTGAAAGGTATATCCTTTCCAAGGATCATTAGTCAGCACCGAGCAACAGGGGATGAATGGATACGCAGGACCCGAGGCCCACGATCGGCTTCGACATCGGGGGTACCAACCTGCGTGCCGGCGTGGTGGACGCCGCCGGACGGGTGCTGAATAGCTCGTCGACCCCGACCCCGCGCAGCGCGGAGGAGCTCGAGGACGCGATTGTGGACCTGGCGAGAGAGGTCGGCGAGGGTTTTTCCGTCGGCGCGATTGGCCTGGCCATCGCGGGTTTTTTGGACCCCGAGTGCGAGACCGTGCGCTTTGCCCCGCATTTGCCTTGGCGCGATACCCCGGTGCGCTCCCGGCTCGCCGAAAGGCTCGACGTGCCGGTGCGTCTCGAACACGACGCAAATTCGGCCGCGTGGGGCGAGTACCGCTTCGGCGCCGGCCAGGGGGCGGGGACGTGGGTGCTCTTTGCGGTCGGTACCGGTATTGGTGCGACGCTGATGATCGACGGCGAGTTCTACCGCGGGGCCTTCGGCACGGCGCCGGAGTTCGGCCACCTCACCGTCGTGCCGGGGCCTGGCGGCCGCCTGTGCTCCTGCGGCAAGAAGGGCTGCTTGGAGCGCTACGCTTCGGGTACCGCGCTCGTCGATACGGCTCGGGAGCTGGCTGGCCGCTATCCGACGGCCGCGCTCGCCCGCGATATCGCCACCGGCGGCGATGTCACCGGCACCACGGTCATGGAAGACGCCGGCCGGGGCGATCCGCTGGCTCGCGCCGTCATCAACGACTTCGCCGACTGGCTGGGCGTGGGCCTAAGCTTCGTCGCCGACGTGCTCGATCCGGAGCTCATCGTGTTAGGCGGGGGAGTAGCCGGCGATGCCGCGCTCTTCCTCGAGCGCGCGAGCGAAGGCATGGCCCAGACGATGGTCGGCGCCGGGCATCGCCCCCGCCCCCGCCTGGCGACCGCCCAGCTCGGCGGGCGGGCCGGTATGATCGGCGTAGCCGACTTAGCGCGTTTTTCGATTCACTAAAGATTCAGTAAGGAGCCTTTAACGGTGCGAAACAAGTGGTATATGCTGTTTAAGGCACTGTTCGGGCCCTGGCTTCACGTGCTGAACCGCCCCGAGATCGAAGGCGGCGAGAACATCCCGGACGAGGGCGCGGCCATTTTGGCTTCCAACCACCAGGCGGTCATGGACTCTTTCTACCTGCCGCTCATGGTCAAACGGCAGCTGACGTTCCCGGCGAAGAAGGAATACTTCACCGCCCCCGGTCTGGTCGGCTGGATGCAGAAGTTCTTCTTCACCTCGGTGGGCCAGATCCCCGTCGATCGCACGGCGGCCGACGCCGGCGACGCCACCCTGCAGGCGGCTCGCACCGTCTTCGACCGCGACGACCTCTTCGGCATCTACCCGGAGGGCACCCGCTCGCCGGATGGGCGCCTGTACAAGGGGCGCACCGGCATGGCGCGCATCGCCATGGCGACCGGGGAGAAGGTGATCCCGGTGGCGATGATCAACACGCGGGCGGCGAACCCCATCGGCACCTGGGTGCCGCGCCCGGCGAAGGTGAAGATCCGCATCGGTAAACCGATCGACCCGCACGCGTGGGCCGTCGAGAAGGGGCTCGATCCCACCTCCCGGGAGGTCTCCCGCGCGTTTACCGACCACGTCATGCACACCCTCGCCCACTTGGTCGGCGAGCCCTATGTGGACATGTACGCCAGCGAGGTCAAGGACTCTCTAGCCGCCGGTCACGGCTACCCCGAAGGCGCGGAGCCGGGCGGTCGGCTCGAGAGAACTTTTGATTAAAACCTGAAGCGTGCGCGTAAATAGCCCTTTTACCTGCGAAAGCTGCTAGGCTCGGCGCCAACTGACCTTTGAAGACTGGCCAGTGGAGGAGGACGTTGTGGCAGCGACCAAGCAACGTCTCGCCTGGCCGGATGTGGCCAAGGGGATCTCCATCCTCGGCGTCGTGCTTTTGCACTTAACCATCGCGGTGCCGGATGCGCAGAACTCTTTCCTCGCGCAGGCGAATAGGATCCTCGATCCACTGCGCATGCCGCTGTTCTTTCTGATCTCCGGGTTCTTCTCCGCCAAGATCCTCAAGTTCAGCTTCCGCGAACTATTCACCCGCCGGCTGTGGTTCTTCCTCGTGCCCTACACGATCTGGGTGCCGGTGGAAGTGCGCCTGAAGATGTACGAGACCTCCGCGGTGTTCGACTCCGAGATGCCGGCGCTCGCCAGCGTTATCGGAAACGTCCTTCTGGGCGTGAACATGGCGTGGTTCCTCTACGCCCTGGTGTGGTTCAACATTTTCTTGTGGGCGGTGCGCAAGCTGCCGAGCTGGGCGGGCTTCGCGCTATCATTTAGTCCGCTTTTAACCCTGCCCTGGCATTTCGACTATCACATGTTCGGCAAGGCAGTGCTCTATCTGCCGATTTTCGTGTTCGGTTGCTGTGCCCGTCGATACCTGCGCACCTTCGCCGAACGCTGCCTGCACCCGACCTACCTGGCGGGCACCGCGGTGCTCTACGCCGTGGGGCTGGCCGTCTTCATCGGCTGGGCGCGTTTCCGGGAGAATAACGAGCTCATTCTGCCGTGGCCCTCGTTCGGGGCGGAGACGATCGACACCCCGGCCATCGAGCTGCCGGTGCGCCTGATCACGCAGTTCCTCATGCTCGCCGCGGGGATCACGTTGGCGGTGGTCGTCGCGAAGATTCCGCTAATCTCGCCGGCGCTGCAGTTCATTGGCCGCCACACGCTGCCGGTGTATATCGGCCACCCCATCGCGCTGACGGTGCTCTACCACTACACCCAGTACCACCTGCAGATTCCCGTGTCCGAGGACGCCGACCACTGGATCGGCTCCACCGGCTTCTGGATGGCCGCCACCTTTGCCATCTGCATCATCGGCGGGCTGTCGATGTGGGCGCTGTCCCAGATCCCCGTGATCGGCTGGACGGTCACCCCGCCGCCGATTGAGAAGCGTTCTCGGGTGCGCGAGATCTCCACGTCGCGGGGCGAGCACCCCGGCCAGGCGCAGCCGCAAGAACCCTCGGGCAGAGCGCGCCGATAAACAGCACGGCCACAGCGATCCAGACGAACGTGTCGCCGACAATGTGCATGGCGAGGGTCCAGGTGGCCTCGCGGCCGTCGTCATGCGGCAAGAGCGCGTGCGGTGGAAGAACAGCCGCAACAACGACGACGCCGAGCATGCCCCAAGCGCCGCGGGAGGTGCGCGCCGCCGCGAGGAAGACGAGCGCGATGACCACCAGCCACACCCAGTGGTGTGACCACGACACCGGCGAGCACAACAGGCTGATCAGCGAGACCACACTGAGCAGGCCCGCCTGATGACGACGCACCCGCCACGCCGCCACCAGCGCCAGCACAATGACGGTGGGCACGAGCAGCAGCCACAGCGTATCGACGGTCTGCGCGTCGAAGACCCGCGACAGCGCGCCCGTGAGGGACTGGTTTTTAGAATAAGACTGGGCGCCGATGCGCTCGGTGTCGACGAGCGTGGTGCGCAGGTAATGCAGCGTCGCCTCCGGCACGACGAGCGCCGCGGCGGCGGTGGCGGCGAGCGCGCTGCCGGCCATGGTCGCGGCCGAGCGATAATCGCGCCGGATGAGGAAGAAGACTACAAACACCGCCGGGGTGAGCTTCACGGCGGCCGCGAGCCCGCTGAGCGCGCCGGTGAGGCGGTGTTTCGGCCCCAGCGTATCGACGACCACCGCCGCCATGAGTAGCAGGTTGATCTGGCCGAAGGAGATCGTGTCGCGCACCGGCTCGAACAGGGCGGCCAGCGGCAAAAGCCACAGCGCCAGGACGATAGGTAGGTTAAGGCTGCGCAGCGTGACGACGAGCACGAGCACCAGCGCGGCTAGCGACACCACCGTCATGAGGAAACCGCCGAGCTCCACCGAAACCCAGGTCAGAGGGATAAACAGTACGGCGGCCAGCGGGGGATAGGTGAAAGGCAGGGCAGTGTCCTGGACCGAAAAGAGGCGGGTGTAGGGGTTATCTCCGGCCAGCACCGCTTCGGCGCCGCTGCGATAGACATGCGTATCCAGGTGGTAGGAGAGACCGATCCCGTCTGCGGAGACATCGATGATCCAGGGCGCTAAGACGACTAAAGCCAGCGCAACGGGCAGCGGCCAGAGAGACCGCAGGCGGACGTGAAGGGGCACTTAGTACATCCTAATCACGTGCTGTGGCGGCTGCAGATACCCCGTCAGTCGACCTTCTCGAGCCGGCCCGCTACAGTGAATGCGGCTTTCTTAAGAACGGCGAGGCTGGAAAGGCACGCGTGCGCTACTTCTACGACACGGAGTTCATCGAGGACGGACACACCATCGACCTCGTCTCCATCGGAATCGTCGCCGAGGACGGCCGGGAGTACTACGCCGTATCGACGGAGTTCGACTCCAATAAGGCCGGCGTCTGGGTGCGCGATAACGTCCTCAATCAGCTGCCCTCACCGAACGATGACGCCTGGCGCGATCGTGCCACCATCCGCGACGAGGTGCTTCAGTTTCTTACCGACGCCCCCGGCCCACCCGAGCTCTGGGCCTGGGTGGGTGCCTACGACCACGTGGTCCTCGCGCAGCTCTTCGGCGACATGACTGGCCTGCCGCGGAAGCTGCCGAGGTTTACCCACGAGCTCAAGCAATACTGGTCCATGGCGGGGCGCCCGAAGCTGCCGCCGACCCCGCCCGGTGCGCACGACGCGCTCGTCGATGCCCGGCACAACCTCGCCAAGTTCAACGCCATCGCCGAGGTATTACCCCTGGATCCGAAAAACCGAAGGCTGAGCCCTCAATAGTTTTGCCCACGTGCTACAAAGGTCATTGTGAGTTGGACTATTGATATCCCCGATGCCGTACTTCCGGACCTGCCGCCGCTGCCCGGCGATCTCCAAGAGAAGTGGAACGACGTGCTTGCGCGCGACGCCAAGCAGCAGCCTTCCTGGGACCGGGAACAGGCCTCCGCGGTACGCCACATCCTGGAATCCGTGCCGCCGGTGGTCGTGGCACCGGAAATCACCAAGCTGAAGTCGCAGCTGGCGGACGTCGCCAATGGCAAGGCCTTCCTCCTGCAGGGCGGCGACTGTGCCGAGACCTTCGAGTCCAACACCGAGCCGCACATCCGTGCCAACATCCGCACCCTGCTGCAGATGGCCGTGGTGCTGACCTATGGCGCGTCGACGCCCGTCGTCAAGCTGGCGCGCATTGCGGGCCAGTACGCGAAGCCGCGCTCGTCCGACCTGGATGCCAACGGTCTGCCGAACTACCGCGGTGACATCGTCAACGGCGTCGACCCCACAGAGGCCGCCCGCCGACACGACCCGGCGCGTATGGTGCGCGCGTACGCGAATGCGGGTGCGACGATGAACCTCGTGCGCGCGCTGACCTCCTCGGGTACCGCGGACCTCTACAGCCTGCACGAGTGGAACCGCGAGTTCGTCGCGCACTCCCCGGCCGGGGCCCGCTACCAGGCGCTCGCCAACGAGATCGAATCCGGCCTGCGCTTCATGGAAGCCTGCGGCGTGCACGACGACTCGCTGCGCACCGCCGACGTCTACGCCTCGCACGAGGCGCTGCTCGTCGACTACGAGCGCGCCCTGCTGCGCCTGCACGAAGACGACGACGGAGAAACCCGCCTCTACGATCTCTCCGCCCACCAGCTGTGGATCGGCGAGCGCACCCGCGGCATCGACGACTTCCACGTCAACTTCGCGGCACTGATCTCCAACCCGGTCGGCCTGAAGATCGGTCCGACCGTCACCCCGGAGGAGGCTGTCGCCTACGCGGAGAAGCTCGACCCGAACCGCGAACCGGGCCGCCTGACGATGGTCGCGCGCATGGGCTACAACAAGATCCGCGAAAACCTGCCCCCGATCATCAAGGCTGTCGAAGCAGAAGGCCACAAGGTCGTCTGGCAGTCCGACCCCATGCACGGCAACACCTTCACCTCCTCGAACGGGTACAAGACCCGCCACTTCGACAAGGTCATCGATGAGGTGCAGGGCTTCTTCGAGGTCCACCGCGCCCTGGGAACGCACCCGGGCGGCGTGCACATCGAATTCACCGGCGAAGACGTCACCGAATGCCTCGGCGGAGCGATGGACATTACGGACGTCGACCTGCCTGGGCGTTACGAATCCGCCTGCGACCCGCGTCTGAACACCCAGCAGTCCCTCGAGCTCGCGTTCCTCGTCGCGGAGATGCTGCGGAACTAGGTCCTGGGGTTGGTGGGCTGGCTGTTCGGCTGGTTGGCTGTTCGGCTGGTCGAAAGGGGGGCGAATTCGACCAGCTTTAGCGCTCTATAGCGGGCTCAGACGGTGGCGGCTGTGTGGCTACGGATCACGCGTCACACCAGTCTCGTACGCTTCTTCGATCCCGCCTGTCACTGCGCAGGGCTTGCGGTGGTGCTTCCGTGATCGTTGGGTGTGCGCCTGGGCTACGGTTCTACATGCAACGCTAGCGCTGGTCGAAAGGAGGCGCTCCGAAAGGAGTCCCGCGCGGTCGAAAGGAAGAGTCCTTTATATGGGGGCGAATTCGACCAGCGCTAGCGCTCTATATAGATGTGGGAGGCTCAGCCCGGGTCGCGGTTGGTTCCCTGCCCTTCTGTGACGCTCGAACACAAATGCTTGAAGGAAGAACCTTGAAGGACGCCAAATCAGGCCATTTTCTCGTGCAAAACCTTGAAGGGCGCGCCCCTCAAGCATCTTCCTTCAAGGGTTTGCGCAGCAGCAGCGTCAAGCCGTCCCGAAAGGCGGGCCTGCAGAACGCCTGGCACCCTAGCGGCCATGCGGCGGTATCACACTCGCACGCCTGGTCGAAAGGAGGTGGTCGAAAAGAGGGTCGGTTTCGGGGCCCTTTCGACTTCGCGGGACTCCTTTCTGTCAGGGTGATTTCGACCAGCGCTAGCGCAACACAGCGATCCGGCCAGGAGCGAGGGCTAGCAGCCGGATGCTTGACCACACCAGACCCATCCGCCTCATTGGCCTCTCCAACAGGCTCGCGCGGTCCGCTACCACCTTCCTGGGGATAACGCGAAGGCGCCCAGACCACAACCAATCACCCATCGGTTTCGACCTCAACGCGCTCGCCGCGCTCCAGCGCAGTGCCCGCTGCCGGAGTCTGGCGCGTGATCGTGTCCGAGTTGTCGAAGATGGAGGCGTCGATGCCGAGGCCGGCGTCGCGAAGCTGGCTGCGCGCATCCCGTACCGTCCTGCCGGTGACGTCTGGAACCGTGATCTGACCAGGGGTGATGAGCAGGACTTCGGTGTCGACATCGGGATCGACCAAGGTCCCTGGCACCGGCCGCATGGCGACCACTTCGTCCTCGTGGGAACCGACCGCGTTGTCGTCGCGTTTGTCGTCGACGTCGAAGTCTTCTTCGCTGAGGCGGTCTTCGGCGTCGTCGAGCAGCTGGCCGGTGAGATCCGGGATGGCCACGGCGGTGGAGATCACCAGGTCAACGCGCTCGCCGCGCTCGAGGGTGCGCCCGGGCCCGGGCTCGGTGGTGATGATGGCGCCACCGGGGATCTCATCGTCGAAACGCGATGTGGTCTCGCCGATGTTCAGCCCGAGTTCCTCCAAAGTGGTGCGGGCGTCGTCGGCGTCCATGCCGGCGAGGTCGGGCACCTCGATGGGTTCGGGCCCGAGTGAGAGGTGCGCCGTCACTGTGCTGCCGACCGGCACGGCCTCACCGGCGGCCGGGGTGGTTTCGGCGACAGCGCCGGTGGGGACGTCGTCCGAAAAGACGGAATCGCCGGTGTCCACCTCCAGGGTGCGTTCACCGGCGAGTGCTCGATAGTCCTCTAGGCTCATACCGTCCGCGGGCGCGGGGACGGTCGGCGGGCCCCGGGAGATCAGCACGGTCACCAGGGACCCGGGTTCGAGGCGCTCGCCGGGCTCAGGCTGGGTGCCGACGGCGTTGTCCGCCGCCACGTCGTCGTCGTAGACGATCTCACTGTCCACCTCGAAGCCGGCCTCTTGTACGGTTTCGATCGCGGTCGCC
This sequence comes from Corynebacterium yudongzhengii, assembly GCF_003065405.1. Lineage (NCBI taxonomy): Bacteria > Bacillati > Actinomycetota > Actinomycetes > Mycobacteriales > Corynebacteriaceae > Corynebacterium > Corynebacterium yudongzhengii. The sequence goes on from NZ_CP026947.1 coordinate 772,407, forward strand.
CGGTCCATGCCGACGATCTGCGGGATCTCCCCGTAGCGTCCCGAGCCGAACCACCAGGCGCCCACCACGACCGCACCGATGAGCACCGCCGCGATAACGAGCCCGATCCCGAGTTTCCAGCCGGAGCGGTTCGAGACGGGATCAGGCTGATCAGCGGGTATCTCCTCGGGTTCCGACGGCAGGTGCTGCGTCGCCGGCGTCGACCCCGCAGCAGTGGCACCAGCAGCAGCGGCGGGCGGCAGGAAGCGGGTGTCCTGCGCAGGCGCCTCGTCCTCCGGCTCGACGATCTTCGTTTCTTCCGGCTCAGGAGACAGCGTGGTGGTTTCGATGACCCCGGTGGTGTCCGTCGGTACTGCGGCGGCGCGGTGGGCGGCGGAGTTCGTGGGCACCGGGACGGTGAAGGCGGGCAGTTGGAGTTCGGCCGCGACGTCGTCAAGCGCGGCGAGGAACTCGCCGGCGTCGTGGAAACGTTGCTCCGGGTCGCGGGCGGTGGAGGTGGCGACCAGTTCGTCGAAAAGCGGCGGGATGCCGTCGATGCGGGAGCTGGGCGCGGGGACGTCGCGCTCGAGGCGCTGGATGGCATGTGCCAGCGGGGTGTCGCCGGAAAACGGCGTCTCGCCGGTGAGCAGCTCGAAGAGGACCACGCCGGCGGAGTAGACGTCCGTGGCCGGGGTGGTCTCGGAGCCGCTGACCTGCTCGGGGGAGAGGTAGGCGGCGGTGCCGACGATCGACCCCGTCGAATGCGACGACGCGGCCGCGGCGCGCACGAGCCCGAAGTCCGCGACCTTCACCCGGTGGTCGGCGTTGATGAGGATGTTATCCGGCTTGATGTCGCGGTGGACCATGCCCTGCTGGTGGGCCACCGACAGTCCGGTGAGCACGGCGCGCATCACGGCGGTGGCGGCGTGCGGGGGCATCGGGCCGCGCTCGGCGAGCAGCTCGCGCAGCGTGCCGCCGGTGATCAGCTCCATGACCAGATAGGACATCCCGTCGTCGGAGGAGAAGTCGTAAACCCCGACGAGGTTGGGGTGCGACATCTGCGCCATCGCCCGCGCCTCACGGCGGAAGCGGACGCGGGAGGCGGGGTCGTCGGCGTACTCGTCGTGCATGACCTTCGCGGCGACAGCCCGGCCGAGGCGCAGATCCACGCAGCGGTACACCGTCGACATGCCGCCCCGCGCGATCGGATGATCGATGCGGTAGCGGCCCTCCAGCACATCCCCGACGGTCAGTTGACTCATGCCTTAAAGTATGGCCGATAACTCCCGGAAGGTGAAAGAGCGCGCCCAACCGCCCGTGACTTAAGGTGGTAGGCGTGAGTAACGCGCAAGACAAGCTGGAAGAACTGCTCGCCGACGATACGCTGCTGACCTTGAACGAGGTCGCCGAGCGCCTGGGCATCCCGGTGACCAAGGTCGGTGATCTTCTCGACGACCACAAGCTCGCCTGCACGCGCATCGACGGCAAGAAGTACGTGCCCGAGCTCCTGCTGGACGAAGATGGCTCGATCAACCGCTTCGCCTCCTCAGCGATCACGGTGCTCATCGACGGCGGCTACGACGACGAAGAGATCCTGGTACACCTGTTCACCGAGGACGAGAGCCTGCCCGGCCGGCCCGTCGACGCGCTGCACGGGCAGAAGGCCCGCGAGGTCATCCGCCGCGCCCAGGCGATGGCGTTTTAGTCCCGCGGCGCAATCGGATCCGGCCGGTGTTGGTGCCCCGGTCGGCGCTCGAGATCGAGCGGGAAGATGTGCGTGGTGAGCACCCAGGCGGCCGCGGTGACCGCCACCATCCACACGGCGTTGTAGAGCTGGTGGTTGCCGCTGCCGGTAAAAGACAGGGCCACGATGATAGACAGGCCCGTGACCAGCTTCAGTAGCCACCGCGGGGGAGTAAACGTGCCCACGAGCGAGACCGACGAGGCGTAGTACCAGGGCAGGGTCACCGAGTTGAGGACGAACGCGACCTGGTAGGCGGCGGTGGTGCCCATGATCGAGCGGCGGTCGCCGCCGCGGAAGATCCACCAGGTCAGCGCTAAGCCTAAGAGCATGAGCACCGAGAACACCGGGCGCACGGCTTGGAGGATGACGTTGTAATCGAAATCCGGGTCGAAGAGTTGCACGAAGGGGGTGGCTATCTCGGCGATGAAGGTCGGCCCGGCCAGCGGGTTGATGACCTTGGAGTTACCGGTGATCTCTGACAGCCAGCCCCACGACGAGCCGGAGAGCCAAGTCACCGCGGCCACCACCGTCAGGGTCTCGACGACGCCGAGTAGCCCCACCACCACGAAGGTAAAGATGCGGCGGGTGAGGGAGACGGCCTTGGGGGCATAGTGGAAGGTGGCCATCCACACCACGAAGGGTAATGCGACCGCCGCGGTGGCCTTGAGCGAGACCGCCACGGAGATCAGTGCCACGCCGAGCACAAACCGGCGGTGTAGGCAGGCGAGCAGGCCCAAGGAGACGAGCCCGACCATCACGGACTCGTTGTGCATGCCGCCGACCATGTGGAAGACCATCACCGGGTTCGCCACACCCAGCCACAGCGCGAGCGCCGGATCGCCGCCGAGGCGGGCCGCGATCTTCTCCACCGCGAAGGCGATGGCGATGAAACCCGCCAAGGAAATGAACTTATACGCGATGACTCCGGCGGTGACGTTGTCGCCGACGGCCGTCGTCACGCCCTCGCCGATCCACAGGTGCAGCGGGCCATAAGGGGTGGTGGTGTTGCGCCAGTCGTGCGAGACCTCCAGCAGATACGGCCCCGGATTGACCGCCGCGCCCTCGTTATAGGGATCGAAGCCATCGCGCACCATCGCGCCCTGCATGAGGTAGGAGTAGACGTCGCGCGACAGGATCGGCGCCGCGATAATCAGCGGGGCGCACCAGGAAAGCAGCGCCTTGCGGACGGTGCGCAGCCGGCCCGGGTCGCTGCGCTTCGTATCGACGATCACCCGGCGCCCCACAAACACCCACGCCAGCACCATCGCGATGAGACCCACGTTGAACAGCGCGTTCATCAATGCGGCGCCGTGGCCGAAGCTCAGATACTCCAGGCCGAGTGCCTCGAGGACGCCGCCGCGGTTGCGAGTGGCGCCGGCGCCGTGGGAGCTCAGCGCTAGGGCGAGCGCGCCGAGCGCGCCCAAAAGCAGCGGGCCGGGAAAGCGGGAGAAGAACTCCGCGAGCTGGTCGCGCCGGGTGCTCGGGGCGCTGAGGTAGACGGAAGACGCAGTGCTCATCAGGAGCTACCGTTCTTTAGGAACGACGCCTGGTCGCCTGGTGTGCCAGGCCGATAAGCGTGTCGATGACGTCCTGCGGCACCCCGGCGTCATGAAGGTGCGCGATGCCCGAATCGGTGAGCTTCTCGATGCGTCGCTCCATCTCCTCGACAGCCCCGGAGGACTCGATGATCTCAGCGAGCTGGGCTAATTCTTCGTGCGTATCGACGACACCGATCGAGCGGCGCAGGGTCTCCGCAGCGGCGGGGGAGTGCTCGTCGGAACGCCGCAGCGCCAGCGCGAGCAGCTCGGTGCGCTTGCCTTCGCGCAGGTCGTCGTAGACGCCCTTACCGGTGGCGGCGGGATCGCCGAAGACGCCGAGCAGATCGTCGCGCAGCTGGAAGGCGATGCCGATGTCGTGGCCATAGCCGCGGAAGCCGTCGATGATCTGCTGCGGGGCACCGGCGAGCGCGGCTCCCAAGTGCAGAGGGCGTTCGATGGTGTAGGCAGCGGTCTTGTAGCGGTTCACCGACCGTGAGAGGCGGCCGTCCTCGCTGGCCATGGCTTCGAGGGCGATATCGAGCATCTGGCCGCCGATGACCTCGGAGCGCATGGAACGCCAGGGCTCGCGGGAGCGGCGGAGGGCGGCGTCGGAAAGCCCGGAGTCGAAGACCATGTCGTCGGCCCAGGCGAGGGCGAGATCGCCGATGAGGATCGCCACGGAGACGCCGAAGTGGTCCGCGTCGCCGGACCACGCGTTCTGCTCGTGGTGGGCGGCGACGGCCTTGTGTACGGTTGGACGCCCGCGCCGGGTGTCCGACTTGTCGATGATGTCATCATGGACCAGCGCGCAGGTCTGGATGAACTCCAGCGCACTGACGGCCCGCAGGACGGCGTGGGGTTCTTCTTCTCCCGCGAAGCCGTCGGCACCGAGGAAGCCCGCCCAGCCGAAGACCGGCCGGATGCGCTTGCCGCCTCCGAGGATGAAGTCCTCGAGGTGCCCGAGTGCCTTCGAGACGGGCTCGCCGATCGCGTCGAGCGCGTCCTTACGGGACTGGATGTAGTCTGCGAGGACAACGTCGACCGCGTCGGGGATGTCATTCGGGGACAACGAGCTGACATCGAGGTCGGAAGCTTTGCTCACCGGCACTAATTCCTTCTGTGTTGTGCGGACGCCGCAAAAAACTTTAAGCGTTCGGGTACTTCGCTGAGTCTACTAGCAGCGGCGCGTGGGTCAGGCACGTGGCGTGGCCAGGGGCAGATCGCACATTAAGACCGCGAAGGGGCGGTCGTCGCCGGGGTAGTAGTAATCGCGCAGCAGGTCGGTGAACCCCAGCGAGCGATACAGCCCGAAGGCCGGGTTGTTTTCGCCGGCGACTTCGGGTGTGGAGAGTACAGCGCGCGGTGCCGGCACGTTCCAGAGCAGTTCGGTGAGCAGGCTGCGACCGATTCCGCGCCCGTGCAGGCCGGGGCGGACGTGGATTTCCGTGACTTCGAAGTAGCCGGAGGAAATCTCTCGCTGCAGCTCTTCGCTGACTCCTTGGGTCTCCATGCCTTTGCGCAGTTGGCGGTCCCACCAGTGGTTGTGGTCGCTGAGAAAGCCGTAGGCCACGCCGACGACATCGTTGGGCCCGGTGGCGATCGCCGAGATGAACCCAGGTTGCAGCGTGTCCCGGCGCCAGGACTCCAGCCTGCGGGCGTGCAGCTCGAAGGGGTAGCCCATGGCCTCGAGGTGGATGTCCACCAGGCGTGGGGCAAGCAGCTGGAACTCGGCGGTGGTGAGTCTCTTGATCGACACGGTCACGGCCTCTATCGAACCATGACTCGAACGCTTCCTGCAGTTAGCCCTGGACAAACCGGCGTGATAGAACAAGTGTTCGAATTATGCGGTGGGTGTGTCCACTGGGCCCTCTAGCTTCTTAAGCAACAGCAGGAAAGAAAGGAGTCCGCCATGGGGGATGTCATCTCGGCCACCACGAAGTTTTCTACCCGTCAGCTCAAGCGCGAGCGCTTTCTGGCTAGTGCCCGTGACCTTTTGGACTCTGCCCGTAAAGAAATGGCTGCCGGCGCCTTCGATCTGGCTCTCGAATATGCCTACCGCGGCGCCCTGCGGGTGGCAGGGGCCTGTATCGCCGATTCGGTGGTGCTGGCCCGGCGCAAGCGTTTGCCGTCGAGCGCGTGGGAGCGTCTGGCTCTCGTGGGGGAGGCGGAGAAAGAGTGGGCACAGACCTTCTCCGGGTTTTCTCGCCTGCGTTCGCGGGTCATGTCGGGGATTGAGAAGGTCCCGCCGGCTGGGGTCGCCGAGGAGGTCGTTGAGCTGGCCGCTGAGTTTCTTGCGGAGACCGAGGGGTCGGCCGGTTTGGGTCAGGTTGCTTAAGCTGTGTTGGCGCTGGCTGGAGGGTCGGAATGAGGCGTTGGTAAACCCGGGAACAAAAGGGATAAGGTGGACGTTGAATAAGTGAAAGGGTGCCACACCCTTGGCGCGGCTGCACTAGGCGCCGAGGATGTCTGACACGAGCGGACCAGACCACAACACCGAGAGGAACCAGTGTCGCTTTCAGAGCAGGAGCAGAAGACGCTCCGAGAGATTGAACAGTCCCTGCTGGCGGACGACCCCAAGTTCGGCTCGTCGGTCCAGTCGGGTGATTCCATGGGCTTAAACGGGGGCGGCTTCTCCCTTCGTGCATTCGCGATCGGTGTCGTCGGCCTCGTGATGTTAATTGCGGGCGTTGCTCTCGCCCAGAACAGTCTGTGGTTTATTGCGTTGAGCATCGTGGGATTCCTCGTGATGTTCGGCGCCGGCATCTGGGCTCTGCGGGGCAGCGGTGGAAACTCCTTGCCTTCCGGCGGGGCCGGCCGAGCCTCGCGTTCACCGAGTGCCGCCCAGCGCGCCAACTCCGGCAACGGCTTTGGCTCCAAGATGGAAGAGAACTTCCGCCGCCGTTTCGAAGGGAATTAGGATACCTTCCCCGTTCTGGGCAGACGCCCAGCGCTGATTGACGTTCGCCGCTCACCTCGATGGTGGGCGGCTTTTTCTATGTCCCACTTTCCCCCACCTTTAATCCCCACTTTGCCCCACCGGGGGCTCTGCAAGGTGGCGGCCTCCATCGCTCTTTAGTAAATCCCCAGGTGACTCGACACTCTGGTGGCCTAGCGATACGGAAAGTAGGGAAGGGGAGAAAGAATCTTAAACGCTATAGAGCGTCTTAAGTGACTAGAGTGAATGCATTGACATAATGAACGGATAGGGGTGGGCGCACCACCCACCAAATGAATGTGCTATTACCAGCGTAAATACTCCGCTAAGAACTTTTTTGGCCCGCTTGGGTGGTGTTAGTGGGGGGAAGTGGGTTAAAGTGGGGCGCAGTGACGCGGAAGGGCGAGCGGTTGTGGGCTTGTCCGGAGGCGTTGCCATCGAGAAAACCGACAAAGTGAGAAACCAGGTCGTCGAATCTGAGGAGGGGCACCGGGATGTTTCTCGGCACCTACACTCCGAAGCTCGACGACAAGGGGCGTCTGACTCTCCCGGCGAAGTTCCGCGAGGAACTGGCCGGCGGGATGATGATCACCAAGGGACAGGACCACTCGCTGGCCGTGTACCCGAGGGAGGAGTTCGCAGCTCGTGCCCGCAAGGCGGCTGCGGTCTCCCGCACCAACCCGGAAGCCCGCGCGTTCATCCGTAACCTCGCCGCGAGTGCGGATGAGCAGCGGCCCGACGGAAACGGTCGCATCACGCTGTCGGCGGCTCACCGGGAGTACGCAGGCCTGACCAAGGAATGCGTGGTCATCGGTTCGGTCGACTTTCTCGAGATCTGGGATGCCGAATCCTGGGCCGAATACCAAGAACAGACGGAGGACGCCTACTCGGCGGCCGACGCGGACGACATTCTGGCGGGTCTCCTCTAGGAGACGCGGCCACACCGACGGAGTGCGGATACGGACTCTGTCCGGGGCGGGAGCTCTGGTGTACTTCCCCGACATCAGAGCACTGCTCCGGTCAGGGCCCTATGCGCACCCCGGAGGGCAGCTGACAGGGACAACGGCGCGGGAAGGAGGCAAGTGATGGACAACGTGACCGCGACCACCAACAAACAAGGGCGCCACGGCCACGTGCCCGTCATGCGCGACCGCGTCACCGAGCTGCTCGCTCCCGCGATCGAGGCCGCCGGCGCCGATGCCGTCATCATCGACGCCACCCTGGGCGCCGGCGGGCACGCCGAGCACTTCCTCGCCACCTTCCCCCAGGCCCGGCTCATCGGCATCGACCGCGACACCCACTCCCTCAAGGAGGCGCGCGAACGCCTCGCCCCATTCGGCGAGCGTTTCTGCGGGGTGCATGCGCGTTTCGACGACCTCGCCACCGCCATCGATGACCAAGCGGGGGAGATCTTCGATACCGTCCGCGTCCACGGCATCGCCGCCGCCCTCTACGACTTGGGGGTCTCCTCCATGCAGCTCGATCAGCTCGAGCGGGGTTTCGCCTACCGGGCAGACGCGCCGCTGGATATGCGCATGGATCAAAACACGCAGCTCACGGCCGCCGACGTGCTCAACACCTACTCGCACGGCGATATCGCCCGGATCCTGAAGACCTACGGCGACGAGCGCTTCGCCGGCAAGATCGCCACCGCGATCGTGCGCGAACGTGAGAAAGAGCCTTTTCGCACCTCCGCGCGGCTGGTGGAGCTGCTCTACGAGACCATCCCCGCCGCCACGCGGCGTACCGGTGGGCATCCCGCGAAGCGCATCTTCCAGGCGCTGCGGGTAGAGGTCAACGGCGAGCTCGACTCCGTCGAGAAGTCGCTCGGCGAGATCACCCGCCGGCTGCGCGTCGGCGGGCGGGCCGTGTACATGAGCTACCAATCGCTGGAGGACCGCCTCGTCAAGAAGGCCTTCACCGAGCTCACCACGTCCCAGACCCCGCCCGGGCTGCCGATGGATTTGCCCGGCACCGCGCCGAAGTTCCGCACCATCACCCGGGGGGCGGAAAAAGCCACCGAGAACGAGATAGACGACAACCCCCGCGCCGCCCCGGTGCGGGTCCGCGCCATCGAACGCATCAGTCCAGAGGAGGACAGCTAATGGCCACCCCGATCAGCACCCCCTCGCACACCTCGTCGTCTGCCACCAGGAGGCCCCGCACCATGGGCGCTAGCCGCGACTTCACCTCGAGCGCAGAGAACTCCGGGCGGGCCACCGCCCTCCTCGACTGCACGCAGGTGAGCCCGCTGCGCCGCGCCGAGCCGCACCGTCGTACCGACGACGCCCCGAGGGGCCCGGAGCGTCGAGAAGCGGGCCGGAAGAACGGTCGCCGCTTAGGCTCCCGCCAGGTCGTGTCCGTGCGCGGGCGCCGTACGCAGCCGATCCGGGATGTCGGACTGCTGCCGAAGGTCTCCGCGATCGCGATCGTGCTGCTCATTACCGGCATCGTGGTGGCGATGTGGCTATCCGGCGTGGCCACGCAGCAGACCTTCCGCATCAACCAGTTGGTCGCGCAGGAATCGCAGTTGGAAAACCAGCTCGAGACGCTCAACCGCGACCTGCAGACCGTGTCCTCGTCCGCCGAGCTCACCCGCCGCGCCGATGAGATGGGCATGGTCATCCCGGAGCAGCCGGGCATCCTCATCGTCGAAGAAAACGGCGAAATCACCGAGTCTCGGCCGGCGGGCGACCAAGTCAGTCCTATGATCGACATCAATGGAGAACCCGTCCGCCCCGGCCAGGCCTCCAGCGACCCGAACGAGACCGACGAATTGACCGATAACCTGCAGGCAGTGCCCGAAGGCGAGCAGATTCTGCGGGCCCCGAACGACGGCATCGCCCCTTATGCCAACGGCGGCAACAACCGCCCGGCGCCCGCCCCGGCTCCGGAACCCGAGCGCCCGGCGCCCGCCCCGGCTCCGGAACCCGAGCGCCCGGCGCCCGCCCCGGCCGAGGCCCCCGCAGAGGCGCCAGCGCAGCCCCCGGCAGGTGAGCAGTAAGTGTAGAGACCGGAATTGGATGAGAAGGTGGAAAACGGGCAGTGACACACCCCAGCCCCCGCAACGGACACCCGCGTAAGCGGCGCCAGCAGGCCCCGCAGCGCCCGCCTGCGCGCAGTCACGCCCGCGCCGTCAATACCGCCACCGCCCCCTCGCAGAAAACGGTGATGTCGCGGCGTTTGCGCATCATCGTCGCCGTGCTCGTGGGCCTAGCTCTCATCCTGGCGGGCCGTCTCGCGTGGGTGCAGCTCGCGTGGGGCCCGTCGCTGCAGGCGCAGGCCGAGGAACAGCGCGCCCGGGTGTATGTGGAGCCGGCGCGCCGCGGCATGATCGTCGATCACGCCGGCAACGAGCTCGCCTACACCATGCAGGCCCGCTCGCTGACGGTCTCGCCGAACCTTTTGCGCGATGAGCTGCGCGAGCGCGAGGAACTCGAGATGCAGGCCGACGGCTCCGCCGAAGGCCTAAGCGCTGAGGAGCTCAACAACGAGGTCACCACCCGCGTTGAGGATATCCTCGAGGAGATGGCCACCACCATCCCCGAGATGATCTCCGATACGGGCGCGAGCTCCGACAAGGTGGATAAGGACCAGATCCACGACAAGCTCACCGCCGACTCCAGCTACGAGGTGCTGGTGCGCAACGTCGATCCGGACGTCGCCGCCGAGGTGGCCAACCGCTTCCACGGCGTGGCCGCCGATCACCAGGACATCCGGCAGTATCCCAACGGCGCGATCGCCGAAAACGTCTTGGGCCGCGTGTCCATGGACGGCGAGGGCCAGTTCGGCCTCGAGGCGTCGGCGGATCACCTCCTGTCCGGCATCAACGGTCGGTCCACCGAGGATATCGCCACCACCGGCCAGGTCATCCCGGGCACGCTGCGCGATCAGGTGCCAGCCGTTGACGGCACCGATCTGCAGCTGACGCTGGATCTCGACCTGCAGACCTTCGTGCAGCAGAAACTCGAGCAGGCCAAGGCCAACTCCGGTGCCGAGTCCGCCGAGGCGGTTGTCCTGGACGTGCAGACCGCCGAGGTTTTGGCCATGGCGAACACGGACACGATCAACCCGAACAAGAACGTCGAGGAACAGATCGAAGACGGCAAGAGCTTCGAGAACTCGACGATCTCACACCCTTATGAGCCGGGCTCCGTCGGCAAGATCATCACCGCCGCCGGCGCGATCAACGACGGCGTGACCACCCCGGACGAGATGCACTACGTGCCGGGCAGCATCGACATGGCCGGCGTGACCGTCTCGGACGCCTGGGAGCACGCCGGCACGAACTACACGACGACGGGCATCTTCGGTAAGTCCTCGAACGTCGGCACCCTGATGCTCGCCCAGCGCCTGGGCGAGGAGCGCTTCGATCACTACCTGGACGCCTTCGGCATCGGCGAGACCACTGGCATCGAGCTGCCCTCGGAGTCGCCGGGCCTGCGCCCGCCGCTCGAGCAGTGGTCGGGCGGCACCTTCGCCAACCTGCCGATCGGCCAGGGCATGAGCTGGACCACCCTGCAGATGGCCAGCGTGTTCCAGACCGTGGCCAACGACGGCGAGCGCATCGAACCGCGCATCATCGGCGAACAGCGCGGCCCCGACGGCGAGATCCTCGAGCAGGAGGAACCGGAGCGCACCCAGGTCATCAGCCCGGAGGCGGCACGCACCGTCACCGACATGTTCCGCGCCACGCTGCAGAGTGATCCCGCCGGCATCCAGAGCGGTACCGCGGCCGCGTCCGGGATCGAGGGCTACCAGCTCTCCGGCAAGACCGGCACCGCGCAGAAGGTCGATCCCGATACCGGCGCGTATTCCAACTCCGCCTACTGGATCACCTTCGCGGGCATCGCCCCGGCCGACGATCCACGCTTCGTCGTCGCGGTCATGATCGACGAGCCGGAACGCGGCGTCGAGGAAGGCGGCGGGGGCGGCCAGTCCGCCGCGCCGGTCTTCCAGGACATCGCCGGCTGGCTGCTGGATAAAGAGAATATCCCGCCGTCGCCGGAGGGCGAGCCGCTGGTGTTGCAGGGCGGATAGCCGCCAACGCAGTTAGAAATAAAGACGTGAGAACGAGAACCCGAGGAGCAGACCATGACCACCCACGCCATCACCCTCGCGCGCATCGCTGAGCTGGCCGGTGCGAGCGCCCCGGCTGGTGAGCACGCTGCCGTAGAAATCGATTCCGTCGATCTCGTCTCCAGCCGCGTACGCGACGGCGCCCTCTTCGCCGCCTTACCCGGCACCCGCGCCCATGGCGCCACGTTCGCCGCCGAGACCCCTGCCGCCGCGATCCTTACAGACGCCCGCGGCGCCGAGATCCTCGCCGAGGCCGGGGAGAAACGCCCCGTCGTCGTGGTGGAAGACATCCGCAAGGTTTTAGGGCATGTCTCCGCCGAAATCTACGGCCACCCCGCCCGCGAGATGACCATGCTCGGGGTGACCGGCACCTCCGGCAAAACCACCACAAGCTACCTCCTCGAGCGCGGACTCATGGCCGCCGGGCACAAGGTCGGACTCATCGGCACCACCGGCACGCGTATCGACGGCCGCGAGGTGCCCACCACCCTGACCACCCCGGAGGCACCGACCCTGCAGGCACTGTTCGCCGACATGCGCGCCGAGGGGGTCACCCACGTGGTCATGGAGGTCTCCTCCCACGCCTTAGAGCTCGGCCGGATCACGGGCACGGATTTCGACGTCGCCGGATTTACCAACTTGAGCCAGGACCACCTGGACTTCCACCCGACGATGGAGGACTACTTCCAGGCGAAGGCCCGCTTCTTCGATCCGGCATCGCCTCTGCACGCACAGCGCGCGGTGATCTGCGTCGACGACGACTGGGGTCAAAGGATGGCCGAGATCGCCGGGGACCAGGCCCTGAGGGTGGCCACGAGTGACAAGCGCGGGGCGGATCTCGTCGGCACGCAAATTTCCCAGGACGCCACCGGCGCCCAGGTCGTCGAGGTCACCGGAACCGATGCGACCGTACGCTTCGATCTCTCCCTGCCGGGAGACTTCAACGTTGCCAACGCGACCTTGGCCGTGGGCATGGCCCGCGCGATCGATGCGGATCTCGAGGCCTTCGCCCGCGGCATCAGCACCGTTGAGGTGCCCGGGCGCATGGAGCGTATCGATCAGGGCCAGGACTTCCTGGCGGTCGTCGACTACGCCCACAAGCCCGCCGCCGTGGCCGCCGTGCTGCACACCCTGCGCGCGCAGATTGACGGGCGCATCGGGGTGGTCGTCGGCACCGGCGGCGACCGGGATCCCTCCAAGCGGCCCATCATGGGCGCCGAAGCGGCCCGCGGCGCCGAGTTCGTCGTGGTCACCGACGATAACCCGCGCACCGAAGACCCCGCCCCGATCCGCGCGGCCGTCTACCGCGGCGCCGTCGAGGCCGGCACCGACGCGGAGATCATCGAGCTCGGCTCGCGCGCCGAGGCAATCGATGCCGTGGTCCAGTGGGCCCAGCCGGGCGATGCGATCGTGGTGGTGGGCAAGGGACACGAAGTCGGCCAGATCGTCGGCGATACCGTGCACCACTTCGACGACCGCGAGGAAGTCCGCCGCGCGCTCACCGAACGCGGCTACTCCGCAGCCGAGACCACACCCGAGAACAACTGACCGTAACTGTCCAAGAACTTTCCCCGGGAGGACCGCCCCACCATGATCGCCCTGACGCTCGCTGAGATCGCCGAGTTGACCTCCGGCGAATTGACCCCCGCCGCCGACCCGGCGGCGCAGGTCACGGGCTTCGTCGAGTTCGATTCCCGCAGGATCACCCCGGGTGGGCTGTTCGTCGCCCTGCCGGGCGAGCGGGTCGACGGCCACAGTTTCGCCGCCGCGGCGATCGAGAAGGGCGCGGTCGCCGTGCTGGCGGCACGTCCGCTCGACGAGCCCGCGGTGATCGTGCCGGCAGCCTCGGATTCCGACGCCGACGTCGCCGACGCCGTGGTCACGGCGATGAGTGCGGTGGCCGCGGCCGTCGCCAAGCGCCTAGTGGCCGAGGGTGAGCTGCGCATCGTGGGCGTGACCGGCTCGGCAGGCAAGACCTCGACGAAGGACCTCATGGCGGCGGTCTTCGGCACGCAGGGCCCGACGATCGCCCCGCCGGGCTCGTTCAACAACGAGATCGGCCACCCGTACACCGTGCTGCGCTGCGATCGCCACACCGAGTACCTGGTGGCCGAGATGTCCGCGCGCGGCATCGGGCATATCGCTCACTTGGCGACGATCGCCCCGCCCCAAGTCGGCGTGGTGCTCAACGTCGGCAGCGCACACATCGGCGAGTTCGGCTCGCGGGAGAACATCGCCCGCGCCAAGGGCGAGCTCGTCGAGGCGCTGCTCGCCGCCGCGGACGGGGGAGTGGCGGTCCTCAACGCCGATGACCCTTTCGTCGCCGCGATGGCTCAGCGCACCGAGGCGAAGGTGGTGACGTATTCGACCGCCACGCCGCCGACCTCCGGGGCGAGCTACTACGCCAGCGACATCGAGCTTGACGACGTCGCCCGCGCCACGTTCGTCCTGCACCACCCGCACGGCGAGCCGGTCCGCGTGCGCCTGCAGGTCTTCGGCGCCCACCAGGTCTCGAACGCCACCGCCACCGCCGCCGCCGCGATTGAGTCTGGGCTGGCACCGACGCAGGTCGCCGAGGCACTGTCGCATCACCGGGCGGCGAGCGCACACCGGATGGATGTCTCCTCCCGCGCGGATGGCACTACGATCATCAACGACTCCTACAACGCGAACCCGGAGTCCATGCGCGCCGCCGTGGCCGCCCTGGCGTATACGGCGTCGGCGAAGGCCGGTGCCCGCGCGATCGCCGTGCTCGGCGAGATGAACGAGCTAGGCGATGACGGCATCGACGCCCACACCTGCCTCGGTGAGGAGCTCGCGCGCTTCAACGTCACGCACCTGGTGACCGTCGGCGGCGGCGAGCTCAACCGGGCGACCGTGCGCGCCGCCCAAAGCGGCGGGGTGAAAACCGTCGCCGCCGCGGACGTGGACGCTGCGGTCGCGGAGGTCGAAAAGGTGCTGCACACCCGCCCGGAGGCCGACGCCCACGACGGGGACGTCGTGCTGGTCAAGGCCTCGAACTCCGCGGGGCTGTGGCGGGTGGCCGAAGCGCTGGCAGACACGCGAGAAGGGCGCACCAATGCGTAGGTGCCAAGCGACTACGGTTAATTTCATTCCGGCCCGGCCGGACGGAGACGATAGAAGGCTAAACGAGGTGTCGAACCAGTGACTCAGATCATCATCGCGGGCGTTGTCGCCTTCATCGTCGCTATCTTCGTCACCCCGGTGCTCATCCGTTACTTCTCCGCCGAAGGACTCGGCCAGGAGATCCGCGAGGACGGCCCGCGCTCGCACCTGCGCAAGCGCGGCACCCCGACCATGGGCGGTATCGCCATCCTCGCCGGCATCACCGTGGCCTATCTGGTCTCCGGGTTCTATGCCATGGCCATCGGCGGCGACGCCTTTTCCATCTCCGGTTGGCTGGTGCTGGGCCTGACCCTGGCGCTCGGTGCCACGGGCTTTGCCGATGACTTCATCAAGCTCTTCAAGGGCCGCAACCTCGGTCTGAACAAGACCGCGAAGCTCATCGCCCAGCTCGCCATCGCCATCGCCTTCGGCGTGCTCATCCTGCAGTTCCCGGACTCCCAGGGCCTGACCCCGGGCTCGACGAGCCTGTCGTTCATCCGCGACATTGACACCGTGGATCTGGCCGTCGGCGGCGGCATCATCGGGCTGATCCTCTTCCTGATCTTCATCTATATCCTCATCGCCGCCTGGTCGAACGCCGTGAACCTCACCGACGGCCTCGACGGGCTGGCGGCCGGCGCCACCGCTATCGTCATGGGCGCCCACAGCCTGATTACCTTCTGGCAGTTCCGTAACTCCTGCACGGTGGATGTCGAGCCCGGCTGCTACGCTGTGCGCGACCCGCTGGATCTCGCCGTGCTGGCCGCCGCCGGCCTCGGCGCGTGTCTGGGCTTTCTGTGGTGGAACGCCTCGCCCGCGAAGATCTTCATGGGCGATACCGGCTCGCTGGCGCTCGGCGGCCTTGTCGCCGGCCTGTCGGTGACCACCCGCACCGAGCTGCTCATGATCATCATCGGCGCCCTGTTCGTCATCGAGGCCGCCTCGGTGGTCATCCAGGTCGCCGCCTTCAAGACCACCGGCAAGCGCGTGTTCCGCATGGCGCCTTTCCACCACCACTTCGAAAACGGTGGCTGGCCGGAGGTCACCGTCGTCATTCGCTTCTGGCTCATCGCGCTCATGGGCGCGCTGAGCGGCACCGCTATCTTCTACGGCGAATGGCTCCAGGCCACCGGCGCGCTGGGGGTGGGCTGAGATGAGCGCACCCGTGACTGACGTCGTCGGCACCCGGCCGGTCGTCGTGGCCGGCGCGGGTGTTTCCGGCGTGGGCATCGCCCGCCTGCTGCACGGCCTCGGCGTAAAGGTCGTGCTGGTCGACGATAATCTCGAGCGCGCCCGCTCCATCCCGGGAGTCGAAGGCGTTGATACGTTTACCGCCTCCCGGCTTATCGACGACGCCGCCATCGGGCTCGTGGTCACCTCCCCGGGCTGGCGGCCGAGCACGCCGCTTCTGCGCCACGCCGCCGAAAAGGGTCTCGAGGTCATCGGTGATGTGGAGCTGTGCTACCGCCTCGATCGGGCGGGCGTCTTCGGCGCGCCCCGCACCTGGCTCGTTATCACCGGCACCAACGGCAAGACCACCACGACCGCGATGCTCGCCGAGATCATGGCCGCCCACGACGCCGCCGTCGGCACGCGCAGCGCGGCCGTCGGCAACATCGGCGTCGCCGTGGCCGACGCGCTGGTCGATCCGCGCCGCGTCGACATTCTGGTCGCCGAGCTCTCCAGCTTCCAGCTGCACTGGTCGAGCGAGCTGACACCCGACACCGGCTGCCTGCTCAACCTCGCCGAAGACCACATCGACTGGCACGGATCCATGGCCGCCTACGCCCGCGACAAGGCCCGCGTCTTCAGTGCGCGCCACGCGGTGGCGGGTATCGACGACCCCCTAGTCGTCGAGCAGCTGCGCGAACTGGGCCGCGAGGACTACACCGGCTTCACGCTCCACGAGCCCCGCGACAACGAGGTCGGCGTGATCGACGGGCGCATCACCTACCGCCGAAACGGCGAGCTCATCGACATCGCCCCGACCGAAGGCATCGAGCCACCCGGCCCGGCCGGCATCCTCGACGCACTGGCGGCCTCCGCGGTCGCGCTGACCCAGGATGTACCAGCGCCGACCATCGCCCGCGCCCTGTTGGGCTTCCGGGTCGCCGGCCACCGCGGCGCGATCGTGCACCGCGGTAAGAAGGTATGGATCGATAACTCCAAAGCCACAAACCCACACGCCGCCGACGCGGCCCTGGCGGGTATCGACGGCGCCGTCACGTGGATCGCCGGCGGGCAGCTCAAGGGCGCGGACGTGGACGAGCTCGTCGCCACGCACGCCGATCGGCTTACCTCCGTGGGCCTGCTCGGCGCCGATGCCGCCGAGATCGCCCGCGCGCTGGGCCGCCACGCGCCGAAGTCCCGGGTGTTTATCACTGAACACACCGACCCGGCGGCGGCGATGGACGAGCTCGTCGCTTTTGCGGCGCACGAGCCGGCCACCACGGTCCTGTTGGCGCCGGCGGCGGCGAGCCTCGACATGTTCACCGGCATGGCCCAGCGGGGCCAGATGTTTGCTGACGCCGCTCGCAGCCTCGATCACTCCAGCGAGGAGGAGACACGATGACCACCGCCACCGACACCCGCAGCCCTAACGCGCGGGAGCGCCTGGGCACCTTCATCAACTACTGCACCCGCCAGCCGGGCCTCGATTACCTGATGATCCGCATCGTCGTGCTCGTGCTCGTCGGCCTCGGCGTGGTCATGGCGTTTTCTTCCTCGATGACCTGGTCGGTCGCCGGGGGAGAGACCGTGTTTTCCTCCGCCCTGCGCCAGACCGGGATGGTCGCGGTTGGCCTCGTTTTGTTCTGGGTGGCGCTGAAGACCCCGATGCGGCTGGTGCGCAAGTCCGCGGTGTGGCTGCTGTTGCTCTCCATCGCGCTGCTGGTGGCGGTGCTCACCCCGCTGGGCTCCGGTCGCGAGGAGGTCGGCTCGCAGTCGTGGTTCATCATTGGCCCGCTGTCGCTGCAGCCCAGTGAGCTCGCCCGCATCACCATCGTGCTGTGGGGCGCCACCTACCTCGCGGGCGCGCGCCATGTGCGCACGCGCCTGTCGAGCCGCTTCGTCCACTTCATGGGCGTGGCCGGGTTCATGTTCATTCTCATCGGCCTGCAGGGCGATCTCGGCATGGCGCTGTCCTTCGCCGTGGTGTCCGGCTTCACCCTGCTTTTCGCCGGCGTGAAGCTGTGGATCATCCTCGTCGCTCTGGCGGTGACGGCCGTGTCCATGGTCGGCGTCTTCCTCGGTGGCGGTTTCCGCTCCGCGCGCTTCCACACCTACTTCGACGCTCTGTTCGGCAACATCACCGAGACCCAGTCGACGGGCTTCCAGACCTACCAGGGATACCTCTCCCTGGCGGATGGCTCCCTCGCCGGCGTGGGGCTGGGCCAGTCACGGGCGAAGTGGTTCTACCTGCCGGAGGCCAAAAACGACTTCATCTTCGCGATCATCGGCGAAGAACTCGGCCTCTGGGGCGGCGCGCTGGTCATCGGCCTGTTCGCGCTCTTGGGTGCGTTCGGGCTGCGCGCGGCGTTGCGCGCCCAGAACCAGTTCCAGGCCCTGCTCGCCGCCGGGCTCACCATGGGCGTGGTCTCTCAGGCATTCATCAACATCAGCTACGTCATCGGGCTGTTGCCCGTGACCGGCGTGCAGCTGCCCATGATCTCCGCGGGTGGTACCTCGGCGATCATCACGATCGGCACGATGGGCCTGCTCGCGTCCGTCGCCCGCCACGAGCCCGAGGCGATCTCGGCGATGCAGAACTACGGCCGCCCGCTGTTCGACCGCCTGCTGGGCATCGGCGAGCCGGTGCCGGATAAGGACACCTCCTTCGACGCTCCCCGCCGCGCGGAGGAGACGCCCCGTCGTCACGCGGCGCCGCGCGAGCGCCGCGCCACCCCGGTGACCGCGCGCACCTCGGCGACGCGGCGGGCTGGTAGCGTCGATACCTCGCGCAGGACGTCGGCACGCGAGACCTCGCGCCGCGGCGCCGAATACCGGTACCCGCGCAGGCCGCAGACCGATACCGCGCGTGGAAGGAGACGCTAACCCATCGTGAACGACAAGAAGACCCTCAACGTGCTGCTCGCCGGCGGAGGCACCGCCGGCCACATCGAGCCGGCGCTCGCGGTGGGGGAGGCCCTCATCCAACGCCACGACGCTCAAGTCTGCGCGCTGGGCACCGAGCGCGGCCTGGAGAAAACGATCATCCCGGCCCGCGGCATCGAGCTGCACATGATCGACCCGGTGCCCATCCCGCGCAAGAAACCTCTGCAGCTGCTCACAGTGCCGGGCAAGCTCTTCCACTCGGTCAACCAGGCCCGGAAGGTGATCAAGGACAACGACATCGACGTCGTCTTCGGCACCGGCGGCTACGTCGCGGGGTCCGCCTACCTGGCGGCGCGCACGACGAACACCCCGTTCTACGTGCTCGAGACCAACGCCCTGGCCGGTATGGCCAACAAGCTTGGCGTGCGCCTCGGCGGCACCGGCTTCAACGCGGTGGCCGGCTCCGGGATGGACGGCGAGGTCGTTGGCATCCCGATTCGCCCCGGCTTCGGCGTCGCCGAAGATGCCGCCGAGATCGACGCCGCCCGCGAGGCCTTCGGGCTGGCAAGTGATCGCCGCACACTTTTGGTCACCGGCGGCTCGCAGGGTGCGCGCAGCATCAACTCGGCGCTTCTCGACGCCCGCGAGCGCCTCATCAATAACGGCTGGCAAATCCTGCACGCCTACGGCAAGAAGAACGACGCGCCTTCCGCCTTCAAGCACTACCACCCCCTGCCGTATATCGAGGACATGGCCTCCGCGCTCAAGGCGGCGGATCTGATCTTGTGTCGCTCCGGGGCGATGACCGTCGCCGAGGTGACCGCTTCTCGGGTGCCGGCCGTCTACGTCCCCTTACCGCATGGCAACGGCGAGCAGGGCCGCAACAGCGCCGAGATCGTCGCCAGCGGGGGAGCGCTGACCATCGCCGATGCCGATCTGCACGGCGATAGGCTGGTCGCCGAGATCCAGGCCTTGGATACTGAGAAACTAGACACGATGGAAAAGGCCCTGTCGCAGGCCGATGCCGGCAACGTCGCCGAGACGTTGGCCGATCGCATCGCCTCCGACATCAGCACCGACTAAAAGGAGAAAGGCCCATCATGGCGAGCGAGAGAACCGTCGATCTATCCCGCGTCCACCTCATCGGTATCGGCGGCTCCGGGATGTCCGGCGTCGCCCACATCCTGCTGGGCCGCGGCGCGGTCGTCTCCGGCTCCGACATCAAAGACTCCCGCCCGGTGCGCGTCCTCGAATCCGCGGGGGCGCACGTCGCCGTCGGCCACCGCGCCGAGAACCTGGAGATCGCCGGTCAGCTGCCGACGGTCGTCGTCACCTCTTTCGCGGCGATCCCGCAGGATAACCCGGAGCTGGCTGCGGCGCGCGAGAAGAACATCCCGGTGATCCGGCGTTCGGACCTGCTCGCCGAGCTCATGGAGGGCTCGCGCCAGGTCCTGCTCGCCGGCACGCACGGCAAGACCTCGACGACGTCGATGACCGTCTCCGCCCTGCAGTCCGCCGGGATGGATCCCTCGTTCGCGATCGGCGGCCAGCTCAACAAGGCGGGCACCAACGCCCACCACGGCACCGGTGATGCGTTCATCGCCGAGGCCGACGAGTCCGACGCCTCCCTTTTGGGCTATCGCCCGGACGTGGCGGTGATCACCAACATCGAGCCCGATCACCTCGACTACTTCGGCTCGAAAGAAGCCTACTTTCAAGTCTTCGATGACTTCG
The DNA here is from genome assembly GCF_003065405.1 of Corynebacterium yudongzhengii. NCBI lineage: Bacteria > Bacillati > Actinomycetota > Actinomycetes > Mycobacteriales > Corynebacteriaceae > Corynebacterium > Corynebacterium yudongzhengii. The sequence continues at coordinate 792,595 of NZ_CP026947.1, forward strand.
CCGACCGCGTGACCGACGACGGTTACGTCGTGGTCTGCCTTAACGACGAACACGCCGCCGCGCTGGGGGCCAACGCCTTAAAGCGCGGTATCACGGTGCTGGGCTATGGCACCTCGGCGGCCGTGCGCGAGCACCCCGAGATCCCCGTCGGCGCCGAGATCACCGCGCAGGAGGTCCTGTCTGCGGGCACGTCGGTCACGGTGTGCGTGCGCGTCGGCGACGCCGAGGAGACCGTCAGCTACGTCCTGCAGATCCCGGGTGCGCACATGGTGCTCAACTCGGCGGCCGCGCTGCTCGCCGGGGTGCTCACGGGGGCTGAGCCCACCGAACTGGCCCGGGGCTTAGGGGATTTCACCGGCGTGCGCCGGCGTTTCGAGTACCACGGCACCGTCGATACCGGGACTTTTGCCGGCACGCGCGTCTACGACGACTACGCCCATCACCCCACCGAGGTGCAGGCCGTGCTCACCGCGGCCCGCGAGAAGGTCGCCGCGGAAGACAGCGGCGCGCGCGTCGTCGCCTGCTTCCAGCCGCATCTGTACTCGCGCACCATCGAGTTCGACGAGGAGTTTGCCGCCGCGCTCTCGCTGGCGGACGCCGTGGTCGTGCTCGAAATCTTCGGCGCGCGGGAAACCCCCGTCGAGGGGATCACCTCCCGCATCATCACCGACCGCATCGACGAGGCCACCACCGAGGTCCGCTACGAGCCGGATTTCTCCGCCGCGGTGGAGACCGTCATCGGGGTGACCCGCCCGGGCGATCTGGTGCTGACCATGGGCGCCGGCACCGTGACCATGCTGGCCGATGAGATCCTGCAGGGCTTGGAGAACCGATGACCCACGGTCGCGTCAGTTCCCCCGAACCCGACGAGCCCCAAAAGCCGCCGGCTGCGGAAGAGGTCTCAACCAATAGCTACACCGGCGAGGAGCGCGCCCGGCTTCTCGACGAGCACGCCGCCCACCAGGCGGGCGTACAGGAATCTTCCGGTTCCACGGCGTCCGGCGCGGGTAGGCGCGGCGCACGGTCGCGGATGTGGAAGATCATCGCCGCGGTGGTGGTTGTGGTGGTGTTACTCGCCGCGGCGATCGCCGCGCTGTTTGCGTTTCCGATCTTTACGGTGAAGAACGTCGCGGTCGAAGGCAACCAGCAGCTCGAGGACCAGCAGATCGTGGATGCCACGGGGATCGAGCCGGGGGAAAATCTCATGCAGGTCGATACCACGGCGGCGGCGCGCGGGGTCGTCGGGATGCCGCGGGTGCGCGAGGCGACGGTGTCGAGGTCTTTTCCTTCCGAGATCACCGTCACCGTCGTCGAGCGCCGCGTCATCGCCTGGCTGGAAGAAGGCGACGAGCCCACGCTGATCGACGATCAGGCCGAAGCCTTCCACGATGGCGCCCCGCCGGAATCGGCCGTGCGCCTAGAGGGCATGGACGGTAGCGACACCGAGCTCTTGGAGGGCGCCATCGCTATCGCCGGCGCGTTGAGCGATCCGGTGGGCGAGGCCGTCGAGCATATCTCGGCGGAGTCTGTCAACGCCTACCAGCTGCAGCTTAACGATGGCCGCACCGTGTTCTGGGGCCGGGCCGTGGACAACGACAACAAGGCGTTGGCGGTGGAGACCGTGCTGCAGCGCGAGGGTGGCGAGTGGGATGTCTCTAACCCGCAGATGATCGTGCAGCGTTAGGGTAAGGGTATCGCATAAGCGCAGGTCATTAACCCTAAGGTAGAGGTTGAGGGTGCCGACACGCGCGAAAATGTGCCCGCAATTTTCACCCTGATTGACCATGATGGGTAGCAGCGAAAAAGTTCCGAAAACCACTCTCTAGTCGAAAGGCGAGCGAAAACCACATGACCTCCCCGAACAATTACCTCGCCGTCATCAAGGTCGTCGGTGTCGGCGGCGGTGGCGTCAACGCCGTCAACCGCATGATCGAGGAAGGCCTGAAGGGCGTCGAGTTCGTCGCGGTCAACACTGACTCCCAGGCATTGTTGTTCTCTGATGCGGACACCAAGCTCGACATCGGCCGCGAGGCCACCCGCGGTCTCGGCGCCGGCGCGAACCCGGAGGTCGGTCGCACGTCCGCAGAGGACCACAAGAACGAGATCGAAGAGACCCTCAAGGGCGCTGACATGGTCTTCGTCACCGCCGGCGAGGGCGGCGGCACCGGCACCGGCGCCGCCCCGGTCGTCGCGAACGTGGCCAAGAAGATGGGCGCGCTGACCATCGGCGTGGTCACCCGCCCCTTCTCCTTCGAGGGCAAGCGCCGCACCCGCCAGGCCGTCGAGGGCATCGAGCAGCTGCGCGAGGTCTGTGACACCGTCATCGTCATCCCGAACGACCGCCTGCTCCAGCTGGCCGATGGCGAACTGTCCATGATGGACGCCTTCCGCGCCGCCGACCAGGTCCTGCACAACGGTGTGCAGGGCATCACCAACCTGATCACCATCCCGGGCATGATCAACGTCGACTTCGCCGACGTCCGCTCCGTGATGGCCGACGCCGGCTCCGCCCTCATGGGCGTGGGCTCCTCGCGCGGCGACGACCGCGTCATGGACGCCACCCTCCAGGCCATCAACTCCCCGCTGCTGGAGACCACCATGGAAGGCGCGACCGGCATCCTGCTCTCCGTCGCCGGCGGCTCTGACCTCGGCCTGCAGGAGGTCCACTCCGCCGCCACCGTCGTCGAGGAGAAGGCCGACGAGGACGTCAACCTCATCTTCGGCACCATCATCGACGACAACCTCGGCGACGAGGTCCGCGTCACCATCATCGCTACCGGCTTCGACGCCGCCTCCAACACCGGCAGCCCGGAGCGCCCCGTCGGCCGCCACGCCCAGCGCGAGGAGCCGCAGGAGGAGCAGAAGGCCACCCGCGGCTCGCTTTTCGACGACCGCACCCGCGAAGAGCCCACCCCCGCCCCGCGCGAGTCGAGCCACCGCTCCGGCGGCCTGTTTACTGACAACCAGCGCTTCGAGGACACCTCCCGTCGAGAAGCGCTGCGCCGTGACGACGACGGCGACGACGACCTCGATGTGCCGTCCTTCATGCGCTAGTCTGGGGCCTCATGGCTGACCTAGACAACGTCGCTGAGCGCCCTGTCCGCATGGTGTTTACCTCCCGTGCGGGCGGGGCGTCGGCGTTACCGTACGACTCTTTCAACCTCGGTGACCACGTCGGAGACGACCCCGACAACGTGGCTGCCAACCGTCGCCGCCTCGCCGAGATCCTCGGCCTGAGCCCTGAGCGTTTCGTCTGGATGGAGCAGCTGCACACGAATACCGTCACGGTTGTCGACGGCCCGCAAAATCAGCCCGTCCCCGCCACCGACGCGGTGGTCACCACCGAAAAGAACCTGGCCCTGGTGGTGCTCGTCGCCGACTGCGTGCCGGTGCTGCTCGCCGACCACGAAGCCGGAGTCATTGGGGCCGCCCACGCCGGGCGACTCGGGGCGCGCAATGGGATTGTGGGGCTGACCGTCGATAAGATGTGCGAGCTAGGCGCCCGCCCGGAGGCCATCCAGGCGCTGCTCGGGCCCGCCGCCTCGGGTGATTATTACGAGGTGCCGGAGGAGATGGCGGCGGACGTCGATAAGCATCTGCCAGGGTCGGCGACGCGGACGAAGAAGAACACCGCCGGCCTGGACCTGCGCGCAGGCATCATCCGGCAGCTCATGGCGCGCCGGGTGACGCATATCGACGCCGATCCCCGCTGCACCATTAGCAACCAGGACTTCTTTTCCCACCGCCGTGAAGGCACCACCGGCCGGCAGGCGGGGGTAATTTGGCTGACGGGGAGTGAGGCATAGATGGGGCGTATCGACGAGCTGCGCGCCGGGCTCGAGCGCGTCCGCGCGCGGATCAGCGAGGCGGAGAAGAACGCCGGTAGGCAGGCCGGGAGCGTGCGACTTCTGCCGGTAACGAAGTTCCACCCCGTTTCGGATGTCGAGCTGCTCTACGAGCTCGGCATCACCGATGTCGGCGAAAACCGCGAACAGGAAGCGCGCGCGAAGGCGGAAGAGTATCCGCAGATGCGTTTCCATATGATCGGCCAGATCCAGTCGAAGAAGGCGAACGCCGTGGCGCGATGGGCGGCGGCGTGCCATTCGGTCGATAGTGAAAAGCTGGCCGGCCGGCTTGACCTCGGCATGGAACTCGCGCTCGAGCGTGGCGATCGTAGCACCGATCAGCTGGAGTGCTTCATCCAGCTCTCCGCGGATGGCGACACCGCGCGCGGGGGAGTGACCGCCGAGGATGTTCCCGCCCTCGCGGAGGCGATCCATGCTGCCGAGCACCTGCAGCTGGCGGGGATCATGGTGGTTCCTCCCCTCGACGAAGAGCCTGGGCCGGTGTTCCAGCGCGCCCGCGAACTTGCCGACTCACTGGGCGAAGGCATGCTGCTATCTGCTGGCATGTCCGCCGATCTCGAGCAGGCCATCGCCGCGGGCAGTGACATCGTGCGGGTCGGCACCGACATTCTTGGCGCGCGCCCGCAGGGCTAGTCCCTCGGTTCGCGTACCCACGCCCCGATTACGCCGGGGACTACTGGCGGGCGTTCGCCGAGAAGGTCACGCATATTACCTTCGCGTTCGACTTGGCTGGTGATCGTGCGGATCTTGCCTTTGTTGTTCGGGCTGTTGGTATTCCGTGCGCCGGGTACTCCGCCCATCATGGGTGCCATGCCAGCGCGGGTTGTTTGGTTTTGCCCTTGCGTGGCGGTTTGGGCGTGTGGGTTAGTGCCTGTGTTGGTGTTGCCTCCCGGGTTAGGGCGGCGGGTGGAATCATCACCACTAGGCTGGCCAGGGTTGCTGGGGTTGTGGCCGGGTGTGGGTGGTACTCCTGAAACGCCACGAAGGCCTGTACTAGATGAACCGCCTTGTGCATTATGACTACCGGTGGCTCCGATCGCGCGTGAGCCTTCCGAGGGAGTACTGGCGAAGCCGGAACCGAAACGGGTGCCGGCCGAGGGATTTGAACCGGCGCTACCCGCGATCCCTGGCCGGGCAGAAGCCATACCCGGCATCAGGACACCAGCACCAGTCGCACCGGGAGTACTCGTGCGTGCCTGAGGAGAAGTGGTTGAAGGCGTGGCCCCAGTACTGGGTCGTGAAGGCTGTGCCCCGCCGTAATTGGTGGTGGCACTCGGGGCAAGCGGTGCACCCATCGGGGTGATCACATTCGACGCCCCAGACACACCAGGAAGAGAAGCCGTGGGGCTAGCACTAGGGTTACTAGCCAACCCGGTGATCTGCTGCGGTGAGGTCATCGTGGCTGCATCCGTACTAATTGCCTGCGGGCTGAACAACCCCTCACCAAGACTTACGCCAGCAGCATCCGCCATACCCCTGGTCACCGAGTTAATACGCTCAAAACTCTCCGGATACGCTGCAGCCGCCTCGAGTAACTGGTCACGCAGTCCGTGTGGGGTGATGATGCCGTTGGTGGAGTAACGAGAACCGGTGCCATCAACATCAGACATCATGGCGTCTGCGTGTCCACCGGAGGTGCCGGAGTCTTCGAGTGTCAGGTTCGATACTGGTGGGATCAGTCCTACCAGTTCCGCTTGGGTGGCGGCAGCGTAGTAACCCAAGAAGGCGTGCTCGGCGATGCGTGCGGCCATTTCTCCGTTGGGGCCGAGTGCGCGTAGGGCGTCGAGTTCGAGTTTGACGCCGGTGACGTCACCGAGTTTGGTCATCCGGCTGCGGTCTAAAGCCCCAAGGTATTGGTTGATGATGCGGGAATTAGCGGCGATGACTTCACTGCGACGAGCAGTGCCGTCAATACGGGCGCGGATTGCATCAATAACCGCCCCAGTATTCTCTGACCCGAGCGTGGTGCTGACGTCGTGGAGCCCCGAAGCGATGTCTTTGGCGGCGTTGATGATCTCGACCCAGATTCTCTGGGATGAGTAGGCGGCGTTGCCGTCTGTTTGTTGGAGTTCGTGCATGAGTGTTTGCACGGATAGTGCTGGTAGAACACCCACCGTTGTCTTCCCGAGCCCGCTAGTTCCTGTCGCATCCAGTGGGGAGAAGTTGTAACTGGAGGTGTGGGTGCTTCCTCCGTGGTCGGCGATGTCGAGTGCGTGGGCTGCGGTGTCGTCTTGGGCTTGGAAGGCCTCAGAGGTGCGGTTGAGGTTTGTATGTATGTCGTCGAGTTCGCCCGAGAGGTCTTGCAGTACTTGGGCTGCGGCGCCTGATCCGTATTTGATGAACCGGCCATGCATAGTGCCCATTTGGTCGAAACCGGATGCCACCGAATAGGACGGTCCTATGGGTGCATTGAGGGTATTTCTTTCGCCAGTACGTGCGCTGTGCGAAAGGGCTCCTACTTTGCCGCTGATTGCGTCGAGGCTGTGAAGATCTATCTCAATCATACGTTTCCCCCTGAAGTTGTAGATAGATTAATTCGGCTACAGAAGTAGCTGTTTGGCATAATTCCGCATCTGAAGTCATTTCTCGGGAATCTGTGCTCGCTACAGAAAGCAATTCGCGCGATGTGTCCAAGGAGGCAGCACAGGCTGTTCTTGCTTCATCGTGTCTCTGATGAGTAACCAACGAAGGCAGAATGTCACTGGCCTCGGCATCGGTCGTGGCGCTTTTCGCTACAAGATTGGAGACAAGGTTAAAACCACCGGTCATGGTGATTCTCCTGTTCGTTTCGTAATCTTCGATGAAAGCGAAACCGCAGCTGGTCATTCCGAAATTGTTGCTTTGTTCTCCCGTTATAGGTTCAATTCCGGCTTCTTCGAAGACCTCGGGTGGAATCTCTTCGCAGGCGCGGATGGGCTCTAGATCTTTATCGTCTGGGTCGAGCTTGGTGAGTTCGACGAATTCTCCGCTGAGATAGAACCCGGGAGGCAGCTCCTGTGGTTCCGTCTCGCCGGCTGATTCCGCGGCATTCTGACGTGGCTGCAGATTTACCAAGGTGCCTGTGAGGCCGCAGGCTGCCACGAGACTTCCTGCCACGGCCACGACGGCGATAGCGATGAGGCGGCTCACTAGTACTCCCTTCCCCGTAGTTGTTGGTAGATGGCTTCAGTGACGTCGATGACAGCTCCGCAGAGCTCTTCATTCGAACGGTTTGACGAGTAGTCGTTGTAGGTCACTGAGAGAAGCCCCCGTGAGGTGTCGGTAGAAACAGCGCAGGCAGAATCTATATCGTGTTCGTACTGAAGGAGCACGAAATCTTCCAAAAGAGGAGTTGGGCTCCATTCGTGGTGCGCACTTCTGTCCACTAAGCCGTCCACCTGACTGGGGCCGGCTGTCAGTGAAATCATTGCTCTAGATCCAGATGAGTCTATTGGTCGTACTCCGCATCCAGTCATTCCGAAGCTGTCTAGCTGCTCTCCTGTGACCAGTTCTAAGCCCATTTCGTGGAAAGCTTCTGGTGTGATCTCTTCGCAGGCCCGGATGGGTTCGAGTCCCGGATCCTCTGGGTCGAACTCTGTGAGTTCGACGAATTCTCCGCTGAGATAGAACCCGGGCGGAAGCTCCTGCGGCTGTGTCTCGTCGGTCGAATCTGTGGTGTCTTGCGCTGCTGGTCCTGGAACCGAGGCACCCGTAAGTCCGCAGGCAGCCACGAGGCTTCCTACTACGGTCGCAACGATGGTGGCGATGAGGCGGTTCACAAGTAACGTTCCCCGAATATTTCTTGTGCAAAGATGTGATCCCCGAATCCCCTTGCAAGGGATCCGGTTAACGAGTGTGTCGTATCTCTCTCGTTTTGGCTACCGAAGTGTGCACAACTTGGTGGGCGTCTCTTCTGGGAACCTTCTTTGCCGACAGGAAGTCAGAACCCTAGATGTAATGCGTAAAGGAAAATGCTCGGCGCGTAGGGGCCCGCGGCCTCGATCTCGCTATGCGGTGGCATAGTGGATGCCTCCGATTACGCACGTGCGTAATCGGAGTTCGGCCGGAACAGGATCAGCTCGAAGATTCCTCGTTTATGCCATGGCATAAACCTGACCCAGTCCGGTTCACCGCAGTTACCTCAAAGTGCTTTCGGAAACCTCACTACGGGGCCAAAAGCAGGTGCGGCCCCAGAGTTAGATCTCGGCTCCCGTGACAGTAATCCCAGGAGATTACGCACGCGCGTAATCCGGTGTCAGATGCGGTTTGTGGTAGCGCCTTACCGGCAAAACAGTATCGACGGTTTCCGGGTAATTGGTAAAAGCCATTCAGCCCCGGCTGCCACGTCTCAGCCTCGGCGGCGCAGCAGACTCCCAACCCTCAGGCGAGCCCAAGCGCGGCGGCACCAATGTTCGCCGCACGGCGCAGGTGGCAATGTGCCCCGCGTACCTATGAGTTTCCCGGGATTCATGGATTATCGATTACACATGTGTGTAGAAACCGGCCCCCACTATGCGGTGGCATAGTGTGCCTAGGGCTGTTCTGGGAGTCTAGGCCACTGCGGACCTGCGAGGACGAAGGGCGAGTGGCTTTGACAACCGAGCCTGGTTTTTACGCACGTGCGTAAAAACCAGAGGCCTCAGGTGACAATGCGGCTCATGTACCTATGAGTCCCCCGAGAGTCATTGATTCTCGATTACGCACGTGCGTAAAACCCAGTCCGCACTCTGCCGCGGCATAGTCACGTAAGAGGGGCCCACGGAGTTGCCAGAAGGCCAAGGCGGCGGTCCAGCAATTCTCTTCGGGCCGATCGCCAAGGTGCGAGGAGCACTTCGGCAGGCGCATTCCGGCGAGAGAGATTCCGCGGGGCTGCACACCGCGGGATGAGGTGTATCGCCGTCGTCTCTGCGCGCCTGAGAAGAAGAATTTCCTTCCGCATTACTGACATGGGAATCACCGAACTCTGGAACCTCCGCATCAGACATGCATCAGAGCTAGGGGAGCTACCGAGAGCCGGAACCCTACTACCAACTGCGCGGACACGCACTACTACCTACCTCGAACCGGCAGTCAGACCACGTGAGTCACATACTCACCTCAAGCCTCTGGTTTTTACGCACGTGCGTAATCCTGGTGAAAATCACCGGTAGGGAAGCCCGGGGCGAGGTCGACGGTCCTAGGGGCAGGTGGAGTCCGGCTGGAACGGGGTCAGCTCAGAGACTTCCTCGTTTATGCCATGGCATAATGCCGACGCAGCCCATCCCAATCACCCCAATTTGTGGGGCACTTCCTGCTAACGAAGCTACCCCCGAAAGCGGTTGATAGAACTTTTAAGTTATGACTGAGGCTGTTTTGTGTTGAGCGTCTCAAGTTACGTGGTCGAGAAGAATTGCTCGCGGATCTTTAACCTGACCCAGCTTCGGTGCGAGAATTCGCGCCGTGGACAGCTTGGTGTTCTTAACGTTCGATCCAGCCCCAGAAAGTTAAAGACCTCCTGCGGTATCACCTCATGAGTGCGGATAAGCTCGCGGCCCGGATCCCTCGGATCGAGTTCTCCGAAGGCCACGAACGCCCCGCTGAGGTAGATACCAGCAGGAGGTTCCCCCTGATTTGTCCCTTTGGTTGACTCTGCAGGGTCTCGATCTGCTGGCCCGTTTTCCGACGCCTCCGTGAGTGCGTAGGCGGCCGCGCGGCTTCCTGTCACATTCACGGCAGTGACGGTGTCGAGGCGATCCACAAGCAACCTTCCCCCGTATGTTTCTTGTGCAGCAGATTCAGAGTCCAGATCCCGGTGAGGGGATCCGAGTACATAGCTTGCCAAAGGCTGTGGTATTCCGCCTGTTAACTGTGTCCACCATGTTGTGCAGTAAAACGTGGATTTCTTTGTTGTGAACGGCTAGATTCTCTTTGCGCGTGTCGGAATGAAGCGGTCGGGGTGGACGCACTAGCCTGAATTCCATCAGCGTAACTCGCCTCTGCGGGCGGAGCGCCAGGACTGAACCGACGTAGCAAAGAATCACAAGGGAGCCCAGATGTCTCTGTTCAAGGATGCCAAGGAGTTCTTCGGACTCGCGCCGATGGACGCGGAGCGCGACGATGCCTACTACGACGATGAGCCGCGCTACGCGGACGACGGTGCCGCCGCCTACGCGCCGCGCTACGACCGTCGCACCAGCGACTACAGCCGTGAGCCGCGTCCGTCCTACCGGGCATCCGCCCCGGCGCCGGCACCGGTGTCGAACTCCTTCGTTCCTGCCGTCGTGACCGTGGAGCCGCGCTCTTACTCCGAGGCCGCTCAGATCGGTGAGCCGTTCCGTGACGGCGATGCTGTCATCTTTGAACTGACCACGGCGGACAAGGCCGTCGCCAAGCGAATCATCGACTTTGCCGCCGGCCTGTGCTTCGCCTCCCACGGCGATATGCACAAGCTCAACCGCGGCCTCAACACCGACCGCCTCGTGTTCGCCGTCGTTCCGGACAACGCGGACATCACCGTCAACGAGCTTCAGCAGGCCGCCGGTCTCGCCCGCTAAAGACCTCGGCGCTAGCGCTCCCCGCGCCCTGACGGGCCCTTAAGCCCGTCGGGGCCTTTTTGTTGTTATCTGCATAAACTCCGTTAGAGTAAATGGTCATGATCCTTACCGGAACCGTCATCCTGATTCTCCTGCGTCTGTACACACTTGTGCTGATCGCGCGGATTATCACTGAGATGATTCAGAGTTTCTCGAAGCAGTTCCGCCCGCCCCGTTGGTTCGCCGTCGCGGCCGAGCCCATCTTCCTTATCACCGATCCACCAGTGAAGCTTTTGCGTCGCCTGATACCCCCGCTGCGTACCGGGAACGTTGGCATCGATGTATCGGTGATTGTGCTGTTCATCATCCTGATCGTTATCCAGGCGATCGTAATGGCAGTCTTCTTCTGACCTACTTATGGGCTGTAGTTTTTGGGGTTACGGGTAGTGAAAACTGTTAAGCTCCGGTATAGATTGATAGGGTGCACCTGACGCATTCCGCCCTGTACGGGCTAAGATGGTGCGAACAACCTAATGACGATCTCTGCATCGTGCGTAACGGGCGGGTGAGACCGGCCGATGAACTGCGCAGCCTGCTACACACATGATTCGAAGGGGAAATAATGCCGCTGACACCAGCTGACGTGCACAACGTTGCTTTCAGTAAGCCGCCGATCGGCAAGCGCGGTTACAACGAGGATGAAGTCGACCAGTTCCTGGACCTCGTCGAGGACACCCTCGCCCAGCTGCAGGACGAGAACGAGCAGCTCCGTGAAGGCGCTGGCGGGGCAGCCGCCGGCGCCGGTGCCGCCGCCACCGCCGGTTCCTCGGGTCAGCAGGTCGACGAAGCCGCCCTCCGCAAGGAGATCGAGGCCGAGCTGCGCAGCGAGTACGAGGCGAAGCTGAGCGACGCTCAGAAGGCCACCGAGAAGGCTGAGGCCGACGCCAAGGCGGCTCGCGAAGAGGCCGACAAGGCTCGCTCTGAGGCCGACAAGGCTCGCTCTGAGGCCGAGAAGGTCCGCTCTGAGGCCGCTCAGGCTGCGAAGGCCCGCGAGTCCCAGAAGCCGGCGGATGCCGAGGTCAAGACCGCACAGGCCGGCGACGCTCAGGGCATGGCTACCCCGGATACCCACATGCAGGCCGCCCGCGTTCTGGGCATGGCCCAGGAGATGGCCGACCGCCTCACCTCCGAGGCCCAGGTCGAGTCCCGCACCATGCTCGACGAGGCCCGCCAGTCCGCCGAGAAGCAGCTGGCTGACGCCGACTCCCAGTCCAAGGCCCAGCTCGAGAAGGCTCGCAAGGACGCCGAGCGCACCACCAGCGAGGCACAGGCCCGCGCCGACAAGCTCGTCTCCGAGGCTCAGGCCAAGGCCGAGCAGACGACCAACGACGCGAACTCCCGCGCCGAGGCCCAGGTCAAGCAGGCCGAGGAGAAGGCCGCCAGCCTGCAGGCCGACGCCGAGCGCAAGCACACCGACATCATGAACACGGTCAAGAAGCAGCAGACCGCCCTCGAGGAGCGCATCTCCGAGCTGCGCACCTTCGAGCGCGAGTACCGCACCCGCCTCAAGACCCTGCTGCAGTCCCAGCTCGAGGAACTGGAGACCCGCGGCTCGTCGGCACCCAACGCCGAAGTGGGCAAGGAAGACAACTAGCGCTGTCCTTTTGAAAACCCGCCCGCCACGCTGCCTCACGCAGTGTCGCGGGCGGGTTCTTTTATGCGGAATTTCTGGTGGTCGGTATAGTCAGGGGAGCAACGGCAGTGATCCGGCCATCACCGGGGAGCCATCCGGAAGAACGGCGCCAGCATTACTAGCGCTCAGTAGAACCGGACGGGTAGGACCGACATCTCCTTCACGTACAACGAAGCGGAATCCTTTTAGGGTTCAAGCAGGGTGGTACCGCGTGGCTACGTGTGTGGCTGCGTCCCTGCACCAACAGCGAAGGCATCGTCGCCAGTTTGAAACGTGGAGGATGAATCACATGGCTGAAGACCACAAGGTCGGCTCGGTCTACCCCAAGGTCGACATGACCGGAGGCTCGTCGAGGTTTCCGGACATGGAACAACAGGTCCTGGATTACTGGGACAAGGACCAGACCTTCCAGGCGTCGCTGAAAAACCGGGAGGACGCCGAAGACTACGTGTTTTACGACGGCCCGCCGTTCGCCAACGGCTTGCCGCACTATGGCCACCTGCTCACTGGTTACGTCAAGGACATCATCCCGCGGTACCAGACCATGCGCGGCTACCACGTCCCGCGCGTGTTCGGCTGGGACACCCACGGCCTGCCGGCGGAGCTCGAGGCTGAGAAGCAGCTCGGCATCACCGACAAGGGTCAGGTCGAGGACATGGGTCTGGCTGCCTTCAACGAGTACTGCGCCAAGTCCGTTCTGCGCTACACCGAGGAGTGGAAAGAATACGTCACTCGGCAGGCCCGCTGGGTGGACTTCGACGGCGGCTACAAGACGATGGATCTAACCTACATGGAGTCCGTCATCTGGGCCTTCAAGCAGCTCTACGACAAGGGCCTGATCTACCAGGGCTTCCGCGTTCTGCCGTACTCGTGGGCCGAGCACACGCCGCTGTCGAACCAGGAAACCCGCCTGGACGATTCCTACAAGATGCGCCAGGACCCGACTCTGACGGTCACCCTGCCGATCACCGGCGCGAACGCCGGCACCACCGCGGAGAAGACCCTGGCTGAGAATCCGGTGCTCGCGGATACCGCGGCCTTGGCCTGGACGACCACCCCGTGGACCCTGCCGTCGAACCTGGCGCTCGCCGTGCACCCAGAGGTCACTTACGTCGTGGTGCGTATCGGTGAGGATTCCTCCACGCCGGAATTCTCCGGCCAAAACGTCTTGCTCGCCGAGCCGCTCGTCGAGTCCTTTGCCAAGGAGCTGGGCGACCAGCGCGAGGTTGTCGCCACCTTCGCCGGCTCTGAGCTCGAGGGCCTGACCTACCAGCCGGTCTTCGACTTCTTCGCCGACCACAAAAATGCCTTCCAGTTCCTGCTGGCCGACTACGTCACCACCGAAGACGGCACCGGCATCGTCCACCAGGCCCCCGCCTTCGGTGAGGACGATATCGCCACCACCAAGGAATACGGCATCGACCTGGTCATCCCGGTCGACATGGACGGCAAGTTCACCGACTTAGTGCCGCCGTACTCCGGCCAGCTGGTCTTCGACGCCAACAAGGACATCATCCGCGACCTCAAGGCCGCCGGGCGCGTGCTGCGCCATCAGACCATCGAGCACTCCTACCCGCACTCCTGGCGCTCCGGCGAGCCGCTGATCTACATGGCGCTGCCGAGCTGGTTTGTCGACGTCGTCGCCATCCGCGACCGCATGGTCGAGCTCAACCGCGAGGGCATCGAATGGATGCCGGCGCACGTGCGCGACGGGCAGTTCGGCAAGTGGCTGGAAGGCGCGCGTGACTGGAACATCTCGCGCACCCGCTACTGGGGCTCGCCGATCCCGGTGTGGGTATCTGACGACGACAACTACCCGCGTGTCGACGTCTACGGCTCCCTCGACGAGCTCGAGCGCGACTTCGGCACCCGCCCGAAGTCCCTGCACCGCCCGTACATCGATGAGCTGACCCGCCCCAACCCGGACGACCCGACCGGCAAGTCCACCATGCGCCGCGTCCCCGACGTCCTCGACGTCTGGTTCGACTCCGGCTCCATGCCTTTTGCTCAGTTCCACTACCCGTTCGAGAACAAGGAGTGGTTCGAGTCCCACGCGCCGGCCGACTTCATCGTCGAATACATCGGCCAGACCCGCGGCTGGTTCTACCTTCTGCACGTGCTCTCCGTGGCGCTGTTTGACCGCCCGGCGTTTTCCAAGGTCGTCGCCCACGGCATCGTGCTGGGCGACGACGGCCAGAAAATGAGCAAGTCCAAGGGCAACTACCCGAACGTCAACGAAGTCTTCGACCGCGACGGCTCGGATGCCATGCGCTGGTTCCTCATGTCCTCGCCGATCCTGCGCGGCGGCAACCTCATCGTCACCGAGCAGGGCATCCGCGACGGCGTGCGCCAGGCCCTGCTGCCGATCTGGAACGCGTACACCTTCCTGCAGCTCTACTCCCACACCGAGGCCAGCTACCGCACCGACTCCACTGACGTGCTGGATCGCTACATCCTTGCGAAGCTGCATGATGTGGTGGCGGGCGTCGAAAAGGCGCTGGATAACACCGATATCGCGGCGGCGACCGAGAAGGTCCGCCAGTTCGCCGACGTGCTGACCAACTGGTACGTCCGCCGTTCCCGTGACCGCTTCTGGGAGGGCCAGGACGCCCACCCCGAGGCCTTCGACACCCTGTACACGGTGCTCGAGACGCTCACCCGCGTCACCGCGCCGCTGCTGCCGTACATCAGCGAGGTCATCTGGCGCGGTCTCACCGGCGAGCGCTCGGTCCACCTGAGCGACTTCCCGGAGGCCTCCGATTACCCGGCGGACTGCGAGCTCGTCGAGACCATGGACGCCGTGCGCGCCGTGTGCTCTTCCGCCTCCAGCGTGCGCAAGGCCAACAAGCTGCGTAACCGCCTGCCGCTGCCGGCGCTGACCGTCGCGGTGGCGGACTCCGCGCGTCTCGACGCCTTCGCTTCCGTCATCCGCGACGAGGTCAACGTCAAGGACCTCGTGCTCACCGACGACGTCGATTCCGTCGGCAGCTTCGAGGTCGTTGTCAACGCCAAGGTCGCCGGCCCGCGCCTGGGTAAGGATGTTCAGCGCGCCATCAAGGCCGTGAAGTCCGGCGACTACGAGCGCGTCGGGGATACCGTCGTCGCCGACGGCATCGAGCTTCGCGACGAAGAGTTCACCGAAAGGCTCGTCGCCGTGCACCCGGAGAACACCGCGCGTATCGACGGCCTCGACGGCCTCGTCGTCTTGGATACCGACGTCACCGAAGAGCTCGAGGCAGAGGGCTGGGCCGCCGACGTCATCCGCGGCATCCAGGACGCCCGGAAGCACTCCGGCTTCGACGTCTCCGACCGCATCACCACGGTGCTCTCCGTGCCGGAGGACAAGGAAGAGTGGGCCAACAGGCATGCGGATCACATCGCCGCGGAGACGCTGTCGACGGATTTCTCCGTCACGACGGAGGATCTCGGCGCCGGCGCGCACGACGTGGTCAAGGGCGTCACCGTGACCGTGGCGAAGAACGGGTAGGTTTACCTGGACGGCTGGGGTGCTGGGTGGCATGACGCGCTAGCGCTGGTCGAAAGGAGGAGCACCTAAAGGAGTGCTGGTTTCGACCGCGTGAGACTCGTTTAGGAGCGGCTGAATTCGACCAGCGTAAGCGCACTATGGGTGCACGGCCGGGCAGGTGCGTGACTCTACTGTCCGGTCGTCCCATCGGTCTCAATAGCCCCTCCTGTGGGCTCTCGCGGCCTGCCGGACCTTTCCTCCCCATAACGCGCTAGCGATGTTCGAAAGGAGGAGCACCTAAAGGAGTGCTGGTTTCGATCTCCCAGGACTCCTTTCGTAGCGACTCCTTTCGACCGGGTGTGCGAACGTGATACCGCAACATGTCCGTAAGGGTGCCTGTGTCCTGAAGTCCCGCTTTCCTGTGCGAATCCGCGTTGTTTCTTCAAGTATTTGCGTTCGAAAGCCACGGGAGACCATAAAGTCGGCCGCTGTCGAGATTAGACAACCCCATCCGTATAGGGCGCTAGCGCTGGCCGAAAACAGCCACCCCTAAAGGAGTACTGGTTTCGACCGCGTGAGACTCGTTTAGGAGTGACTCCTTTCGACCAGCGTAAGCGCACCATGAACGCCAAAGTGCCCTCGCGAAACGCGTGTGCACTGCTGAGGCGGTTGGTGCTGCTGAGACGCGAACCCGCGAACCCGCGAACCGCCACCTACCGCCCAGCGGAGGCGGCGCCCTTGCTCATGGGCGGCTGGGAGTCCTCATCCGGCAGAGTCATTTTGCCGGTGGCATCGACGTCGTAAATCCCCAGACCGTTCTTGGTGGCGTAGTCCTGGATCCACTGGCTGGCGGCTTGGGCGTCTGAGTCAGAGACCGTGACCTCGAGGTGGTCGAAGTCGAGGAAGTACTGCGCGGGTGCCACTCCACGTTCTTCGGCGTCGGCGCGGGCGGTGTCGTCGCTGGCTTCGGCGTCGGGGAAGACGGCACGGATGTCGTCGTAAAGCGTTTGGATGCGCTGGGATCGCTCGCCGGGGGGTAAACGATGGATCCTCATCGCGGGTGAACAGGGTCTGTGACCATTCGTTGAAGCCCGCCTCGTCGTGCGGAACCAGGGCGGGGTCGAAGAGAATCATATCGTAGCTCATAGTGGACCCCGATAGTAATGACGGGATACAGTCATTTCCATGTTCTCTGTCAGTGGCCCTGGCACTCGGTGGGCAGCGCCGGGGTTGATGGCGCTGGCCGGGGGTTCGCTCTATGTTGGCTCCGCGCTGGCCGTTGGTCTGTTTGAGGTGTTTCCGCCCGCGGTGGTCGCCTGGTTCCGCATCAGTGGCGCGGCCGTGCTTCTGTTGGCACTGCACCGGCCGAGTCTCGAGGCGTTTATCGACAGCAGGGGTTTCAACGCCGCCGTGTTCGGCCTCGCGACGCTGAGCATGAACATGCTGTTCTACGAGGCAATCGCCCGCATCCCCATGGGCACCGCCGTGGCGATCGAGTTCCTCGGGCCCATCGCGGTGGCGGCGCTCGGGTCCCGCTCGCTGCGGGACTGGTCGGCGCTCATCCTCGCTGGTGCCGGCGTGCTGGTGATCTCCGGGACGGTGTTATCGGATTCGCTCAGCGGCATCGCCTTCGCCCTCGGCGCGGGAGCTGCGTGGGCGGCGTACATCGTGGTGGGCTCCCGGATCGCGGGCACGGCCGGCGCCTCGTGGGATTCTTTGACCGCCGGTTTTACCTGGGCGGCAGTGCTGGCCTTGCCGGTGATGGTCTTCTTCTGGCCGGCAGATGCCGATATGCCGACGCTCAACCTCCTCGGCCTCATCCTCGGGCTCGGTTTGCTCTCGGCCGCGGTGCCGTACTCGCTGGATCAGATCGTCATGCGCATAGCCGGTGCCGCGTACTTCGCCGTGCTGCAGGCGATCCTGCCGATCGTGGCGGCGATCGTCGGCGCCATCGCGCTGAGCCAGTGGCTCACGATGGCGGAGTTGATCGGCATCGTCTTGGTCGTCGCGGCCGTCGCGTTGCGCAGGCCGTAGGCTGGAGGTGGTATGCAGCGCTGGGTTCTTCACATCGATATGGACGCGTTTTTCGCCTCCGTCGAGCAGCTGACCCGCCCGACGCTTCGGGGTCGGCCCGTGCTGGTCGCCGGGGTCTCGGGCAGGGGAGTGGTCGCCGGCGCCTCCTACGAGGCCCGCGTGTTCGGCGCGCACTCGGCGATGCCGACGGCCCGGGCTGCGCGGCTCGTCGGTAACCGGGCAGTGCTGGTCTCCCCACGCAAGGAGGTCTACGCGGTGGCCTCCCGCCGCGTCTTCGAGGTGGTCCACCGCCATGTCGACACCGTTGAGCAGCTATCTATCGACGAGGCGTTCATGGAACCCGCGGAGTTGCAGGGGGCGGGGGTTGAGGACGTCGAGAAGTGGGCGCAACGCCTGCGCGCCGATATCCGCGCAGAGACCGGCCTCGCCGCCTCCATTGGCGCCGGTTCCGGCAAGCAGTTCGCCAAGATCGCCTCCGATGAGGCCAAGCCCGACGGCGTGTTCCTCATCCCCGAAGACAACCAGCTGGAGATCCTGCATCCCATGCCCGTGAAGAAACTCTGGGGTGTCGGCCCGGTGACGAACACGAAACTCGCCGGCATGGGGGTGAGAACCATCGGGGAGCTGGCGAAACTCACCACCCGCGAGGTCGAAATCTCCTTAGGCACCACCACGGGCCTTTTCCTTCGCGATCTCGCCCGGGGCATCGACGAACGCCCCGTCGCCCCGCGCGCCGAAGCCAAGCAGACCTCCGCCGAGCACACCTACCCGGAAGACCTCACCACCCGCGCCGAGGTCGACGCCGCGCTCATCCGCAGCGCCCAGGACGCGCATCGCCGGTTGCGTCGCGACGGACGCGGCGCCCGCACCGTCACCGTCAAGCTGCGCATGGCCGACTTCCATATCGAGTCCCGCTCCGCGACCCTGCCCTATGCCACCGATGACCTCGACACCCTGCAGGCCGTCGCCTTCCGCGTGGTGCGCTATCCGGAGGAGGTCGGCCCGATCCGGCTGGTGGGGGTCGGCTACTCCGGGCTCGAGGCCACCCGCCAGGACGTGCTGTTTCCCGAGCTCGAACTGCAGGCGATCCCCCCGACGACCACCGAGGACAGCGACTACGAAACCGGAGTGTCCGACGGCGTTGACGCCGCCCAAGAAGCCGTGCGCTTCGACCCCAGCGACTTAAAGCCGGCCTCCACCGATACCTGGCGCGCCACCCAGGACGTCTACCACCCGGACTACGGTCACGGGTGGGTGCAGGGCAGCGGGCATGGCAGGGTGAGCGTGCGCTTCGAGACCCGGGAAACCGGGCCCGGAAAAACCCACACCTTCGACGCCGAGGATCCCCAGCTGCGCCCGGCGGATCCCCTCGACTCGCTCGCTTGGCAGGACTGGCTTAAGAACCGCGCGGATCCGGCGGACTGAGTTAGAGCAGTTCCGCGACGTCGATACCCGACGCCAGCGCCACGAGCAGCGCCATGCGCGCCTGCCCAGCGCTGAGCCCACCCGCGCCCACCGCGCCGAGGCGGGCGAGGGTGGCGCCGCCGCCGTCGCCACCATAGGCCAGGCGGACCTGGCCGAAAGGAACTCGCGTGGCGACGACCACCGGCACGCCCCGCTCCAGCACACCGGCGACGGCGCGACCGAATTCCACCGGCATATTGCCCGCGCCCAGCGCCTGGATGACCAGGCCGTCGGCGCCGCGGGCGGTCGCCTCGACGATCCGGGCGTCCGCGCCGGGGTAGGCGGCGACGATGGGCACGTCGAGGCCGTCCAGCTGCGTGCGCGGCAGCCGGCGCGGGGGAGTGCCGGCGGGGTTGGAGGCGAAGGCGGTGGTGTCGTCGGTATGCGCCTTGCGCAGCCCGCGGGCGGGAAGCAGCTCACCGCCGAAGGCGACGAGCACCCCGGTATGCGTGCGGGCGGCGGCGACGGCGTCGGCGAGGTTGGTGGGGCCGTCGGAATCCGGGCGGTCGAACGCGCGCTGCGCGCCGGTGAGGATGACGCCGGCGCGCTCGTCGGGATGCATGAGATCGAGTACGGCGGCGGTGTCCTCCAGAGAATCGGTGCCATGGGTGATAACGACGGCGTGCGTATCTTCCCGCGCCAACTCAGCATGGACCTGCGCGACGAGCTGATCCAGCTCCTTCAAGGTGACCGAGGAGGAATCGAGGTGGATGAGGTCGGTGATCTCCACCTCGGCGCTGACCCCGGCGGCCGCCGCGAGGCGTTCGCCGGTGACGGTGGGTATCAGGGCCCCGTTGTCGTCGGTGGTGCAGGCGATGGTGCCGCCGGTTGTCAGCAGGGAAATCATGGGACCAACACTGCCACAATTAGTACTGGTGCCGCAGCGTGCGTGTATGATGGTGAGTTGAAAACTACCCCCGATCCCCACGACCGCACGTCGGTGCGGAGGGGTGTAAGGAGAATATCCCCGTGAAGTTTCGCAGCATCGGTGCCATCGTGGCAGCTGCCGGCCTGAGCGTATCTCTCGTCGCGTGCGGTGATGACAACGGAGAGGACGAGAACACCGGGCAGGAGGCGACCCAGGAGACCACCACCTCCGAGGCCGCCGCGGAGATCCCGACCGCCGACGAGCTCAACCAGATCCTCGCCACCGCCACCAACCCGGAGGCGTCGGTCGAGGAGCGCGTCAACACCGTCGAGGGCGGCGAGAACGTCGACCCCGCGCTCTTCGACACCCTGACCGCCTCCCAGGCGGAATCCGGCGCCGAGTTCCAGGTCGTCGACCCGGTCCTGCCGGGCTACACCCCGGAATCCGTGCTGGCCACCGTGAACTTCACCCTCCCGGACCGCGAGCCGAACGTCGCCGAGAACGTCGAGTTCGTCTACGAGGATGACCAGTGGAAGCTGTCCCAGTCCTGGGCCTGCACCCTGGTGACCAACACCGTCGAACCGGATCAGGTCCCGGCCATGTGCCAGGACCAGGGCGCTGGCCAGCCGGCCGAGGGCGAGCCGGCACCTGCCCCTGAGGGCGAGCCGGCCCCGGCTCCGGAAGGTGAGCCCGCCCCGGCACCTGAGGGCGCTCCCGCTCCGGAAGGCGCCCCCGCGCCCGAGGGCGAGCCTGCCCCGGCCCCGGCGCAGTAGTACAGCTACCGCCTTAAGCCTCGGCATCAGTATCGAAGCCGAGGGAGACCGAAGAATCCTGCACCACCGCCTGATCTGCACCGCTGTAGATCACGCGGGTGGTGATATCGACCTGCCCGTCGACCGGCAGCGCGCTGGAGAGATCGACCGTGAGGTTTCCGCGAGCGGCGGTGTCAGAGTTTTCGAGGGTCAGCTCGGTTTCCTCGAGGTCCTCGGCACCCGGAGCGCCCTCCAAGCTCAGCGCGCCTAAGGTGGGCCGCTCGGCGACGTCGACGGAAAGCTCGACGGTGTTTTCGCCGATCTCCTCTAGGCGGTAGGTGATCGTGCGCAACAGAGAGGCATCGCCGGCGACGCGCGTATTCACCTCCCACTGCGCCCCTGGCCCGACCGGCTCGGAGGGGAAGATCACCGGCAGCGAGAGCATCTTCATCAGCGCGCCTTCGACGGCCGCGCGCCCCTCATCGCTGGCGGCCTCGGGGGCGGAGAGCATGACCGTCGAGATCTCGCCGGAATCATCCCCGCGCCAGCCGACGCGGAAGCCCTCCGCGCTGCGCAGCTCCGGCAGCAGCGCTTGGTCGTCGACAGTCGCCGAACCCAGCCGATATTCCGGGGCGCGCGTCGCCTCGCGCTGGCCCTCGTCGGGCTCACTCGCCTTGGCGGTAGCCCCCGACAGCGGCAGCACCATCTGCGTTCCCCCGCCCAGTTGACCTTCCGGAGCCTCGGTTTCGAGGGAGTCGAGCGATTCGATCGACTGCGCAAAACCATCCGCCACGGTGACGGTGACGGCTTGCTCATCTGCGTCGACATCGGTGTAGGTGAGGGTGTCGGAGGGGTTGTCGCCGGCGTCGATAAGCGTCACTTTCGGCGCGTCGATGGGCAGGCCGACGGGCTGGTCGAGGGGGGCGTCATCGGCTGCCGGGTCGGGCGCGCAGGCCGCGACCGCAAGAAGCGCGGCGGTGGTAGCGGTGGCCAGAGGGATTCGGGTGCGACGAGAACGAAGAGACATCACACCAGCTTAATCTACCGCGTGCCAGTTGGTCACCGACACGGGGTTTGAGGAACAATGAACGTCGTGAGTGAACCCGACAAGCCCTCGAGATCGACCGCGGTGACCCGCGATCCTCGTCGACGCGGCCGCAACCTCGGCCTCATCATCGCGATGATGGTGGCGGTGGCTGTGATCGACCAGGTCGTCAAGCAGATTATGGTCACCAACTTGCAGGAAGGCGTACCGGTCAACGTCATCGGCGAGTTCTTCCAGCTGTTCTTGCTCTATAACCCGGGCGCCGCCTTCGGGATGGGGCAGGATTCCACCTGGCTGTTCACTATCATCCAGCTGGCGTTCGTCATCGGCACGACGGTCGCGGCGTTCTTCCTGCGCGATCGGCCGACCTCGGCGGGGCTCGCGCTGATCGGCGGCGGTGCGCTGGGCAACCTGATCGATCGCCTGGTGCGCGAGCCCGGTTTCTACTTCGGGCACGTAGTCGATTACATCTCGATCGGGGACTTCGCGATCTTTAACCTCGCCGACGCCTCCATCAACATCGGCGTCGTCGTCTTCGTCATCGCGATTCTCACCGAGGAGCGCCGGCTGAAGAGGGAGTACGAGCATGACGACGCGTGAGGTCAGACAACTCGCCGTACCCGAGGGGCTCGAAGGCATGCGTGTCGACGCCGCCGTCGCCCGCCTCTTCGGCGTCTCCCGCACGGTCGCCGCCGAGCTGGTGGTAGAGGGGGATGTGCTTGTCGACGGCGCCACCTCCCTCAAATCCGACCGGCTGACCTCCGGCACCCTGCTGGAGGTCACCCTCCCGGCGCCGGAAGAGCCTTTGACCCCGCGCGCCGAGTACGTCGAGGGCATGGACGTCATCTACTCGGATAAAGACATCATCGCCGTGAACAAACCCGTCGGCGTCGCCGCCCACCCGACCGTCGGCTGGGACGGCCCGACCGTCGTCGGGGGACTCGCGGCCGCGGGCTTTCGCATCTCCACCTCCGGCCCGCCGGAGCGCAAGGGCATCGTGCAGCGTCTCGACGTCGGCACCTCCGGGGTCATGGTGGTCGCCGCGAGTGAACGCGCGTACTCGGCGCTCAAGCA
The DNA here is from genome assembly GCF_003065405.1 of Corynebacterium yudongzhengii. Lineage (NCBI taxonomy): Bacteria > Bacillati > Actinomycetota > Actinomycetes > Mycobacteriales > Corynebacteriaceae > Corynebacterium > Corynebacterium yudongzhengii. The sequence goes on from NZ_CP026947.1 coordinate 815,348, forward strand.
GGCGTTTCGCGACCGCACCGTAGAAAAGACCTACCACGCGCTGGTCCAGGGTCTGCCGGATCCCATCGTCGGGACCATCGACGGCGCGATCGGCCGGCACCCCTCGTCCGGCTGGAAGTTCGCCGTCACCGCCGACGGCAAACCGGCGATCACCCACTACGAGGTGATCGAGGCCTTCCGCGAGGTCTCGCTCGTGGAAGTGCGCTTAGAGACCGGGCGCACCCACCAGATCCGCGTGCACATGTCCTCGATCGGCCACCCCTGTGCCGGTGATCCGATGTACGGCTCCGACCCGAAGCTCGCGCAGCGCCTCGGGCTCAACCGGCAGTGGCTGCACGCGGTCAAGCTCGGATTCAGACACCCCGGAACCGGCGACTTCACAGAGATCACCGCGCCCTATCCGCAGGATCTCGACGACGCCCTCGCGAAGGTCCGCTCGTGAGCCAGCCCGATTATCACAGCCGGCGCGTCGGAGCCGTCTTGGTGCTCGTACTGCTGATCTTTGCCGGCCTGTTCGTCTACGCGATGTTCGACGACGCCACCAACAAACCCCAGGCCATCGCCGGCGATCAACTCGGCCCCGATACCGACGAGTCCTTCACCGCCTACCAAGAGCGGGCGGGCGCGGGTCTTCAGCAGGCCGCGGAAGAGCACGACGAGCCTGTCTTCGCCCTCGTGACCTTCGCCGAGCCGCTGACCGCCGGGAAGGCCGGGGAGCTGCTCGAAGGAATCGATCGAGTGAACACGATGCTGGTGGGCATCTCGACGCCGCGTCCGCTTCCCGAACCCATCAGCGGCAAGACGCGTGCCGACGTCTTCGCCCACCAGTTCTCCCTGATCGATAGCTCCCTCGAGGGCGTCGGTGACGTGCCGCGGCCCTACCGGCTCACCGCCGTGACCGCCTACGACACCCCGCAGGCTTTCGCGGAGCTCGCCGGTGCGGACTCGGTCGCGGCGGTGGAGGTTTTGCCCCCGGATGCGGCCTGGGGGAACTTCGGGATCCGCCCGGCAGTACCGCCCGGAATCGACATGTTGGAGGTCGCGGCGCCGCGGTAGGGGTGTGGTGGGCTGTGTTGGGCTGTGCTGGGCTGTGCTGGCGTATGCAGCGCTAGCGCTGGTCGAAAGGAGTCACCCCTAAAGGAGTCCTGCTTTCGACCGCGCGAGAGTCCTTTCTATGAGGGTGATTTCGACCGGGCGTCTGGTTAAACGGCGTTTAAGTTTCTGCTGTGGCGGATGGGGTTGGTGTGCGGGTTGGGGTGGCGCTCCTGGGTGCCGGCGGGCTTTCGGTTAGCCGGTGTGCGTGTTGCGCTAGCGCTGGTCGAAAGGAGTCACCCCTAAAGGAGTCCTGCTTTCGACCGCGCGAGAGTCCTTTCTATGAGGGTGATTTCGACCGGGCGTCTGGTTAAACGGCGTTTAAGTTTCTGCTGTGGCGGATGGGGTTGGTGTGTGGATTGGGTTGGCGCTCCTAGGCGCCTGCGGGCTTCCGGTTGGCCGGTGTGCGTGTTGCGCTAGCGCTGGTCGAAAGGGGTCACCCCTAAAGGAGTCCTGCTTTCGACCGCGCGAGAGTCCTTTCTATGAGGGTGCTTTCGACCGCACGCAAAAACGCACTACCGCTGTATGGTTTTGGGACCTGCACGAACCACCACACACCCCGACCTACCCCGCATCCGCGGCCTCCCCACGCCTGCGCCGCCGAGCCCGACGCCGAATCGCTATCAGATCCCACAAATAGACCGCGACCGCTATCCAGATGATGAGGAATCCGATCCACCGGTTCGTCGAGAGGTGTTCGTCCATGACGATGACGGCCCAGATCATCTGCATAGTCGGGGTGGAGTACTGCAGCATGCCGATCGTGGATAGCGGCAGCCTCTTGGCCCCGGCGCCGAAGAAGAACAAGGGGGCTGCGGTGATGACGCCCGCAACCATGAGCAACACCGCATGCCCGGCGCCTTCGGTCGTGAAGGTGGAAGCGCCGGTGGCCTCGAGGTAGAGCAGGTAGGCCGCCGCGATGGGGGAGACAACCAGCGTCTCCGCGGTCAAGGAGGCGGCCGCGGAGAGCGAGACCCGCTTTTTCACCAGCCCGTAGAAACCGAAGGTGAACGCCATGCCGAGCGCCATCACCGGCGGCTGGCCGGTGAGCACCGTCAACCACACCACGCCGACGGCCGCAATCGCCACCGAGATCAGTTGCAGGCGGCGCAGTTTTTCGCCGAGGAAGATCATCGCCAACGCGATCGACAGCAGTGGGTTGATGTAGTAACCGAGCGCCGCATCCGCCACGTTGCCGGAGTTCACGGCGAGCACGTAGGTGCCCCAGTTGCCGGAGATCAGCAGGCCGGCGGCGACGATGCGCCTCCACTCGCGGCCGTCTGCGCTGCGTAGTTCCTTCCAGTTCCGCATCACCGACATGACGATGACCATGAAGATCGCGCACCACAGGATGCGGTGCGAGAGGATCTCGAGGGGCCCAGCCGGCAGCAGTAGGGGGAAGAAGGCCGGGAAGAAACCCCACATCAGGTATGCGATGAGGATGTAGGCCATAGACGATGAGCTTAATCACGGCGGGCGTTTCCCGTCGGGAAGCGGGCGTACGCAGGTGTGACAGAGATGTAATTTACGGCCGCGGCGACGGCGGTTAGTATGACGCGCATGGGGAAGCGTTCATTCGTGCATCTGCACAATCACACCGAGTATTCCATGCTGGACGGCATGGCCAAGATCGACATGTTGGCCGAGGAGGTCAAGCGCCAAGGCATGCCCGCGGTCGGCATGACTGACCATGGCAACATGTTCGGCTCGGACGCTTTCTACCGTGCGATGACGGCGGCGGACATCAAGCCGATCATCGGCATCGAGGCCTACATGGCCCCGGAGTCGCGCTTCAACAAAAAGCGTGTGACCTGGGGTACTCCGGATCAGAAGCGCGATGACGTCTCGGCATCAGGTGCGTATCTCCACCAGACCATGATCGCGGAGAACGCCACGGGCTTGAAGAACCTCTTCTACCTGTCGTCGATGGCGTCTTACGAGGGGCAGCTCGGCAAGTGGCCCCGCATGGACGCAGAGCTCATCGCCGAGCGTGCCGACGGCATCATCGCCACCACCGGCTGCCCTTCTGGCGACGTGCAGACCCGCCTGCGCCTCGGGCAGTTCGACGAGGCCCTCGAGGCCGCCGCGATGTGGCAGGACATCTACGGCAAGGAGAACTACTTCCTCGAGCTCATGGATCATGGCCTGCACATCGAGCGCCGCGTGCGTGATCAGCTGCTCGAGATCGGCCAGAAATTGGACCTGCCGCCACTGGTGACCAACGACTGCCACTACGTCCTCGAGTCCCAGGCGCCGGCGCACGAGGCCATGCTGTGTGTGCAGACGGGCAAGACGCTTCTCGACGCCGACCGCTTCAAATTCGACGGCACCGGCTACTACATCAAGTCTGCCGAGCAGATGCGCGAGACCTGGGATGAGATGGTCCCGAAGGGCTGCGACAACACCCTCTGGATCGCCGAGCGCGTCGGCGACTACAGCGAGGTCTGGGAAGAGCACACCCACGACCGCATGCCCATCGCCGACGTCCCCGAAGGCTATAACCCGACGACCTGGCTCACCCACGAGGTCAAGGCCGGCCTCAGTGAGCGTTTCGACGGCGGCGACGTCCCCGACGAGTACCTCGAGCGCGCCGAATACGAGATCGAGGTCATTGACGGTAAGGGCTATCCGTCCTACTTTCTCATCGTCGCCGAGCTGATTCGCCACGCCCGCGAGATCGGCATCCGCGTCGGGCCGGGCCGTGGTTCGGCCGCGGGTTCTCTGGTCGCCTACGCGCTGAAGATCACGAACATCGACCCGCTCGAACATGGCCTTTTGTTCGAGAGGTTTTTGAACCCGGAGCGTCCGTCGGCACCTGATATCGATATCGACTTCGACGATCGCCGCCGCGGCGAGATGATCACCTACGCCGCTGAGCGCTGGGGCGAGGACAAGATCGCCCAGGTGATCACCTTCGGCACCGTCAAGACGAAGCAGGCGATCAAGGACGCGGCGAAGGTGAACTTCGGCCAGCCGGGCTTCCAGATGGCAGACCGCATCAACGGTGCGCTGCCCCCGGCGATCATGGCCAAGGACATCCCGCTGGCGGGTATTACCGATCCCGAACACGAGCGCTACAACGAGGCCTCCGAGGTGCGCTCGTTGATTGAGACGGACCCGGACGTCGCCAAGATTTATGAGACCGCCCGTGGCCTGGAAGGCGTGGTGCGCCAGGCCGGCGTGCACGCCTGTGCCGTGATTATGGCGAGCGTGCGCCTGCTCGATCACATCCCGATGTGGAAGCGGCCCGCCGACGGTGCCATCATCACCGGCTGGGACTACCCGGCCTGCGAGGCCATCGGCCTTTTGAAGATGGACTTCCTCGGCCTGCGCAACCTCACGGTCATCGGCGATGCCATCGAGAACATCAAGCGCAACCGCGGCGAGACGGTGCTTCTCGACGACCTCGAGACCAACGACCCCGCCGTCTACGAACTGCTCGGCCGCGGCGATACCCTCGGCGTGTTCCAGCTCGACGGCGGCGGCATGCAGGAGCTGCTCAAGCGCATGAAGCCGACCGGCTTCAACGATATTGTCGCCTCCCTGGCGCTGTACCGCCCAGGCCCGATGGGCGTCAACGCCCACTTCGACTACGCCGATCGCAAAAACGGTCGCCAGGAGATCACCCCGATCCACCCGGAACTCGAGGAGCCGCTGCGCGACATCCTCGACGAGACTTATGGCCTGATCGTGTATCAGGAGCAGATCATGGAGATCTCCCGCAAGGTCGCCAACTACACCGCCGGCGAGGCCGATGGCTTCCGTAAGGCCATGGGTAAGAAGAAGCCCGAGGTCCTGGCCCAGCAATACGAGAAGTTCTCGCAGGGCATGTTCGACAACGGCTACTCCAAGTCGGCCGTCGACGCGCTGTGGGGAACGATCGAGCCCTTCGCCTCGTACGCGTTCAACAAGTCGCACGCCGCCGGCTACGGCCTGGTGTCCTACTGGACGGCCTACCTCAAGGCGAACTACGCCCCGGAGTACATGGCCGCGCTTCTGACCTCGGTCGGCGACAAGAAGGACAAGTCCGCGATCTACCTCTCCGATTGCCGGCACTTGGACATCAAGGTGCTGCCGCCGGATGTCAACGAGTCCGAGCAGGACTTCGTCGCCGTCGGCGAGGACATCCGCTATGGCATGTCCGCGATCCGCAACGTCGGGCGCGAGGTGGTCGACTCGATCATTAAAACGCGCACGACGAAGGGGAGGTTTACGTCGTTTACTGATTACCTCGACAAGATCGATTTGCTGCCGTGCAACAAGCGCATCACCGAATCGCTGATCAAGGCCGGCGCCTTCGACTCGCTGGGCCATCCCCGCAAGGGCCTCATGCTCGTTCAGGAAGATGCGGTCGATTCCGTGTTGACCACCAAGAAGGCCGCCGATAAGGGCCAGTTCGACCTGTTCGCCGGCCTCGGCGGCGACGATGGGGGAGAGGGGTCGAGCGTTTTCGCCATCGACATTCCCGACGACAGCTGGGAGCGCAAGCACGAGCTCACCCTGGAGCGCGAGATGCTCGGTATGTACGTCTCGGGCCACCCGCTCGACGGCTACGAAGACGCCCTGGCCGCCCAGACGGATACCCAGATGACCACCATCCTGGCCGGCGAAGTCCACCACAAGCAGCAGCTGGTCATCGGCGGCATCATCTCTGGGGTGGATCGGCGCTTTTCCAAGAAAGACGGCTCGCCGTGGGCAATCGTCACGGTGGAAGACCACCACGGCGCCCAGGTGGAGATCCTGGTGTTCAACAAGGTCTACTCGCTGGTCGCGCCGCAGATCGTCGAGGACAACATCATCCTGGCGAAGGTGCATGTCTCCATCCGCGACGGGCGGACCTCGCTGTTTTGCGACGACATCCGCGTCCCCGACCTCGGCCCCGGCAACGGTGCGGGTCTGCCGCTGCGGCTGACCATGCGCACGGAGCAGTGCACCGTCGATAACATCGCGAAGCTGAAGAACGTGCTCGTGAATAACAGCGGCGACTCCGACGTCTACCTCAACCTCGTGGCGGGGGAGGAGTCGACGCTCATGGTCCTCGGCGAACACCTGCGCGTGGAGCGTTCCGGTAACCTCATGGGTGATCTCAAGGCCACGATGGGCTCGGGCATTCTCGGCTGAGAATGATCCCGGTCTAGGCTGGTGTGCCATGACTTCTGGCAACCACACACCGGAGATCCTCCTGCGAGAGACTACCGCCGAGGATCTGACCTACATCAAGCGGCTGAACTACCTCGCCGAGGTTTTCGGCGAGGAGTCCACCACCCCCGACTCGCAGGGCTTCTTGGCGTCGGCGCGGTTCTACGTCGACGCGTGGCGCGCAAAGCAGGGCGGGTTCATCGCGATGGATACCTCGCTGGACAATCCCGCCGGCGGTGTCTGGATCATCGAAGGTGACGACGATCTGCATGGCACCGGATATGTTTCCGCCGACATTCCTGAGCTGGCTATCGCCGTCGAGAAGCGCTACCAGGGCCACAAGCTGGGCCCGCGCCTGATCCAGGCGGCGACCGAGCTGGCGCGTGAGCGGGGCTTCGCCGGTATTTCGCTGGCGGTCAACCTCGACAACACGCGTGCGCATCGGCTGTATGAGCGGCTGGGCTTCGTATTCCATGCCGAGCGCGAGGATAATCACATCGCGATGGTGCGCCGTTTCTGACACCCCGGGGACTTATTGAATTTTCGTTGAAAATGGGTGCTACGCTAGCTGGGTAGACAGATCAGTTCACTCTGTGTGGCGTTTCAGAAAGGTAGAGCGAATACACGATGGTCAACAAGATCCGCACCACCCACGTCGGCTCTCTGCCGCGCACCCCGGAGCTTCTGGAGGCGAACAACCAGCGCGCCAACGGCACCATCGACGATGAGAAGTTCTTCGAGATTCTCGAGAACTCCGTCAACGAGGTGGTCAAGCGCCAGGTGGATCTCGGCGTCGACATCGTCAACGAAGGCGAGTACGGCCACATCACCTCCGGTGCCGTGGACTACGGAGCGTGGTGGAACTACTCGTTTAGCCGGCTGGGCGGGCTGACCATGACCGACGAGGATCGCTGGGCCGCCCAGGAGGTCGTGCGCTCCGCGCCGGGCAACATTCGTCTCACCTCGTTCTCCGATCGCCGCGACCGCGCGCTGTTCTCGGAGGCATACAACGACCCGGACTCCGGCATCTTCGCTGGCCGCGCCAAGGTGGGCAACCCGAAGTTCACCGGCGAGGTCACCTACATCGGCCAGAAAGAAGTCGAGACCGATATCCGCCTGCTGCGCAACGCCATGGACGCCGCCGGCGCGAAGGAGGGCTTCGTCGCTGCGCTCTCGCCGGGCTCTGCGGCCCGCCTGAAGGATGAGTACTATTACGACGACACCGCGCTGGTGAACGCCTGTGCCGACGCCATGTCCCAGGAGTACAAGGCGATTACCGACGCCGGCTTCACCGTCCAGCTCGACGCCCCGGACCTCGCCGAGGCATGGGACCAGATCAACCCGGAGCCGTCGGTCGCCGACTTCCAGGACTGGCTGAAGATTCGTATCGACGCCATCAACTCCGCCCTCAAGGGTCTCCCGCGGGAGCAGACCCGACTGCACATCTGCTGGGGTTCCTGGCACGGCCCGCATGTCACCGACGTGCCCTTCGAGGACATCATCGACGTCATCCTCGAGGCCAACGTTGGCGGCTACAGCTTCGAGGCGTCAAGCCCCCGCCACGGACACGAGTGGCGCGTCTGGTCCGACGGGCGCCTGCCCGAAGGCCGCGTCATCTACCCGGGCATGGTGTCGCACTCGACGAACGCCGTCGAGCACCCGCGCCTAGTGGCCGATCGCATCATTCGCTTCGCCGAGCAGGTCGGTCCGGAAAACGTCATCGCCTCCACGGACTGCGGCCTCGGCGGTCGCCTGAACCACCAAATCGCCTGGGCTAAGCTTCAGTCGCTGGTCGAGGGCGCCGAGATCGCTACCAAGGAGCTCTTCTAGGGCCCTGCTCAGGCGTAGCACAAGTCGATGTTGAACTTGTGGTCGATATCGCTGGAGAAGTTCAAATTCCAGCGGATATCGGAAGGCGTCAGCGCCATGCCCGTGTGCACCTGCGGGTGCGCCGGGTGGCTGATCTTGTAGTGCTTGCCGCCGCGGGAGACCTCAAAGCCTTTGCTCTTGGAAAGCGGAATCATATGTTGCGGATCATCCGGTAGGGAACGCCGCTGCCGCTGAGACGTGGATGCCGGCTTGGCTTTGCGCCGGGGCTGAGGGCTCGGCGACTCGGAGCGCTTATTCGGCGCGAAGTAGATCAGCAGATCTTCTTCGGGGTTGACCACCAGGTAGTAGTCCTTGGTGCGATTTTCGCTATTCTGTTCACCATGTTTGGTTTCTTTAACCTGAGTTAGGACATTTAGTCAGGTTTTGGCAGCCGTTCGATGATGGCGGCGACCACGAGTTCCACATGACCGGTCAAGAAAGTATTCCTAAGGGAACACCTGACTTTGAGCTCTTCCCGTTCCCCGGAGAGGCACGATCGTCGAACCTGGAGAGCGATTGATCGATGAACCCGGCGGTCTCAACAGCGCCACTTTCACCCCAGCCCGATGAGACGAGAAAACCCCCGGACCACCAAGCGGCCCGGGGGAATTCTTCAGTCTTAGCGCCCGAAGTTTGCGAGCATTCCCTCGATGTTCTCCACGCCGATGATCGGGATGAACGTGACGCCGGCCTGAATGATCAGTCCGACGGCAGCCACGATGGCACCGATGATGGCCATCGCCAGCTCACCCTCCGGGCTCGGGTTGATGGAGCTCTGGACCCACTCGGGGAGGTGCGAGTAGTCCTTCTCCTCGTTCTCGGTCTCCCCCTCCTCAGCCTCAACCTCACCCTCAGCAGCCGGCTGCTCGGCAACCTCAGCCTGCTCAGTGCTAGAAGACTGGGGCAGGCTAGAAGAGGACTGGGCAACAGCCGGGGTGGTCAGGGCCAGGGCAGAGCTGGTGGCGGCGATCAGCGCGAGAGAAATACGACGACGCATAGTGACATTCCTTTGCAAACTTCGGAGATTGAGGAGCCGGACACGAAGTTAGCACCCACCTCGCTATACGGGAACCCTCAGAGAACTTTTAGGGGAGGATATCCTCGATGTGATCACGCAGGTGCGGCGGGATCAGCGACATGAGGAGCTGGCCGATCGCCGGGGTCGAAGCGATCACGCCACCGATAGCAGCGATCAGAGCGATCAGCCCGCCCACGACGAGCAGCCCGGAGCTGGAGGACACGCTCGATTCACTCGAGCTGCTCGAACCAGCAGCGGATCCATCGGCCGGGTCCTCGCCGGAGCCCTCGGTCACCGCACCGGTGATCTCGAAGACGGTGGTGGTGCCGGAGACCTCATTGCCCACGACCACGAGGTCGTTGCCGTTCGGGGAGTCGGCGGCCGGGATGAACACCAGGCCTTCCGCGCCGAGGTCACCGGCGTCTTGCCAGTTATCGACGAGCTCTTCGCTCTCCTCATCTATGGCGGAGACGTCGAAGTTCCGGTTGTTGACATAGGCGACGTAGCTGGCGTTCGCTGGGTCGGTGATGTCGTAGACGAAGATGCCGCCGACCCGCTCGAGGCCGATGAAGGCGTAGTCCCGGCCGTTGATGTGGCCGAGCGCCACGCCCTCCGGCTCCGGGCCCTTGTTGTCGGAGCGGGAGTCGAACCAGCCTTCGTCGTGACCCGCGTTAAAGACCAGCTTGCCCTGCTCGTGGAGGCGTGCGGTGATCTCCTCGAACTCGGAGCCGGAGTTGAACACTTCGGTGCCGTCGGTGGAGAAGATAGAAAACGACCGCGAGCCGAAAGAGTACAGCTCGTTGAAGCAGGTGCCGTCCTCGTTGAGGCCGTCGGCGATGGTGATGTTCAGGCGCCCGGCGTTCTCATCGGCCTGGAACTCTTCGATCTCCTCGGCGCTCATGCCCGCGAAGCCTTCGCAGATACCCGGCAGCGGGTTGTCGGCGTAGTCGGTCTCGTCCGGATCGCCGAGATGCTTGATGCGCGCCTCTTCGGAGTAGGCGTCCCAGTCGCGGGCGTCGCCCTCGTTGGCCATGACCACGTAGTCGCCGCCGTCGTTAGCCGTGTAGCCCACGATCGAATCCGGCTGGTGGATGCCGCGCACCGGCCATTCGGTGATGTTGATGCGATCGTCCCGGTCGGAAGCGTCCAGCGGTACCTGTGAGTGATCGGCGGTGCCCAGCGGGAAGATGTTGGTGACGGTCGCGGTCTCCACATCGACCACGGCCACGGCGTTGTTCTCCTGCAGCGTGGTGTAGAGCTTGCCGCCGACCTCGGTGATGTACTCGGGCTCGAGATTCTGAGCGACGGTGGTGGAGTACTCCGCGCCGTCGACCTCCGCGGGGCCGAAGATGCGCACGCCCTCCGGCAGCTCGCGGGGGCCGTCCTCGTTGTAGGCCCGGAAATCAGCCACGCGCACGTCGCTCTGCGCCGGGGCCCGCAGATCGCCGATCTCGGGCAGCGCGATGATCGACACCGAGCCCTCCGGGTCGAAGGAGTAATTCTCGGCCGGCTCGCCCTCATTGGCGACGAAAGCGTAACGGCCGTCGGCGGAAATCCCCACCATGTCCGGCAGGGCGGCGTCGTGCTCGCCGTTGTTACCCAGCTTGACCTTCCCGAGTACCTCACTGGTGTTGGCGTCGAAGAACAGCATCTCGCCCTCGGCGGTCTTGTCGGCCGGCTCGACGGCGGCGACAGCCAGACCGTCCTCGCGCACGGTGACCGAGTTGATGCCGACATCATCGCCCGCGGAGACATCACCGACCTTGGTGGGGTTGGCAGGATCGGTGATGGAGATCACGTCGATGCTTCCGGACTGCGCGTTGACGGTGAGAACGATGTTCTCGGCGGCGTAGAAGTCCACGATCTCCGCCGCGCCCTCGTCGAACTGGCCGGTGTCGTAGGAACCGATCGGGGTGATCTGGAAATCATCGGCGTTGGCGAAATCGGTCACCGGGTTCTCGACGACGAGAGCGGAGGCGGGGGCGACCAGCGCAAGTGAGGTGGCGGTGGCGGCGCACAGGGCCACGGCCGTACGGCGGAGGGCCACGATACTGTCCTCCTTGAGTTATCAAAATGTGTGAAAAACCTGGCTTCATAAAAGCTAGCTGTCAGCCATGTGGAAGAGACGACACAGAAACAACGCCGATGTGACAAGCAAGTGAATCTTTCGTGAACCAGGCCCAACGCCCCGGCCCGGCCACCGGAAGCGCTAGAATTTCCACCCATGAACGACGTTGCGTACGAACCGGTGCATGCTTCCGATATCCAGGCCGCCCAGGCCCGGATTTCCTCGGTGATCGCCCCGACCCCGCTGCAGTACTGCCCGCGCCTGTCGGAGGAGACCGGGCATTCCGTCTACCTCAAGCGCGAGGACCTGCAGGACGTGCGCTCATACAAGATTCGCGGCGCCTACTACGCCATTTCGAATCTCTCGGAAGAACAGCGCAGCGCCGGCATCGTCGCCGCCAGCGCCGGCAACCACGCCCAAGGCGTGGCGTATGCCTGCCGGACGATGGGGATGCCGGGCAAGATTTTCGTGCCCACCACCACCCCCAAGCAGAAGCGCGATCGCATCGCCGTCCACGGCGGCGAGATGGTGGAACTGGTCATGGTCGGTTCCAACTTCGACGAGGCCGCCCAGGCCGCCCGCGAGGATGCGGAAGAGCGCGGCGCCACCATGATCGAGCCTTTCGACGCCCGCGATACCGTCATCGGCCAGGGCACCGTCGCCGCGGAGATCCTAAGCCAGCTCACGGCGCTGGGGAAGAACCTCGATACCGTGATCGTGCCCGTCGGCGGCGGTGGGCTGCTCGCCGGCATCACCAGCTATCTGGCGGATATGGCCCCGCGCGCGGCGTTGATCGCCGCCGAGCCCGCCGGCGCTGCCTCGCTGGCCGCCGCGTTCGAGAATAACGGCCCGGTGACCCTCGAGTCCGTCGACAGCTTCGTCGACGGCGCCGCCGTCAAACGCATCGGCCGTTTCCCGTACCAGGTTATCGACGCCAACCAGTCCCGCATCCACGCCGTCAGCTGCGACGAGGGCGCGGTGGCCACCGAGATGCTCAACCTCTATCAGTCCGAGGGCATCATCGCCGAGCCCGCGGGCGCCCTGTCGGTCGCGGCGCTGCAGAGCGTCAACCTGCCGGCCGGCTCCACCATCGCCTGCGTCATCTCCGGCGGCAACAACGACGTGTTGCGCTACGCCGAAGTCATGGAGCGCTCCCTGGTGCATCGCGGCCTGAAGCACTACTTCCTAGTGAACTTCCCGCAGGAGCCGGGGCAGCTGCGCAGCTTCCTCACCGACATCCTGGGCCCCGACGATGACGTCACCCTCTTCGAGTACCTCAAGCGCAACAACCGCGAGACCGGTGCCGCCCTGGTCGGCATCGAACTCGGCGATGCCGGAGACCTCGGCGGCCTGCTCGAGCGCATGGAGGCCTCGAAGATCAAGTGCGAGTACCTCGAGCCCGGTACCCCCGAATACGAGTTCGTCGTCCGCACCTAAAGGCGCTAGGCACCGCGGCGCAGGAGCGCGAACTCCCAGGCGCCGAGCTTGGTGTCCTCATTGCTTATCGACGGCCGCGTGAACGAATACACCAGCTCACCACCAAAGGGCGCGGTGACGGGTTGATCCGAGAGGTTCGCCACTAGCAGGTACTCACCGTGGCCGAAGGCTAACCAGCGCTTCTCATTCCCACCGGTTTCGACGAACCAGTCCCGCAGGTCAGGGTGTGCGATGCGAAGGTCGGTGCGCAGGGCAAGCAGGCGTCGATAAGCGTCGAAAATCTCCTGCTGCTGCGCGGTGAACGTCCAGTCGAGCTTCGCCGCGTGGAAGGTCTCGGGATCGGCGGGATCGGCGATCTCTTCGTCCGCCCAGCCGGCGGAGGCGAACTCGGCGCGACGGCCTTCGCGGGTGGCGTCGAGCAGGTGCTCGTCGGTATGCGAGATGAAAAACGGGAAGGGGGTGCGCGCGCCGAACTCTTCGCCCATAAACAGCATCGGGGTGAAAGGGGAGAGGTAGATCAACGCCGCCTTGAGCACCTGCTGGGTAGGGCTGAGGTTCATCGACGGGCGATCGCCGGCGGCGCGGTTGCCCACCTGGTCGTGGGTCGTCGTGTAGGTCACCAGCCGCCAGGCCGGGGTGTGCGCCAGATCCAGTGCGCGGCCGTGGGTACGCCTGCGGTAGGCGGAATAGGTCTGGTTGTAGCGCCAGCCCATGCGCAGGGTGTCGGCGAGCACTTCGATGTCGCCGTAGTCCTTGTAGTAGGCGTGGTCTTCGCCCGTGATCAGGGTGTGGATGCCGTGGTGGATGTCGTCGACCCACTGGCCATCCAGCCCATAGCCGCCGGCGGCGCGCTCGGTGATCAGGCGCGGGTTATTCAGATCGCTTTCGGCGATGAGGGTGCGCGGGCGACCGTTGATACCCTCGAGCTCCGCGGCGACGATGCTCATGTCCTCCATGATGGAATACGCCAGCCGGTCGTCGTAGGCGTGCACCGCGTCGAGGCGCAGGCCGTCGATGTGGAACTCGCCCAGCCACTGGCGCACGGCGCCGAGCACGTAGGCGCGGACCTCGTCGGAATCCGGGCCCGAGAGGTTAACCACATCACCCCAGCCCGTGGCGCCCGCGGCCGTGTAGGGGCCGAACATGCCCACGTAGTTACCGTCCGGGCCGAAGTGGTTGTAGACCACATCGAGCACTACCGCCAGGCCGCGGGCGTGCGCGGCATTGACGAAACGCTTCAGCCCGTCCACCCCGCCATAGGCCTCGTGCACCGCGTACCAATCGACGCCGTCGTAGCCCCAGTTACGCTCGCCGCCGAAAGGCTGCACCGGCATGAGCTCGACGGTGTTCACGCCGAGCTCCACCAAATAATCCAGTTTCTCGACGGCCGCATCCAACGTCCCCGCCGGAGTGAAGGTGCCCACGTGCAGCTCATAAAGAATCATCGACGACAATCCGCGACCGGTCCACTGCTCATCGGACCACGCGAAATCCGTGACCACGACCTCGGAGAAACCGTGGATGCCGTCCGGCTGCGAGCGGGTGCGCGGATCGGGCAGCGGCTTCGACCAGCCGTCATCGTTGTGCACCTCGTAGGCGTAGCGCTGGTGCTTAAGCATCGGGATATCGCTGATCCACCAGCCACCGCTTGCCTGCTGGAGATCGTGGGCCGGGCCTTCGGGGTCGTCGAGACGCAAACGCACCTGATCGGCGTGCGGGGCCCAGACGGAGAACACCTGTGTCGCTTCATCGCTCATGAAACCCCAGACTAAGGGCGAAACGGGTTGGGCGCACGGGTAGGGTAGGGAGACGATCAGCGACATGAACGACTCCTACCTGCTTCCCGAAGCCCACCGCGACTACGTCGACGAGTGGGAGCTCAAGCGCTCCCGGTTTCTCACCACCGCGCGCCGGGTCATGAACGAAAACGAGGCGCGGGAGTTCATCGACGAGATCAAAGCCACCTACCCGGATGCCAACCACAACTGCTCGGCGTACTACTACCACGTTGAGGGCTCCAATCCGGTGGAGCGTTCCTCCGACGACGGCGAGCCCTCCGGCACCGCCGGGCGCCCCATGCTGGAACAGCTCAAGGGATCGGGGATGTGTGACATCGCGGTCGTCGTCACCCGCTACTTCGGCGGGGTGAAACTCGGCGCCGGGGGATTGGTGCACGCCTACTCCGAATCCGTCGGGCGGGTGCTGCCGCAGATCCCGCGGGTGCGCCGCAGCCTGCGCGCGCTCTACACCGTGGAGTTCGAGCACGCCGATGCCGGGCAGAAGGAAGCCGAGCTGCGCGCCCGCGGCATCCACATCCTGGATGTCAGCTACGGCGCGCGGGCCACCTACACCCTGGCCGTCGCTCCAGACGAGGCCGCAGAGCTTGCCGATACCCTCGCCACCCTCACCCAGGGTCAGGTGGTTCCCGTAGAGGCCGGAACCGCCTGGGTTGAACATCGAAGTAACCACTAAGATGGTGGGCATGACGATGCAGCCGCGCCCTCACAACCCGATTCAGCAGCGCAAGGACCAGGTCCGTAAGTACGCGCGCAACGGAGTCATCAGCGTCGCCGGCGGTCTCGCCGGCGGATTCCTCGTGGGATTATTCATCACCAAGTTCTGGCTTTGGATGACTCTCGGAATTGTCATCGCCGTGGTCGGCGGAACGTATAACTTCCTGAAGGTCCGCCGGATCGTCAACCACCGCGACGAATACTAAAGGATGTCCGTGCCGGAACCTGATGGAAAGCCGGTGCGTATCGACGTCTGGGTGTGGGCGGTACGCATCTTCAAAACCCGCTCGGCCGCCGCGGAGGCGGTGCGCGCCGGGCACGTGAAGCTCAACGGTTCGACCACCAAGCCCTCCCAGCAGGTCGTGCCGGGCGATCACATCCGCGTGTGGAAAGACCACCGAGAGCGGCGCTTCGAGGTCGTCGCCACCCTGCGCAAGCGCGCCGGGGCGCCTGTGGCCCGAAAGTGCTACGTGGACCACTCGCCGCCCCCGCCGCCGAAGGAGGTCCTAGCCTCGCTGCCGCAACGTGATCGGGGAGCGGGCCGGCCCACCAAGAAGGAGCGCCGCCAGCTCGACCGCCTGCGCGGGCATCGCTAACACCACCGCTACAGGCCCAGCTGGCGCATCGTATTCAGCCGCGCCTTGAGACGCTCCGGGCGGTGCTCGGCGCGGTTGCCGCTGTTGCCGGTGCGCTCGATGTGCTCCTCGCGGAAGCGGAGGAGCAGGAGGTCGTCGATAAGCCGCACCTGCCCGGGCAAGAAACGATAACGCATCGAGCGGAACACCTTGGAGATGTCCGAGTCGTTGAGCAGCTCGCTGAGCTCCGCGACGGTGTTGATGCCGTTGGCCAGCAGCAACTCCTCCAACCAGCGGTAGTGCTCCGAGCGTGAGCGCGGGAAGCGGTTGCCGAGCAGCACCGCCAGAATGCCGGGCAGGGTCTCGGCGGTGATGGCGACGTCGTCGACATAGTCATCGCCTTCGGTCTCTTTTTCTTTGAGCGCGGCGATCTGATCGAACTGCTGGTCCGCGAGCTCGATGAGTCCGGCGGCGAGGGTAAACGCCCGATCGACCTGCGGGTCGATCTGCCCGCCCTGCTTGTAGCGCACGTCGTGCTCGAACTCGGCCCACGCGTGCTGCAGCACGGTACGCACCTGGACCTCGAACTGCATGCCGACATACTCCGCCAGATCGCTGCGGCCTTCCGGCACCTCGAGGATCATATGGTGCGAGCCGTAGCCGAAACCGCCGGCGATGCGCGTCTCCGCCGCCTTATCGACGCTGCGGTGCACCTTAAAAGACTCCGCCAACACATCGAGGGTCACCGGGATCTCCGTGGAGTGAAAGACGTTGACTCGCACCCCGATGATGTCGTGCACATCGTGCCAAGGATCCGGGTAGGCGCGGCTGCCGTCGTCACGCCGCCGGCGGGCCTTGGCTTTGAGCGAAGGCCACGACTTGATGCGGGCCGTGACCCGGTCGACGGTCACGCCCGCATCGGAGAGCAGATCCTCGATGTCGGCGGCGAAGGCGCTATCGGCGTGCGGGTGGGCGCGCACGAACTCGTGGTAGCGAGAGCCCAGCTGGGCGATGGTTTTATCGCTCATAGTCGGAAGAGACCAAAAGGGCAGTGGGGAAGATCTCGAAGACCTCAGCGACGGGGACCTCGCCGCTGAAGCTGCGGCCGGTGAGCCTATCGACCCACTCACCCGCCGGCAGGGTCAACGTGGCCTGGCCCCACCCGCCGCGCTGGTCGAGCACCTGCGGGCGCCGCGTGGTCACGGCAATTACCCCCACTGCGTCCTGCGCCGACGTCTCGCCGCGCGCCATGCCGACCAAGTGCCCGGAGCACGTGCCCTCGGCGAAGACCGCCTGATAAGAACCACCCACGAACAGGTCCGGCAGCTCGCGGCGCAGCTTCAAGGCCTGGTGGGTGATGTGCTGCTTGGCCCAGTTGCCATGCTTATCGACGTGCGGGTAGCCACCCAGGTGCCCGGCGGCGAGGGGCTCGGCGTTGTCCTCGGCGCCGGCTTCTGCGCGGGCGTCAGCGGCGATCTGTGCCCAGTCGATGCCTCCGGTGAGCATGTCCAGCGACTGGCTGCGTGCGGTGTAGTCCACGAAGCGGCGGTTGTCGGGGTCGACCAGCGAGTCGTCGAAGAACTCCTGGCCTTGGTAGATATCCGGGATGCCGGCGCCGATGAGCTGTAAGAGCTTACGGCCCAGCACGATCTGGTTGGTCGCCGTGGTGATCGGCTCCATGAACTCGGTGATCACGCTGGTCACAGGCCCGTCGAGAATCGTGTCGACCCAGTCGAGCACCGCCTGCTCGAACTGCTCGTCCTGGTCGGTCCAGGTGGTCTTCAAGCCGGCCTCGCGGATGGCCTTGAGCGCGTATTCGTGGAGGCGCTCGCGCAGGTTGTCGTCGATCTCGCCGTTCGCCGGCCAGACGCCGAGGATGTTCTGCAACAGGAAATGCCCGGTGGCGGGGTCGGGCGCCGGCACGCGCGTGGTGACCTTGCGCACCAGCTCCGCGAAGTCGCTCGGGGCCTCGGTGAGCTCGATGATGCGGGCGCGCACATCCTCGCTGCGCTTGGTGTCGTGGGTCGACAGGGTGGTCATCGCCCGCGGCCACAGGGTGGCGCGCTCGTTCTGGTTGAGGTGGAACTCGGCGGCGGAGACCCCGAAACGTCCCGGCGCCCCGCCGACTTCTTGCAGGGCGATGAGCCGGCTGGCGCGGTAGAACGTGGTGTCCTCGACGCCCTTGGCCATCACCGCACCACAGACCTGGGCGAAGCGGATCTTCGCCTCTTTGCCCTCGATGAGCGCGGCGGAGATGAGATCGAGCGCGTCGCGACGCGAAGGGTAACGCCGCGTCATCTCCGCGACCACGGTCGCGGTCACCCGGGACAGCGACAGGTAGTCGGCACGGTAGACGGGGATTTCGGCGACCAGATCGACGATCGTGTTGACGAGGTCTTCCTCACTGACCGTGTTGCCGGCGGTGGAGAAGTTATCGCGGCGGATCGCGCGCGCCAGGCGGGCGACCTCGGCGCCGAGCTCCGTGGCGGCGACGTCACGCTTGAGCTGCTGCTCGGTCGCCTCGAAGGCGGTCTCGTCCCAGGTCCACCCGGACTGCTGGAGAGCCAGGATGCTCATGTGGTCCTCGGCCTCCCGGGAGATGAACACGCCGTCGAGCTCCCGCAGCGCGTCATAGCCGGTGGTGCCCTCGACATCCAGGCGCGGATCGAGCGGCTCGGTGACCGACAGGATCTTCTCGACGAGCAGCCACCGATCCGGGCCGACGAGCTCGCGCAGGCGGTGGAGGTAGCTAAACGGGTCGGCCAGCCCGTCCGGGTGGTCGACGCGCACCCCGTCGATAAGGTCTTCGTTGATGAGCTGGCGCAGCATGCGGTGGGTGTGTTCGAAGACCATCGGGTCTTCCTGCCGGATGCCCGCCAGCGTGTTGACTGAGAAGAACCGCCGATAGGAGATGACCCCGTCGCGCCAGTACATCAGGCGGTAGTGCTGGCGATCATAGACCTTTACCGGGTCGTCGTCGAGGCTGTCGAAGGTGCCCTCGCGCACCGGGAAGTCGTTGTCGTAATAGCTTAAGACCGGCTCGTCGATCTCCTCGTCATGGCGCAGGACGAGCTTTTCCTCGTCGCCTGGCTCACCGAGAATCGGCAGGCCGAGCTTGCCGCCGGCCCCGTTGTCATCGTGCCAGTCGATGTCGAAGTAGAGCTCAAAGTCGGAGTCCTGGCCGTTCTTCAGCACGTCCCAGAACCACCGGTTGAGCTTGGGAATCTCCACGCTCATGTGGTTAGGCACGATGTCCATGATCAGACCGAGCCCGGCGCTATGAGCGGCCTTCGCCAGCTCGCGGAAGCCCTCGAGCCCGCCGAGCTCCGGGTTGATCTCGGTGGGGTCAGTGACGTCGTAGTTGTGGTTCGAGTGCGGCACGGCGGTGAGCACCGGAGAGAGGTACAGATGCGAGATCCCCAGCGAAGCGAGGTAGGGGATCTGCTCGGCGGCCTCGGCGAAGCCGAAGGCGCGGCCGGAGGGATCCGCCTTCGGGCCACGCAGCTGCAGGCGGTAGGTCGCGGTAATGGGGCGGCGCAAGATGGGCTCCTTGTACGAGACGGGTGCCGGTCAACGGGCGCCGGCTAAGCTGCCGACGCAGACATATCCAGCATAAGGAAAACGACGCCGAACCTCAGGAGGGGAGTAGGTGGGCTAGGCAGAGGCGCTATCGAGGCGGGTCTGCAGAGCGCCACACGCCTTCTCCACTTTGGGAGACCACCGGCAATGTGTTCCGCGTACCTATGAGTTCGCCGGGTTTTATCGATTCCCGATTACGCACGTGCGTAGAACCGGTCCCGTACTATGCGGCGGCATGGGGAGTCTGGGCTGTCGGAGGTGATTCCGGCAGCGTGGCCACGCGGACCTATGAGTTCCCCGGGATTCATTGATTTCCGATTATGCACGTGCGTAAAACCGGTCGACTCCGTCCGCACTATGCCGTGGCATAGTCGCGTAGGTGGGTTTCACTAGCTCCGAGATTTCAGGCCTTCGGATTACGCATATGCATAAAAGTCCCCGGCAAAAGAAACGGTCCTAAAGCCACCGCGGCCGCTGAGTTTCCTATGCCATCGAAAAGTTTTATTGGAAACTATTTGTATTTTATGCGCGTGCGTGAAACAAGGGAGACTCCCTCACCCTTCCCCCAATAGGGCCACCGCAACGACCCCGTGAGCAGAAATAGCCCCAGAATCCCTATGCCGCCACATAGTTCGCCCAAGATTACGCACGTGCGTAAAACCGACTTAGGTCAACTTAGTCAGGTATCGGTGAGGACACGGTGCAGCGAGATCACCTAAAAGAATCCCCGGCCAACCAGCCCGAGCCATTACGCACGTGCGTAATCCCTACGCCCGGCTGTCTTCCGGGGCGAAGGCTCGTCAGATGAGGCTGTGACAAACTCGCCACCCAGACAGCCGCCTGCAGAACCGGGCGCCACAACCTAGCCCAACCTCAGGAGGCCAGCAGGAAGCCGACGCCCGTGTGCTCTACCGGACGCGCCCGATCCAGGGGCACGGGAAAGCCTGCCTGGTAGATCACCACGTCGCGCTCGTTCGTATCCGCCACCGTCGGTGCGTCCGCAGTGACCAGCATGCTCCTCTCGCCCGGTGCCGGCAGCCGGTAGTAGGGCTCGCCTCCCAGACGCGTGCGTAGGAAATCGTTGACGATGCTAAAAGTGTGCGGATGCGCCAGCCAGCTTCCCGCGCACGTCTCGCCAATGGACAGCTTCCACCACTGACCGTGGCCCGAGTGTATAAGGCTCGCCGCGATGGCCCCTTCGCGGTTTATCGCCAGCGCGATGAGGTTGCCGGCAGCCTCATCCCATCCGGCCTGCAGGCTGAGGTTGCGTCGCCCGAGATCCTCCCGGCTGAGCACTTGGCCACCGGCGACGAGCACGGCGTCGAGCTCCAGCGACAAGGCGATGGCCGCGGGCTTGCGGCCCGGGTGATAGGACCCCAGGATGTTGTCGAACCCGCGGCGGTTGGCCAGCTGCGGCAGCAGCATGAGCGCCGCCGGGTCAGAGGGATCGGCTGGGGACGTGGGTTGTTCTGCGATGGTCATGGGGCACTGTCGCCTTTCTCCGGGAAGTTTCCGCGGTCGTCGAAATATCCGTCGGGGATATAGGACTGCCCGCAGCAAGCGACGGTTCCCAGAGACACAACCCCTTTTAAAACGGTGGCTGTTCGTTGAGCCCGAGAACATCGAAGAGCCGCTCGGCCGGCCAGAACTCGATCTCCTGGCCCTTAGCGCGGTATTCTTCGGCCTTCTTCTCCTTGGAGGTCTTGGAGGCCCACTCGCCGATGACCAACAACGTGGTCTTCTTGGTCACGTTCTTGCCCACCTGGCCGCCGTGTTCGGCGATGCCGTTCCACAGCCGCGACTTATCGAAAGGCTCGAAGTCTCCCGTCAGCGTGACGTGTTGGTCGAACAGCGGGTGATCGGGATCCGCGTCCTTATTCGGCTCCGGGATCGTATCCGGGGTGGCCACCGATTGCCAGGGAGCCGGCGAGCGCTGCTGCCCACGAGAAGAAGAACCTGAAGAACCCGAAGGCTTATCCCGAAAGTCCGTCCCCGCGCCCGTGGCCTTGTCCTCCTCGCCGCGCCGGGCCGCGACCGGGGCAGGCGAGGTAATACCCTCGGCCTGCAGCGCGCGGCCCGCACCTGTGCGATCGACCAGGACGGGGGTAATGCGGCCGTCGCGAAGCTCGCCGAGGGTAAGCCCCAGCGCGTGGAAGTCCTCCATGAGGCTGCCGCGGTGGCCGCTGCGCAGTGCGAGGCCGGCGATGATCTCGCCGGCGGCCCGCGCATCCGCTAAGGCGTCGTGGTGGTTATCGAGCCAGACGCCGAGGGCGGTGGCGACCGTCGGCAAGCGATGGTTGGCCACGTCCAAATCGCTGCGGCGCGATGCCGCCAACGAGCAGCCGAACAACATGGGCGGCAGCGTGTGCTCGGAGAGGCGGGCGGCATCGCGCAGGGCGGTGATGTCGAACTGGGCGTTGTGCGCCACCACCGGATCGTCGCCGATGAAGTCGGTGACCTTGCCCAGCAGCTCGCCAACCCGGGGTTGATCGGCAACCTGGTCTGGCGTGATCCCGTGGATGCGGATGTTGGTGTCCCAAAACTCCTCGGCACCCGCAGGTGGGCGGCAGTACCACTCGGCGGTCTCGCTCGGCTGGCCGTCGCGGAAACGCACGAGCCCGATCTGGCAGATCGAACCGGTCGCACCGTTGGCGGTCTCGACGTCGAGGGCGACGAAGTTCAAGCCCGTCACTGCGCCGTCGCCGGGGAGCTCGCCGCGCAGGGCGGCCTGGACATCTGCGACCAAGGCCTCGGCCTGGGCCTCCTGGTTCGGTGCGAAAGGGATTCGCCGGTCGAGGCCGGTGAGGAGCACATAGCCGCTATCGAGGTTGGTGGGGGCGATCAGCTCGGTGCCGGTGACCTCAGCGAGCTCGAGGGTCTCGCCGACGCCGCTGGTATCCGGGGTGATGCCGCGCAGGGAGGCGGCCAGCGGGCTGTAGTCGAGGCGCACCGTGGACTGGGTGAGCGTGACGGTCATCCCGTGGGCGTGGATCATTCCTCGCCCTCCTGCCGGATCTGGTGGCCGATACCCGGGGTAAGAGTCGTGGTGCGCTCCGTCTCGGCGGCCGGCTCCGGATCGCTCGGCACGGTGATCGCGCGCGATTCCATGACGTCGGCCGGGTCACTCGGGTCGGTCACCGGGGTGGAGGTGGCGGCCTCTTCGGTCTCCTCGCCGTTGTCTTCCTCGTAGACCGGCGGCTCGAGTTGCTTGAGCACCATCGTCGAGCGTGCCGGGACGGTCAGGGTGCCCTCGGCCTCCAAGATGGCGGCGTCCAGCGGGTAGCCGGTGGCCTCGGTGGTGTCGATGACCAGCTGCCACTTCGCGCCCAGTTTGCGCGGCGGCAGGGTGAACTCGATGGCCTCGTAGTGGGCGTTGAACATCAAAATGAAGGAGTCATCGACGACCTGCTGGCCGCGCTCGTCCGGCTCCGTAATGGCGTTGCCGTTGAGGTAGACCATCAGCGCCTTGCCGAAGGCGAAGTCCCAGTCGTCCTGCACCATCAGCTCACCAGAGGGCACGAGCCAGGCGATGTCGCGCTCGCGGACATCCGAACCCAAAGGCCCGCCCTCCAAGAAGCGGCGGCGACGAAACACCGGGTGGCGCTGGCGGATGCTGATGAGACGCTTGGCGAAGTCATGCAGCGCCTTGTTCTCTTCCAGCTGGTCCCAGTCCATCCAGGCCAGCTCGTTGTCCTGGCAGTAGACGTTGTTGTTGCCGTTTTGGGTGCGCGCCATCTCGTCGCCGTGGCTGATCATCGGCGTACCCAGGCTGAGCAGCAAGGTGGTCAGGAAGTTGCGGCGCTGCCGGCCGCGCAGGTGCTGGATCTCCGGGTCGTCGGTGGGTCCTTCGACGCCGTGGTTCCACGAGCGGTTGTGGCTCTCGCCGTCGTTGTTGTCCTCCCCGTTGGCCATGTTGTGCTTCTCGTTGTAGCTGACCAAGTCGTTGAGGGTGAATCCGTCGTGGGCGGTGATGAAGTTGATCGACGCCGTCGGGCGGCGGTCGTTGTTGGCATAGAGGTCCGACGAACCGGTCAGACGGGACGCGAACTCGCCGAGGGTCGCCTCCTCGCCGCGCCAGAAGTCGCGGACGGTGTCGCGGTACTTACCGTTCCACTCGGTCCACAGCGGCGGGAAGTTGCCCACCTGGTAGCCGCCGTCGCCGACATCCCAGGGCTCCGCGATGAGCTTCACCCGGGAGACCACCGGGTCCTGCTGCACGAGGTCGAAGAAGGTGGCCAAACGGTCGACGTCGTTGAACTCGCGGGCCAGGGTGGAAGCGAGGTCGAAGCGGAAGCCGTCGACACGCATCTCGGTGACCCAGTAGCGCAGCGAGTCCATGATCAGCTGCAGCGAGTGCGGGTGGCGGACGTTCAGCGAGTTACCGGTGCCCGTGTAGTCCATGTAGTGGAACGGATCGCCGTCGACAAGTCGGTAATACGCCTGGTTATCGATGCCGCGGAAGGCGAACGTCGGGCCCAGGTGATTGCCCTCGGCGGTGTGGTTGTAGACCACATCCAAGATGACCTCGATGCCGGCCTCGTGGAAGGCGCGGACCATGCCCTTGAACTCGGCGACGGCCTCGCCCGGCTTGCGGGCCGCGGCGTAGTCCTGGTGCGGGGCGAAGAACCCGAAGGTGTTATAGCCCCAGTAGTTGCGCAGGCCCAGCTCGCGCAGGCGATCGTCCTGCATGAACTGGTGCACCGGCATGAGCTCGACGGCCGTGACCCCCAAGTCCTTGAGGTAGTCGATGACCGCCGGGTGCGCCATGCCCGCATAGGTGCCGCGCAGATTTTCCGGCACCTTGGGGTGCGTGGCGGTCATGCCCTTGACGTGCGCTTCGTAGATGACCGTCTCGTTGTACGGGATGTTCGGCGGGCGGTCGTTGCCCCAGTCGAAAAACGGGGTGATCACCACGGACTTCATGGTGTGGCCGAGGCTGTCTTCCTCGTTGCGGCCGGTGCCGGGCTCGTCGGCGAAGATGTCATAGGAAAACAGGGAGGCATCGCCGTCGAACTCGCCGTCGAAGGCGCGGGCATAAGGGTCGAGCAGCAGCTTGTTCGGGTCGCAGCGCAGCCCCTGGCCCGGGTCATAGGGGCCGTGGACGCGGTAGCCATAGCGCTGTCCCGGCACCACCCCAGGCAGGTAGGCGTGCCAGACGTGGGCGTCGACTTCCGTCAGCTCAATGCGGGTTTCGTTTTCTTCGCGGTCGATCAGACACAGTTCGACGCGCTCCGCGACGTCGGAGAACAGAGCGAAGTTGGTGCCGGCGCCGTCGTACTTCGAGCCAAGCGGGTACGGAAACCCTGGCCACACCTGCTGTTCTTGGGAAGTCTCAGAACTCATAGCATCTTAGTGTAATGAATCGGGCATCTAGTGGCGCCCTGAGACCGCCCGCAGCAGCAACTCCACTTGGGCCGAGACATCCCCGCGCACCGCGTCGCCGGCGGCTTCTGTCTCGCCCTCGCCGAGGGTTTCGGCGAACTGTTGCTGCATCTGCAGCTGCATCCCCGCGCCGAGCAGAAGGTGTAAGAGCCCGCGGGCGGCGGTCTCCGCGGTGGTGTCGCCGACACCCTGGCCCTTAAGTGTGGTGGCCAGCAGCTTTTCGACGTCCGCGCGCAAGCTCGAGGACGGTTGCGCGAGAGCACTGGCGATGAGCTCGGAGCCGTCGCGATGCGCGAGCAATAACTCCTCGAGCGTCTCGCACAGCTCCTGCGGGTCCTTAGGGGTGCGCGCCTCCGCGCCGAGGACGGGGGAGAGGATGTCGTCAGCGATCGCGTGGATGAGCTCCTGCTTGTTGCTGATGTGCCAGTAGAGCGCGCCGGGGGCCACAGAGAGCTGGGTGGCCACCCGCCGCATGGTCATGTCGTTTAAGCCGTAGGTATCGAGGATCTCTATGGCTGCTTGCACGATTGCATCCCGGTTTAATTGCACGGTGGCTATCGTACCGTGGTGCTATCGGTGGTTCTTATGGTCACGCTGTGGCAACTCACAGCAACCTATGATCCGCTTGGTACCGAAAGTTTCTTCAAACTTGCTACAGTTGGGCACGTTGAACACCGGTTGACATCACCACAACTTTCTTTACGATGTCCCCGCCGGTAGGTTTCTCAATAATTTGTCGAAACAACTCAGGAGTTTTCGTGACTGTCTCTCTGTCTGTGAAGAAGTCGCTGGTGCTGGTCGCGGCGACCGCCCCTCTCGCACTCGTCGCCTGCGGGTCGAACGGTGAGGAAGAAGAGGGCACTGCGGCTGACGCCTCCCAGAAGACCTCTCAGGCTACCAGCTCTCAGCAGGCGGACGACGAGAAGGACGCTGAAGACAAAGATAAAGATAAGGACGGCGACGCCGAAGACAAGAAAGATAAGGACGGCGACGCCGAAGACAAGGAAGCCAATGCTGAGGACAAAGACGGCGAGGATCGCCAGAACGGCAACGGCGATCAGGCCAACGCCGCCGCCGGTGCGGGTGCAGGTGCCCCGGGCGCCGGCGCCTCGGGTCAGCTGGAGGACCCCTTTGCCGGCGGCGATGTTGAGGTCGTCGAGCCGGAGCCGGTCCCCGGCGGCCAGCCCGCCAGCGAGCAGGACGCGCGCGCCATCTCCGATTTGGTCAACGGCATCTACGAGCAGGAGACCCTCCACGGCTTCATCTCGTACATGCCGGATAACTCCTGCCAGGCCCTTTTAGCCGAGACCAACGCGGACGCTTTCTCCCTCGAGGGCATCCCGAACGCCCCGATGGATCAGATGCGGGGCTGGAACGAAACCCACGTCTCGGACACCTCGGATGTGCTGGTCAACGGTGATACCGCCTCGGCGACCGTGACCGTCCAGACCGAGTTCGGCCCGGACTCTAAGACCCAGCGTTTCCGTAACGAAGGCGGCGCCTGGAAGTTCTGTAAGTAATCACGGTGGGCTACCCTCGGTAGTCATGCCCGCTACTGCTGTATCGCACCCGCCTCAGCGTCGCTTCCGCATCAACCGGAAGATCGGCACTGCGGCGGGTTTTCTCACGCTCGGGATCCTGCTCTACGCCGTTGTCGGCGCGGTGTGGGGCTTACTGCGCCCAGCGTATGAAGGCACGGTCGAATCTGGCGGAGTCATCGCGTTCGCCCCGGCCGCCGATATCGAGTTCACCTCTTTTATCACCTTCGCCGTGATCACCGGCGTGCTCGGCGTCATCTGCGGGCTGGTGTCCTTTGTGCGCGCCCCCGAGATGCGCGGCGCGCTTACGCTCTGCTGGATCGGCGTGGTCGCGCTCATCGGCGCGGTGGCGTTTTTCACCGTCGGCGAGCTCGCCGCCTCGCTCACCCAACGCGTCGCGCACACTGAGCTCGAGGCCGGCCAGGACGTGGCGATCGTGCCGCCGCTGGCGCCGGGCATCGCGTTCGTCGCCGCGCCGCTGATGGCGATGATGACCTACTGGTTCAGCATGTTCTTGGACCCGACCCCGTACGGAGCCGCGGACCGCCCGGACTAAGCTATGAGGGGCATTGACCTCACCAGAAGGGATCTCCCCATGCTCTCCGTCACCGACCTGCGCGGTCAGACCCCGTCGACTGCTCAGCTGCGCCGGGCCGTGCCCCGGGGTGGCACTGACGTCGCCGCCGTCGTGCCGAAGGTGGAACCGATCGTCCACGATGTCCGCGAGAGGGGAGTAGCCGCGGCGCTCGCTTATGGCGAGCAGTTCGACGGCATCCGCCCGCCGGCCCTGCGGGTGCCGGCGGAGCCGTTGGCCGGCGCCGTCGATACGCTCAGCGACGCGGTGCGCGCCGCCTTGGAGGAATCCATCGCGCGCATCCGGAAGGTACACGCGGAGCAGCGCCCCGAGCCGCACACCACCACGCTTGCCGACGGCGCCCGCGTCACCCACCTCTTCCGCCCCGTCGAGCGCGTCGGGTTGTACGTGCCGGGCGGGCAGGCGGTGTACCCGTCGAGCGTGCTCATGAACGTCATCCCCGCCCAGGAGGCGGGCGTGGATTCTCTGGTGGTCGCCTCCCCGCCGCAGGAGGCGAACGGCGGCCTGCCGCACCCGACGATCCTCGCCGCGTGCCACCTGCTCGGCGTCGACGAGGTCTGGGCCGTCGGCGGCGCCCAGGCGGTCGCGCTCATGGCTTATGGCGACGACGAGGAGGGCTTAGAGCCCGTCGACATGATCACCGGGCCCGGCAACATCTTCGTCACCGCGGCGAAGCGCCTGGTCAACGGCACCGTCGGCATTGATGCCGAGGCCGGTCCCAGCGAGATCGCGGTGCTTGCCGACGACACCGCCGACCCCATCGAGGTGGCCTACGACCTCATCAGCCAGGCCGAACACGACCAGCTGGCCGCCAGCGTGCTCATCACCGACTCGGAGGACTTCGCCCGCCGCGTCGATGAAGAGATCACCGCCCGCTACACCGTCACCCGCAACGCCGAGCGCGTCCGCGAGGCCTTAAGCGGCCAGCAGTCCGGCATCGTGCTGGTCGACGACCTCGACGCCGCCATCGCCGCGGCCGACGCCTATGCCGCCGAGCACCTCGAGATCCACACGGCTAATGCCTCCGAAGTCGCCCGCCGCATCCGGCATGCCGGGGCGATCTTCATCGGGCGCTATGCGCCGGTGCCCCTCGGTGACTACAGCGCCGGGTCCAACCACGTGCTGCCCACCTCGGGTACCGCGCGCTTCGCCTCCGGGCTGTCCACCTTCACCTTCCTGCGGGCGGTGAACCTCATCGACTACGACGAGCAGGCGCTCAAAGAGATCTCCCACCACGTCATCGCGCTGGCCGACGACGAGGACCTGCCCGCCCACGGCGAGGCGATCCGCGCCCGCTTCGAGAACCTGCCCACCGACAAGGAGAACTGATAGTGGACTTTCGCCCCGGGACCATCGCCGCCGAGACGAGTCTCGCGGACTTGCCGCTGCGCGAGGAGCTGCGTGGCAAGTCCGCCTACGGCGCCCCGCAGCTGCAGGTCCCCATCCAGCTCAACACCAACGAAAACCCGTACCCGCCGTCGGCGGCGCTCGTCGAGGACCTCGTCGCCGAGATCCGCCGGCTCGCCCCGACGCTGAATCGCTACCCGGAGCGCGATGCCATAGAGCTGCGCGAAGAGCTCGCCGCCTACGTGAGCACCCGCACCGGGGTGAGCGTCACCCGCGATAACCTGTGGGCCGCCAACGGCTCCAACGAGGTCCTCCAGCAGCTGTTGCAGGCCTTCGGCGGGCCCGGGCGCGCCGCGATGGGCTTCGTGCCGTCCTATTCGATGCACCCGATCCTCTCAGCCGGCACGCAGACCGAGTTCCTGCCCGTCGAGCGCGGCGCCGATTTCCGCATCGATATGAAGACCGCGCTCGCCGCCATCGCGGAGAAGCGTCCCGACATCGTCTTCGTGACCACCCCGAACAACCCGACCGGGGATGTCACCTCCCTAGCCGAGCTCACCCAGATTATCGAGGCCGCCCCCGGGCTGGTGATCGTCGACGAGGCCTACGCCGAGTTCTCGGACAAACCCTCGGCGACCACGCTGCTTAAGACCTACCCTCACAAGCTGGTGGTCTCGCGGACCATGAGCAAGGCCTTCGACTTTGCCGGCGGCCGGCTCGGCTACTTCGTCGCCGCCCCCGCCTTCGTCGAGGCCGTGATGCTCGTGCGCCTGCCGTACCACCTCTCCGTGCTCTCCCAGGCGGCGGCGATCGTTGCCCTAAGGCATCAGGACGAGACACTGGCGACCGTCGCCAAGCTCTCCGAGGAGCGCGACCGCGTGGCTGCCCAACTGCATAAACTGGGCTTTAGCTATGTCGACAGCGAGTCGAACTTCTTGTTCTTCGGGTCTTTCGACAACCCGCACGAGATCTGGCAGCGCTTCCTCGACGACGGCGTGCTCATCCGCGACGTCGGCGTGGGCGGGCATTTGCGGGTGACCATCGGCCTGCCGGAGGAAAACGACGCTTTTCTCAACGCCGCCGCGGCCATCGCGGAGTCCCTCAACCTCACCAAGGAGAACGAATCATGACCGAGCGTGCCTTCGGCCCGCGCATCGGCCGGGCGAGTAGGACCACCTCCGAAAGCGATATCACCGTCGAGATCAACCTCGATGGCACCGGCAAGACCGAGATCTCCACCGGCCTGCCGTTTTTCGATCACATGCTCACCGCCTTCGGCTCCCACGGGGCCTTCGACTTGCAGGTCAAGGCCGTAGGCGATACCGAGATCGACGCCCACCACACCGTCGAGGACACCGCCATCGTACTGGGCTGGGCGCTCGCCGACGCGCTGGGGGAGAAGAAGGGCATCCGCCGCTTCGGCTCCTGCCTTTTGCCGATGGACGAGGCCCTAGTCGAGGGCGTGGTGGATGTGTCGGGCCGTCCGTACTTCGTCATGAATGGCGAGCCGGAGAATATGGAGTGGCAGATCATCGGCGGGCACTACGCCACCGTGATCAACCGCCACTTCTTCGAATCGCTGGCCCTCAACGCGCGGATCACCCTGCACGTCAACGTCCGCTACGGCCGCGATCCGCACCACGTCACGGAAGCGGAGTACAAGGCCTGCGCCCGCGCCCTGCGCGCGGCCACCGAGGCCGATCCCCGGATTAGCGGCGTGCCCTCCACTAAGGGTGCGCTCTAGGAGTAGGTAGCCGATGCTGGAGATTGCTACCCTTGCTCAGGAGACGTCCCCGGTGAGCCACTGGCCCATCTGGGGCCTCTTTCTGTTAGCCGGACTCTTGGTCGGAGGGACCTGGTCCGCATACCAAAACTCATCGAAGGTGATGACCATCATTTTGGGGCTGCTCGCCGCCTTGGCGACGGTGGTGGCCCTGGCACTCTTAATCCAAGAAATGGGGTAGTGACGTGGCGCAATCGGTACTTTCCAGGCAAGAGATCGAAAAGCTCGACAGCATCTGGAAGGCCCCCGGTTTCACCCCCACCCTCGTCGCCGTCGCCTCCGCGTTCGGCGCCTGGTCGCTGCTTCTGCCCGTCGTGCCGCTGGCGGTGATTGAGTCGGGCGGCTCGTCCACCCTGGCCGGAGCGTCGACCGGCATCTTCATGCTGGCGACGGTGCTCACGCAGATCGTCACGCCCTGGATGCTGCGCACCTTCGGCTATAACCCCGTCATGGTGGTCTCGGCGTTCATGCTCGGCGTGCCGGCGCTCGGCCACCTGCTGGGCGACGACGCCTGGATCGTGCTGTTGTTCTCCGCCCTGCGCGGCGTCGGCTTCGGCGCGATCACCGTCGCGGAATCCGCGCTCATCGCGGAGCTGGTGCCCGTGCGTTTTCTGGGTAAGGCCACCGGCATGCTCGGCGTGTTCATCGGCTTGTCCCAGATGGTCTTCCTGGCCGCCGGCGTGTTCATGGCGGACCTCGCCGGCTTCGGCAGCGTCTACATCACCGCCGCGATCGTCGCGCTCATCGGGGCGGCGATGTGCCTGCGCATCCCGCGGATTAAGGCGGCCTCCGTGCGCGATCAGACGCCGGATCCGCACGAGCCGCCGCGGGCGTCGATGTGGAAGCTGGTCCTCGTCCCGGCGCTCGCTCTGACCACGCTGTCGATGAGCTTCGGCGCCGTCTCGTCCTTCCTGCCGGCCGCCGTGCGCGAGCTCGACCCCGCCACCGGCGCGATCATCGGCGGGTTCATGCTCTCGTTCATCGGCGGCGCCTCCATGGTCGCCCGCTACGTGGCCGGTATCATCGCCGACCGCCGCGGCGAGCCCGGCTCTCTCATGGTCTACTCCCAGCTCACCGGCTTGGTCGGCGTCGGTCTGATGGCCGCGACGCTCTACTTCGAGCTGTCGGTGTGGCTGCTCGTGATCGCGGCGCTGCTCTTCGGCGCGTCCTTCGGCGCGGTCCAGAACGAGTCCCTGCTGTCCATGTTCCACCGCCTGCCGCGCTCGCGCGTCTCGGAGGCCTCTGCCGTGTGGAACATCTTCTACGACTCCGGCACCGGCCTCGGCTCCGTCGTCTACGGCGCGCTGGTCACCGGAACCATGTTCGCCGGGGCCTTCGGGGCGGGCGCGGCGGTGATCGCGGTCGGCATCGCCATGACCGTGGCCGATCTCATCCTCGGCCGCAACCGCGTCACCGAGTTCGACAACATCCGCACCCGCCTGCAGCGCGTGCGCACCAGTGCCGCCCGCCGGGTACCGCGTCGTCTCGGGGTGCGCCAGGGCGCGGCTCGGCGCGTCGCCAAGAGCAAGCGCAAGCGCACCCGTCTGCACGAGCAGAAGTTCCCGCCCCACACCCCGCGTGACGACGACCGCGCGTAAAATCTCCGCCATGAAACCCCGCGTCGCACTCCTCGATTATGGCTCCGGCAACCTACGCTCCGCCCACCGGGCGTTGGAGCGCGTCGGCGCCGAGGTCACCGTCACCTCCGATCCCAAGGTCGCCGTCGCCGCCGACGGCCTACTCGTCCCCGGCGTCGGCGCCTTCGCCGCCTGCATGCAGGGGCTCAAAGCCGTCCGCGGCGAGCGCGTCATCGGCGAGCGCCTCGCCGGGGATCGCCCGGTGATGGGCATCTGCGTGGGTATGCAGATCCTCTTCGAGCGCGGCACCGAGCATGGGCACGCCGCCGCCGGCTGCGGCGAATGGCCCGGCGAGATCACCCGCCTAGAGGCGGACATCCTCCCGCACATGGGGTGGAACACGGTGGAGATCGCCAAAGGCTCGCGGCTTTTCGACGGCATCGCCGACGCCACCCGTTTCTACTTCGTCCACTCCTACGCCGCGCGTTCGTGGGAGCTCAACCCGGAACCTCCGCTGCCGTCGCCGCAGGTCAGCTGGGCACAGCACGGCGGGGACCGCTTCGTCGCCGCCGTGGAGAACGGCCCTTTGTGGGCCACCCAGTTCCACCCGGAGAAGTCCGGCGACGCGGGCGCGCACCTGCTGGAAAACTGGCTCGCGTCGTTCCGCTAGTGAATATTGGCCGCCGGCGGCGCTAGTATTGCCACCATGACGTTTACACTCCTCCCCGCGGTCGACGTCGTCGACGGGCAGGCCGTCCGCCTCGATCGGGGCGAGGCCGGCACCGAGAAGTCTTATGGCAGCCCCTTAGAGGCGGCGCTTAACTGGCAGGAGCAGGGCGCCGAGTGGCTGCACTTCGTCGACTTGGACGCCGCCTTCGGCCGCGGCTCGAACCACGAGCTCATGGCCGAGATCACCCGCACGCTGGATATCCACGTGGAACTCACCGGCGGGATCCGCGACGACGCCTCCCTCGAGCGCGCCCTCGCTACCGGCGCCGAGCGCGTCAACATCGGCACCGCGGCCCTGCAGCGCCCGGAGTGGATCAGCCGGGTCATCCGTGAGCACGGCGAGCGCATCGGCATCGATATCGCCGTGACCGAAGTAGACGGCAGCTACCGCACGAAGGGTAACGGCTGGGTCTCCGACGGCGGCGATCTCTGGGAGGTCCTCGAGCGTCTCGACGCCGCCGGCACCCGCCGCTTCATCGTCACCGACGTCTCCCGCGACGGCATGCTCTCCGGCGCCAACATCGAGCTCTTAAGGGATGTCTCCGCCGCCACCGACGCCGCGGTCACCGCCTCTGGCGGGATCTCTTCGCTGGATGATGTCCTGGCGGTCGCCGAGTATGCCGACGAGGGCATCGACTCGGTGATCATCGGCAAGGCGCTCTACGAGAAGCGCTTCACCCTGGTGGAGGCGCTCGCGGCCGTCGAGAAGCTGGGGTAGGTCCATGGATCTCACGCGGCACCTGGCGGTGGCCGAGACCGTCGCCGACGAAGCCGAGGCCATGTTCGTCGCCGGGCTCGGCGCGGATCCCAGCGAGTTCAAGCTGCCCGGGGATTTCGTCACGCACGCCGACCTCGAGATCGA
Source organism: Corynebacterium yudongzhengii (assembly GCF_003065405.1). Taxonomy (NCBI): domain Bacteria; kingdom Bacillati; phylum Actinomycetota; class Actinomycetes; order Mycobacteriales; family Corynebacteriaceae; genus Corynebacterium; species Corynebacterium yudongzhengii. The sequence continues at coordinate 848,451 of NZ_CP026947.1, forward strand.
GGCGACCGTGCGTGAGATGCTGGAGGAGGCCTCCGGCATTCATGTCTACGGCGAGGAAGCCGGCGGCGACTATGACCCGCAGGCCATGTGGATCGTCGACCCCATCGACGGCACCAGCAACTACGCCGCCGGCAACCCGATGTGCGCGATCCTCATCAGCCTGATCGTCGACGGCCAGCCGCGCGTCGCCGTGACCTCCATCCCGCTGCTCGGGCGGCGCCTTACGATGGTCGACGGCGGGCCCGTTTATGTCAACGGCCGTCCCATCGAGCCGATCGCCGATCGCTGCGAGCTGGTCTCGCAGGTCGGTTTCTCCTCGGTGTCCTCGCCGAAGACCTCGGGGCATTCCAGCGGGTATCGCCAGGAGATGCTCTCGCGCCTGGCGTCCGGTCCGCTGCGCCCCCGGATCACCGGCTCCGTCGGCGTCGATCTCGCGTTGACCGCCCAGGGCATCTTCGATGCCTCGGTGAGCTTCTCGCCGTATGTCTGGGACAACGCCGCGGGTGTCGCCCTGGTGCGTGCGGCCGGGGGAGTGGTCACCGACATCAACGGCGACGCCTGGCACCCCCAGGCCACGGGAGTCGTCGCGGGGACCCCGTCGGCCCACGCGGAGATCATGGGTACGATGGCAGAGATTGACCGTTCTTCCTCATAGGAGGTGGCCTTATGTCTCTGGCCGTCCGCGTTATCCCGTGCCTTGACGTCGACGAAGGTCGTGTCGTCAAAGGCGTGAACTTCGAAAACCTCCGCGACGCCGGCGATCCCGTCGAACTGGCCCGCCGCTACGACGGTGCAGGCGCCGACGAACTGACGTTCCTCGACGTCAGCGCCTCGAAACAGGACCGCGGTACGATGCTCGAGGTCGTGCGCCGCACCGCCGAGCAGGTCTTCATCCCTCTGACTGTCGGCGGGGGAGTGCGCACCGTCGCCGACGTGGATGAGCTGCTGCGCGCCGGCGCCGACAAGGTCTCGGTGAACACTTCCGCCATCGCCCGCCCAGAGTTGCTGCGCGAGCTTGCCGACCGTTTCGGTTCCCAGTGCATCGTGCTATCTGTCGACGCCCGCCGCGTCCGGGCCGACGGCGAGCCGCAGCCCAGCGGTTTCGAGGTCACCACCCATGGCGGCACCCGCTCGGCCGGCCTCGATGCGATCGAGTGGGCGCGCACCGGCGAGCGCCTCGGCGTCGGCGAGATCCTGTTGAACTCCATGGACGGCGACGGCACGAAGCGGGGCTTCGATATCGAGCTGATCACCGCGGTACGAAAGGCCGTCAACATCCCGATCATTGCCTCGGGCGGTGCCGGTAAAGCCGAGCACTTCCCGCCGGCGATCGCCGCGGGTGCCGACGCCGTGTTAGCCGCCAGCATCTTCCACTTCCAAGAAGTCACCATCGCCGAGGCGAAAAACGCCCTGCGCGAGGCCGGATACGAGGTGCGCTAGGACGATGGCAGACTCCGAGAACCCGCAGGATTATGACCTCGATCCCGAGGTGAAAAAGCGCGTGCGCTTCAACGCCGACGGGCTCGTGCCGGCGGTCGTCCAGGCCGCGGAGACCGGCGAGGTGCTCATGCTCGCCTGGATGGATGAGCACGCGCTGGCCTATACGCTGGCGAGCGCCCGCGGTACCTATTATTCGCGCTCCCGGCAGGAGTACTGGATCAAGGGCTTGACCTCCGGCAACACCCAGGAGGTCACCGAGGCCCGCCTCGATTGCGACGGCGACACCGTGCTTATGAAGGTCCACCAGAAGGGCGGGGCCTGCCACACCGGCGATCGCACCTGCTTTGATGCCGATCAGTTGTTCAAGGAGGGAGACGATGAGTAGCGCTGTCAGCTCGACGGAAGCCATCCGGTCCCGCTCCCGGCGCAAGGGGCGCATCGGCGCCTTGCTGCTGGGCCTCGGCGCGTTGATCCTCTGGATCGGCTCGCGGATGAGGTGGGTGTCCGTCGACGTCAACGACGAGCTCTCCGGCGCCTCCCAGCACGAGCTGGTCGGGGCCACCTGGTCCACGGAGTCGATGGCGGTCGCTTTGGTCCTACTCGTCGCCATGATCGCGGGCCTGGCTTTGCGACGCCTCGGTCGCCGCCTGTCCGGCATCATCGGGGCCCTCGCCGCGGTGGGGGTCAGCCTCACGCCTGTGCGCCTGCTCACCGCCGGAGCCGACCCCGAGCGCGCCCACAACCTGCTATTGACGGGTGCGGCCTCCCAGCGCGCCGACGCCCCGGTGAGCATCGCCGAGTGGGCGGAGGTCACGGCCACCTCGGTGCAGGCGGCCGGCCCGGTGGTGGCGCTGATCGGGGCGGCCGTCGCCGTGTTCGGCGCAGTTTTGCTCGCCACCCAGCCGGGCGCCGACGGCGCGAAGATGAACAAGTACGAACGCGCCGCCGCCCGCCGCGAAAAGCTCGCCGAGGACTTGGAGAATTCTCCGGATTCCGGGCGCGTCATGTGGGACGCGCTTGACGATGACATCGACCCCACCGACACTTCCGCCGACCGCCGTTAAGGGGGCTGATTTCCGGCTCCCCGCGCCCTTTGGATACGCTGCACGTGTGATCATCGGCACGGAGCCAGCCGGGAGGTGTGTATGGGTGCGCCCTTGCCCGTGGATCGGGTAGTCGCGGGCATCCTCGAAGATGTGGCGGCCCGGGAGTCGCGCACATCCTTCCAGGAGATCAAAAGGCTCTCCACAACGGGCCCGGAGCCTAGGGACGCCGCGGCGGCGATCCTGCGCAGCGGCTGCGGCGTCGTCGCCGAAATCAAACGCAAGATCCCCCCGACCGGTGCGGACGTGCCCATCGACTCCGTCGGCGACATCGCATCCTTACTCGAAGACTCCGGGGTGCACATGGTCGCCTGCCAGACCGAGAAGCTGCGCTTCGCCGGCTCGCTGGAGGACATGTCCGCCGCCCGCCACGCCGTCGAGCTGCCGATGATGTGCCGCGACATCATCGTCGATCCCTACCAGATCCACGAGGCCCGCTACTACGGCGCCGACATGGTGCCCTTGCAGGTCGAACTCCTCGACCAGGCCCGCCTCATCTCTTTGATCGACCGCATCGAATCGCTCGGCATGACCGCGCTCGCCGAGGTGCGCACCCCCGAAGAAGCCGACCGAGCCTTAGACGCCGGCTGCCGGGTCATCGGGGTCAACGCGTGGTCGATCAACAACTCGCGCATCGACCGCGAGAACTTCGCCGCCATCGTCCCCGGCCTCCCGCAGGACGTGTTGCGCATCGCCCTCGGTGGGGTGCGCACCTCCCACGACCTTCTGGCGTATGCCGCCGCCGGGGCCGATGCTGTGCTCGTCGGCGAGTCGATCATGAGTGCTGCGGATCCCGCCGGCGCCGCCCGCACGCTGGTGGCCACCGGCCAGCACCCGGCGTGCCCGACGCGCTAGGGGGCACTCTATTAGAGTGCAACACATGATCACCGCGAACATCCCGTCCCCGCCGCAGGGCGTGTGGGACATCGGCGGATTCCCGCTGCGTGCCTACGCGATCTGCATCATCATTGGCATCCTGGTGGCCCTGTGGCTCACGGTGCGTCGCTACACCGCCCGGGGCGGGGACCCCAACGATGTGTGGGACGCCGCGATCGTCGCCATCCCCGCCGGCCTCATCGGCGGGCGTCTCTACCACGTGATCACCGACGCCCCGAAGTACTTCGGCGAGGACGGTAACCCCTGGCAGGCCTTCAACATCACCGCCGGCGGGCTTGGCATCTGGGGTGCGGTCGCCCTCGGCGGTATTGCCGTGTGGGTGCTGTTCCGCTTCAAAAACGTCCCGCTCGCGCCTTTTGCCGACGCCGTCGCCCCCGGCATCATCCTCGCCCAGGGCATCGGCCGGCTGGGCAACTGGTTCAACCAGGAGCTCTACGGGCGCGAAACCGAGGTTCCCTGGGCGCTGGAGATCTACTACCGCGTCGACGAGACCGGCCAGTTCGCGCCGCTGACTGGGCGTTCGACCGGCGAGGTCATCGCCACCGTGCACCCGACCTTTCTCTATGAGCTGCTGTGGAACGTCGCGGTGTTCTTCCTGCTCATCTGGGCGGATAGGTACTTCCGCCTCGGTCACGGCCGCGTGTTCGCCCTCTACGTCGCCGGGTACACCGCTGGCCGCTTCTGGATCGAGCTGCTGCGTGCCGACGAAGCCACCATGATCCTCGGCCTCCGCGTCAACACCTGGGTCTCCGCGCTCGTGTTCATCGCGGCCGTCATCATCTTCTTCCTACTCAAGTCGGGCCGCGAAACCCCGCGGGAGGTCGATCCCCGCCCGCGCGACGAGGACGGCGAGCTCATCAAGTCCGCCCGTGAGCGCTAGCAGAGCGAGGATGCCCGCCGCTGAAGTAGGGTGGTAGCCGTGGATAGAAGAACGAAGATCGTTTGTACACTTGGCCCGGCCGTGGCCAGCAAGGAGGGCATCCTCGAGCTGGTCCGTTCCGGCATGAACGTCGCCCGGATGAACTTCTCCCACGGAGAGCACCCGGAGCATGAGCAGAACTACCGCTGGGTCCGGGAGGCGACCGACGAGACCGGCCACGCCGTCGGCATCCTCGCCGATTTGCAGGGCCCGAAGATCCGCCTCGGCCGTTTCGAAAGCGGCTCGACCTACTGGGAGAACGGGGAGGTCGTGCGCATCACCGTCGACGATGTCGCCGGCACCCACGATCGCGTCTCCACCACGTATAAGAACCTGGCCCAGGACGCGAAGCCGGGCGATCGCCTGCTGGTCGATGACGGCAAGGTCGCCCTCGTATGCAAAGAGGTCGACGGCAACGACGTCGTCTGCGAAGTCGTCGAAGGCGGGCCCGTGTCGAACAACAAGGGCGTCTCCCTGCCGGGCATGGACATCTCCGTGCCGGCGCTGTCGGAGAAAGACATCGCGGATCTGCGTTTTGCGATGGAGCTCGGCGTCGACTTCGTTGCCCTCTCCTTCGTCCGTTCCCCGGCCGATGTCGATCTGGTCTACGAGATCATGGACGAGTTCGGCTACCGCGTGCCGGTCATCGCGAAGCTGGAGAAGCCCGAGGCCGTCGACGCGCTCGAATCCATCGTCTTAGCTTTCGACGGCGTGATGGTCGCCCGCGGTGACCTGGGCGTGGAGATCCCGCTCGAGGACGTGCCCCTGGTACAGAAGCGCGCCATCCAGATCGCCCGGGAGAATGCGAAGCCGGCGATCGTCGCCACGCAAATGCTCGACTCCATGATCGAGTCCTCCCGCCCGACCCGCGCCGAGGCCTCGGATGTGGCCAACGCCGTCCTCGACGGCGCCGACGCGGTCATGCTCTCCGGCGAGACGTCGATCGGCAAGGACCCGCACAACGTGGTGCGCACCATGGCCCGCATCGTCCGCGTCGCCGAACGCGACGGGCACGTGCCGCCGCTGAGCCACGTGCCGCGCACCAAGCGCGGAGTCATCTCTTACTCCGCCCGCGACATCGCTGAGCGCCTCGGCGCCCGCGCCTTGGTGGCGTTTACCACCTCGGGCGATACCGCCAAGCGCGTGGCGCGTTTGCACTCGCCGCTGCCGCTGCTCGTGTTCACCCCGCACCCCTCGGTGCGCTCGCAGTTGGCGCTGACCTGGGGCGCGGAGACCTTCCTGTGTCACTCCATCGAGTCCACCGATGAGATGATGCACGTCCTCGACGCCGAGCTGCTGCGCCTCGAGGAGTACCAGGAAAACGACATGATGGTCGTCGTCGCCGGTACCCCGCCCGGGGTATCCGGCAACACCAACATGATCCACGTGCACATGCTGGGCGAGGACGTGACCGTCCCGAAGCACCACCAGGATCACCTGCGCTAGGTGCTTGGTGGGGCTAGTCGATCGGCTCGTAGTGCTTGCGCGCTGCCTCTGAGAGGCCGATCGGCTGGTCGTTGTCGTCGTAGACGTAGAAGCCTTCGCCGGATTCGACTCCGATCTTGCCCTTGTCGATGAAGTCTTCCTTGATCCGGCGGCAGTACTCCGCGGCGGACGCGTCGCCTTGTGCCGCCCGGTTCTTGTTGATGTTATAGCTGACGTTCAGCCCGATGTTGTCCAGCGCCTGGAAGGGCCGCAGGTCGGGTCCGCCTGCGATGACCTCGGCGACGTCGTCGATCGTTTCGATGTCGACCACACCTTTCACCCACAACTCGTGGGCATACTTCAGCCACGTGGAAAACAGCGAGTTGATCACGTAGGCGGGATGCTCGCGGTGCAGGCGCACCGGTTTCATGCCCATCTCGCGGGCGAAGTCGACGACGGCGTCGGTGACAGCCGGGTCGGTATCAGGCGTCGGCATGATCTCCACGATGTTCTTGAGATGAATATCGTTGGCGAAGTGATACGCCAGGAACTTCTCCGGCCGGCCGGTGGCGTCTTTCATGTCGCTGGGTAAGAGGGTCGAGGTGTTGGTGAGCAGCACCGTCTTGTCCTCGAGGAAGGGTGCAAGGGTGGTGTAGGTCGTGCGTTTGATCTCGAGGTTTTCCGGCACCGCCTCGATGATGTAGTCCGCGTCCTGGGCGGCTTCCTCTAAAGAGGTGGTCATGCGGATGTTTTCGAGGGCCTTATCGGCCTGCTGCTTATCGACGCTCTCCAGGTCCCGCACATAGTTGCCCGCGATCGTGCGCATGCGGGTGCGCGCCGCGTCGACGGCGTCGTCGTCGATATCGAAAGAGGTCACGCGGTGGCCGCTAAAAGCGGCGCGGTAGGCGATCTGGGCGCCGAGGTTGCCGGCGCCTAAGACGGCGATGGTTCGTGCGGTGGTCATGGGTTTAATCCTTGGTTGGTGCGGTGTTAGTCGATGGGTTCGTAGTGTTTGTGTGCCGCGTCCGAGAGACGGATCGGCCGGCGCTCGTCGTCGTAGATGTAGAAGCCCTCGCCCGATTCGATCCCGATGTGGCCTTTGTCCATGAAGTCTTCTTTGATGCGCCGGCAGTACTCTGCCGCTGCGGCATCGCCCTCGGCAGCCCGGACCTTGTTGACGTTGTAGCTCACGTTGAACCCGATGCGATCCTGCGCGTAGAAGGGCCGCAGGTCAGGTCCGCTTGCGATGACCTCGGCGACGTCATCGATCGTTTCGATATCTGCCACGCCCTTGACCCACAGGTCGCGGGCGTGCCGCATCCACGTGGAAAACAGCGAGTTGATCACGTAGCCGGCGTGCTCGCGGTGCAGGCGGATCGGCTTCATGCCCAACGTGCGGGCGAAATCGACCACGGCGTCGGTGACTTCCGGGTCGGTCTCTCGCGTGGGCATGATCTCCACGATGTTTCTCAGGTGAATCGTGTTGGCGAAGTGATACGCCAAAAACTTCTCCGGCCGGCCGGTGGCATCCATCATGTCGCTCGGCAGTAGGAGAGATGTGTTGGTCAGCAGTACCGTCTTCTCCTCCAGCTGCGGCGCGAGCTGGGCGTAGGTGGCGCGTTTGACCTCGAGGTTTTCCGGTGCCGCCTCGATGATGAAGTCCGCGCCCTGGGCGGCTTCTGCTAGCGAGGTGGTCATGCGGATCTTATCCGGGACCTTATCGGCTTGGTGCTTATCGACGTCTTCCAAATCCCGCACATAGTTCTCAGCGATCTTGTGCATGCGGGTACGGGCCGCCGCAACGGCGTCGTCGCTGATGTCATAAGAGGTCACGCGATGCCCGAAGAACCCCAGGCGGTAGGCAATCGGAGCTCCCAGGTTGCCCGCGCCTAGGACAGCCACGGTGTGCGCTGCGGTCATAGAGTCACTCCTTCTTCAGTGGGTGGTCGATGGCTAAAGCTCTAAGCAGCCCACGAGGCGGTGTTTCTCCGGTACGCGGTGGCCTCCTCCGGCATCGACCACCCCTCATCCTCGGTGTGGTGAACACTATTAAAGTAGCCGTAGCGTGACCTAAGTCACTTCCATGGGATTAATTCTTAACTCATTAGGATTGCTATCGGCGAGAAAATTAATTCTTCAGGTAGGGCTGGCTGAGGTGGGGCTTGTCGGCTCCGATATGTCCATAGGTCCGCTGATCGGTGGGTGAAGTCCCTGCCTGGGGGTAAGAGGTGTCCGGCATTAAACCCTTATCGCGGCATGAGAAATACCGGGTGGGTATCAATTTTCTAAGCAAAACTACAAGAGCTGGGCTTTTGCTGTTTGGTGGCGATGCGCCGTGTTCTCTGGCGACCGCTCAGGGATAGGGCCGCTGACTCGGGGGTGATAAGAACTAAAAGCACGTCCAAATGTGTTCTAGAACACAACCCAAGCGGGTCAGGATTCCCGCGTGAAGGCCAACTGGAAGGTGAGGTCATGATTTGGGATAGCACCAAGAGCTCCTACAAGTGGATCGTGCTTGTTGGGTCTTTTCTCGTCTATATGTTCGACTGCCTGGAAGTGACGGTTCTATCCTTCGTGCTTCCGGCTCTCTCGGAGGAATTCGCCATCACGCCGGTTACGGCTGGCGTTTTGGTGACGGCCACGTTGATCGGCATGGGGTTCAGCGGCCCGATTATCGGATTTGTCGCCGATAATATGGGCCGGAAATTTGCCCTTCTGACCTGCCTCGTTGTCTTCGTGGTTCTGACCGCGGGTATCTACTTGGCGCCGTCGGTCTGGATCATCATGGTCATGCGTTTCCTTGCGGGCGTGGGCCTCGGTGGAGTGTGGGGTGTGCTCGCGGCCTACATCACCGAAACCTGGCCGGCACGGCACCGTGGTAAGGCGATCGGTGTGGTGATGGCGGCGTATCCATTCGGTGGCGCTCTTGCAGCCCAGCTTTCAACACTGCTGCTGCCCAACTGGCGCCTGCTGTTTCTGGTCGCGGGAATCTCTGCCTTCATCCCGCTCGTGGTCGTGCTGGTGCTGTTCCGGGAATCAGAGGTCTGGAGGCAGGATCGTCACAATCGAAGAGAGCAGGGGCAGACGGAAGCTGCTGGTTTTGGAGAGCTCTTCCGGGATGGTCGCGCCCGCCTTACCGTCATTGCCAGTATCGTCTGCAGCTTCGCGATGGTCGGTTTCTACGGGTCCAACTCTTGGTTCCCCACCTACCTGGCCGTCGAGCGTGATTTCAGCCAGGCTGAAATTGGCAACCACATCACCGTCATGAGTATGACCTCCGTGGTCGGCTTCTTCGTCTTTGGTTACCTCGCTGATTACCTTGGTGGCAAGCGGGCAATCTTGGTGTCGCTGATCGGATCTGGAGTGATGCTCTTTTTGTATGGTTTTACCAGCGGCAAGACTCTTCTGTGGCTGGTTGGTCCTCTGTTCTGCTTCTGCATGGTGCTTCCGGGCATCTATGCCCCGTACATCAGCAGCCTCTACCCGGCGCGCATCCGCACTACCGGGGCCGGGTTCACTTATAACATCGGCCGCGGTATCTCAGCCTTCGGCCCCTTGGTGGTCGGCGCGATTGCCGAGGTGTTCTCCTTCTCTGTGGGCATCATGATCTTCGGCGTGCTCTTCGCCTTTGCTACTGCATTCATGTTGATGATGCCCTCGGTTGGAAAGCCTGTCGAGAAACAGCCGGTGGTCAAAGACAAGGAAGAAGCTGTCGCAGCGTAGCTGTTCAAGAGCGGTTTTTTAAGGCCCGTACGGTAGCCGGCGTCTCAGGCGTCGCTAGTGTACCGGCCTCTTTGGGGCCTCCATCTGTTAGGTACAGCTGTTCCATTCGACGGCCGGTGCCGTGTCGAAGGATGTTACTGCCTATGTCCTAGCCATACGTCTTGAGTGACTCTTGCGAGTTATGGATCTAACTGGGTATATGTTCATTCTACCCCCGCGATTTACCCCCATTGCCGGTTAATGTCCACCCTATTTTCTACCCTTTCTGGCAAATCGAACACATGGACGAAAACTCGGGGGTAGAAATGGAAGACCTTAAAGAACTGACCAACGACGACATCTTGTACCGCCTCACCAGCGCGTGAGTCCATGCAGCACTACAAAGCCAAATTCCTTATCGCCCTAGCACTTTTCGACGCCCGCGGGCTAGCGAAAGACGCAGGCTCGTCCACTACCGCTGAATGGATGACCCGGGCACTGGACATCGCCCCGACCACCGCCTACGACTACCTACGCGTGGCTCGCGTACTGCTGGAGTTCGCTTATGTCGCTTACTCCTTCGAGCAAACCAAGATCGGGTATTCCCATGTGCGGTTGTTGAGTAGCTATCTGACGAAAGACAACGAGATCGAGCTGTTGTTACTGGCAGAACAGCATTCCTACCGGGAGTTGGAACGCATCCTGATGAATCATCGGGATAACAGGCAGGACGAGCGACCGAAGGAAAACAGCTTCCGGATGTGGGTGGACAAGTCCAACGGACGCATTCGTTTCTCCGGTGATCTGGATCCGATATCCGGAGCGAAGTTGATGGCAGCTCTGAAGGTTGGTGAGCTGGCGAATCTGGTGGATTTAGATGATATTGACCCAGAGGTTTTCGAGGATGATGAGCGTGTCCATGAGGAGTTAGTCAAAGCAGAAGCTGAGGCGGAAGCACGCGCGGCCGCCGAAGCCGCAGCGCAGGCGGAGGCTGCCCGGGAGGCCGGTGATTCTGAGGGCGCTGAGGAGTGGTCGTCGGTGAGTGGGTATGGCAGGACTGCGGCGTCGCAGTTGGTGCCGGCGCTGATGGGTTTGATCAATCTGGCGCGGTCGTCACCGGTAAATCGTCGGCGTGCCCCAGGTACGCAGGTGCATGTGATTCAGACGGAGGATGGACAGTCGATTCTGCCAGGGTTGCCCGTACCGAGTGAGCAGGCGGTGACTGCGGAGATTGTCAACGGTCAGTTGCGGGGACATTTGCTGGATGATCGGGGAGCGTCTCTCGTATTAGGGCGTACCCGCCGGTTGGTCAGCGATGCTCAGGCGTTGGCGATACTAACGAGATGGGGTTTTCAGTGTGCGGCTCCGGGGTGTTGCCATACGCAGTTTATGGAGTTCCACCATGTGATCCCGTGGTCGCAGGGTGGGCGCACAGAGCCGTGGAATATGGCGGCGTTGTGTAGCTCTTGTCATTCCTTGGTGACCTCCGGGGTGATAGAGATGTTTTGGGAGTCCGGGGAGCCAGGGGCGTTGGTGTTTCGGTACCGCACAGGTGAGGTGTATGCCTCGCGCCATGGTGGTTTGCCAGTGCGGAGGCCAATGGAGTTGTCGCGGTTGGATGTGCCAGCGTTGCCGCCGGGTAGTGACGTCATCGAGCTCGGTGACGATGTGATGAGTTTTCAAGACCCGGATGATGCTGAGGCTTAGGGGCTTGTAGGCCGGCGGGGTTGTGCTTGGTGCGAGGGTTTACGCACGTGCGTAAAACCAACCCTTTGGACCGGAGAAACCTCGGGGCGCTCTTCCCGCTGGAGTGCTGAGATTCCTCGAGTCTCCGTTCTCGATTACGCACGTGCGTAAAGCTTTCCGCCCGTACTATGCGGCGGCATAGTGAGTCTGGGGCAGTTTCCGCTCGCGGGGTCGACTCCGCCGTCAGACCCCCGTCGCCGCCCCACAACGCGCCGCTGGGACTGGTCGTTCGTGGTGTTGCTGGGATGCACCGTGGCGTATTGGGGGATCTATTCGCAGTGGCCGCTCGTCGTCCCGCCCTATGCCGAAAGCGGCTTCGGTACGCTTCTCGGGTCGACGTGGGTCTACACCGGTAACGCCATCCTCATCTAGGCTTTGCAGTACCCACTTCTCGTTATGGCCCTCAAGCAGGTCAGGTCGCCGTACGTTCTGGCGGGTGGATTCGTGTTTTTCATCGCGGGATTTTCGGTTCTCCCCCTGCCGGCTGCCCCAGTGACTCTCGTTGTTTTCGCGATGCTGTTTAGTGTGGCTGAGCTCCTGGTCAGCCCGACACTCGACGAGGTGACTGCGCAGCTGCGTCGGGAAGGGGCGGGGCTTACCCGGGCCTATGGCATGACCGCCACCTTTGCCGGTGTCGCATTGTTGACTGGCGCGAGCGCCGGCGGCGCTCTCACGAAAGCGTCGGTGCCCCGGGGGCCGTTATCTACTTGACGTTGTTTTTGGCAGTGCTCGGCCTGTCTGGGGCCTGCCGGCTCGGGGTAGGTGGTAGTGCGTGTCCGCGTAGTTGGTAGTAGGGTTCCGGGTACTTGGATGGGAGTCCCCTCTAGTTCCTCCATGTCTCTGATGCGGAGGCCTTGTGGTTCGGCGTTTGTTGTGTCGGTACTACGGAAGGGAATTCTTCTTGTCGGGTGCACAGAGATTACGGCGATAGGCCTTATCCCACGGTGTGCGGCACCGCGGAGTCTTTCTCGCCGGAATGCGCCTGCCGGAGTGTTCCGTGCGCCTTGGCGATCAGCCCAAAGAGAATTACTGGATCGCCGCCTTGGGCTACTGAGCTAGGCGGGAAGCCCACCTACGCGACTATGTCGCGGCATAGTGCGGACTGGGTTTTACGCGCGTGCGTAATCGGAAACCAATGAATCCCGGGGAACTCATAGGTGCACGGGGTACACTGTCGCCTCAGGCCCCTACTTTTTACGCACGTGCGTAAAACAGGGCCAGCCCCCTCACCCTTCGACCCAACCGGGTCACCGCAACGCCCCCCGCGAGCGAAAACAGTCGCAGACTCACTATGCCGCCGCATAGTCCGGACTGGGTTTTGCACACGTGCGTAATCGGGAATTAATGAATCCCGGGGAACTCATAGGCACGCGAGGCACATTGTCACCTGCGCCGTGCGGCGAACACTGATGCCGCCGCATTCGGGGTTTGCTGAAAGCTGAGGAGTCTGCTGCGCGCCGAGGCTGGGACGTGGCAACTGGGGCCAGAAGGCCGCCACCAACTACCCGGAAACCGTCGCTACCGTCTTGCCGGAGAAGCGCTACCAACAAACCGCATCTGACGGAGCCTTCGTCCTATCCCGCAGGAAGGAATGGTCATGTTTTTCTATACGCTCACGCCCCTGCAGGCGGTCCTTGATGCCGCCGAGAAAGTCGGTGCACAAGTCATCGCCGTGGGCGATGCTGAGTCCTTATCCTCCCTGTCCACTGGGGGGGTAATCCGACCGCTGAGGTGAGCGATCCCCTCAACCCGCTGAGTGTGGCCAGAGCGTTGGAGCCGATCGTCGACGAGTGCTCGATGTGCCTTGGATTAGGAGATACCACCTCCCAGGTAGCCACCCTCGTCACCAACGCGCTGGGGTTGGCAGAAGGCATGCTGCGGACGCTGAGAAGCCTCGAAATCATGCGGGACAAGCACCGGCTGCGTAACGCCATCTCCAGCGGCTCGAGCCTCAACGGGCTTTATTCGCTTGTCGACGTCACGCCCCACGACGATGGCCGCCTCGTGGAACTGAGGCGGCAGGTGGCGGAGGGGCTCGTCGTCAAGCCTCTTTCTGGCTCCGGTAGTACCAACGTCCACAGCATCACGAAAAAATCCCAGCTTCGCCGCCTAAAGCTTCAGCCGGCGCGCATCGGCGACCAAGACCGCGACCGCCTGTTCGACGCCGCCCGCACCGTCTTGGCTGTGGCGGGCTACCGGTTTGGCCTGTCGCACATCGAGTTCATTCTCGAAGGAGAAACACCCCGGTTGATCGAGGCCCACGGCCGCGTCGGCGCGACGGCTTTTGAGGTGCTGTTCAGAACGTATCTCGACAGGCGCTTGCCGCCCCTCAACCAGCGCGGGGAGCATGCGGCCGTGGTGTTCCCCGATCTTCGGAGCTGGGCCGATAGCGAGGAGAAGTGGCTCAACGTAGCGGGCGATGCCATCTCCGAGGCGGTGCGCTCACTGGTCCAGCAAGGAGCACTTACTTCGTGATCGGGGTGGGCTCGAGCTTCCAGACGTCGTTGGCGTAGTCGCGGATCGTGCGGTCCGAGGAGAAGCGCCCGGAGCGGCAGATGTTGATCCAGCACTTCTGGGCCCACGCCCGCGGGTCGGCGACGTAGTCGGCGGCCATGCGGTCGCGGGTGGCGCGGTAGTCCTCGAAGTCACCGAGCAGGTAGTAGGTGTCGGTCGCGGTCTCGCCGTAGCCGTGGATCAGCGAGTTCTTCAGCTCGTGGAACAGGCCGGTGCCGCGGTCGTCGAGGGTACCGTCGTCGAAGGCATCCAGCACGCGCTTCAGGCCCGGGACCTGCTCGTAGTACTCGTCCGGGGAGTACTCGGCGCGCAGGCGTGGCAGCTCTTCTTCGCGGGCGCCGAAGATGTAGGCGTTGTCCTCGCCGACGGCGTCAACGATCTCCACGTTGGCGCCATCCATGGTGCCCAAGGTCAGTGCGCCGTTCATCATGAACTTCATGTTGCCAGTACCGGAGGCCTCCTTACCGGCGGTGGAGATCTGCTCCGAGATGTCGGCGGCCGGGATGATCTTCTCGGCGGGGGAGACGTTGTAGTTCTCGATGAACACCACGCGCAGGATCTGAGAGACCTCCGGGTCGTTGTTGATCAGCTCGCCGATGGTGTTGATCAGCTTGATGATCGCCTTCGCACGCACATACCCCGGCGCCGCCTTGGCGCCGAAGACGAAGGTGCGCTTCGGCACGTCGGTTTCGCCGTCGTGCTTGATGCGGAAGTACAGATCCAGGATGTAGAGCGCGTTGAGCAGCTGACGCTTGTACTCGTGGAGGCGCTTGATCTGGACGTCGAAGATGGAATCCGGGTCGACCTCGATGCCCTGGCGCTGGTAGATCCACTCCGCGAAGTCATGCTTGTTGGCCAGCTTGATCTCCTGGAGCTCCTCCATGAGCTCGCCGTCGGTGGAGAGGTGATCGAGTTCGGCGAGCTTGTCTAGGTCGGTGACCCAGTCGTCGTTACCCGCCAGGGAGGTCAGAAGCTCCGACAGGCGCGGGTTGCACATCTTCAGCCAGCGGCGCGGGGTGACACCGTTGGTCTTGTTGTTGAACTTCTCGGGCCAGATGGCGGCCCAATCGGCGAGCGTGTCACGCTTGATGATCTCGGAGTGGATCGCAGCCACACCGTTGATGGAGTAGACGGCGTAGCAGGCGATCCACGCCATGTGCACGGTGCCATTCTGTACCGGCGCCATGCGCTCGATAACGTGGTGCTCGAGGCCGCGGACCGTCATGTCCATCCGGAAACGACGGTCGATCTCGGCGATGATCTCCCAGACGCGCCAGAACATCTCCTGGAAGATGGAGACCTCCCACTGCTCGAGGGCCTCGGTGAGCACGGTGTGGTTGGTGTAGGCGAAGGTATCGCTGACGATGTCCCAGGCCTCTTCCCAGCCGAGGCCGTGTTCGTCGAGAAGCAAGCGCATGAGCTCGGGGATGGCGAGCACCGGGTGAGTGTCGTTGAGCTGGATGCAGTTGTACTCGGCGAACGTGCGCACGTCCCCGTGGTGGGTGAGGTGGTTGTCCAGCATCTCCTGCAGGGAGGCGGAGGTGAAGAAGTACTGCTGGCGCACGCGCAGCTTCTTGCCCTCGTAGGTGGAGTCGTTGGGGTAGAGCACGCGCACGATGTCGTTGACACGCTCGCGTTCGATGATGGCTTCGGTGAAGCGCTGGGAGTTGAAGGCGTCGTAGTCGAACTCCGCCATCGGCTCGGCCTTCCACAGACGCAGGGTGCCCACGTTGTCGGTGCCGTAGCCGGTGATCGGCATGTCGTAGGGGATGGCGCGCACGACCATGTCGTCGAAGGTGACCTTGCGCTGGTTGGTGGCGCGCCGGATGGTAAACGGGTTGCCGTCCTCGCGCCAGGGATCCGGGTTTTCCACCTGGAAGCCGTCGGAGAACTCCTGGCGGAACAGGCCGAAGCGGTACAGCAGGCCATAGCCGGTCACGGGCAGATCCTGGGTTACCGCGGAGTCCAGGAAGCAGGCGGCGAGGCGGCCTAAGCCGCCGTTGCCCAGTGCGGCGTCCTTCTCGGCCTCGAGCACGTCGGTGAGATCGCGGCCGTACTCGGCGGCCTCCTCGCGGGCCCGCTCCACCAAGCCGAGGTTGGTGAGGTTGTTCAGCAACGCGCGGCCCATGAGGAACTCAGCAGAAAAGTAGTGCTGCTGACGCACCGGGGCATAGGCTTTGCGGGTGGCGGTCCAGTTGTCGGCGATCTCCTCGATCACGTTGCGGGAGAGACCGAACCAGAACTTGCGGTCGGTGGCGAGGGAGGGAACAGAGCCGGCGGCGGCACGGACGTGCCCACCAATGTGGTTGGTTCGCACAGGGAATCAGACCTGCCTTCGAAAAGTCGAGTCAACGCTGAAATTTACGGTTTCCGCTATTCGAGACTATACGTAGACCGCGACTTTCACCGTGTGAGTGACCACGTGGCCACACCCGTCGATAAGCGGAGTTCCGTCACTCCGAGAGATAGGTGAGCACCGCGGCCGCGCCGGCCTTGGTCGTGGCCTCGACGGTCGGCTCATAGTCGGGCAGGAAGGTCGACTGGTGGTTGACCGGCACATCCGTATCCACGGTGCCGTTGGCCACGGCCTCGTCCCACACATCGTGCGGGGTGCAGCCGACGGTCCAGAAGATATACGGCGCCCGGAAGGCGGTCGGGATGTTGGAGAAGTCCTCGGAGGCACTCCAGCGGGTGGCCTCGACGCTGTTGCGGCCGAAAACCCTATCGAAGGTCGGGCGGATGGTGGTGTAGACCTCCGGGGAGTTATCGACGAGCTCACCGTGCGCGAAGAACTCGAACTCCGGCGGCTTCGGCGACTGGGAGGCCTCGCACTCGGCCTGCACGATGCGGCGGATCGAGGAGTAGATGCGGCGCTTGGTGTTGTTGTCGAAGAACCGGCAGTTGAGCACGAGCTCCGCGGAATCCGGGATGATGTTATTCGTCGTGCCCGCTTTCATCTGGCCGACGGTGATCACCGCGAAATCATCCGGGTCGACCTCCCGGCCCACCAAACCCTGCAGGCGCACCACGACCATCGCCGCGATATACGTCGGGTCGATCGCCTTGTGCGGCATCGAGCCGTGCGCCGAACGGCCGTACATGGTGATGCGGATCGAGTCACAGGCCGCGAAGATCGCGCCGGGCATGGTCTGCACCTCGCCGGCGCGCCCGGGCATCACGTGCTGGCCCATGCACACATCCGGCCGGGGGATGCGGGTGACCAAGCCGTCGGAAATCATGGCGTTCGCGCCGGTCGCGTTTTCCTCCGCCGGCTGGAACAAGGCGATGAAGGTGCCGTTCCAAAAATCGCGGTCGGCGTCCATGATCGCGCAGATGCCGGCCAGCGCGGCGGTGTGCATATCGTGGCCGCAGGCGTGCATCACGCCGGTCATGGTGCCATCGGGCCGCGGGCGCACGCGTGTCGACGCATAGGGCACTCCCGTCTCCTCCTTGACGGGAAGGCCGTCGATATCGGCCCGGAAGAGCACCGTCGGGCCGTCGCCATTGCGGAAGATGGCGCACAGCCCGAACCCACCGATCGGGGAGATGACCTCACAGTTGAAGCGCTCGAGCAGGTCCTGGATCTTCGCGAAAGTCTCTGCCTCCTGGCCGGACAGCTCTGGGCGCTCGTGGAGGTCCTCGTAGAAGGGCCTTTGGAACGACAGATCGGCGTTGTGGTTGCTCAGCAGGCGGGCGACGTCGGTCGGGGCGGACATGTGCGGGATCATCCTTTAAGTACTGGTTAGTGACACGGTACGTGGGAAATTCCCTAGCCACTATAGCCGGCGTCAGCTCAGGTTCGGGTTGTACAGCAAACGGTTAGGCCGCGTGCTGCACTCGGTGGCGATGCGGATGTCGCGGGAGATGACCCCCTCATCACGCAGCGCATACAGCGAGGAGACCACCCGGTCGCGGATGTCGGTCGGCGAGAGCGTGTTGACGTAGATCTTCGTCCCGCCCTCGAAACCGGCCAGGGTGGACACGCGCCACTTGATGTTGACGCGCCAGGGCATCGGCAGATCGAGATCCGGCGGCTGGTGGTGCCACTCCTCGTTGCAGGGCACCTCCGGGCCGGTGGCGGCGTGCGCGGCGTGGATGAGATCGCTCATCGCGTCGACCTCTTCGGGCGTGTGCTCCCAGGGCCGGCAGTTCGCCGACGTCGAGTAGATGCTCACGGTGGGGTAGCGGTGCCCGATGCCGACGAGGAGCACCGCATGGTCGTTCTCCGCGATGATGAGGTTGTGGTAGCCGGCGAAGTTCACGCCCCACTCGTTGTACATGTTCTGGTTCAGCCGCAGCCGCGCGATCTCCTCGTTAGCCTGCACGCCGCGCGAATCGATGGCGACGAGCTGCTTGTGCAGGTGGTCGAAGGACGCGCCCGCCGGGGAGAGCCAGTTCTGGAACACCGAGACGTAGCGCGCGTAATGGTTGCGGGCATAGAGATCCTCCGTCGAGTCGACGGCGAGGCGGATGAACGCGCGGTGCTCGTCGATGCTCAAGGTGCCCGAGGAGGCGAGCTGGTCGTCGTGGGTGGCGCCGTCGATGAAGTGACGCCGAGAGATCAGCACGTCGTGGCCACCGGCGAAGTAGGACTCGCGCAGCTGGGTGCGCTCGGCGTCGTCGATATGCTCGGGGTCGCGGCCGGCGGCGCGCAGCCGCGTATCGACGATCGCATCCACGTGCTCACGGCCGACTTCAGCGGCGAGGTAGGACTCCATGCGCAGCCGCGTGGCCTCGTCCATGCGGTAGCCGTGGTTGGCCTGCCAGTAGGCGTAGCTGACGATCTCGAAGAGGTTGGGCACCCGCCGGAACTCGGCGCGGGTGTTCGCCATCTCTTCGGGAGTCAGGCCGCTGAGCTGCACCCAACTATTGCCGGAGCGCACCATGCGGGACTTCTCCGGCGGGGTGGCCAGCTGGCGGGCCTCGCAGAAGGCGCAGTAGTTTTCGGGGCCGTCGGTGTCGATCGGGGACGGGGTGCGGCTGGCCTTCGTCAACGGGCGGTTGCCGCGGCCCGGCACGGACCAGACTTCCGTACCGGAAAACGGGTTGATCTGCTTGATGGTCCCGTCCGACATCACGGTCAGGGGCGTGGGCTGGTGGAGACCGGGGATCGTCATATCTCCCAGCCTAAATTAGGCTGAGTGAACATGCCGATCATCCAATTCGATGTCCTCATCCCGAACGAGCATTCCGACTCTCCGCAGAAAGTCGCCGACGCCTTTCGCCTCGCCCTCAAGATCCTGGTAGACAAGGGCGAACTCAGCTCCGGCGAGGTCACCCACGAGCAGGTCGACGACGTGCACGAGGCCGTCGTCACCGAGCTGCGCGACGTCTACACCCGCGAACACGGCAAAGAGCCCGGCGCGGCGAGTATGCACCGCTACTCGGTGAAGGCTCACGGAGAGGCGATCTCTTATAACCAGCTGGCGATGGGGCTGTCGCGCGTGCTCACCCCGCAGGCCAGCCTGCCGGGCGACCGGGTGGCCGAGGAGCGCCACGAGGACTTCGAGATCCCCGCGTTTTATCCCTGGACCGTCGATATCCGCAGGTAGTCGGCGGCGATCGACGCGCCGGCGCGCTCATAGGCGGCCGCGGCGTTTTCCGTGCCCGCGGCGTCGAGATCAGCCTGCAGGATGGTCTCGCCGGCGAGGCCGAGGACGTCGGCGTCGTTAGTGGAGTCCGCCGCGAATGCCCTCCGGGCGGCACCGGCGGTGATGACCAGCGCCTGGTCCTGGGTGATCTCGCTCGTATCCGCCGTGTGCGCGACCAGCTGTTCCGGGCTGACGAGGCTGACCTGCGCGCTGCCGTGGATGAGGCTGGAGATCCAGCTCAGCGCCATCGCCATGCCGCCGCCGGAGCCGATGCCCGGGGTCTGCGGATCCACGCCGGTGACCTCGGCCAGACGCGCCATGCCGGCTGCGTTGTTAGCGAGCCCCGCGTCGGTGTCAGTGACCATGACCCACTCCATGGCGGCGGCGCCGGCGTTGAGCTTCGCGGTGTCGAAGTCGGCGAGCTCTTCGAGCGCATTCGCCCCCTTGGGCAGGGTGTGGCCGGCGCTGTTGAGCGGGTGGATGCCGAAGGCCACGAGGATGCCCACACCCCCGTCGTCCGTCACCGCGCCGTCTAAGCCGAGCACGATGCGGCGGGCGCCGCGCGACTGCGCGTCGGCGGCAAGCACGCCGATGCCGTAGCTATCGGATTCGCCTGGCGTGAAGGCCTCGGTGCCGGTGACGTCGGCGGCGTCGATATACGCGGTCGCCGCCGTCTGGTCGAAGGTATAGGTGGCCTCGGTGAGCCGGCCGGCGGCATCGGTGGTGGGTAAGGTAATGCGCTCGCCGCGAAACAGCGGCGCCAGGCGGGGGGCCGGCGTGCTCATCGGGGCAAGCGAGATCTCCGCATTGAGGATCACCGAGCGCACGCCCTCGCCGAGATGCTTGGCGACGTCCTCGGCGCTCAGCTCACCCGCCCCGGAAGGTGCGACGAGGACGCGGATCGGGGAAGGTTCGTGTGCTGAATAGGCCACGGTGGGAAAGCTCCTTTGGGCGGATCGGGGGCTGGGATGGGAGATATCGACCAAAAGTTTAGCCTCTGAGTGTGGAAAGGAATGTGCAGCCAGGCGGCGGTCATGAGGCGCAGCGGGGGTATCTATGGGGTAGATCACAGCGTCATATGGGGGTCGGCGACTTGCGCGGGTGTGGGGGCCGTAGAAAACTATTGGGCGTTAGAAATCATGCGGAAGAAAGGTGGCACCATGTCCGCTGCTGAACAGCAAGTGAATGAGTACTACAACAAGCTCCTCAAGCGTAACGCGGGGGAGCCGGAGTTCCACCAAGCCGTCGCCGAGGTCCTCGATTCGCTCAAGGTGGTGCTGTCGAAGGATCCGCACTACGCCGACTACGGGCTGATCCAGCGCCTGTGCGAGCCGGAGCGTCAGGTCATCTTCCGCGTGCCGTGGATCTCTGATAACGGCAACGTGCACGTCGCCCGCGGCTTCCGCGTGCAGTTCAACTCTGCCCTCGGCCCCTATAAGGGCGGTCTGCGCTTCCACCCGAGCGTGAACCTGGGCATCATTAAGTTCCTCGGCTTCGAGCAGATCTTCAAGAACTCCCTGACAGGCCTGCCCATCGGCGGCGGCAAGGGCGGCTCGGACTTCGACCCCAAGGGCCGCTCCGAGGGCGAGATCATGCGCTTCTGCCAGTCGTTCATGACCGAGCTGCACCGCCACATCGGTGAGTACCGCGACGTGCCGGCCGGCGACATCGGCGTCGGCGGCCGCGAGATCGGCTTCATGTTCGGCCAGTACCGCCGCCTGACCAACAACCACGAGTCCGGCGTGCTCACCGGCAAGGGCCTGACCTGGGGCGGCTCGCTCGTGCGCACCGAGGCCACCGGCTACGGCTGCGTGTACTTCACCGCCGAGATGATGAAGGAACACGGCGATGACCTCTCCGGCGCCAAGGTGATCGTCTCCGGTTCGGGCAACGTGGCCATCTACGCCGTGGAGAAGGCCCAGGAGCTCGGCGCGACCGTCGTCGGTTTCTCCGACTCCTCCGGCTGGGTGCACACCCCGAACGGCGTCGACGTCGAGCTGCTGCGCGACGTCAAGGAGAAGCGCCGCGCGCGCGTGTCCACCTACGTGGAGGAAGCCCAGGGTGCGACCTTCCACGACACCGGCTCCATCTGGGACCTCGAGGCGGATGTGGCCCTGCCGTGTGCCACCCAGAACGAGATCAGCGGCGATAACGCGCAGAAGCTGGTCGACAACGGGGTGCGCTACGTCGCGGAGGGCGCGAACATGCCGTCGACACCCGAGGCGATCGAGGTTTTCCGCGAGAACGGCATCCACTTCGGGCCCGGCAAGGCCGCCAACGCCGGTGGCGTGGCCACCTCGGCGCTGGAGATGCAGCAGAACGCCTCGCGCGATTCCTGGTCCTTCGAATACACCGACCAGCGCCTGCACCACACCATGAAGCAGATCTTCCGCCGCTCCGCGGATACCGCCGCCGAGTATGGCCACGACGGCGACTACATCCTTGGCGCCAACATCGCCGGCTTCCGCAAGGTCGCTGACGCGATGCTCGCCCAGGGCATCATCTAGCGCAGTATCGCTCATGCCTTTTAGACACCGCCTCTGCGCCGCCGTGGTTATCGGCGCTGCAGGGGCGGTGTCTGCCTGCGCGGGTGGCATCGAACCCGAGGTCACTGACCTGTCCGTCACGCTGCCGGTGACCTGCGGCGAAGGCTATGAGTGCTCCGGTACGCTCGAGGTGCATTTTCTGGAGAGAATCTCCGAGTGCGCCTATGGCCAGATCCGCGAAGGCGACCCCGGCTTCGATCGCCCAGCCGATAACGAGACCTATCTCGAACTGGATGGCGCGGTGCACTCCGAGTTTTCCTCCAACCCCGACGGGTTGCTTCTCGACGAACTGACCTACCTCAACGACGAGGGCGAAGAAGTCCTCGCCCAGTACGTCACCAACTGCCGTGAGCCCGGCGACGGCCGGGTGTTCTGGACGAAAAACGTCGCCGACGGGCGCAGCTTCGAGCTCTACCAGACCTGGATCATCCCGAAAGAGGCCGACGCGGTGGTGATCGAAGGCCAGATCGTCGATCTCGGCGCTGTGTCGTCGACTGGCTAGCGCGTGCCCGCTCGGTACTGTGAAGGTATGTATCGCGTCTTCGAAGCCCTGGATGAACTAGTACAGACCACCGAGCAGGCCTACGGCGTGCCCATGACCAGCAACTGTGTGGTGCCGCGCAACGAGGTGCTCGCCCTCTTAGATGACCTGCGCAACGCGCTGCCGATGGAGATGGACGACGCTCAAGACGTCCTCGATAAGCAGGACGACATCATCCGCGGCGCCGAGGAACGCGCCCGCGATATCGTCGGCCAGGCCGAAGCCGACGCCGAGCAGATCGTCGGTGGCGCCCACGCCGAGGCCGACGATATTGTCAACGATGCCAACCAGCGCGCCCACTCCACCATCGCGAACGCCGACGAAGAGGCGGAGCGCACCGTGACCTCCGCGCGCAACGAAGCCGACCGCCTCGTCAACGAGGGCATCGCGGAGCAGGAGCGCCTGGTCAGTGAGTCCGAGGTCATGCGGCGTGCCGACGAAGAAGCCCACCGCCTCGTCGACAGCGCCCACGCCGAGGCCGACCGCCTGCGCTCGGAGACCGACGACTTCGTCGACTCCAAGCTCGCCGACTTCGAGGATTCCTTAAGCTCCATCCTGCGCACCGTGAGCTCCGATAGGGCGGCGCTGCGCCGCGGAGCGGGGCTCTCGGGCGGTCATCGTTCGGCCGGCAGCGAGTCGGGCTCCGGCTACGACTACCAGGCGCCGCGCCAGCCGCGGCAGCGCCGCCCCCGCACCGACCAGTAAGGCGTAGAGACCGAGTAGGCTAGGGGGCCGTTATGAATTCTCCGTTTGTCTTCAATGTCGCCGAGCTGCTCCAGTCGAACGACGCCCTGCCGGAGGACCGTCGGCAGAAGGGCCCGTCCCCGTCGCGCATTGGTCCCGAGATGATCGCCATCGCCGAAGGCGATCCCGTCACTGTCGAAGCCACCATCACCCCTCTCGGCAGCGGGGTGATGATCGATGCTGAGGTCACCGCGATCCTGAGCGGCGAGTGCGTGCGCTGCCTGCGCCCGCTGCACCCGGAGGAGCATTTCCGGATCACGCAGGTCTTCGGCGCAGATGAGGACTTCGTGACCGGCGATGACGCCGAAGACGCCGACGAGGAAGTCCCCAGCGTCATCGACGACACCATCGACATCGAGCAGGCCGTCATCGACGAGGCCGGGTTGAACCTGCCGTTCAACCCCACCTGCCCGGACGGCTGCGACGACGAGAACATGCCGGCGCCGGACGGCATCTCCAGCGAGGAGGACGAAGGCCGCACGGATCCGCGCTGGGCCGGACTGGAGAAGTTCCTGTGAGCCGTACCCGCAAACACCGCCTGACCGGCGAGGCCGCCTGGGCTGCCGCCTACGAGGCCGTCGATCACACCCCGCTGCTGGAAACCATCGGCGCCTCGCTCGACGACGAGCACCTCAAACTCGCCTTAACCCACCGCTCCTTCGCGAACGAGAACGACTTCCTGCCGAACAACGAGCGGCTCGAGTTCTTAGGCGATGCCGTCCTCGGGCTGACCATCGCCGGCAAGCTCTACGAGCTGCACCCGACCCGCCCGGAGTCGGACATCTCGAAGATGCGCGCCTCGATCGTCTCGCGCTATGGGCTCGCCGACGTCGCCCGCGAGATCGGCCTCGGCGAGCACATCCTGCTGGGCAAGGGCGAGCTGATCACCGATGGCCGAAACAAGGACTCGATCCTCGCCGATACCACCGAGGCCCTGCTCGGCGCTTTGTACCGCCAGCACGGCTTCGAGGTCACCCGCGATGTGATCTTGAATCTCTTCTCGGAGAAGATCGACAACGCCTCCGCGGTCGGGCTGACCCACGACTGGAAGACCACCCTGCAGGAGCGCCTCGCCGAGCTCAAGGCCCCGATGCCCGTCTACTCCGCGACCTCTGAGGGGCCGGAGCACGACCTGACGTTCACCGCGCACGCCACCATCAACGACAAGATCCTGGGCACCGGCGTCGGGCATAACAAGAAGCTCGCCGAGCAGCAGGCCGCCCACCAGGCCTTCCTCGTGCTGCGCGATGATCCGCGCGCCGCCGATGCCTGAGCTTCCCGAAGTCGAGGTCGTTCGCCGCGGCCTCGACGATCACCTGATCGGCGCCCGCTTCGACGCCGTGCGCGTTACGCATCCCCGCGCCAACCGGGGTCAAGATAAGCCGCTGGCGTCCCTGCTGGTCGGGCGCACGGTTCTGGCGACCGGCCGGCGCGGCAAGTACCTCTGGTTGCTTCTCGACGACCACCACGCCCTCTTCATCCACCTCGGCATGAGCGGGCAGATGCTCGTCGGCACGCCCGGCACCTGCACCGCCGTGCACACCCGCATCCTCGCCGACCTCAAGGGTGTCGACGGCCGCGCCCTCGAGCTCGCTTTCGTCGACCAGCGCACGTTCGGTCGCTGGCTATATGCCCCGCTTGTCGACGGCGTGCCCGCCCCCGTCGCCCACATCGCCCGCGATCCGCTGGAACCGGATTTCGATGCCGTGGCCACCGCCCGCCGGATCCGCGCCTCGCGCTCGCCGGTGAAATCCGTGCTGCTCAACCAGGAGATTGTGTCCGGCATCGGCAACATCTACGCCGACGAAGCGCTCTTCGCCGCCGGGATCCGTCCGGTGCGCAAGGCCTATCGCCTGCGCCAGAAGGACACGGTGAACCTTTTGTCCTGCGCGCGGGCGGTCATGGAGCGCGCCCTCGAGGCCGGCGGGACGAGCTTTGATGCCTTATATGTCAACGTCAACGGCGCCAGCGGGTACTTCTCGCGTTCACTCAACGTCTATGGGCGTAAAGGTCAGCCGTGTGTGCGTTGCGGCGGAGAGATCGAACGCGTCTCGATCTCGAATCGTTCGAGCCATTTTTGCCCACGCTGCCAGCGCATTTAACACTTTGTTCTTATAAGGTTCTCGATCGGGCCACATATGCTCTATGCTCCACCTATGGACGCGATCGAGAGCTTCATCACAGACGTTATCAATGAGAATCTGTGGCAAGTCGTTCCCTACCTGCTCATCGCCGCCGGTGTGTACTTCAGTATCCGCACCTTCATCGTGCAGGTCACCAGGGGGCCGGACATGCTGCGCGCGGTCACCGAGTCGCCTGGCGACGGCCGCGATCCCGCCTCCGCCTCGAACGGCATCTCCGCCTTCAAAGCGTTCACGATCTCCGCGGCCTCCCGCGTCGGCACCGGCAACATCGCCGGCGTGGCGTTGGCGATCAGCGTCGGCGGCCCGGGCTCGGTGTTCTGGATGTGGGTCATCGCGATCCTCGGCGGCGCGACCGCCTTCATCGAGTCCACGCTCGCGCAGCTCTACAAGACCCGCGGCGTCGAGGGCTACCACGGCGGTCCGGCCTACTACATGACCCGCGGGCTCGGCTGGAAGCCGCTGGCCATCATCTTCGCGATCTTTTTGGCCTTCACCTACGGCTTCGTCTACAACGCGATCCAGACCAACTCGATCGTGGAGGCCGTCGGCGGCTCCATCGACCGCGACGACATGGGCTTCCGCATCCTCATCGGCGCGGTGCTGGCCCTGGTCACCGCCGCCATCATCTTCGGCGGCCTGCGCCGCATCGCGAACGTCACCCAGATCGTGGTGCCGTTCATGGCCGGTGCCTACCTGATCGTTGGCATCATCGTGGTCGTGGTGAACCTCAACGAGATCCCGGGCATGATCGCCGACATCGTCGGACACGCCCTCGGCTTCCGCGAGGTCGCCGGCGCCACCATCGGCGCCGCCTTCATGCACGGCATGCGCCGCGGTTTGTTCTCCAACGAGGCCGGCATGGGCTCCGCCCCGAACGCCGCCGCCACCGCGAGCGTCTCGCACCCGGTCAAGCAAGGCCTGGTGCAGACCCTGGGTGTCTATTTCGACACCCTCGTGGTGTGTTCCATCACCGCTTTCATCATTCTGCTCGGGCCCCAGCCGAACTACGGCGAAGAGATCCAAGGCGCCGCGTTCACCCAGACCGCACTGGCAGATTCCGTGGGCACCTGGGGCATCCACTTCGTCACGTTCATCCTCTTCTTCCTGGCGTTCTCCTCGATCATCGGCAACTACTACCTCGCGCAGGCCAACATCGAATTCCTCACCGGCTCCCGCGGCTGGCTCAACGTCTTCCGCGCAGTCGTGGTCGCGTTCGTGTTCTTCGGCTCCATCGGTTCGATCGGCCTGGTCTGGAACCTCGGCGACACCTTCGCCGCCAGCCTGGTGTTCATCAACCTCGTCGCGATCGTCCCGCTCGGCGGACTCGCTGTGAAGCTGCTGAAGAACTACGTGGCGCAGCGCCGCGCGGGCCAGGATCCCGTCTTCGAGCGGTCCATGCTGCCGGAAGCCAAGAACGTGGAGTGCTGGGAGCCGGTGGAGCGTTAGGAGCTGGGTTGCGGTAGGTTCTTCGGGGTTTCGGTGGCTGCGCGGTACGGATGGGGTAGGCGTGGCGGGCTGCCGTCGTTTGCTGGACAGGCTGGTGGGGCTGGTGGGGCGATCTGTCGGCGGGGTCACGTGCCTGCCTGGCTGCGCGCTTATGGTGCGTTAACGCTGGCCGAAATCACCCTCACGAAAGCACCCCCCAGACAGGCCTCCTTTCGACTTCGCGGGACTCGTTTCGGAGCGACTCGTTTCGATCGGGAGGGCGAACGCGGTGACGTTGTGAGGTTGGTAGGGTGCCTGGCGTTTTTCAAGGTTCTTCCTTCAAGCATTTGTGTTCGAGTGCCATGCAGGCCCCACGGAACCGGCCGAGACCGGGATCGAGACCTCGCACACGCATGCCGCGCTAGCGCTGGTCGAAATGAGTAGCTCCTAAAGGAGTGCTGGTTTCGACCGCGTGGGACTCGTTTCTGTGTGGGTCCTTTCGACCAGCGTGAGCGCGGTATGGAGCAGGTAGGTGTGGCAGGCTGCCGTCGTATGCTGGAGGGGCTGGTGGGGCTAGTGGGGCGACCTGTCGGTCGAGTGCCGTGACCGCCTGGCCATGTGCTCATGGTGCGTTAACGCTGGTCGAATTCACCATCACGAAAGCACCCCGCAGACAGGCCTCCTTTCGACTTCGCGGGACTCGTTTCCGAGCGACTCGTTTCGACCAGCGTTACCGCTGTATGTGTTTTCAAGCGCATCCGCACCGCAACCAGAACCCAGCTACTCCTGGACAGGCACGCCGATGGGGCTGTCGTCGATGGCCCAGAAGGAGCCGGCGAGTTTCGGTTTCCCATCGTCGCCGATCACGCCATAAGCGTCGTCCTCGACGGTGAAGTACCCGGTGGAAGGCAGCGCGACGGGCCCGGTAAACTGCACGCGGGTTTCGAAGCGTTCCGGCACCCGATCGCCTAAGGCGGCCAGCGCGCGGGCGTGCGTCCACATGCCGTGGGCGATCGTGCTGTTGAAGCCGAAGAGCTTGGCCGTCACACTAGAGAGATGGATCGGGTTGAAGTCTCGGGAGACTTTCGCGTACTTGCGCCCCAGATCAGCGTCCAGCTCCCAGCTTTCCTGCGGGTCGGCCTCTGGTAGGGTCTCGCGTTCGACTTCGACGGGCTTGCCGGGGACGTCCTGTCCGGTAGCCAGGTAGGTGGAACGCCCGGTCCAGACGAGTTCTTCGCCGCAGCGGATGTTGTTGATGAGCTCGAACGTCGCCCCCTTGCGGTGCGGATTGAGGTGACTGACTCGGGACTCTAGGTCAAGTTCTTCGTGTACAGAGACCGGCCGGAACATCTTCATCGAGTTGGCCATGTGGACCGTGCCGAGTGTGGGGAAGGGCCAGTCGCGGCCGCTCATGATCGCGGTCTGCAGGGGAAAGGTCAGGACATGCAGCCAGGTGCTCGGCACCGTGGAGGAGGGCTGAAAGCCGCAGAGCTTCTGGTAGGTGTGCAGCCGGTCGGAGTCTTGGGCGAACTTCCGCAGGCGCACGTCGCCGATGGGCGCGCCGGTGGAGGCGGGTTTGCGGCTCGCTGTCGGACGCAGAGCGGTAAACAGCAGCTTGGCGGGGTTGGGCGGTTTTTTGAATTCGATAGCCATGGCACTTCTCCTACTTTCCTACGAGGTTTTGGCCACAGACGCGGATCGTCTGTCCTTGCACCGCGCCGGAGGCTGGCTGGCAGAGGTAAGCGATGGTTTCGGCGACATCCACGGGACGGCCACCTTGGGAGAGCGAGTTGACGCGGCGGGCGATCTCGCGGCGCAGGTACGGAATCTCGGCGGTCATGTCCGTTTCGATGAAGCCTGGGGCCACCGCGTTGGCGGTGATCCCGCTGTCGGCAAGTTCACGCGAGAGCGAATCCGTGTATCCGATCACCCCGGCCTTGCTAGCCGCGTAGTTGGACTGGCCCTTGTTGCCGGCGATGCCGCTGGTAGAGGCGATGCCGACGATGCGCGCCTCGTCGCCGAAACCACCCGGCCCGCGTTCGGCGAGCAGGTCGGCGTTGATGGCCATCTCGGCTTTCAGGTTGATGTCGATGACCTGGCGCCACTTCTTCGCATCCAGATTCACGATGGACTTATCCCGCGTAATCCCCGCGTTGTGCACGATCGCCCACAGTCGCGCATCGGCGCCGTGGGTGCGGGTGATGTGATCGGTGATGCGGTGGGCGGCGTCGTCGTCAGTGATGTCGAGGGGGAGCGCGGAGCCGCCGATTTCGGAGATGAGTTCGCTGAGCTCACCGCCGGCGGCCGGCAGGTCGATGCCGACGACGGTGGCGCCCTGCTCGGCGAACACGCGGGCGATCGCGGAGCCGATGCCGCGGGCCGCGCCGGTGACAGCCACGATGCGTCCGGCATAAGGCCGCTTATCGACGCCGTGATCTCCCGCCCCCGTCTTAACCTCCCAGGTCTGTCCGCTCACGAAGGCAGAGCGGCCCTCGATAAGGAACGACAGGGTAGAGGCGAGATCACCCGCCTGGGTATCCGGGCAGACGCGCACGAGGTTGGCGGTGGAGCCACCGCGCAGCTCCTTGCCGACAGTACGCATGATCCCGTCGAGCGCCTCCGCCGCCGCACGCGCCTCATGGTTATCTGCTGCGGCGTCCTCCGGGCGGGGTCCGAGGATGATGATGCGCCCGGATTTCTCGAGCCCGCGCACCGCCGGTCGCAGCACCTGGCGCAGAAGCTCCAGATCGTCGAGGAGTGCGAGGTCGGTGGCGTCGATGATGAGCGCGCCGGGTTTGTCGTCGTAGGCGGGGGTGTGGTCGTGGTGGTCGTCGATAAGCGGGGCGCCCGGTGCGATGCCGAGTAACCCTAAGGTGTCGACGGCGAGCGTGGATCGCCCGGTCGCGTAGGCGAGGATGTCGCCGGCCGGGAGGGTGTCCTCGCGGCGTAGGGTCGGCGGTTCTTTGAGCCCGAGCTGTTTGGTGAGCAGCCGGCCGGGGCCCGAGGTTGCAAGCGTTTCGAGGATGTTCATGTCTATCGTGCCTCCAGGATGGCGACGACGCCCTGGCCGCCGGCCGCGCAGATCGAGATGAGTCCGCGGGTGCCGGGACCGGCCTCGTGGAGCCGCTTGGCTAGGCCCGCGACGATGCGGGCGCCGGTGGCGGCGAAAGGGTGGCCGGCGGCGAGCGAGGAGCCGTCGGGGTTGATCTTGGTCTCATCGATGTCGATGCCCTGCGCGCGCAGGGCCGACAGGGTGGTCAAAACGGTCGAGGCGAAGGCCTCGTGGATCTCGAAGATGTCGATGTCGTCGGTGCTCAAGCCGTTGCGCTCGAGGAGCGCGGGAAGCGCATGTGTGGGCGCGAGCAGCAGGCCGTCGGTCTTTTCGTCGCCGCCCACGTGGTCGACGGCGGCGACCTGGGCGTCCACGAAGGCTGCCCACGGGGTCCAGTTGCGGGCGCGGGCGGTGTCTTCGTCGGCAAGCAAGACGGTCGCGGCACCGTCGGTCATGGCCGTGGAGTTGCCGGCGGTCATGGTGTCGCCGAAGACGGGCTTGAGCTTCGCGAGTTTCTCGACGCTCGTGTCCGTCCGCAAAATGTTGTCGCGCTCCAGGCCGCGGTAGGGGGTGACGAGGTCGTCGAAGAAGCCCTCCTCCCACGCGAGTGCCAGGCGCCGGTGGCTTTCATAGGCGATGCGGTCCTGGTCTTCGCGGCTGATCTCGTGGGCGGCTGTGGTCAGCGCCTGCGATTGGCCCATCGATTTGCCGGTGCGCGGCTCGCCGACTCCGGGCGGGTTCGGCGCCAGATCCTTCGGGCGCAGCGAGCGAAAAGCCTTGAGGCGGGCGCCCAGCGTCTTCGCGCGGGCGGCGGTGTTGAGGATCGTGTTGAGCCGGTCGGAGACGGTGATCGGGGCCGTCGAGGTGGATTCCACGCCGCCGGCGATGGCGATCTTCGCCTGGCCGAGGCGGATCTTGTTGGCGGTGTAGATGAAGGTCTCCAGGCTGGTGGCGCACGCCTGCTGGAGATCGACGGCGGGCGTGTGCGGGTCGAGCCCGGTGCCCAGTACTGATTCGCGGGTGAGGTTGTAGTTGCGGGGGTGTTTGAGTACCGCGCCGGCGGCGACTTCGTCGATCTTTTCTCCGGAGAGGCCGTGGCGGGCGATGAGCCCGTTGAGTGCGGCGGTGAGCAGGTCTTGGGCGGTGGTGTCGGCATAGGCGGTGCCCGCGCGGGCGAAGGGGGTGCGGTTGCCGCCGACGACGACGACGTTTCTTAAGGATGGGGTCATGGTAGAACTCACTTCCTCGGTCTGTGTGTGACCTAGACTACACGATACCCGGAGTTTCTGATACTCTCAGTTCCATGAAGACGATCCACTCCACCGACCGTCCCGTCGACGGACGCACCACCCGCTGGGACGAGCACCGCCGACAGCGCAAGAAGGAGCTGTCCCGGGCGGCGCTGCGGGCGATCCGCAAGAAGGGCGCCCACGTCGGCATGGGGGAGATCGCGGAGGAAGCCGGCACCTCGAAAACCGTCTACTACCGGCACTTCGGGGACCGCGCCGGACTGTGGTCGGCGCTGACCGACCGCACCGTGGACTTCATCATTCACCGCCTGAGCCTGGATGAGACGACGAACTTAGCGGGCGACGAGATCGTCGCCAAGCTCGCCGATGCCTACCTCACCCTCGTCGAGCGCGACCCGGAAATCTACGAGTTCGTCAGCGCCGGGCCCGGGCCCACCTCCGACACGGACATCACCGATCCCGTGGTGCACGTGACCTCGCGCATCGGCATCCAGCTGGCTGCCTACCTGCGCCGGATCGGCTACGACGACCGCGCCGAGGTCTTCGCCCAAGCCATCGTGGGCGCGATCTGGGCCGCCGCCGATCGCTGGGTGGCCAACGACCGCCGCCGATCCAAAGCTGAGGTCGTCGCCCAACTCCACGAACTTTTCCAACCCGGCCTCACACTGCCACCCACCTAGAACAGCCCAAGGAGTCTCGCCATGACCACCACCATTAACCCCACTCCCGCCGCACCCCGCGATCGCGCCGCCCTGGCCGCCGGCCTGCGTGCCGCCCTCGACGGAGAGTTCCACGAGTTCAAACAAGGTCTGCGCGAGCGCCTCGACGCCGAGACGATGGTTCGCCCCGTCGGCCAAGACATCGACACTGCCCGCGAATGGACCACCAACAGCCTGCGCCGGCTGACCGAGACGGGCTACAACACCGTCGGCATGCCAGAGGAGTTCGGTGGCACCGAGAGCTTCGCGCACTCGATCGCGGCCTTCGAGGTTCTCGGGACGGGGGATCTGTCGCTGACCATCAAATCCGGCGTCCAGTCCGGCCTGTTCGGCGGGGCGATTTTGAACCTGGGCAACGACGAGCAGCGCCGCCGCTGGCTGCCCGGGGTGATGAACCTCGATATCCTAGGCTGCTACGGCATGACCGAGCTCGGGCGCGGCTCCGACGTGCAAAGCCTCGAGACCACCATCACCTACCTGCCGGAGACCGAGGAATTCGAGGTCCACACGCCCACCGACGATGCCCGCAAGGCCTACATCGGCAACGCGGCGAAAGACGGGCACATGGCGGCGGTCTTCGGCAAGTTAATTGTCGACGGCACCGATCACGGCGTGCACTGCATCGTCGTACCCATCCGCGACGATGAGGGCAACGCCCTCGAGGGCATCGAGCTCGGCGACCATGGCCACAAGGGCGGGCTGCTCGGCGTCGACAACGGCACCATCGCCTTCCACCACGTGCGCGTACCGCGCGAAAACCTGCTGGATCGCTACGGCCACGTCAGCGCGGACGGCACGTACTCCTCGCCGATCGAGCGCCGCGGCAAGCGCTTCTCGACGATGCTGTCCACCCTCGTCCGCGGGCGCATCTCCGTCGGCGGTGCCGGGGCCTCGGCCACCCGCCGCGGGCTGACCATCGCGGTGCGCCACGCCCTCAAGCGCACCCAGTTCACCACCCCGACTGGCGAGCCCGTGCATATCATGCGCTACCAGCTCCACCAGCGCAAACTCGTCCCCGAGCTCGCCCGCGCCTACGCCTTCGGCTTCGCCCAGAACGAGCTGATGAAAAGCTTCCAGGCCGTGGCCGACGGCGAAGGCGACGAGACCGCCCAGCGCGAACTGGGCACGCACGCCGCCGGGCTTAAAGCCGCCCAGACCCGCTGGGCGAACGACACTTTGCAGATGTGCCGCGAGGCCTGCGGCGGCTACGGCTACATGGCAGAAAACGGCCTGACCACTTTAACTGCCGACGCCGACGTCTTCGCCACCTTCGAAGGCGACAACACGGTGCTCAGCCAGCTGGTCGCCCGCGGTCTGCTCTCCGGCTTCCAGGCCTCGTGGTCGAACCTCGACATGTTGGAGACCGTGCGCCGCTCCGCCGCGCTGGTGAGCAACCGCCTTCTAGAGCGCACCACCGCCAAAGCCACCATCGACCGGCTGGTCTCCATCGCCTCGCGGAAGTCGAGCGAGGAGAAGATCCTCGCCCGCGGCTGGCACGTCGAGCTTCTCGAATACCGCGAAAAGCGCATCATCGAAGCCCTCGGCATGCGCATGCGCGAGGTACTCAAGCTGGACAAGTCCGAGCAGTTCGAGGCCATGAACCAGTGCCAGAACCACATGGCCGACGCCGCTGCAGCCCACATGGACCGCGTCATCCTCGAGGCCTTCATCGAGGGCATCAGCGAAACCGAAGAAGGTCATGCCCGCGAGGTCTTGATCAAGCTCTGCGACCTCTACGCCTTATCGACCATCCACGACAACGCCACCTGGTACCTGGAGCGCTCCGTCTACGACGGCCCGCGCTCGCGCGGGATCGCGCAGGCGATCGAGAAGCTCTGTGCCGAACTCACTGACGACATCGAGGCCATCACCGACGGCCTCGGCGTGGAGGAGAAGTTCCTCAACTCGGTGATTGCTCAGGCTTAGGGTTTGGGGGTGCTGGTTGGTGCGCACTCTGACCGGCGAGGCTCCGTTTCTGGGAGGGTGAACTCATCCAGCGGTAGCGCAACACGGGCGCCCGGCCGGAGATGCGAGGGTGGCGGCCTGACGCTTGGCCGCGCCAGGCTCATCCGCCCCACCAGCGTCTCTGGCAAGCTCGCGCGGTCTGCTGGCGCCTTCCTGGCTATAACGCGATAGCGCTGGACGAAAGGAGGGGCCCTAAAGGAGTCCTGCTTTCGACCGCGTGGGACTCCTTTATATAGGGGTGCTTTCGACCGGGCGTGCGATAGGGGTTGTGCTGTATGGAATTCAGGGCGCTCCGCCCACAGTGGGCTGGTTTTCGTACCGTGTCAACGTCTGTGCTGTACAAAAGCTTAAAGGAAGGAGCTTAAGGGGCGCGCCCTTTAAACATTTGCCTGGCGGAAATAGCCGATTTGGGCGTCCTTCAAGATTCCTCCT
This sequence comes from Corynebacterium yudongzhengii, assembly GCF_003065405.1. Taxonomy (NCBI): domain Bacteria; kingdom Bacillati; phylum Actinomycetota; class Actinomycetes; order Mycobacteriales; family Corynebacteriaceae; genus Corynebacterium; species Corynebacterium yudongzhengii. Next base: position 882,606 of record NZ_CP026947.1, read on the forward strand.
TTAAGTATTAGTGTTCGAGTGCCACGGAGGCTCCACGAAACGGACCGCGACTGGGGTTGAATACCCTCATTTGCATAGAGTGACAGCGCTCGTCGACGGTCAAGTCCGCGGGAGTGGTGTATCTGTCCTTCCTGAATCATTGGAATCTAGTGGAGGGGGTGTCGGGGACCGGCGCGGGCTGGGTTGCTGTGCATTAGGCCGCTCCCTCGGTCGTGACGGTGTTGCTCGCGTCGACGGTGTTGGCGACGATAAGCTTTCGGGTTTGTTCCAGGCTTGCCAGTGACATGTAGCGCTTTTGTTGAATCCAATCATCATGCTGCTCGGCGAGCACTGCCCCGACGAGTCGTACTACCGCGGCCCGATTGGGGAAGATGCCGACAACGTCAGTACGCCGGCGGATTTCCCGGTTGAGTCGTTCCGTCGGGTTATTCGACCACACCTTCGTCCACACAGCTTTCGGCGTGTTCGTGAACGCTAAGATCTCATCCAACGACTCTTCCACGTATCCGGCTACTTCTGGGAAACGCTGGTGACAGAACTCTACTACTTCCCGGGCTTGGTCCCACGTGGACCTGGCGTCGGCTTGCTGAAAAATGGAATGAAACATCCCCGACAACGTCGTCCACCCGCGCTTGGAAACTTTCGAGGAAAGGTTCTTGGCAAAATGCGTTCGGCACCGCTGCCAACCGGCAGTAGGAAGAACTTGGCCGACAGCGGCCTGGATACCCAGGTGGGCATCACTAGTGACGAGGTAGACTTCACCAAGTCCGCGGGCTTTTAAGTCCTGGAAGAACCCGGTCCAAGATTCCACGGACTCTGATGTTGCTACTTGCATGCCCAAAAGCTCCCGGTAGCCGTCGTTATTGACACCGGTGGCAATAAGCACGCTGGTCGTGACTACCCGTCCGCCTTCACGAACTTTCATGGTCACCGCATCACAGGACAGGTAGTAGTACGGGCCCTGATCAAGCGGGCGGGTTCGAAACTCCTCGACCATGATGTCGAGTTCTTTGGCCATGTCAGAGACCTGGGACTTCGACAGGTTGGTGATCCCCAGTGTTGCGACCAGGTCGTTCATCCTGCGGGTGGAGACACCCTTTAAGTAGCAGGTGGCGATCACTGTGGTCAGGGCCCGTTCGGTTCTGCTGCGTCGTTCCACAAGCCAATCAGGAAAGAAGCTCCCGGTGCGTAGTTTTGGGATAGCGACGTCAATGGAGCCGACACGGGTGTCGAGTTGGCGGTGACGGTAGCCATTGCGGGTGTTGGTGCGCTGCGGAGAAACAGTGGCGTAGTCAGCACCGCAGACGCTGTCGGCCTGAGCCGAGAGGATTTGGTTGATGAAGTCCGAGAGCATTTGGCGCATCAAATCTGGGGACGCTTGAGTCAGTAGCTCTTCGAGATACGCGGTCGGATCGATATGATGAGGGTCAGCGGCCATCGCAGGGTACTTCCTTTCGAGGATAGGTAGAAGTTGATTCGAAAGGTACCCGCGATGGTCGCCTTCATGCACACCGGCACAAGACTTACCGCGGGCTACAGATACACCACGCTAACGGACGCAACCTCGTCGAATTCAGGGCCAAAGGAGGAGTCTCTCGACCTCGCCGAGCGGGGCACCGCTGATCACCGTTAATAGCCGCCTTCCGAAAGCGTGACGAGCGTCGCAATAACGCCGACAACCAACGGCATCGCGTATTTCCGTGGATGACGTAATGCGTTGCGCTCGGATTTCGTACCCTTAAGGGGGGTATTTGAACTCGAGCCACGCGGAGCCACACGCCGCTATGGCACACAGTACGAAGCCAACAATAATGTGCCACCAATTGAGAGTTTCGAAATAGAGTCCAACACTTAATGGCGCTAAAGAACCCACAGCAAAGATGGCGAGGTTGACCTCAGCTGACATCAGTCCGCTTCGCCGTGCATCCCCGACTAGAACAATGTGTTCCCGGGTTTGTGGGTTGCGGCTCAGTACTGTCGTTTGAGCCGTATTCACTACCGTTAATGCGATGAAAATAAGGGGTGAGACCCCTTCCTTAGCAATGGCCCAGCTCAACAATCCCGCGAAAGCAGAAATAAGTATCAGACTTGACCAGACGCGTGAATCATGGAGAGCGCTGGTAGCGAAGTAATTGGAGCGCAGCAGCTTCAGCGATCTCCTGCGCACTGACGTACGGACTACCGGAAGGTGTAACCCAAAGACGAAGGCAATGGCGATACCGGTTACAGCTAACAGTGTGGCGAGGAACACTGAGCAATAACCTGCCACAAGCGCAAGGGTGAACCCGAAAAGATAAGCAGCCAGGAGGCTGAATCGGCCATCGATGGTGGAGATCGCCAGTACAGCCAGCGACGAGAAAAGAGAGAAAATGAGGAGCGAGATGTAGCTCTGAGCGGAACCGTAACCGGCCTGGGAAAAGAACACTCCTAGCGGAAGTAGACCTTCGACTAGGTAAACGACAAGACCAATGAGTATCGATGCCAGCGCGAGGGTTTTCTCCGAAAAGGGGAAAATGAGTAGTTCACGCAGTTGGTTATCTCGCAGCCAACCTTGGAAAAGAGTACGGCAGAACAATATTGCGGCCACACCAGAGCTGAGGCCGAGAACTCGGAGATCCAAGGGAGGAACTAGGTCCGCGATCAGCACGACGACAATGCTCAGGACAACGCCAGTCACGAACACGTTGGGGCGTACGAATTGAGCAATGATGGCTCGACAGGCTAGCGCCAGATCCTGAGTCATGTGGCCGGACCTTGTTCGAGAAGATGAACAATGTCCTCTGCGCGGTTCGGGACTTGCCGCTGCCTGGACAACTCACCGTTTTGGAGGACGTACATGCTGTCGCAGCAGCGCACGAAGGATTCAGCGATGTGCGAGCTCATAAAAACTGAGTGATCTTGATCGGCGTAGGAGAGGATCGAGTCGTAGAGGAACTCGGTGCCGGTGAAGTCAAGAAAATCAACCGGTTCATCCAGAATCAACAGGGGCGCGCTGAGGGCAAATGCGCATATCAAACGGGCCTTCTTGTTGTTTTCGCTCGATAGGTCGGATAGTTTCGTCTCCACATGGGATGCGAATGAAAAGCCGTCGATGAGGGAGTGGACCGCATCATCGTCTATGTCACGTCGGTAGACGGTGTGGAGATACTTCAGCAGATCCTCGAACGTCCACTGGGGGAAAACTGTGCTCTTCTGCGAACACGGCGTACCGAGTGGCTTTGAAGTCCTTGTCGCCAGGAGAGCTTTTCCTTCCTCGAGTCCGGAAGTCTTCCGACGACCAACCGGGCAGAAGCCCCGTTAGCCCTCGGATGAAGGTGGGATTCCCAGCGCCGTTGCCGCCGAGCAGGCCAACCACTTTTCCGATCGGAATTGCGAACCTATTCCCGCGCATGATGGGGTTCTCAGGGTCATACCAGGCCTGAAAAGAAGTAACTTCTAGCAGCGGTTGGTCAGTGTCAGGCATCGCGGTTTTTGTGGAATCGGCTGAACCCGGCGAATAAGAGAATGAGCGTTGCGACTCCGAAAACGGCCGAGTCAATGCCAAAGCCGTTGCGGATGTAGAGCACGATGGCGATGACAAGGGTGAGAAGCGCGAGCAGGAAAGCGATGAGAGGGCTGCGGCTCTCGCGGGTCGGAACAGTCATTGAAAACCTATCCTTACCACTGGGACAGTGACGCACTAGATTCTAAACCACGTGTCCGAAAATATCTGGAGTATTAAATCTCTTGAAACGCTTTTGAGTTTTCTACACGGACGATAGCTCTGCCGGTAGTAAAACCGATAAATAGTAAAAACGCTAGTAGCATTAAAAGGATCCAAGCGTTATTTCTTGTAACAAAGCCATCGGTGAATCTGGTGCCAATGTATCCGGTTAAAACGAAAATAGACATGACCGCGATGAGGGGGCATGAAGCGGCCGCTGAAGTTGAGTGCGCCCGCCAGCCAAGTTGAAACCCCGAGTGGTGTGAGAATAATTGCGTCCGAGGGGTCTAGGGACATGCTCAAGTAAAGGCTTGAGAGTAAAATAGCTCCTAATAATAGGCAATAGCGCAAACTTTTAAGTCTGTTGCCATAAGTTGGGGGGTTGATTAGGAAAAAGACATTATCCCAATGAAGACCAACGCAGAGAATGCTCCTTTTGGAAGCGTCATATTGACCGCGGAAAAATGAGTGGACCGAAAGAGGATAAACACTATTGAGGAATACGCCAGAGTCCGGGAATGCTAAGCGTTAACGCGTTAGCAACAAGATTCGGGTTAGCGTTTCGAGCTTGGTTAAATAGCCACCATATGCTTGCAAAAACCATGCCGTCTGCAAGGGTGCTCGAGGTTAATAGGAGTGGCCATATTTAGGTGTCAGAGGCCAGGGGTAAGAGTTGTTGCCTTTTCGATTATGTAGGAGCCGAATTCCCGCAAAACAACCCACCCGCTAGCCTGGAACCCCAAGCAACGAAAGCCCCAACGAAAGGAAGCCCCAGTGACCGGAGAGCACACGCGCATGACCGCCTTCGTCCACGGTCATGTTCAAGGGGTGGGCTTTCGCTGGTGGACCCGCTCCCGGGCTCTCGAGCTGGGGTTGAGAGGACACGCCACCAACCTGCGCGACGGCCGTGTCCAGGTGGTGGCGGAGGGGGAGCGCGGGGACGTCGATAAGCTTCTGGAGCTGCTGCGGGAACAGCCGTCGACGACGCGGCGACCGGGCAGCGTGGAGACAGTCGTCGAGCAGTACTCCGCGCCGCGCGGCGAAGAAGGCTTCATCGAGCGCTAAGCCGCGTTCGCTAGTTGCTAGTCTGATTCATCGTGCACCTGAAATCGCTGACGCTTCGAGGCTTCAAGTCGTTCGCGTCCGCGACCACCATGAAGTTCGAACCCGGAATCTGTGCGGTCGTGGGGCCGAACGGTTCCGGCAAGTCCAACGTGGTCGACGCCCTGACCTGGGTGATGGGGGAGCAGGGCGCGAAGAACCTGCGCGGCGGCAAGATGCAGGACGTCATCTTTGCGGGCGCGGGCGATCGCAAGCCGCTGGGCCGCGCCGAGGTTACCCTCACCATCGACAACACCGACGGCAAGCTGCCGATCGAGTACTCCGAGGTCTCCATCACGCGGCGCATGTTCCGCGACGGCGCCAGCGAGTACGAGATCAACGGCGCCAAGGCGCGGCTCATGGACATCCAGGAGCTGCTCAGCGATTCGGGTATCGGGCGTGAGATGCACATCGTGGTCGGGCAGAACAAGCTCGGCGACATCCTCGCCTCCCGTCCCGAGGAGCGCCGCGCCTATATCGAGGAAGCGGCGGGTGTGCTCAAGCACCGGCGTCGCAAGGAGAAGGCCCAGCGCAAGCTGCAGGGCATGCAGGCGAACCTGGATCGGCTGCAGGATTTGACGGATGAGCTCGGCAAGCAGCTGAAGCCTTTGGCGCGGCAGGCGGAGACCGCCCAGCGGGCCGCGACCGTGCAGGCAGATCTGCGCGATGCGCGCCTGAAGCTCGCCGGGGATCGGGTGGTCACGCTGCGTGCGGAGCTCGAGAAGAACACCGCCCGCGCTGAGGAACTGCACGCCCAGGTTGAGACCGCCAGCGAGCGTCTCGACGAGGCCACCGCCCATCAACAGGTCGCCGAGCAGCGCCTCGAGGAGCTCACCCCGGCCGCGGAGGAGGCGCAGCAGCTGTGGTTTCGCTTATCGACGCTCGCCGAACGCCTCTCCGCCACCACGCGCATCGCTCAGGAACGCGCGGACAACGCCGGTACTGTGACCGCCTACCGCGGCCCTGACCCGGACGACCTCGAGGCCCAGGCGCAGCGTGCCGACGAAGAGCACGCCGAACTCGTCGAGGAAGCCGAGATCGCCGCCGAGAAACTCGAGGACCTTCGCGAGCAGGTCGCCGAGAAGCAGGAGATCTTCGACGCCGCCGACGCCGAGCACATGGCGCAGGTGCGGGCGATTGCGGATCGTCGTGAAGGGGTAGTGCGCCTGCTGGCCCAGGAGGAGTCGCTGACCGGCCAGATCACGTCTGCCGAGCAGGAGATCGAGCGCGCCAGCGCCACCGCCGCCGAGACCCGCGAGCGCGTCCGCGCGGCCGATAAGGAGGTCGCCGACGCCGCCCAGACGATCCGCGATCTCGCCGCCCAGCGTGAGCCGCTACACGAGGCCCACGTGCGCGCCAGCGCCGAAGCCCAAGCCGCGGACAAGCGTCTCGACCAGCTGCGCGACGAGCAGCGCCAGCGCGAACGCAGCGTCTATAGCCTGAGCGCGCGCATCGACACGCTCCAGGAATCCGCGCCGCGTCTGCAGGCCTCGGAGCTTCTCGACGACACCTTCGCCCCCGTCAGCGACCGCATCCGCCTCACCGACGTCTCGCTCGCCCGCGCGCTCTCGGCGGCCCTGGGTGCACACGCGGAGGCGCTGAGCGGGTCGACGACGAAGGGGGTCGTCGCGACGCTGGCCGAAGCCTCCCGCACCGTGGTGATCGACGACTCGCTCGTCGGGGAGAGCTGGCGCATGGACGCCGACCTGCCGGCCGGCACCCACTGGCTGCTGGATAGCGTGCATATCGACGACTCCCTCGCCGTCCCCATCAACCGCCTGCTCGCGGACGTGGTCGTGGCTCCGGATCTGGATACCGCCTTCGCCGTCATCGACCAAGACCCGCGCCTGCGGGCGGTGACGGCGGAAGGCGTCGTTGTCGGCGAAGGCTGGATCCAGGCCGGTACCGGTTCTACCTCGAGCGTGGAGACCTCCGCCCAGATCGAGCAGGCCACCGCGGAGCTCGAGGAGGCCAAAGCCCGACTCGACGAACTCGCCGGCACCCTCGAAGGCGCGCGCACCGCCGCGGAGGAAGCCCGCGTGGCGGCGGCGTCGGCGACCGCGGCGCTGCGCGAACACGACGCCGTCGCCGAGTCCTGGCAGCGCGACCATAAGCGGCTGCAGAAACAGTACGAGGCCAACCGCAAGGAGCACGAACGCTCGTCGGCACGCGCCACCGACGCCGAAGCCAGCCTCGCGCAGCTGCGCGATTCCTTGGCGGAGACCCGCGACCGGCTCGCCCGCGTGCAGGCCGACGACGAACCCGAGGAAGCCTCCACCGAGCAGCGCGACCGCGCCGCCGAAGCTCTCAACCAGATCAAGGCGATGGAGGTCGAAGCGCAGCTCGCCGCCCGCCAGGCGACCGAGCGTGCCGGGCAGAAGGCGGGGCGAGGGGATGCGTTGCGTCGCCAAGCGGAACACGAGCGCGAGGCCAAAGCCCGCCACGAGCGCGCGATGACCAAGCGGCGGTTGGCCGGGGAGCTGGCGGGGGCCGTCGCCAAGCACGCCCGGGATGTCGCCGCGCGTACCGACGACGCCCTCTCGCGTGCCACCGACCAGCGCGACGAGCTGACCCGCCAGCGGGGCGAGGTCAACCAGCAGGTCAGCCGGCTGCGCAGCGAGGTGCAGGCGGCGCGCCGGCAGGTAGACCAGCTCACCGAGAACGCGCACTCCGCCGAGATCGCGCGCTCGCAGGCGCAGGTGCGCGTCGATGAGGCGGAGGGCAAGATCGTCGAACAGCTCGGCGTGCCGATCAGCGACCTCCTGCGCGACTACACCCCCGGTGAGGACTTCGACCGCGCCGCCGAAAAAGCCCGCCAGAAGCAGGCGGAGAAGGACCTGCGCTCACTCGGTAAGGTCAACCCGCTGGCGCTCGAGGAGTACCGCGCGCAGGAGGAGCGCTACGACTTCCTGGCCACCCAGTTGGACGACGTCCTCCGCGCCCGCCGCGATCTCACCCAAGTCATCGAGGACGTGGACGCGCAGATCCTGCAGCTTTTTACCGACGCCTGGGCGGATGTCGAAAAGGAATTCCCCAAGGTCTTCGACACCCTGTTTCCGGGCGGCGAAGGCCGGCTCGTGCTCACCGAGCCCGAGGACATGCTCACCACCGGCATCGAGGTCGAAGCCCGCCCGCCGGGCAAGAAAGTCAAGCGCTTATCGCTGCTTTCCGGCGGCGAGAAATCCCTCACCGCGCTCGCTTTGCTGGTGGCCATCTTCCGGGCGCGGCCCAGCCCGTTCTACGTGATGGACGAGGTGGAAGCCGCGCTTGACGACGTCAACCTCCGCCGCCTGATCGCCCTCTTCGAAGAGCTCCGCAAGGACTCGCAGCTGATCGTCATCACCCACCAGAAACCGACGATGGACGTCGCCAACGTCCTCTACGGTGTGACCATGCGCGGCGACGGGATCACCCGCGTGCTGTCCCAGCGCATGAACCCGGAGGGCCAAGCACCGGGCGCGGGGGTGTGAAAACCTTCCGGAGGTGACACTATAGGGGCATGGATCAAACTCTGCTCTGGATAATTATTGCCGCCGCCGTGGTCGTGCTGATCATCATCGGCATCATCGTCGTCGGCGGCAAGCGTAAGAAGGACAAGGCGGTCAGCTTCGCAAAGCAGGAGGAACCGCGCGAGCTGACCCAGCAGGAAAAGTCCGGAAACTACCAGGCCGCCGGGGGATTCAACTTCGCCTCCGCCATCAAGAGTGAGGCCGACGAGCGGCGCCAGCCCCAGCCGGCACAGCGCGACGAGCCGGCGGCGACGAGTGAGGAGCCGGTCGTCGAGAAGCACATCGCCGAAGGCCCCGTCAGCGAGGGCTCCGAGCTGACCACCGAGCACGCTGAGGCGGAGCCCGAGCCTGAGGCGGAGGTGGAACCGGAACCGGAGGTGAAGCCGGAGGCGGAGGTGGATCGCGCCGAGGCCGAGGAGGCCGCGACCGCCGCGCAGGCCACCGCCGAGGGGGTCGACGAGGCCGTCGAGCAGACCCCCGTGCCGGAAGGCGAGCCTGCTCCGCCGCCCGAGCCGCTCGACGACATCGCCCCGGCCACCGGCCGCATCGGGCGTTTGCGTGGGCAGCTGTCGCGTTCGCAGAACGCGATCGGCCAGGGGCTGCTCGGCATCCTTACCGCTGGTGACCTCGACGAAGACGCCTGGGAGGAGATCGAGGACACCCTCATCATGGCTGATCTCGGCGCAGAGCTGACCGCCAAGGTCACCGAGAATCTGCGCACGAAGATCGCCGAGCGCGGCGTCAGCTCCGAAAAGGAAGCCCGCGAGATGCTGCGCGAAACCCTCATCGAGGCCGGCCGGCCGGAGCTCGACCGCTCGGTCAAGGCGATGCCGGTCGACGGGAAGCCGGCCGTCGTGCTCGTCGTCGGCGTTAACGGCACGGGCAAGACCACGACGACGGGCAAGCTCGCCCGCGTGCTCGTCGCGATGGGGCACAAGGTGCTGCTCGGCGCCGCCGATACCTTCCGCGCCGCGGCCGCCGACCAGCTGGAGACCTGGGGTCGCCGCGTCGGGGCGACCACCATCCGCGGCGCCGAGGGCGCCGATCCCGCGTCGGTCGCCTACGACGCCGTCGCCCGCGGTGTGGAGGAGCAGGCCGAAGTGGTGCTCATCGACACCGCCGGCCGCCTGCACACCTCTCACGGGCTTATGGATCAGCTGGGCAAGGTGAAGCGCGTCGTCGAGAAGAAATCGCATGTCGACGAGGTGCTCCTCGTCATCGACGCCACCGTCGGGCAAAACGGCCTGATGCAGGCGCGGGTGTTCTCTGAGGTCGTCGACATCACCGGCGTGGTGTTGACCAAGCTGGATGGCACCGCCAAGGGCGGCATCGTCTTCAAGGTCCAGGAGGAGCTCGGCGTTCCGGTCAAGCTCGTCGGCCTTGGTGAGGGTGCCGATCACCTCGCGCCATTCGAGGTGGAAGGATTCGTCGACGCGCTGCTGGGGAACTAAACTCAGGGGAGCATCGCCTGAGAAAACTATCCAACGTTCACTAGTTGAACCTAAGACAATGCGGTCGGAATACATTATGGTCTAGAGCGCACAAGACGATGCGTCTGATCACAGCAGCGAGGCGGTGTTGACATGGTAGGGTCGAATGACTCCCAGTGGTCGAACGAGCAGCCCAGTGCCGGAGACGCGCACGGCAGCTATGACTGGGCAGGCTCGACGCAGTCAGCGCCGCCAAGAAAACAGACCTCGGGATGGACAGTCGTACTCGTCGTCACCGCCGTCGTGCTGGCGGTAGCCGCCGTTGGTGTGTGGGCATGGAGTTCCCTTCGCGAAAACGGTGGCGATCCCGACCCTGTAGCAGCGGGGGTCACACCATCCGAAACCGAAACCTCCGCGCCACCCGCCGAGGAAGAAACCACCGCAGAGCAGGTCGAGAGCGAAGAAGTAGAAACGACTGAGGACGTATCTGAAACTGTCGAAGAAGAGACAGCGGAGTCACTAGGAAGCTGCGCTTTGGATGCGTTTCCTCAAGACGGAAGCCACGAATTGAGCCTTTATTGCGACGGCCAGTGGCACTTCGTCGCGCAACCATATTCAAGTCACTTCGCTTTGCTTCGGTGGAACGGCACTAGCTGGGAATCGTATGGCCCCCATGGAAGGAACGGCGTGAGTAAAGCGTTCACGTGCTACTCTGGAGAAATCTTGGAAGCTGATGGGGCGTCCGCAGGACTTTTCGACGCGCTGCAGGAATACTACAGCGTGTGCGAGCTCAACGGTTCTTATGTCCTCGACTAGGAGCGAGGAGTCATTCAGACAGCTGATTGGCCGTAGCTTAGTCGCTTTGCTGAGGTCGCAGGAGTCGAAGATCACGGGAGGGCAGTCCTTGAGTGCGGCGGCACCAGTGCTCGCCGCACGGCGCACCCGGTAGCGGGGACGCCCGCAAGCGCCAGCCAAGTCAACCGACAAAGGTTTTTACGCACGTGCGTAAAAACCCGCTTCTCACGATGCGGCGGCATAAGTGTCAGATGCGGTTTGTTGGTAGAGCTTCTCCGGCATGACGGTAGCGACTTTTTCGGGTAGTTGGTAAAAGCCATCCGGCTTTGGCCGTCACGTCCCAGCCTCGGCGGCGCAGCAGACTCCTCGGCTCTCAGCACCCCCCCCAAACGCGGCGGCATCAGTGTTCGCCGCACGGCGCAGGTGACAGTGCGTCCCGCGTGCCTATGAGTTCCCGGGATCCATTGATTTCCGATTACGCACGTGCGTAACAACCTGCTCCGTACTATGCGGCGGCGTAGCCACGGAGATGGTGTTTCGTTTCTTCATCTAGGCCGGTAGCCTAGGGTGGCGGTCCAGCAATTCCTTCTTCATCCAAGCGTGCAGGACCCCAGAGTAAAGAGTGAATTTCGCAACCTACGCTACTCTTCGCCCACGCGGGCTGCCCGCTGCTCGTAGTGCGGGTGTGATAATTCTCATTCTTTCCCGCGTCCACGAGCGCTTTGCTGGAGGGATGCCGTACGCCCGCGGTGAGGAGAGGGGCTTACATTAGCTTTCAAGAGGTTACTGTGTAATCTTTGAGGGGATCCTGCCGTTCGCAATCGGCGTGCCTGCGAGATCCTGCGAATCATCGCCGCGCTGTGACGATCAGGTGAGACATTCATTTCCGGGTTGGATGCTTCCGGAGTTCTGCGCCCGTGTCGCGGGGTGCGCTCTACTCCGCGATGCCGGCGAGCGCTTCGTAGGTATCTAGTCCCGATGAGTCAAACTGCCCCATCGAGACCTTCCAGGAGAGCGTCGAACAAATGCTAGCCCTGATAGTGGCGATCCTCGCCCTCACAGTGGCCGCGGCGCCCCTGCTGGATCGACTATTGGGACGAAACGCTGGATGGGTGCTCGCCATTCCGCTGATCGTCAGCGCCGTGATCGCGGCGCGTACCTATCAGTCGACCACCGGGGGAAGCGGACCGTACACAGAGACCCACCAGTGGATGCCCACCCTCGGGGTGGACTTGGCGTTCCGCTTCGACGGTCTGTCCTTGGTCTTCCTCATGCTGGTGCTCATCATTGGCGCTGGTGTGGTAATGTATTCGACTCGGTACCTTTCGCCGGGTCACAACGTGGGTTTCTGGTTCTTCATCACCGGCTTCGCCGCCGCGATGACGCTTCTGGTACTGACAGATGACCTCATCGTTTTCTATGTCGCCTGGGAACTGACCACCCTGTGCTCGTTCTTCCTCATCGCCATGACCGGCGGCTTCGGCGGACGTGCCCCAGCGGTGCGCACCCTTTTGGTCACCGTGTTCGGTGGCTTGCTGCTGCTCACCGCCACGGTCATCATGATCGTGACCACCGGCACCACTCGGCTCTCCGAGGTGCTGACCTCTGAGTCGTGGGACGAGCAGCCCGCCATGCTGGTAACCGTGGCGATCCTCGTGGCCATCGCCGCGTTCACGAAGTCCGCGCAGTTCCCCTTCCAGGCCTGGCTGCCGGACTCCATGGCGGCGATCTCGCCGGTGTCTGCCTATCTGCATGCCGCCGCCATGGTTAAGGCCGGCATCTACCTGATGCTGCGCTACTCGCCGCTGTTCAGCGATCTGTTCTGGTGGCAGATTCTGCTCATTGTCTCCGGTGCGGTCACGGCCGTGTTCGGCGCCATGACCGCGGTCAAGCGCGACGACCTCAAGGAGGTCCTCGCGTACTCGACCATGAGCCAGCTCGGCCTTCTCACATTCACCATCGGCCTGGCTTTCGAAGGCGCACTGACCGCAGCGATCGTCCACACCATCGCGCACGCCACCTTCAAGGCGGCTCTGTTTATGTTGATCGGCATCGTCGACCACGAGGCCGGTACGAGGCGCTTCAGCAAGCTGCGGCAGATGCGCATGAAACTGCCGGTCACCAAAACACTCACCGTCATCACGGCGGCGTCCATGGCCGGTATCCCACCCTTGGCTGGTTTCGTGTCCAAGGAGAAGCTCATCGAGGCCACCCTCGATCTGCCGGTCCCGGACGCCGACTACACCGTTATTTTCGCCGGCGTGGTCGTCATCACCTCGATCATGACCTTCGTCTACTCCGCCCGCATCATCATGGGTGTGTTCGGCATGCGTCGGAAAGAGATCGACGCGGCCAGCACCGAACCGAAGGAGGTCCACGAGGGCCCCTTCCTGTTCTGGATGGTTCCGTTGCTGCTGGCGGGCGTCACCATTGTGGTGGGCCTGGTGCCGCAGATTCTCGAGCACCCGGTGGCCGACGCCGTGCTCGCCGCCAACGGCGCGGAATACGAGCCGGGACTCGCCCTGTGGCACGGTTTCAACCTGGCGCTCGGCTTGTCGGCGCTCATCATCGTCGTTGGCGCCCTGTTTGTCCGCCGCCTCGACATCGTCCGCGGTCTGCTGTCGCGCTCGATGTCGCCGATCTCCGGCTTGGGCGCGGTGGAGAGCATCCGCGCCGGCATTATCGAAGCCGGCGGCTACATCACCCGCCTGTCGGGTACCACCTCGATGCGCCGCCACCTCGCGGCCCCGATGGTGCTGCTCGTCCTCATCGCTTTCGTCGGCATGCTCATGATCACCGACCTGCCGGAGATCGTCGGCGACCCCTCGCGTACCTCCGACTGGGTGATGACCGGCCTGATCGCCGTCGGCGTCGCCGCCGCCATCCGCGCGAACTCGCGGTTGACGGTCATCATCGTCGTCTCGATCGTGGGCTTCTCGATGACCCTGTGGTTCTACGCCCTCGGCGCCGCCGACGTAGCGACCACCCAGCTGACCGTTGAGGTGCTCACCGTCGTCGTGATGGTGCTCGTGCTGCATCGCCTGCCCTCGGCGTTCAAGTCCGAGGGGCGTTCCAACGAGTCGCTGTCCATGGCGCTCGCCGCCGGCATGGCGCTGGCGACCTTCATCGCCATCGTCGCCCTGACCGGCCGCCGCGAGAAGTCGGACGCCGCCGAGTACTACCTGCGCAGCGCGGAGAACGAGACCGGTGGCTCCAACATCGTCAACACCATCCTGGTGGACTTCCGTGCACTCGATACCTTCGGCGAGCTGACCGTGCTCGGGGTGGCGGGGCTTGTGATTGCGGTGCTCGTCGCCTCGCGCCCGCTCTCGCGCCCGCACGACGCCGATTTGGACATCGAATCCCCGATCGCCCCGCCGCGCGAGAACGCGGTCTTCCTCAAGACCTCGCTGTATCTCATCGGCCCGATCATCGTCGGTATGTCGGCGCTGCTGTTCCTCCGCGGCCACTACGAGACCGGCGGTGGCTTCGTCGCCGCCCTGGTTGCCGGCGCGGGGTTGATGCTCATGTACCTCGCGGCGCCGTCTGACGACGAGGGCCGCCTCGGCGTCTCCTACAGTGCGCTGATCTGCGCCGCCGTGACCGTCGGTGCGGTCACGGGCATGTTCGGCTTCTTAGAAGGCTCCTTCCTGGCGCCTTTCGATATCAACTTGGGCGTCACCGAGATCACCTCCACGCTGATCTTCGACCTGGGCGTCTACCTCGGCGTCATCGGCCTGGTCGTGGCCTCGGTCAACCTGCTCGGCACAGCCGACTCGCGCGGCTTCAGCCCGGATAGCCACCTTGGCCACCCGCACCGCCCGACGCTCGGTAAGACGCGCGAGCACCTGCACCGTTCGCGTCGTCGCCAACGGGAAAACTTCGACGGCGACGCCGGCGCCGACACCGGCGAGGCGGGCCCGGTGCTCGACGAGGACGGCGACTACGTCTTCGACACCGTGCCGGAAGACCCCGAGGAGTCCTCCGATGCCACCGAAGCCACCGATACGGCAGAAAGGAACTGACCTATGACTCTCGCTCTGTCTGCCGCTCTGCTGATGTTCGGCGGCGTGTACCTGATGATGCGCCGCGAGATGTTGCGCATCGTCTTAGGATTCATGCTGCTCAGCCACGCGGCCAACCTCGTGCTCATGGCCGCCGGTGGCACGGCCTGGAGGGATGAGCCCTTCGGCACCCACCAGGTCACCGACACCGCCGCGGACCCGTTGCCGCAGGCGTTCGTACTCACCGCGATCGTGATTTCCTTCTCGATCTCCGTGGTCATGCTGGTCACGGCGGTCGTCGGCAAGTCCGATGACCGCACCCGCACCGCGGATTCCGAGAAGCCTGCCGACGATAAGGCCGACCGAAAAGAGGTGAACAGCTGATGCTCAGCTACGACACTCTGAGCGCCCTGCTGCCTGTCCTCGCGGGCGGCCCACTGTTGATGGCCGGCGTGATGATCCTGCTGGGGCGCACCTACGTGCTCCAGACGGCGCTGATGTTCGTATCGCTTCTGGCGATGCTCGGTTTCTCCATCGGGCTGATCTTCCGCGTCGACGATGGCGAGGTGATCGCCCACGGCACCGCCAACTGGCCGATGGGCATCGCGATCCCGTTCGTCCTCGACATGTTCTCCGCTTTAATGCTGTTAACCACCACGATCCTGGCGCTGACCTGCGCCTGGTTCGCGGTGGCCTCCGGCCTGCACCGGGAGCGTTTCTTCGCCCCGCTCGTCATGATCCTCATGACCGGTGTCTACGGCGCGATCCTCACGGCGGATATCTTCAACTTCTTCGTCTTCATCGAGGTCATGCTCCTGCCGTCCTACGGGCTCTACGCCCTGACGATGGCTCGGCGCGCCCCGGACAAGCGTGTCGACGGCCTGCGCCTCTACATCTCCGCCAACCTGCTGGCCTCCACGGTGCTGTTGATCGGCGTGGGCTTCGTCTACGGCACCGCCGGCACGGTCAACCTCGCCGAGCTCGCTGGCGTCGCGGCGGAAGACGATACCGTCGCCATCGCCATGGCCGTGGTCATGCTGGCCATGCTCACCAAGGCCTCGGTCGTGCCGATCCACACCTGGCTGACCCGGACCTACAACTACACCTCGCCGGCGATCACGGCGCTGTTCTCCGGCCTGCACACCAAGGTCGGCGTCTACATCACTTACCGCCTTTATGCCGTGGTCTTCGGCGGCGACGACCGCTTCCTCTGGGTCTTCGTCGCCCTGTTCACCGCCACGATGTTCTTCGGCGTCATGGGGGCGGTCGGCGAGTTCCACTCGCGGTCCATCCTGGTGTTCCACATGGTCAGCCAGCTCGGCTACATCCTCATGGGTGTGGCCCTGTTCACCCAGGTGGGGCTGACCGCCGGCATCTTCTACCTCGTCCACCACATGCTGGTGAAGGCCTCGCTGTTCATGTCCACCGGCGCCGTCGAGGTCCGCTATGGCTCCGGCCAGATCGGGCGGGTTACTGGCATCGCGAAGCGCGAGCCGATCATCGCCATTGCATTCTTCATCGCCGCGCTCTCGCTGGCCGGCATCCCGCCGTTCTCGGGCTTCGTGGCTAAGGCGTCGCTGATGATTGCCACGTGGGAGGCCAGCGAGGTGCTCGCGCTGATCACCATGGTGGTGGTCTCGATCATCACTCTGCTGTCCATGCTCAAGATCTGGGGCGGCATGTTCTGGGGCGACGAGAAGGACGAGGAAAAGCGTGCGCAGGCGCGGGCCCGTCGAGAGGCGCGCGAACGCCGCGCCCGCAAGGCGGCCGAAGCCGAGACCGGCGCCGCCGCAACCGCCGCAAGCGTGGCCATCGCCGAAAAGACCGACGATGTCGAAAAAGAGGCACCGCACGAGCGCCGCATCGGCTTCTTTTTGGCTGCCCCGTCGGTCATCCTGGCGGGCATGACCATTGCCATCGGCCTGGGGGCCGAGGTGCTCCTCGGCTGGTCCGAGACCGCCGCTGAAGGACTCATGGATACCTCCACCTACGTCGAGGCGGTGCAGAACTCATGAAAAACATCCTGACCTATCCTTTCCGCTTCATCGCCTTCTGGCTGTGGTACTTCAAGGAATTCTGGGTATCGAACTTCGACATCGTGCGCGACGTGGTCACCCCCGGTAACGACGCGCACCCCGGTATCGGGCGCTACGAGTGCCACAGCCTCTCCGACTGGGAATACGTGCTGCTGGCCTCGCTGATCACCATCACGCCGGGTACCTTGGTCGTCGGCGCTGGCCGCGACACCGACTCCGGGGTGCGGGTGCTCTACGTCCACGGCCTGTACGCACAGACGGAGCCCGAACTGCTCGACGAGATCCGGGATATGGAAGACCGCATGATCAACGGCGTCTCCCTCTTCCCGCGGTACAACGAAGGAGCCCGCTGACATGGCCATCATCGTAGGAATGATCATCCTGGGAATCACGTGTATCCCGGCCGCCTACCGCATGCTCATCGGCCCGACGGCCGCCGACCGCGCGGCCGCCGCCGACCTGTTGCTGGTCGCGGTGGTGGGGCTGCTCGCGCTGCTGGGATTCCAAAATGGCTCGAACTATATCTTTGACATCGTGCTCGTCGCCGCGCTCGTCGGATTCATCTCCGCGATCTCTTTGGCGCGCGCACTGACGGGAGGTATCCGATGAGCTTCTTAGAAATCGTCGCGTTACTCGGCGACATCCTCATCATCCTCGGCGCCATCATCTTCGGCATCTGTGCCGTCGGTGTGTTGAAGTTCCGCGACGTGTATACCCGACTGTCCGTAATCGGTACCGCCGGTGGTTCCGGCATCATCCTCGTGATTATCGGGGTCTGGATGCAGGATCCGCAGTGGCTCGACGGGCTCAAGGCCGTCGGCGCGATCATCCTGCTTCTAGGTACCTCGGCGCTCGGCTCCATCCTCATCGCCCGGGCGGCGCTGTTGCGGCGGACCCCGATGATCGAGCCGATTTTCGACGACACCAAGCTGCTTTCCGAAGAATGCGTCGACTAAAACCGCTACCGGCGCCCGTGGGCACGCACTAGACTAATGGTGACGTAGATCACCTAATAGTTGAGCAAAGTGAGTGTCTACCATGAAGCTGATCACCGCAGTAATCAAGCCGGAAATCTTGACCAAGGTGCGCGACGAGCTCACCCAGCTCGGCGTGCACGGCATGACCGCCAGCGAGGTACAGGGCTATGGCTCGCTGCACGCCGCCGGATTCCAGCCCAAGGTCCGAATTGAGATCGTCGTGCCCGCCGACCAAGTCGACGACGTCGTCGACGCTGTGTGCCGTGGGGCTTTTACCGGCAAGGCCGGCGACGGAAAGATCTGGATCACGCCCGTCGACCACGTCGTGCGCGTGCGTACCGGCGAGGCTGACCACGACGCCCTCTGGCCCGCGCGCGTGCGCCGGTGGGAAGGGGATGTGACCAGCGCAGCGGGTTCACGCTAGGGTAGGAGAGATACTTTTTCCTTTTAACCCCGACCACGCGAGGAAGATACGAGAGTGTTTGAGTCACTGTCCGATCGCCTAACGAACGCCCTCACCGGGCTCCGCGGCAAGGGCAAGCTCACCGAGGCGGATATCGACGCCACCGCCCGTGAGATCCGCCTGGCACTGCTCGAGGCCGACGTCTCGCTACCGGTCGTGCGTGCCTTCATCAAGCGCATCAAGGAGCGCGCGCGGGGCGCCGAGGTCTCCGCCGCGCTGAACCCGGCCCAGCAGGTAGTCAAGATCGTCAACGAGGAGCTCATCAGCATCCTCGGCGGGGAGACCCGGCGGCTGCAGCTGGCGAAGAACCCGCCGACCGTGATCATGCTCGCCGGCCTGCAGGGCGCCGGTAAGACGACGCTGGCCGGCAAGCTGGCGAAGCACCTGGCCAAGCAGGGCCATACCCCGATGCTCGTCGCCTGTGACCTGCAGCGCCCGGGAGCGGTCCAGCAGCTGCAGATCGTCGGCGAGCGTGCCGAGGTGCCCACCTTCGCCCCGGATCCCGGCACGACCCTCGATGACTCCGGCCACGAGCTGGGAACCTCCCACGGGGATCCGGTGCAGGTCGCGCAGCGCGGCATCAACGAGGCGCGGCGCACCCAGCACGACGTGGTCATCATCGATACCGCCGGCCGCCTGGGCATCGACGAAACCCTCATGACCCAGGCCCGCAACATCCGCGACGCCGTCGACCCGGACGAGGTCCTCTTCGTCATCGATGCCATGATCGGCCAGGATGCCGTGACCACCGCCCAGGCCTTCGCCGAGGGCGTGGACTTTACCGGCGTGGTGCTCACGAAGCTCGACGGCGACGCCCGCGGTGGTGCCGCACTGTCGATCCGTGAGGTCACCGGCAAGCCGATCCTGTACGCCTCCACGGGTGAGAAGCTCGACGCCTTCGACGTCTTCCACCCCGAGCGCATGGCCAGCCGTATCCTCGGCATGGGTGACGTGCTCAGCCTCATCGAGCAGGCCGAGTCGGTCATGGACCAGCAGAAAGCCGAGAAGGCGGCGGCGAAGCTCGGCAGCGGCGAGCTGACCCTGACCGACTTCCTGGATCAGCTCATGATGATCCGGCGGATGGGCCCGCTGGGCAACCTCCTGAAGATGCTGCCCGGCGGCAAGCAGATGAACCAGATGGCCGACATGGTCGACGAGAAGCAGCTCGACCGCATCCAGGCCATCATCCGCGGCATGACGCCCGAGGAACGCGACAACCCGAAGATCCTCAACGCCTCGCGCCGCAAGCGCATCGCCAACGGTTCGGGCGTGCAGGTCTCGGACGTCAACCAGCTGGTGGAACGCTTCTTCGACGCGAAGAAGATGATGTCCAAGATGGCCGGCCAGATGGGCATGGGCGGTTCCAAGCGTTCGGCGACGAAGAAGAAGCCCAAGGGGCGCAAGAACAAGAAGGGCAAGCGCAAGGCGCCGAAGAACCGGCAGAGGCAGCAGATGCCGCAGATGCCCGGTATGCCCGGCATGGATATGAATCAGCTGAAGAAGATGGCCGAGCAGATGGATGGCGGGCAGATGCCCGGCATGCCTGGTATGCCCGGTATGCCGGGCCAGGCTGGGCAGGCCGGCAACAAGCAGCCTAAGAAGCCGGAGGGTGCGGAGGACATCGACTTCGACAACCTCGACTTCAACGCCGCCATGGAGAGGTTGCGCGGCAAGAAGTAAGTACAGTCCGCCTCGGCCGGTCCAGCCGTGGCGCACACCCCAGCTGGGAGTGAACGCAGGGGGAAACCACTTGGTAACTGGCGCGTTTTTGAAGGCGTTTTAAAGTCCGCGTGGCTTCGCCCGGCCTTGTCCGGTCGAAAGCACCCTCTCGGAAAGGAGTCCCGCGAGGTCGAAAGGAGGCCTGTTTGCGACCTCCTTTAGTGTTGGTGAATTCGACCAGCGCAAGAGAACTATGAACGCACGGTCGGACAAGCGCGCGATTTCACCAGCCGGTCGCCTCACTGGTCTCATCGGTCCCTCTGGTGGGTCATTGTGGTTTGCTAGGTTTGTGTCGCCATGCCGCGCTTACGCTGGTCGAAAGCACCCTCTCGGAAAGGAGTCCCGCGAGGTCGAAAGGAGGCCTGTTTGCGGGTTCCTTTAGTGTTGGTGAATTCGACCGGCGTAAGAGCACTATGAACGTACTGCCGGACAAGTGCGCGATTTCACCAGCCGGTCGCCTCACTGGTCTCATCAGTCCCTCTGGTGAGCTCCCCGCAGTTCTGCAGACAAGCAAAAGGGTGGGCCAAGTCAGGTACGACGCTACCGCTACGACCCACCCTTTCGTGTGGAATGTTTGAAATTTCGAGCATATGGGGCCGTTTGTCCGTATCGTGGCGGGTGGAGACAAAACTCCAACTTATATTTTCACGCCAATTAAACGGTTTTCACTGGCTGCCGGGCGGAGCGAGTCCGCGGCGACTGAGACCGGAAAGGATTCATGAGCTTCACAGCCCCCGAACTTCCCAAGATCGATTTCCTGTACCTGAACGAGGAAGAAATGATCGAGGCCGGTGTCGCTGACACCGGACGCTGTGTCGAGGTGATGGAAGAAACCTTGATCCTGCTCGCCGAGGGCGACTACCGTATGGCGGGCGCATCCGCGAACTCCCACGGTGCCCAGATCAACTTCCCGGAAAAGCCCGAGCACGAAGGCATGCCGGAAGACGGTCCGGACCGTCGCTTCATGGCCATGCCCGCCTACCTGGGCGGACGCTTCCGCCGCGCCGGCGTGAAGTGGTACGGCTCGAACGCCGAGAACCGTAACCGCGAGCTGCCGCGCTCCATCCACGTCTTCGTCCTCAATGACGCTGATACCGGCGCCCCGCTGGCGATCATGTCCGCGAACACCCTGTCGGCCTACCGCACCGGTGCGGTCCCGGCCGTCGGTGTGAAGCACCTCGCCGTCGAGAACGCGGAGACCGTCGGCATCATCGGCCCCGGCGTCATGAGCCGCACCATCCTGGCCTCGTCCATCTCGCAGCGCCCGTCGATCAAGACCGTGAAGGTCAAGGGGCGCAGCGCGGGCTCCACCCAGCGCGCCGCCGACTGGTACGCGGAGTCCTTCCCGGATCTCGACGTCCAGGTCGTCGACTCCGAGCAGGAGGCCATCGAAGGCTCCGACATTCTCATCGCCGGCACCTCGACGTCGAAGGGCGGTCCGAAGGACTTCCCGTACTTCAAGACCGAGTGGCTGAAGCCGGGCGCCCTGGTGCTGGCTCCGGCCGCCGCCCGCTTCGACGACGACTATGTCGCCTCCGATAAGTCCAACCTGGTGCTGGACTACGACGGCCTGTACTCCGAGTGGTTCCACGAAAACGGCCCCGGCGTGACCTACGAGGATCTTCTCGGCATCCCGGGCAACCGCTGGTGGGACATGAAGGAAGAGGGCACGATCTCGGACGAGAAGCTCGTCAACATCGGTGACATCGCCTCCGGCAAGGCCAAGGGCCGGGAGAACGACGAGCAGATCTTCCTGTACTCCATCGGTGGCATGCCGGTCGAGGACGTCGCCTGGGCCTCTGACCTCTATGATTACGCGGCGAAGAACGACATCGGCACCGTGCTCGATCTCTGGGATACCCCGCGGTTGAGCTAACCGTTGCCCGCGGCGGGCAGTCCGTCGCAACCCGAATTTATAAGTCCCCCCCCGCTTTATGGGGGGATTTTTCATACCTAGATCGCAAAAATTGCATAGGATGGTCAGCACGCTGGTTTTCCTATGCGAGGAACGCATGCAGGACACACCAGAAGTCCGGCTTGGCCGCTCATGCGACCCTGTCGCATGCGATCCTGATGCCAACCCAAAACTTATCGGTCAGGTCGGCACGACTGAGGAGTCGATCACTGTGCCCTTAAACTTCACCAATGCTGAAGAGCTAGTCAAGTTCATCAAGGACAACGAGGTCAAGTGGGTAGACGCCCGCTTCACCGACGTCCCCGGCATCGAGCAGCACCTCGCCGTTCCCGCCGAGATGTTCGATGAGGATCAGATCGAGGAAGGACTGGCTTTCGACGGTTCCTCGATTTCTGGTTATACCGCCGTCGAGAACTCTGACATGAAGCTTCTCCCGGATCTGGCGACCGCCTACATCGACCCGTTCCGGACCTCGAAGACTCTCAACGTGCAGTTCTTCGTGCACGATCCGCACACTGGTGCGCCCTTCAGCCGAGATCCCCGCAACATCGCGCGCAAGGCGGAGGAGCACCTCGCATCCACCGGGTTCGCGGATACCTGCAACTTCGGCGCCGAGGCCGAGTTCTACATTTTCGATTCGGTACGTTACAACTCCACCAACAACATGAGCTTCCACGAGGTCGACTCCGTGGAGGGCTGGTGGAATTCGGGCAAGGAGTTCAACCCGGACGGCTCCCGCAACTTGGGCCACAAGGTGCGTACCAAGGGCGGATACTTCCCGACGGCCCCGTACGACCACCTGCAGGACCTGCGCGACGAGATGGGAGAGACCCTCGCCCAGGTCGGTTTCGAGGTCGAGCGCGCCCATCACGAGATGGGTTCCGGCGGCCAGCAGGAGATCAACTACCGCTTCAACACCCTGCTGCACGCGGCCGACGACCTGCAGACGTTCAAGTACGTGATCAAGAACTCCGCCCGCAAGAACGGCAAGTCCGCCACCTTCATGCCCAAGCCCATCGCCAACGACGGCGGCTCCGGCATGCACGTCCACCAGTCGCTCTGGAAGGACGGCAAGCCGCTGTTCTACGACGAGAACGGGTACGGTGGGCTGTCAGACATGGCGCGCCACTACATCGGCGGCATCCTGAAGCACGCTGGGGCGGTCCTGGCGTTCACCAACCCGACGATGAACTCCTACCACCGCCTGGTGCCCGGCTTCGAGGCCCCGGTCAACCTGGTGTACTCCCAGCAGAACCGGTCCGCCGCGATCCGTATCCCGGCCATCGGCGACTCCCCGAAGTCCAAGCGCATCGAGTTCCGCGCCCCGGACCCGTCGGGCAACCCATACCTGGCGTTCACCGCCATGATGATGGCGGGCCTGGACGGTGTGAAGAACCGCCTCGAGCCGCCCGCACCGGTGGACAAGGACCTCTACGAGCTTCCGCCCGAGGCGACCAGGGACATCGAGACCGTCCCGGCCTCCCTGGAAAGTGCCCTCGAGGCGCTCGCCGAGGACCACGACTTCCTGCTGGAAGGTGAGGTCTTCACCGAGGACCTCATCCAGGCGCACATCGACTACAAGATGGACGAGGAGATCACCCCGTCCCGCCTGCGCCCGACCAGCCAGGAGTTCGAGCTCTACTACGACTGCTAGGCGCTCCGGGACTTTTACGGTTCTGACCTGCGGAGATTTACGAATCTCGCACAAACGACCCGGCTCCACAGATTTCCTGTCTAACAGGACTGTGCAGCCGGGTTTTCGGTGTTCCGAGGGCTCTATTTCCGTCCGTTCTACCCCCGCAGCGGCCACCGTTTCGGCTCCCGCAACGGCTAATAGACCACGGTCCCATTAGGGTCTCGTGGTCTCCTATGCAGCCTGCTTGTGCTCCCCTGGCGGGGCGTTACTCCATCCGGAGCTGATCACATTGTCGCCAGTGCGACGCTTGCGTGGCCGATCACCACCTGGCGGGGTCGGTGCCAAGTCTGCGTCGCGGCCAAGCTTGAGGTAACCAATGACTCGCAGCGCGTTGGACGCTGTCACCAGCACGGTTAGCAGATCGAAAACCTTCTGGGATTATCCAGTCTCCATATACACTGATTTCAATTTCGAACGACATCGGAAACGAGGACGACATTGAGGCGGCCTGAGTTGATCGTCCTCCTAGGGTAAAATCTAGTCTCCGACCAACTCAGGCCGCCTCAAACTACCCGTTCAGACGTCCTACCCCTACCCGTCGACCGAATGATCAAGAATGTACTGACCGTAGAAAAGTCGTCAACGAAAAAGTCAACGGGGTTCGTCAGAGGCCAGTACTACGGCCCGTGGACGAAGGGTCTGTTCGATGCTGCCTCGTTTGACTCCTTCTCGGCCGAATACCAGCTAGCACACTTACTCAACTTCGACCCAGAGATCACCTGGTGGACGCGCATCTACGACGGACGTGGCGCCCAGATTGCGTACACAACACGCAACAACTACGTCCCCGACTTCGTCGTGCTGGACCAACAAGGAACGTACTGGATCGTCGAGGGCAAGGCTGAGGACCAACGAGACGACGAGATCGTCAGCAAAAGCGCAGGCCACCGAGTGCCTACTACGCTCGCTCATCGCCCACCCCGCCTACCAGGACCAAGCGCGGGCGTACCTCATCTCGTTTGAAAGTGACATCCGGCAAGCTGACTCGTTCGCGGACCTGGTCGCGATGGGCAGCGTGGAGAGAATGTTGCCGAGTTAGATGGGCGTTGCAGGTGGCGACCTAGTTTCAACCCCTCACAGCATACTCCACCCCGGTAAGTCTCGCGCTAAAACAAAGCGGGGTTTCGCGGGAATGGTGCCTGGTAGGGTTGTACTCCCGTTGATCGAAGAGAAGCGTGAATCTACCATTCCGCCAGCACCCCCAAAGCCACCGGCCTCCCGTCACGGCAGGCCGGTGGCTTCGGGTTTTATGCGCGGAGGCGGGGCGATTCTGACACCGCCGTCGGCGGGCGCTACGGTCGAGGGCATGACTCACCTCGTAGATTCCCGGTGGCTCAACGACAACCTCGACAACGTGGTTGTCATCGACACCACCACCGCTTTCGATCCTTCTGAACCGAGCAACCAGGTGCAGGCCCGCAACAGCCGCGCCGCGTACGAGGCCAGCCATATCCCGGGCGCGGTCCACGCCGACCTCATGGACACCCTGGCCAAGCCCGACACGCAGCTGCACTGCATCGCCCTGGACTCCGGCGCTTTCCAGGAGATCGCCCGCGGGTTGGGCGTGTCCGAGGGTTCGCACGTCGTCGTCTACGACCAGGGGGGCAATGATGTGGGCCACCCGCCTGTGGTGGAACCTGCGCCTGGAAGGCCACGAGAACGTCAGCGTGCTGGACGGCGGCCTGCCGGCGTGGAAAGCCGCGGGATTCCCGGTCGAGGAGGGCGTTGTCGAGGCCGCGCCGGGTGATTTCACGGCCCGCCGGCGGCCGGAACTCTACGCCACGGCCGAGGACGTGGCTGAGGCCACGGACACCGGATCCGCAGTCGTCATCAACGCCCTCGATATCGCGAGCCACTCCCAGGCCCGCATCCCGGGTTCGGTGAACGTCCCGTTCACCGACTCGTTGACCAGTGAAGGCCCGGTGGCCCGGCCGGAGGAGGTGCGCGCCAGTTACGAGGAAACCGGCGCCCTGGAGGCCGACAAGCCCGTGATCACCTACTCCAGGGCCGGTATCGCCGCGACCTTCGACGCCTTCCAGCTCGCTCGCCTGGGGCGCGAGGACGTCCGGGTCTACGACGGGTCCTTGACGGACTGGACCTCAGGTGATGCGCGGCCGCTGGAAGCGGACTAACCGCCCGCCCCACACACAAAGAACGCCTCCCCGGAAACCGGGGAGGCGTTCTTTTTTACTCTTTACGCGTCACGCTGTGGTTTAGCGCTCAGCGGTGGTGAGCTCCTTGCGCTTGGTGATCACGCTGCGGGCACCGGCGGCACCCGCGAAGGCGCTGATGACGGCACCGGCGATCAGGCCGAGCAGCGTCCACCAGATGCCTGCGCCGACCTCAGGAGCAGCCTCCTGGACGGTCTGCGCGGCCTCGTCAGCGACTTCGTTCGCCTGCTGCTGAGCCTGGTTGACGTCCTGCTGGTCGACGTTGCTGGCGGCACCTTCCGCCGCGTCGCCAGCCTGCTGGCCGTCGACGGACACGGTCTGAGCCGCGGTGTCGGCGACGCCGCCGATGGCGCTGGTCACGCCGGACAGGATGCTGGTGCCCAGCAAGCCGGTGAGGAAGAGCACCGAGACGAGGGACACTGCCCAGGTCAGGAAACCGTTGAGCAGGCCGGAACGCACGGCCAGCGCACCGGTGATGTAACCGGCGGCCAGGAAGGCGACGACCAGGCCGATCAGGGTCCACAGACCCAGGGCCCAGCCGCCGGCGGCCTGCAGGCCGAGCGCCGCTGCGCCCAGCCCGAGGATGAGCAGGAGAGCGAGGAACGTGAAGACGCCGGCGATGATCGCGCCCCAGGCGGAGTTGCCGCTGGAGACGTCGGCGCGGTCGGTGCCGACCCAGGCTTCCTGGCCGGACTGGTTGGTCACTTCCTCGACGCGGCTGGCGCCGGCGGTGGCAGTGCGCGGCGTCGTGGACTGGCCGCGGCGGCTGACCGTCGCGGCATCATCGGCGGAGCGGTGGAGGTTCTCAGATTTGTTGATCTCGGGGTCACGGGAATGGCCCGAATTGGGATTCGTCAAGATGAAACCTTTCAGTACATTTGCTGGTGCGTTCCCTACGATACATAACAACGTCCGCATTTGACCAGGTGACTGCTGGACGTTTGTCCAAACTAGCGTCATCGATGCAGCGTGAGGCCGCTGTCTCCCGCCGCGGGCGTGAAGCACACATTCCTCCGGCCGCAGGCGCCGGGGCCTAACCTTCATCCTTGGGAAGCACCAGCGGGGCGACCGGTTCGGAGGGCTCCGCCGGGGTGATCAGCTCATCACCGGGCGAAGAGCCGGCCACGGTGTCCAGGAAGGTCGTCAACGCCTCGGCGAGGGGAGTGACCAGGGTCCGCAGGTAGTACTCGGACAAGTGGTTGTGGTCGCGGTAGACGAAGATGTTGCCGACGACCGGCGGGCACTCTTCGGCGGTGCAGAACCAGTCGGCGGTGTCGATCCCGACCATGTCGGGGTAGGAGTTCAGCACGATCTGGGCCGGATCCACCGGTGCGTAGACCTCCTCGCGGGGCATCGCGCACTCGGATTCTTTTTGGTTGTCGGCCACGCAACCGGTGGGGGCGCGCATCTCGCCGTCCTCATCGAAGCCCCAGGGGTTGTCGCGCAGGCCGAAAAACGGGATGCCGTTGTCCGCCAGGGCCTGCCAGGTGTCGCGGTAGCTCGGCGGGACGAAATCCGGGCCCCGGTAACCGTTCATCGGCCGGGTGGTCGTCGAGAACACCGCATCCGGCGGATTGTCGATGACGTAGTCGAGGACGTTCTCGTTGAAGGCGACGCATTCCTCCGAGAACTCCTGCGTGTGCGGCCCCACCACGAAAGGGCACCCCTGGCGCAGGAGCGGAACCACCCGGATGCCTTCCCGCTGACCGATCACGTGCAGGGGTGTCGACCACTGCTCCGAGTGCGAACCGCCGACCATGTAGATCGTCGTCTCGCCCTCCGGGTCGCCGTAGACGCATTCCGGCAGGTCGGGGCCGTTGTGCTGGTGGGTCACCAACTCGTCGGGTTCGTGGAAGTGGAAGTTCATGCAGCCGTCGCGCCCCACCAGCGGGTACATCTCCTCGATCACCAGCGGCGACGGCTGCGGCTGCGCCTCGGGGGTGTCCGCCCCGAACAGCGCGGCCGCCCCCGGATAGGCCGCGGGATCGAGCTGCTTGTTCTGCAGCTGGTCGCGCTGTAGGCCCAGGGTGGGGCTGAGCATCAGCAGCGCGACCGCCGCGGCGGCCAGCACCGCGCCGCCGGCCGCGCGGCCTTTCGCCGCGGTGCCCGACCGCAATCCCGCCCACGCCTCGGCCACGGGGCGTTCGCCTTTCACTGGGCGGCGCCGGTGCTGGCGCAGCGGCGCCTCGATGAAGCGGTAGTTGAGGTCGGCGGCGAAAAGGGACACCGCCAGCACCGCGACGCCCAGAGCGACCGACGGGTTCTCCTGGCCGGTCAGGACGGTGGCGGCGATGAGGATGGGCCAGTGCCAGACATAAAAGCCGTACGCGATGCGTCCCAGCCACTGCATGAGACCGTTGGTCAGGACCCGGTCCGCCGCCAAGTCGCCGGTGGAGCCGACGATGATCAGCACCGCGCCGCCGATCGGGAACAGGGCGGCCGGGCCGGGGAAGAGGGCGGCGCCGTCGAAAAGCACGCCGGTGAGCAGCACCATGAGCAACCCGGCGGAGACCATCACCTCGCGGGGCCAGCGCGGCAGCGCCACCGCGGCACCGTAGACGGCCAGGGCCGCGCCCAGGGTGATCTCCCACGCCCGCGACAGGGTCGAGTAGTAATTCAACGGTTGGTCGACCCCGGACAGCCACGCCGCGTAGAGGAAGGACGCCACCGTGGCGGCCACCAGGACCACCCCCGCCACCTGCATCACCCACGCGCGGCGGGTACGGAACACCGCCGCCAGCAGTAAGGCGAAGAGAACGCCGGCCAGGTAGAACTGGCCCTGCACCGACATCGACCACAAGTGCTGGAGCGGCGAAACCTGGTCGGAGGCGACGTTGTAGTCCTGGCCCTGCAGGAACAGCACCCAGTTCTGGAAATAACCGATCGACGCGGTGACCTGGGTGACCAGGTCCGGCCGGCGCCATTCGGGAAGAATCGTCAACGCCGCGACGACCGCGGCGACCAGCATCACCGCGAGCGTGGGAATCAACCGGCGCAGGGTCCGCCACAGCGGCCAGAAAGGATTCAGGCTCGCGGTGTCGCGGGAGGCATAGCGGAGTTGGGAGCCCAGGAAGAAGTAACCGGCCAGAAGAAGGAAGATGTCGACGCCGCCGGAGACCCGGCCGACGAAGATGTGGAACAGCACCACCAGAGAGATGGCGAGGCCACGCAGTCCGTCCAACTCCGGGCGGTACGCACGTTTGTTGTCGCTCACGGCCGCGGCTCCCACTGTTTCTCACCGTTTCTTATAAAGAAAACTTGTTTCGCTTCTTCGCGAGCTAAACGATACCGCCTCTTACCGGTAGTCAGGCGCTCGAGTCGGGGTATGTCTCAAGCTTCCAACTCCTCCAGCACCTGTTGCAGCTCATCGGCCAGGAAATTGTAGAGCGTCATAGTGTAGGCCTCGGACAGGTGGCTCGGATCGCGGTAGACGAACACGTTGCCGATCACCGCGGGGCAGTACTCCTGCGTGCAGAACCAGTCGGCGGTGTCGATGGCGACCATGCCGTCGTACCCGGCAAGGATCTCCGCCGCCGGATCGGTCTCGGCGTAGACCAGGTCACGGTCCACGCCGCAGGCGGCGGCGTCACCGGTTTCAATCACGCAGTCGGAACGGTCCATCGGCTCCAGGTCCTCGTCGAAGCCCCAGGGGTTGTCCCGCAGCCCGGCGAAGGGGATGTTCTCCTCCGCCAGAACGTCCCACACCTCCACATACCCGTCGGGGACGATGTCCGGGCCCGCGGCGGTGCCCGATTCCGGGCGGGTCGAGGTGGAGATGACCAGATCCGGCTGGACCTCGACCAGATGGTCCATGACGTTTTTGTTGAATTCCCAGCATCCGTCCTGGTAGAGATCTTCGTCTTCGTCGAGGTGCAGCGGGCACCCCTGGCGGATGAGGGGGACAAGACGGAAACCGAGGTCCTGACCGATCTCGTCCAGCACCGTCGAATAGTGCTCCGCATGCGAACCGCCGACGAGGTAGACCGTGGTCTCGGACTCGGTGTCACCGAAGACGCACCGGATGTTGTCGTACTCGTCGCTCGCGTGCGTGGCGCGGTGATCCGCGGGCTGGTGCTGGTAGGTGATGCA
Organism: Corynebacterium yudongzhengii; assembly: GCF_003065405.1. Lineage (NCBI taxonomy): Bacteria > Bacillati > Actinomycetota > Actinomycetes > Mycobacteriales > Corynebacteriaceae > Corynebacterium > Corynebacterium yudongzhengii. Next base: position 912,214 of record NZ_CP026947.1, read on the forward strand.
CCCGGTTCGCCAGGCCAGAGGCCACACCTCCGAGAGCACGAACGGGTCCGGTTGCGGGGCCACCCCGTCCGGCACCTCGGCCCCGGCCAGGGCGAGCGCGCCCGGGTACTTCTCCGGCTCCAGCTGGCCCTCGGCCACCTCCCGCGCGGCCTGATCGCTCAGCGGCACCGTCGTCACCAGCCCGGCCGCCGCCGCGACGACCACCACGCCTGCCACGGCGCGGGCCGCCGCGGCGGGGGAGGAGCGCACAGTCTTCCACCCGTCGACGAACGGGCGCTCCCCGGCGCGGGGGCGGGCGCGGTGCTGCCGCAGCGGCCGCTCGACGAGCCGGTGCGTCACATCCGCCGCCACGAGGCTGACGGCCAGCACGGCGAACCCCACCCCGACCGACGGGCGGTCGTCGCCCGAGACGATCGTGGCGCCGATGAGGATCGGCCAGTGCCACACATAGAAGGGGTACGCGATCCGCCCCAGCCAGGTGCTCACCGGATTGGTCAGCGCGACCGCGCCCGCCGTCCGGCCGGAGCCGGCGAGGATCACCAGCACCGCCCCGCCGAGGGGGTAGAGCGCGGCCGGGCCGGGGAAGAGGTCGGCGCCGTCGAAAAGCAGGCCGGTCGTGGCGACCATGACCAGCCCTGCGACCATGCACACCTCCCGGGCGAGGCGGGGCAGCACCAGGTGCCGGGCGTAGATCGCGAGCACTGCGCCGAGAGTCATCTGCCACATCCGCGACAGCGTCGAATAGTAGTTCAACTCCTGGTCGACCCCGCCGAGGTGGACGGCGTAGGCGAAGGACGCCGCCGTGGCAACGACGAGCACCGGCCCCGCCACCGTCGCCACCGCGGACGGCCGGCGGCGCACTACGAGACCTATGAGCAGAGCGAAAACGACGGCCGCCAGATAGAACTGGCCCTGCACCGACATCGACCACAGGTGCTGCAGGGGACTGACGTTCTCGGCGGCGACGGCGTAGTCCTGTCCCTGGGCCACCAGCTCCCAGTTCTGCAGGTACAGGACGCTCGCGGCCGTCTGCCGGAGAAACTCCGGCTGCCACCACTGCGGGAACCACCACCAGGCGGCCGCCAGAACCGCGGCGACCATCAGCACCAGCACCGGGACCAGCCGCCGCAGCGTCCTCCACACCGGCCACCACGGGTTGAAGCTCGCGCCGGGCCGGGCGACGTACCGCAACTGCGAACCCAGGAAGAAATACCCCGAGAGCAGCAGGAAGATATCCACTCCGCCGGATACGCGGTCGGCGAAAATATGGAACGCCACGACCAGCGCGATGGCCACACCGCGGAGCCCGTCGAGTTCGTAGCGGTACGATGGGGGCGACCCAGAGGTAGAGATGTCGGCTCCTTGTCGGCTCGAACCCGGCTCGAAAGATAATCAGGACGATTGTATCCGGGTCCCCCGCCTTTCGCGCCCAAGGGCCGCGGGAGAGGATAAGGGGAAGGGATTTTCGGTTGGCGGCGGTCGTTCGGTATAGTGTACACGGTTGTGTCCAGCGGTAACAGATCCGTGGGATGCCGACCGAATACCTCCCTGCGTAAAACCGCAACCGACCACGGTCGGCCGGTACGTCACACGCAGGTTAAAACCGAGGGTTGAACCGGCCCGTCGCTCATCGACGGGCGCCTGTACTGCCCAGTGACTAGAAAGAAGGAGCCTTCCATGGCCGTCAAGATCAAGCTGCAGCGGATGGGTAAGATCCGCAACCCCCAGTACCGCGTCATCGTCGCCGACTCCCGCACCCGCCGCCAGGGCCGCGCGATCGAGAACATTGGCATCTACCACCCGAAGGAGCAGCCTTCGCTCATCGACATCAACTCCGAGCGCGCCCAGTACTGGCTCGGCGTTGGTGCGCAGCCGACCGAGCCGGTGCTCGCTCTGCTGAAGGTCACCGGTGACTGGCAGAAGTTCAAGGGCCTCGACGGCGCCGAGGGTACCCTCAAGACCGCCGAGGAGAAGCCATCCAAGCTGGAGCTGTTCAACCAGGCTCTCGCCGCGGCCAACGACGGCCCGACCATCGAGGCTGTCGCCGAGCAGAAGCAGAAGGCCAAGGAAGAGGCCGAGGCCAAGGCTGCTGCCGAGGCTGAGGCTCAGCGCAAGGCCGAGGAAGAGGCCGCCGCCGCGGGCGAGGCTGACGCCGACGCCGAGGCTGCCTCCGAGGAGAAGACCGAGGAATAAAAAATCCTTTTCTCAACAAACGGTGCCTATCCCTGTGCGGTGTAGGCACCTTTTTGGTTTTAGTACATGAGCACTTCGGCGTTGTTGCCGCCGCGGCAGCTGATCACCTCTGCCGCGTCGCTGGCGCAGTACATGTCGTAGGACTGGCCGGTGACCGGGCTATGGGCGGTGACGGTCTGCGGCAGGTAGTCGCGCAGGTTCACGCTGGTGGTGCCGATATCTGCGGTGAGCGAATTGAGCACCGAGTGGGCGAAATCGCAGCTGGTGTTTCCATTCACCCCGAGTAACCCCACACCCCAGCCATCCCCGGAGGTGCAGATGGTGACTACTCGCTCGTGGAAGCTCCCGGCGTTTGCGGCGGGGGCGGCTCGGAGGTGGCTGGCTCGTTCGAGGCCTCGGGGCTCTGCTCGGCGGATGCGCTGACCTGCCTCGTGGCCGACTCCGTCACCGTCTCCGTCATGGTTTCAGTGGCCGTCTCCGTGGCCGGTTCCTCCTCGGTGGACGTACAGCTGGCGCACAGCAGTGCGGCGGCGAGTACGGCCAGGGATGCGAGAACAGGTCGGTGCGTAGTCATCGGATATCTCCAGCGCAAGGGCTTTAAGGCCGCGAGGCCTTGTAGGGCAATACTTTAAACATAAAGTTACTCTGGGGATACCGAGGGCAATCCCGCGGCCTTGCCGAAGCTAGACTTTGAAGGCGTGGAGAAACGTGACGAACAGGCCTTAGCCGCGGCGAAGCTGTACTACTCGCGGGAGCTGAGCCAGGCGGAAGTTGCCGCCGAGATGGGGGTGTCGCGCCCGACCGTCGCGAAGCTTCTACAGCACGCCCGCGAGCGCGGATACGTCACCATCGAGGTGCATGATCCCCGGGAGGTCGGCGGCCACCTCGGCCAGCTGCTGTTGGAGACCTTTTCTGCTCAAGGCCTGCGCGAAGTCCGGGTTGTCGACGTCGCCCGCGAGCGCGACGAGGACCTGCTGGCGGAACTTGGCCGGATGGGGGCCGCGGTGTTATCCGATACCGTCTGCGACGGCCAGTCGGTCGGGGTGTCGTGGGGACATACGATGTATGCGGTCGCCCGCGCCCTCGAGCACACCCCGCGCCACGGGGTGGAGATCATCCAGCTCAAAGGCGGGATGAGTCATTCCAGCGAGTCCACCAACGACATTGAGACGATCAACTTGTTCTGTCAGGCCTTCGACGCCTACGCCCGGCCGCTGCCTTTGCCGGTGATCATCGACAATGTAGAGGCGAAGGAGATCGTCGAAAAGGACCGGCACATCAGCCATATCCTGCAGTTGGGCCGAGACTGTGACGTGGCGGTGTTCACGGTGGGGGCCGCGAACCCGGAGTCGCTGCCGCTGGTGCTCGGCTACCTCAATGACAAGGAGGCCGCGGAGCTTTCGCAGCGAGCCGTCGGGGATGTCTGCTCGCGCTTCTTCACCGCCGAGGGCAAGGTGGCGATGCCGTCGATCGACGCGCGCACCGTCGGCATCTCGCTGCGGGATTTGCGCTTACGCCCGGTGCGGATCCTGGTGGCCGGGGGACGTCGCAAAGCGGAGGCCATCGCCACCGCCTTGAAGATGGGCTTGGCCACCCACCTCGTCATCGACGCCCCGACCGCCCGGGCGATACTCGAGCAGGTGCGCTAGAGGGCGATCACGCCGACAATCGCGGCGTTGAGCATGTTGGTGAGAAAACCACCGAACAGCGCCTTGAAGCCTAGGGAGGCGACATCCGAGCGCCGCTCCGGGGCGAGCGCGCCGAAGGAGCCGATCTGGATGGCGATGGAGGAGAGGTTGGCGAAACCGGCCATCGCGAAGGTCGCGATGAGGATGGCCTTCTCCGACATCACGTCGACGTGCTCCGAGAACGAGGTGTAGCCGACGAACTCGTTGAGGATAGTCTTTTGCCCAATGAAGTTGCCGACGAGCGCCGCCTCGTCCCAGGGCACCCCGATGAGCCAGGCCAGCGGGGCGAAGATGAGGCCGAAGAGCCCCTCGAGCGACCAGCCGTCTTGGCCGACAAGCGAGCCGATCCCGCCGATGAAGGCAGAGAGCATGGCGATCAGCGCGATGAACGCGATGAGCATGCAGGCCACCGCGACGGCGACGCGGCCCCCGGCGAGGGCGCCGGACCCCAAGGCGTCGATGATGTTGCGGTTCTCCTCGTCGCGCACGGTGCGGACGTTGGCGCTGGCGACGGACTCCTCGGTCTCGGGGATGAGGGCCTTGGCCATCATGAGGGAGCCGGGGGCGTTCATGATGGAGGCCGCGAGCAGGTAGTGCAGCGGGGCTCCGAGGAGCGAGTACCCGATGAGGGTGGAGCCGGCGACGGAGGCGAAGCCGCCGGTCATGCAGGCGAAGAGCTCGGAGCGGGTCAGTTTCGGCAGCCAAGGCCGAATGACCAGCGGCGCTTCGGACTGGCCGAGGAAGATCACGGTCGAGGCCCAGACGCTTTCGACTTTGGAGGTGCCCATGAGCTTGCCGATGCCCGTGCCGACGATGTCGACGAACCACTGCAGAACGCGCAGGTAGTAGAGCGCGCCGATGATCGCGCCGAGGAAGATGATCACGGGAAGCACGTTGAGCGCGAAGACGAAGCCAATGTCGTCGCCGAAGAGCGGGCCGAAGACGAAGGAGGTGCCCTCGCCGGTGAAGTCGATGAGTTTCTGTACCGCATCGGCGGTCGCGCGCAGCAGTTGGAACCCGGGTTCCCACTTGAGCACGAGCAGCGCGAAGAGGACCTGCATGGCCAAACCCACGGCGAGGGTGCGCCACTTGATCTTGGAGCGGTGCGAAGACAGCACTATAGCGAGCACGAAGATGACTGCGATGCCCAGCAGTCCCTGAAGGCGGTCCATGGTGATCTCCTAGCTGCCCAAGGCCTCAGGGCCGAAGGAGTGGGGAAGCAGATCTGAAAACGCGAGCGTGGCTGGCTCGCCGCCTTCTCCCTCCACGATCACCTTCTGGCAGTTGAACTCGCGCAGGACCTGCCGGCAGGCGCCGCATGGCCAGCAGGGCGCGGCTTTGAGCCCCACGATGGCGATAGCGGCGATGGTCTGGCCGGCGGCCTGGGCGATCATGGTGGTCACCGCGTTGCGTTCGGCGCAGATGGCTTCGCCGTACGCGGCGTTTTCGACGTTGCAACCGGTGATGATCTCGCCGGTGTCGCTGATGAGGGCGGCGCCGACCGGGAAGTGGGAGGAAGGGCTATAAGAATGCCGCGCGACGTCTCGAGCGCGGTCGATGAGCGTGGCGGCGGGTATGCCGGGGCTAGCCATGACGGCCTCCTTGGGGGTGGAACCCCAACAATGCGAACAAATGAAAATGTTAGGGTTGACATGTGTTCCAATGGGAATGATAATCGATGTATATCCCGTGACACAAGGCCTCACAAGGGAGGATCCGGATAAATGTCTCAGCATTTCGATGCCGTGGACGTCATCGCCGCCAAGCGGGACGGACGCGAGCTCTCCACCGCAGAAACCAACTACGTCATCGCCGCGTATACGCGCGGGAAGATCGGCGATGAGCAGTTCGCCGCGTTGAACATGGCCATCTACCTCAACGGCATGACCCGCCGCGAGATTGTCGATTGGACGAACGCCATGATCGATTCCGGTACCCGCATGACCTACGGCGGGCTTAGCAAAGTCACCACGGACAAGCACTCCACCGGCGGCGTCGGGGATAAGCTCTCGCTGCCGCTCGGCTCACTGGTCGCCTCTTTTGGGGTGGCCGTGCCCATGCTGTCGGGCCGCGGGCTCGGGCATACCGGCGGCACCCTCGACAAGCTGGAGGCGATCCCCGGCTTCACCGTCGATATCGACAGCACCCGGATGATGCAGGTGCTCGACGAGGTCGGGGTCATCATCGCCGCCGCCGGCGCGGACCTCGCCCCGGCGGACAAGCGCATCTACGCCCTGCGCGATATCACCGCCACCGTCGACTGCGTGCCCCTGATCGCCAGCTCGATTATGAGCAAGAAGATCGCCGCCGGGGCCGATAGCCTGGTCTTCGACGTCAAGGTGGGAACCGGCGCGTTCATGAAGAACCTCGACCAGGCCCGCGAGCTCGGGCGCACGATGGTCGATCTGGGCAACGACGCCGGGGTTACTACCCGCGCGCTCATCACGGATATGAACACCCCGCTGGGCCTGAAGATCGGCAACGCCTTAGAGATCGAGGAGACCCTCGACGTCCTCGCTGGTGGCGGTCCTGCCGACGTGGTGGAGCTGACCTGCCGCTTCGCCCGCGAGATGCTGGAGATGGCCGGGGTCGCAGACGCCGATGTCGAGGCGGCTCTCAAAGACGGCCGCGCCATGGACACCTGGCGCGCGATGGTCAAAGCCCAAGGAGGCGATCCTGACGCCCCGCTGCCGAAGGCCACCGACACCCATGAGGTGGTCGCAGAAAAAGACGGCGTCATCTCCCAGCTGGATGCGCTCGCCCTAGGGGTGGGCAGCTGGCGTCTCGGCGCTGGTCGCGCTAAGAAGGGAGACCCCGTCCAGGCCGGCGCCGGAATCGAGATCCACGCCCCGCTGGGAACTAAGGTGCGCGCCGGGCAGAAGATCCTCACCCTGCACACCGATACCCCGGAGCGTTTCGAACACGCCCTCGAGGCCATCACCCCGGGCATCACCATTTCCGAGGACGCGCCCGAGCGCGTCCTCGTCCACGACCGCATCGCCTAAACCGAAAAGGAGCTTGAGAGACATGAACCGCACCGAACTCGCCCGCTACATCGACCACACGCTGCTGAAGCCGGAATCCACCGACGCGGACGTCGCCGCACTCGTCGAGGAGGCCCACGACCTCGGCGTCTACTCCGTGTGCGTCTCTCCCTCGAAGCTGCCGCTGGAGGTGCCCGCTGACCTCAAGGTCGCCACCGTGGCGGGTTTTCCCTCGGGAGCCCACCACTCGGAGATCAAGGCCGCGGAAGCCAAGCTCTCGGTCGCCCAGGGCGCCGATGAGGTCGACATGGTCATCAACGTCGCCCGCGCCGTCGCCGAAGACTTCGACTACGTGGAGAAAGACATCCGCGCCGTGCGCGAGGCGATCCCAAAGGCCGTGCTCAAGGTCATCTTAGAGACCGCCGCGCTCAGCGACGAGCAGATCACCGCCTGCTGTCACGCCGCCGAGCGGGCCGGGGCAGACTTCGTCAAGACCTCCACCGGGTTCCACCCGGCTGGCGGCGCCAGCGTGCACGCCATCGAGGTCATGCACGCCGCCGTCGGCGGACGCCTCGGCATCAAGGCCTCCGGCGGTATCCGCGACACCGAGACCGCCCTGGCCATGATCGTCGCCGGCGCCACGCGGATCGGGGCGTCGTCGTCACGCACGATCCTGGAAGGTGTCAACTAATGGATCTGCAGGAAAAGGTGCGCGCCTGGATCGCGCACGACCCGGATCCCACCACGCGCGCCGAGCTGCAAGAGCTTCTCGATCACGGCGATACCGACGAGCTTAGCCAGCGCTTTTCCGGGCCCCTGGAGTTCGGCACCGCCGGGCTGCGCGGGAGGATCGAAGGCGGTGAAAACCGCATGAACATCGCCACCGTCATCCGCGCGAGCGCCGGGGTGGCGGCGTGGCTGCGTACGCGCGTCTATAAGCCCAGAGTCGTGGTGGGCTGCGATGCCCGGCACCGCTCCCGCGATTTCTACACCGCCACCTGCGAGGTGCTCAACGCAGCCGGCTGCGAGGTCATCGCCTTACCCGCCGAGCACCCGACCCCGCTGACCTCCTTCGCGGTGCGCCATGTGCGCGCCGATGCCGGCATCATGATCACCGCCAGCCACAACCCGGCCTGGGACAACGGCTACAAGGTCTATCTGGGCGGGCGCATCGTCGACGGCGACAACGGCCGCGGCGTGCAGCTGATCTCGCCGGCGGATCAGGAGATCTCCGCGGCCATCGCCGCCACCGGCCCGGCTGATAGCATCGCCCGCAAAGCCGACGGCATCACCTTCGCCGGCCCCGAGATCCGCGAGGCCTACCTCGCCCGCGCGGTCTCGCTTATCGACGTCGCCGATCCGCACGTACCCATCGTCGTCACGGCACTGCATGGCGTCGGCGGCGACATGCTCGTCGAGGCCCTACGCCGCGCCGGGTTCAGCGCGATCACCCCGGTGGCGCAGCAGCACGAGCCCGACCCGGATTTTCCCACCGTGGCTTTCCCCAACCCGGAAGAAGACGGCGCACTCGACCTCGCCATTGCCACCGCCCGCCAGGTGGGAGCGCGGGTCATCCTCGCGCTCGACCCGGATGCCGATCGCTGCTCGGTGGCCATCCCCGCAGGCAGTGAAGGCCAGTGGGAACAGCTCAGCGGCGATACCATCGGCGCGATCCTCGGCGAGCAGGCGGCAAAGGCCGGCGAGGGGGTCATGGCGGCGTCCATCGTGTCCTCGCAAGTTTTGTCCGCGATCGCGAAGGCGCACGGGCTGGACTATCAGCCGACGCTCACCGGGTTCAAGTGGATCGGGCGCGTCGAGAACCTGGTCTACGGTTACGAGGAGGCCATCGGCTACTGCACCGACCCGCAGGCGGTGCGCGATAAAGACGGCATCACCGCGTGTCTGCGGGTGGCGGAGCTGGCATCAGGGGGAGATCTCGCCGACTACCTCGCCGAGATCGACGCCGCCTATGGCGCGTGGGTGACCCGCCCGCTGACCGTGCGCATGGATGACCCAGCCGAAATCCGGGCCAAAGTCGATGGACTGCTGGGAAACCCGCCGGCCGACTTCGGCGGCTCGCCGGTCACCGAGGTCGCGGACCTCTCGCGGGGATACCAGGGCGTACCCGGAACCGCCGGCGTGCTGCTGCGCACCGAGGAAGGCGCGCGCATCGTCGCCCGCCCGTCGGGCACCGAGCCGAAGCTGAAGTGCTACATCGAAGTGATCCGCCCGCAGCGCGCCGAGGCGGTGGAGCGCTGCGAGCAGATCAAGGCGGAGCTCGCTAGCGTACTCGGGGTGCGCTAGAACGCCGCGCCTCCTTTTTGGTCAGCACCGAGTCGCTGAGGATATAGACCACCGCGCCGACGCCGGCGATGGCCGCCACCACCCACAAAACGGCGGCGGAGCCGGCGGCGTCGGCGGGGAAGAGCTCCATGAGCGCGGCCACATACGCGATGCCCACCGGGATGGCGATGTTGATAGTCAGGTTGTAGAAACCGATCGCGATGCCGGATTTCTCGGCCGGGATGTCGCGCAGGGCGGTGTTGACGAGTGGGGCGTACATCGTCGCAAAGCCCGAGGACAATAGGATGATCGAGGCTGCCAGGATCCACGCTGAGGAGTCGATGAACACCGCGCCGAGGACGAAGGCCACGATCACCTGCACCAAACCTAGGATGACGGTCGCCCGCGTGCTCAGGGCCTTCGCGTAGACCCCGGACAGTGCGCCGACGAGCGCGCCGACGGCATAGCCCGGGGCGAAGAGCAGGGAGGCCTGGTCCAGCGACCAGTCGTGCAGCTCGCTGAGCACGAAGGGGAAGAGGAAGGTCAACGCCAGCTGGGTCGAGTAGACGATGAGCACCACGAGAAGCACCGAGACATAGCGGCCGTTGGTGAAGAACTCCGGGCGCACCAGCGCCTTGTCGTGGCTGCGGACGTGCCAGGTGAAGACCCCGATGCCCAAGATCAAGGGGATGAGCCAGAAGACGGTGAAGTTCTGCATGAACATCATCACCGAGGTGGCGATGACGGCGATGAGCAGCAGGCCAAAGATATCCAGGTGGTTTTTCACCTGAATGGTCTCCGGGACCAGCTTGTGGATAAACGGGATGGCCGCCACCGCGATGAGCGAGACCAAAAACATCGCGGTCCAGGACACGTAGGTGGCAATGAAGCCACTGGTCAGCGTGCCGAAGAGCATGCCGAGCTGGAACATCGACGTAGAAAACCCGAGGTAGGTCTTCTGGTCCTTCTCGCTTAAGAACTTGGTGACGTAGATGACATAGAGCGTCTCCGCCGCGGCCAGACCCGAGGTCTGGATGATGCGGCCGGCGAGCACCCAGGCGAAGGAATCCTGGCCGAAAAACCCGATGAGCGAGCCGATAGCGATGAGCGCGATACCGACGTTGAGCAGCTTGCGGAAGCTCAGAGAGTCCGCCAGCGCGGCGTAGACCACCGCGCCGATGCCGATGAGGATGCCCGGGATCGTCGCCTGCAGGCTGACCGTGGTGACGTCGAGGCCGAGGTCCTCCGAAATCGGCAACGACATGAACTTGAAGCCGTTGTCGATGATGAGGGCGAAAAGGAACACAAACAGCAGGACCGGAACGGCGCGCTTGGGATTGAGGGTGCGCATCTAGATCGCCGCCAGGGGAAGGGCGAGTTCCATCATCTGGGTAAACGCGGTCTCCCGCTCGGCCGGGGAGGTCTGCTCGCCGGTGTAGAGGTTATCAGAGACGGTGAAGAGACCGAGCGCGTCCACGCCGGCGTGGGCGGCGACGGCATAGAGGCCGGCCGATTCCATCTCGGTGCCGAGCACACCCATGCGCGCCCACCGGTCGATCGAGGTGTCGTCGACGTTGTAGAACGCATCCGCCGAGAAGATGTTGCCCACGTGGGTGGTGATGCCGCGGGCATCGGCGTCGTCGACAAGTGCTTTGAGCAGGCGCCAGGAGGCCAGGGGCGCGAAGGTGCCCGGGATGTCGTACTGCTCGAGGAAGTTCGAGTCCGTGCAGGCGCCCTGGGCGACGATGATCTCGTAGAGGCCGATGTCCCGGCGCATGGAGCCGCAGGAGCCCACGCGGATGAGTTTCTGAGCGCCGAAGGTGTGGATCAGCTCGTAGGCGTACAGGCTGATCGACGGAATGCCCATGCCCGAGCCCATCACCGAGACCTCGTGTCCCTGGTAGGTGCCGGTGAAGCCGAGCATGTTGCGCACGGAATTGAACTGGACGATATCGTCGAGGTAGTGCTCGGCGATGAACTTCGCGCGCAGCGGGTCGCCGGGCAGCAGGACGGTCTCGGCGATGGGGGCGCCGTCGGGGTTGATGTGTGGGGTGGAGGCCGTGGTAGTCGGCATGAAAGGCTCCTTAGGGCCGTTATGGTTATAACTGTAATTCTACTGTGAATCGAACATTAGTCAGTTGTCAAGGCTGCAAATGTTCGATCGGGGTTGCGCGTTCTCCCCTATAAAAGGTGCCCGCTAGACTGCCTAGGCATGGAACTCATGATCGGCAAGGTGATCAAAACCCACGGCGTGCGCGGAGAGGTCGCCGTCGAGGTCACCACGGATAACCCGGACGTGCGCTTCGCCGTCGGCGAGGTACTTTACGGACGCCAGGGCACGCGCGAGAAAGAACTCACCATCGCCTCCACCCGCCCGCACAAGGGCCGCCTGCTGATCACCTTCGAGGAAATCCCCGACCGCACCGCCGCCGAAAGCCTGCGGGGTCTGCAGTTTTTCGCCGAGCCTTTAGATGACGACGAGGACGAAGGCTTCTACGACCACGAGCTCGAAGGCCTGGCCGTCATCCACGAAGGCCAGCGCATCGGTGAGATCACCGGGGTGACCCACACCGTCAACCGCGCGATCCTCGAGGTCCGCCTCAGTGGCGGCAAAGAAGCGATGATCCCCTTCGTCGACGAGATGGTCCCCGACATCGACTTAGAGGCCGGACACGTGGTGGTCACCCCGCCCGAAGGCCTTCTGGATCTCTAGCTCTGAACCCATGCGCATCGACGTCATCACCATCTTCCCCGACTACCTCGAACCCCTACGCCACGCCCTTTTGGGCAAAGCCATCGAGGACGGGCACCTCACCGTCGGCATCCATGACCTGCGCCGCTGGGCCACGGGCACGCACCGCTCGGTCGACGCCCCACCGGCCGGCGGCGGGCCCGGCATGGTCATGAAACCGGAGGTCTGGGGTAGAGCACTTGACGACGTTGCCGCAGGCGCCACGGAAGGTACCACCCTGACCAGCGCGGAGGCGCACCGTGCGGGGCCGCGTCACGACGAGCTGGTAGGCGTCGATAAGCACTACTCCGACGGCGCGCCGGGCGAGAAACCGCTGCTTTTAGTGCCCACGCCCACCGGCACTCCCTTCACCCAGGCCGACGCGCAGGCATTCTCCCGCGAGGAGCACATCGTGTTCGCCTGCGGGCGCTACGAAGGCATTGACCAGCGCGTCTTCGTCGACGCCGAGAAGCGCTACCGAGTGCGCGAGGTCTCCATCGGTGATTATGTCCTCATCGGCGGCGAGGTCGCGGTGCTGGCGATCACCGAGGCCGTCGCCCGCCTCATCCCCGGGGTGCTGGGCAACCAGGCCTCGCACCTCGAGGACACGTTTTCTGACGGCCTGTTGGAAGCCCCCAGTTATACGAAGCCGCGCAGCTGGCGTGGGCTTGACATCCCGGAGGTGCTGCTTTCCGGCGATCACCAGAAGATCGCCGCGTGGCGACGCGCCCAGTCCCTCCAGCGCACCAAGAAGGTGCGCCCCGAGCTGCTCGAGCAGGCAGAGCTCACAGACAAAGACCGCTTTGTTCTCTATGCCCGGGATGTCCACACCGAGCTCACCGTGCTCATCGATGAGACACGCTGGGAGAAGATCGCCGCCAAGCTGGCGAAGAAACTGCGCCGCGACAACTACCACGTCAGCGCCATCCACGCCGAGACCATCGATTCCGCCTGCGAGCCCTTGTGGCGGATCACCATCAACGGCCGCTCGGAGCGGGAGCTGGGGGAGCTGACGCGGCTCGTCGCCAAGCACCTACCCGCGGGCACCGCCTGGTACGGCACCTCGGACTACGGGCATGCCGGGCCTACGAGCGCTTGATGAGGTCATAGGCGGCGAGCGCCTCGGCGCGGGATTCGCGCAGATCCACGATCGGCTCCGGTGCCTCTGATTCTGCTCCGTCGAAGAACTCCGGCGCCCAGCGGCGGCGGTAGCGCTCGTCGCGGTCGAAGCGGCGGGCCTGGGTGACGGGGTTGAAGATGCGGAAATACGGCGCCGCGTCATCACCGCAGCCGGCGACCCACTGCCAGTTGAAGGGGTTTGAGGCATCATCGGCGTCGACGAGGGTGTCCCAGAACCACTGTTCCCCCAACCTCCAGTGCAGGCGCAGGTTCTTAGTGAGAAAAGACGCGGTGATCATACGCACGCGGTTGTGCTGGTAGCCGGTCGCCCACAGCTCGCGCATCCCGGCGTCGACGAGCGCGATCCCCGTCTCGCCGCGCTGCCAGGCGCGCAGGTCCTCGGCCGCGCCGGGATCTTTTGGCCAGCGCCAGGGAAAGCGGTTGAACTCGCTGCGGACGTTCTCGGTTCTGAGATGCGGGCGGTGGTGCAGCCGGTGCCAGGCGAAATCCCGCCACATCAGCTGCCGGCGAAAACCGGGGTCGTCGACGTCATGCCATACCCGCTGCGGCGCTATCTCGCCGAAGCGCAGGTGCGGCGACAGGCGGCTGGTGCCGCGGCGGGCGGGGATATCGCGGTCGTGCTCGTAGTCGGCGGGATCGAAGCGTTTAAGCGCTATGTGCGCGCCCTTCTCGCCGGGTGTCCAGTGCTGGTTGAGCTTGTCGCTCCAGGGTTCTAGGGGTAAATGCTCGTCGATTTCTGCGCGGGTGCGCTCCAAGCGTACGCCTTCGCCCCGGACTGTGGGTGCTCCGAGCGGTGGGGTGGGGTCGATGTGTTCTGCCAGGCGGCGAGAAAACGGGGTGAACACGCGGTAGTAGGTGCCGTTGGTGGTGAGCACCTCGTCCGGCTCGCCGAGGAGGAAACCCTCGACGGCATGCACGGTCGTGCCGCTGGCTTTCAGGGAGGCCGAGATCTCTTCGTCGATCTCTTGCAGCGGCTGGTGGTAGCGCCGGTGAAACGCCAGCGTACGCGGCTGAAAGGAGGAGATGATCTCGCGCGGATCGCCGGCGCGCACGTAAAGGGGGATATCAAAATCGGCGAGGTCTTTCGCAAGCGCGTTGAGCGAATGATGCAGCCACCAGCGGCTCGCCGCTCCCAGCGGGCGGGCGGTGGATTCTACGATGTAGAGCGCCGTGATATCAGTGCCGGCGAGGGCGGCGAGGGCGTTGTTGTCGTGGAGACGCAGATCATCGCGCAACCACAGGAGGTGTCTACCGGGCATAGGCGCCACAGTAGCTAACATAAGGCGGATGTTTGCAGAATTGATCGCCGAAGAATTACAGGTTCGCCCCGCCTACGTGCAGGCGGCTTTGGACCTGCTTGCAGAGGGCAACACCGTGCCCTTTATCGCCCGCTACCGCAAGGAGGCCACCGGCGGTCTGAGCGATGTCGAGCTGCGCCGGATCGAGGAACGCCACACCTACCTCACGGAGCTCGAGGAGCGGAAGCAGACGGTGCTCAAGGCCATCGACGAGCAGGGCAAGCTAGACGATGACCTGCGCGCTCGCATCGAGGCCGTCGACACTAAGGCGCGGCTGGAAGATCTCTATCTGCCGTACAAGAAGCGCCGGCGCACCCGCGCCGACATCGCCCGCGAGGCCGGGCTCGAAGAGCTTGCCGATAAGCTTATCGACGACCCCCACGCCGACGCCCAGGCCGCCGCAGGCGCCTATCTCACCGAGGGCTTCGAGACGGAGAAAGACGCCCTCAACGGCGCCCGGGCGATCGTGATCGATCGCTTCGCCCTCGACGCCGACCTGGTGGGAGAAGTCCGCGACAAAGTCGCTGAGGAGGCGACCATGCGCTCTCACGTGGTGGAAGGCAAGGAGCGCGAAGGCGCGAAGTTCCGGGACTACTTCGACTTCTCGGAATCTGTGACCACGTTGCCGCCGCACCGCATCCTCGCGCTCTTGCGCGCCGAGAACGAAGGCGTGCTCACCCTCGATATCGACCCCGGCGACGACGCCACCTACGAGCAGCTCATCGCCGAGCGCTTCGAGCTGGATACGGCGGCGTCGTCGTGGCTTGCTGAAGTCGTGCGCTTCGGCTGGCGCACCAAACTGAAGATCTCCTCGGGTTTGGATATGCGCCTCAAACTCAAAGAGCGCGCGGAGGAAGGCTCGCTCGAGGTCTTCGCTGCGAACCTGCGCGACGTCCTGCTGGCCGCTCCCGCCGGCGAGCGCGCCACGCTGGGGCTCGACCCGGGCTATCGCAACGGCGTGAAGTGCGCGGTGGTCGATCGCACCGGCAAGGTGCTCGAGACCGCGATCGTCTACCCGCACCAGCCCCAAAAGCAGTGGTCGCAGGCCGCTGAGACGCTCGCCGGGCTGTGCGTGCGCCACGGGGTGGAGCTCATGGCGGTGGGCAACGGCACCGCCAGCCGGGAAACGGAGAAGCTCGCCGGCGAGATCGCCACCATGGTGGCTCAGGCTGCGGGCACGCGCCCGACGCCGGTGATGGTCTCCGAATCGGGGGCGTCGGTGTATTCGGCCTCCGAGATCGCCGCCGCCGAGTTCCCGGACATGGACGTCTCGCTGCGCGGGGCGGTCTCCATCGCGCGGCGCCTGCAGGATCCGCTTTCGGAGCTGGTCAAGATCGACCCGAAGTCGATCGGGGTGGGGCAGTACCAGCACGACATCAACCAGCAGGCGCTCACCCGCACCCTCGACGGCGTGGTCGAAGATGCCGTCAACGCGGTGGGCGTGGATCTCAACACCGCCAGCGCCCCTCTGCTGGAAAGGGTCGCCGGGGTGACGCCTGCGCTGGCGCGCAACATCGTCAGTCACCGTGATGAGCACGGCTCTTTCACTTCGCGCGCCCAGCTTCACGACGTCTCCCGCCTCGGCCCCAAAGCCTTCGAGCAGTGTGCCGGCTTTTTGCGCATCAACGGCCACGACCCGCTCGACGCCTCGGCCGTCCACCCCGAGTCCTACCCGGTGGTGGAGAAGATGACCGCCGCGACCGGCCTGCCGGTCGATCGGCTCGTGGGCAACTCGGCGGCGCTGGCGAAGCTGAAGCCCGCACAGTTTGCCGACGAGCGCTTCGGCGTGCCCACCATCACCGACATCATCTCTGAACTGGACAAACCGGGCCGCGACCCCCGCCCGGAGTTCCGCACCGCGGAGTTTGCCGAAGGCCTGGAGAAGGTCTCCGACCTCACCCCGGGCATGGTGCTGGAGGGTACGGTGACAAACGTCGCCGCGTTCGGCGCGTTTGTCGACGTCGGCGTCCACCAAGACGGCCTCGTGCACGTCTCCGCGATGAGCCACTCTTTCGTGAAAGACCCGCGCGATGTCGTGCGCTCCGGGCAGGCGGTCAAGGTGAAGGTCATGGACGTCGACGTCGATCGCAATCGCATCGGGCTCAGCCTGCGTCTCGACGACGAGCCGGGCGCCGAGAACGCGCCGAAGAAGGAATCCCGCGGGCGCTCTGGTGGGCGTGGTCGGTCCGGTGGGCGTGGTCGGGGTGGTCGGTCTGGTGGCCGGTCCGGTGGCCGGTCCGGTGCGCAGGGCAAGAAACCCTCCGGTTCGATGGCCGAGGCGCTGAAGAAGGCCGGGTTCGGGCGCTAGAGCAGGTGCTTCGGGTTGGGTGCAAGCGCTGAAAGGCTCGGTTTCCGGGGGTAGGCGCCTTAGCGGTCATGCGGCGGTATCGCGTTCGCACGCGCGGTCGAAAGGAGTCGCCCCTAAAGGAGTCTCGCGCGGTCGAAAGGAGTAGTCCTTTCTATAGTCCTGTTTTCGACCAGCGTTAGCGCTGCATGCAAACGCGGTATCCGCATCGCAGCACCCAGGCCAGCCACAATCACCTCGAGCCGACACCACCGGGCAGGCTGACCAACGTGACCCCGTCGACGGAGTAGTCGTCGACCACGCGCTGGCTGCGCACCCCGGAGGCGCAGTAGCAGACCACCGTGCCGTGGATGCCGGAAAGGACCTCGCGCAGGCGGGTGTCATCTAGTTGTGAGGTCGGCAGGTGGAGGTCAGCACCGGTGGGGATCTCGGCCAGCAGCTTCTCGTGCTCTTCGCGCACATCCAGCGCCCGGGCCTCACCGCGGGCCAGCAACCCGAGGAGGCGCTCCCGTTCCGGATCCACGCTCGGCGCAGTGCCCGACGCAGAAACAGCCGGAAGTGTGCGTACCGCTGGGCGCGCCGGATCGCGTGGCACCATATAACTACGGAAACGCGTCGCGAGCGCGTCGTAGGCCACGACCTTTCCCGGCACCGAGTCGCCGATGCCGGTGAGGTACTTCACCGCCTCGGTGGCCATGAGGGAGCCGATGACGGAGGTCGTAACACCGAGGACCCCGGCTGTCGCGCAGTCGGGTACGGAATCCGCCGGCGGCTGGACCGGGAAGAGATCCCGCAGCATCGGTGCCTCAGCGGATCCGCCGAAGAGAGCGAGCTGGCCTTCGTAGCGCAGCACGGTGCCCCACACCAGGGGAGTAGAGGTGATCTCGCAGGCGTCGGCCACCAGGTATTTCGTGGCGAAGGTATCGGAGCCGTCGAGAACCAGATCCACCTCGCCCACCGCATCCAGGATATTCGACGAGGTCAGGCGTTCCACGCGGGCGTCGACGTCGATACCCGGCTGGATCTGGGCGAGCTTGGCGGCCGCGATCTCGGCTTTCGGACGCCCGACGTCATCGCCGGTGAACAGGATCTGGCGGTGCAGGTTGGTGGCGCCGACGGTGTCGTCGTCATAGAGCAGGATGCGGCCCAAACCGGTGGCGGCGAGCGCCTGCATCGCAGGGCAGCCCAAGCCTCCGGCGCCGACGATGAGGACGCGGGCGTCGTGAAGCTTTTCGGCGGCCGCCCGGTCATAACCGGGCAGGTTGAGCTGGCGGGCGATGCGGGTGAGCTCAGCGGTATTCATCATTTAGAGCACCTCGTCGGCCCAGCTGGCGAGCCCGTCGAAGGTGGACGAGGCCTGGGCGTGCTGGCGCTGCGGGATGCGGCCTGCCTGGCGGGCGAGGTATCCGGCCTCGACGGCGTGGCGCATCGCGTGCGCCATCGCCTCCGGGTCCTGGCAGCGGTTGATCGCGCTGGCCAGCAGCACACCGCTGCAGCCGAGCTCCATCGCGAGCGCGGCGTCGCTGGCGGTGCCGATACCGGCGTCGATGATCACTGGCACGGACGCGCGCGAGCAGATTAACTCGATGTTGTGGGGGTTGAGCACCCCCAGCCCGGTGCCGATCGGCGCGCCTAAAGGCATGACCGCAGCGGCGCCGACGTCTTCTAAGTGCTGCGCTGCAACCGGATCGTCCGAGGTGTAGGCGAGGACGGTGAAGCCTTCGTCGACAAGCTGCTCGCAGGCGTCGATCGTCTCGACGACATCCGGCAACAGCGTGTGCTCATCGGCGATGACCTCGAGTTTCACCCAGGAGGTGTCGAGGGCTTCGCGGGCGAGGCGGGCGGTGATGACGGCGTCGCGGGCGGTGCGGCAGCCGGCGGTGTTCGGCAGAAACGCGATGTTGAGGCGCCGGAGCAGCTCGAAGACGCTCTCGCCGCCGGAGGAGGTGCGGGCTTCGTAGCGCCGCATCGCGACGGTGGTCAGCTCCGTCTGCGACGCTTTCAGCGAGCGCTCGAGCAGCTCGTGCGAGCTTGCGCCGCCGGTGCCCATGATGAGATGGGAGCGGAAGGTTTGATCAGCGATCGTCAGTGCCACGTCTAGCCTCCCTGGACGGCGGTGAGGACGTCAAGGCGGTCGCCGTCGGCAAGAATGCGCTCGTCCCAGCTGCTGCGGGAGACCACTGTGCCGTTGACGGCGACGGCGATGCCCTCCGGTGAGCCGACCTGCTCGGCGATGACCTGGGCGAGAGACGGCGGGGTGTCGTAGTCGACGGGCTGGTCGTTGAACGTGATGTGCATGGGTTCTCCTTAAACGTCAGTAGCGTGGCGCAGCGGGTCGGTGGCGCGCAGATCAATGGTGGGCGTTATGCCGTGAATCAGCTGGGCGGTGGCCTCGGCGGCGAGGGCGGCGAGCAGGATGCCGTGGCGGAAATACCCGGTGGAGACGATCAGCTCGTCGCTGATGCGCCCGAGATACGGCAGGTCATCCGGGGTGCCGGGCCGCGTGCCGACGGTCGCCTCCACCAGCGCGCACTCCTCCAGCCCGGGCACGATCTCGATGCCGTCACGCACCAGGTCGAAGATGCTGCCCACCCGGGGCAGGGGTTGGTCGTCCTCCCGGCTCGTGGCCCCCAGCGCCACGGTGTGATCGTCGCGCGGGATGACATAGACGGGCCGGTCCTCCACGAAGGCGCGGATCACGCGGCTGACCAGCGGGCCGAGGTGGCGTGGAACGCTCAGGCGCAGGATGTCGCCGTAGACCGGGCGCAGCTCGAGGGGGTTGGGGCCGGGATGCCAGCCGTCGATACGTGCGGCGCCGAGCCCGGCGGCGAGCACCACCTGCTCGGCGTCGTAGGTGCCGACGCGGCCGTGGGCGCGGGCGCCGTCGATACGCGTGATGGTATCGGCGACGATCTCGACGCCCCGACGGCGGACGGCATCGAGCAGGGCTTCGGACAACGCCCGCGGCGAGACCTGGTGGTCGCCGGGGATGTGCACGGCGCCGGCGATGGACGGGGCGAGTGCCGGTTCCAGGTGGCGTGCTTCTCGACGGCTCAACCGCTCCACCTTCATACCGTGGACGTGCTGGTATTCGGAAAGATCGCGCAGGTGGCGGGCATCCGCGTGGTCCCCGGCGATGACCAGGGTGCCTTCCGTGCGATAGCCGGTGGGCAGGTCGGTAACGCTCGTGACGCGCTCGATGAGGGAGGGGTACTTCGCCGCCGAATCCAGCATCAGCGGAAACAGTGGCTCCTGGCGGTATTGGACCTCCGCGGCGGGGGCGAGCATGCCGCCGGCGTGGTACGTCGCGGAACGCGCGGGCGCGGGGTCAATGAGGCGGACCTCGTCGCCGCGTTCGGTGAGCTCGAAGGCGGTGCTTAAGCCGATGATGCCGGCGCCGATGACGGTGACGCGCATTAGAACGCCTCCAGGATCTCGCGGGCGTAGGCGGCGGGGTCGTCGCTGTGGGCGAAGCCGCGGACTACGGCGACACCGTCGACGCCCGCGGCGGCCAGTGCCGGGGCGTCGGCGGCGGTGACATCGCCGATGGCGACGAGGGGGACCGGGGAGGCGTCGACAAGCGCCGGATAGCCCTTCAACCCGATCGGGGCGCGCCCGGAATCCTTCGTCGGGGTGGCACGGAAGGGGCCGCAGCCGATGTAATCGACGATGTCCAAGACCTGCTCGACCGCGCGCACCAGCTCGAGGGTGCCCGTGGTCAGGCCGATGATCGCGTCGGGGCCGAGGAACTCGCGCACCGCGGTGGCCGGGAGATCATCCTGGCCGACGTGAACGCCGTGGACGTTCTCGCCGGCGCGCATGAGGGCGGCGGCGACGTCGGCACGATCGTCGATCACCACGTGGGTGGCGGGATTCGCCTCGTACACGGCGCGCGACAGCCGGCGCGAGAGCTCGAAGAGATCGCGGGCGGAGATGGGTTTGCTGCGCACCTGAATGATGCCGGCGCCTCCGCGGGCGGCCTGCGTGGCGGTGGCGATGACCTCGTCGAAAGTCCCGGAAGCGGTGATGAGATAACAGCGTAGATCGAGCTTGTGCCTCGGGGCACGCTTAGCCGCAGAACACATGGCGTTGAAGCCTCTCTTCCTTCGTCGGTGCGAGCCGTATCAGGTTCGAACGGTGCTCGCGCGGTATTAGCGCGATCTCAGCCCGTTACCGCGGGCGCCCGTGGGGTTTATGAGTCCAATGTAGGTGGTGTGAAGTGGCCTGGACAATGGAGGTTAAGAATTAGGGGAGGGGATTTGGTTACTGACTGCAGGCATGACAAAATATGCGGGTCTGCTGCGTGCATGGCGTACGCGGTGAATGTGAACCTGCATACGGATACGAACCGGCCGAGCGCCTCCTTTGGGGAAAAGCCGCCAGGGTCCTCTGTCCCAAACTGAAAAGGAAATGCCTGGCATGACCAACATCATTGACAAGATCAACGCAGAATCCCTGCGCGACGACATCCCGGACTTCCGCCCGGGTGACACCCTTGACGTGCACGTCAAGGTCATCGAGGGTTCCACCGAGCGTACCCAGATGTTCCGCGGCTTCGTTCTGCGTCGTCAGGGCTCCGGCGTCAGCGAGACCTTCACCGTCCGCAAGGTCTCCTTCGGCATCGCCGTCGAGCGTACCTTCCCGGTCCACTCTCCGAACATCGAGCGCATCGAGGTTTCCCGCCGCGGCCAGGTCCGCCGCGCGAAGCTGTACTACATGCGCGATCGCCGCGGCAAGGCCGCTCGCATCAAGGAGCGTCGCTAAGCCTGTATCTGGGTCGGTTCTGTAAAGAGTCGGCTCGAGCGAAATCCCAGAAAAAGACCGCCTCTGCGGGGCTTGGGTTGTGAAGACCCCAGCCTTGCGCGAGGCGGTCTTTTGTTTGTGGGGTGCGGGTTTCTGGTGGCCTGCTAGCCGAAGGGGTTACCAAACTTGATTCGCTACATGAGTGCCCAAGTGTTTGTGTCACGCGCGCTCGAAACCAGTAGTCCTTTCTATGGCCCTGTTTTCGACCAGCGATAGCGCTGCATACCAGGGTCGCGGCAACCGGGGGCGGATGGCTTTTGCCAAATGCCCGGAAACCTCCGCTGCCGTCTTGCCGGAGAAGCGCTACCAACAAACCGCATCTGACACTTCAGGGCCAGTCAATGCTATCGAACACTTGAACGCTGACAAGAGGGGGATCCCCGTATCCTGGGGCTTCTGTTTTATGCCATGGCATAGAATAAAGCTCCAGTACAAACACGATTAAAAAGGCTTGCGCACCCCTCTTGTGGCTATCGGTAGCGCTTGCTAGGTTTAGAACATGAGAGCGAACAAGTATCGGGGGATAAGTCATGTACGCCGCCGAGGCCACAGCAGACATGGACAATCAAGCTTTAGTGCGGACACTAAAGCATTCCAATAAACAGACCGCCATCTACAAAGCTATCTACAAAGCCCTGCTCATCATAAGCCTGGCCAGTTTTTACTACCGCAACCTCCAGGTCACAGAATCGGCCGCCTACGAATACTTCACAACCGACTGGCCAGGGCTAACGCCCAGAGGTTC
This sequence comes from Corynebacterium yudongzhengii, assembly GCF_003065405.1. Lineage (NCBI taxonomy): Bacteria > Bacillati > Actinomycetota > Actinomycetes > Mycobacteriales > Corynebacteriaceae > Corynebacterium > Corynebacterium yudongzhengii. The sequence goes on from NZ_CP026947.1 coordinate 934,384, forward strand.
GAAAGCCTTAAGCCAGCAGCTGCCGCGAAGCGAGATCGTGATAGAGCGGCGACGTTCGCAACAGCTCATCGTGAGTTCCGCGGTCTTCGACTACGCCATCGCGCATCACCACAATCTCGTCGGCGTCGGTCACCGTCGACAGCCGGTGCGCGACGATGATGACGGTGCGGTCCTTCGCGGAAGCCTTAATAGCGTCGAGGATCAGTTGCTCGTTGTGGGAGTCGACGGCGCTGGTGGGCTCGTCGAGAAGCAAGATCGGCGCACGCATCAGCAGCATCCGGGCCAGTGCGAGACGCTGGCGCTGTCCGCCGGAGAGCGAGATGCCGCGGTCGCCGAGCTCATCGTCCAGGCTCTGCAGGCGGGAATCCAGGTTGACCTGGCGCAAAGCCGCCCAGCATTCCTCGTCGGTCGCATCGGACCGAGCGAGGCGCAGGTTATCGCGCACAGAGCCCGCCAGTACCGTCGCCTCCTGCTCGACATAGCCCACCAGATCGCGCACCGAGGTCCGCGAATGCTTTCGGATATCGCTGCCGTCGATGAGGATGCGGCCCGCGTCAGGGTCGAAGAAACGCTCCAGCAGCGCGAGCGTCGTGGACTTACCAGAGCCACTCGGGCCCACCAGCGCGACGCGTGCTCCGGCGGGGACGTGGAACGAGGCGTCGCGAAGCACAGGCTGCTTCGGGTCATAGCCGAAGCTCACCGAATCGAAAGTGATCGAACTGCCCCGGGGAATCTCCGGGCCCTCGGTGTCCTCGGTGTCCTGGTCGAGGACTTGGCCTACGCGCTGGAGGGCGCCCATCGCCTGGCGGATCGTGGTGATCGAGGAGAAGATCTGGCCCAAAGGCATAGCCAGCAGGAACATGTAGAGCACGAAGGAGACGAGGTCACCGAGGCTGATGTCCCCGGCGGCCACGCGCAAGCCGCCAATGCCGAGCACCAACAAGAACGATGCCTGCATCGCGATGTCGGTAACCGGCCAGAGCAGACCCTCGATCATCGCGATCTGGCGGCCTTTGGCGAAGGCAGTGTCGGCGTCGTCGATAAGCTCTTTTTCCACCTGCCCCGCGGCGTTGTTGGCGCGGATGGTGCGCTGGGCGACCAGCGCCCGATCCATGCCCGCGCCGAGCCGGCCGACGGCCTGCTGCACCTCATTCGTGTACTTCTGCACATACTGGCTCACGAACATCACGACGGTGACGGCGACCAAGATGACGCTGGCGACGATGCTCAGCATCACGATGTCCAGAAAACCCATGAGCACCAGGGCGCCGAGCATCGTGACCACGCCGGCGACGATGTCGACGAGCCCGCCCGAAAACGCCGAGCGCACCAATGTCGTATCCGAACCCAGGCGCGTTACCAGATCGCCGGTGCGCAGGCGGTCATAGATGCGGATCGGCAGGCGCAGCATCCGGGCGATGAGCTCCACCCGGAGGTTGCGCACGGCCGACTCCGCGGTGCGCGACAGCAGATAGATCTGCACGCCCTCGGAGACCGCGGTGGCCAAGAGAAAGGCGATAAGTATCAGGGCGGGGCCGAGAAGATCGATCTCGCCGACGCCGTCAATCATTCGGTTGACAATCAACGGCTGCGCCAACGCCAGAACCGAAGAGATCAGCGACAACACGAGCACCACCGCGAACACGCCCCGGTGATGTGCGAGCATGCGCAAAAGCATCAGTAACGGCCGGGTGCGCTTTTCGGGCAGCGCCGAAGTTTCGTGAGTCGTAGACACGCCGCCAATGATAAACCACCTGCGGCTGCTACCTGCTTCGGCGAGCATGGCTGCTAGGGTTTGGTGAGTGACTACCTCCCATGCCGCCAGCGACGATCGACGCGAGACCACCGAGAAGAAAGTACTGCCGTGGTACCTCGAGTTCCCGATCATCATCCTGGTCACCCTGGCCATCATGGCGGTACTCAACGTTTTCATCGGCAGGGTCTACATGATCCCGAGCGCGTCTATGGAACCCACCCTGCACGGCTGTGCGGGCTGCACGGGTGATCGCATCGCCGTCGAGAAGGTCTCGTACTACTTCACCGACCCCGAGCCGGGCGATGTCGTCGTCTTCGAGGGCACCGATTCCTGGAACGCGGGCTTTACCACCCAGCGCTCGGACAACCCGGTCATCCGGGGCCTGCAGAACGTCGGCTCCTATGTCGGGCTCCTCGCCCCGGATGAAAACAACCTGGTCAAGCGCATCATCGCCGAAGGCGGGCAGACCGTGTCCTGCCAAGCCGGCGATCCCTCCATCATGGTCGACGGCCAGCCCACCGACCAGTCTTACGTCCTTAACCCGCCGGCGCTGCCCGTCAACGAAAAGACCGGCTCCGCCGAGTGCGGCGGCGACTACTTCGGCCCCATCGAAGTGCCCGAAGGCCACTACTTCATGATGGGCGATAACCGCACCAACTCCCTCGACTCGCGCGCCCACATCGGCGATGAGTACCAGGGCACCATCCCGGAGGAGAACATCCGCGGCAAGGTCCAGGCCGTCATCCTGCCGCTGTCGCGCATCGGCAACATCGAAAACCCGGACATCCAGCCCCAGCAGGCCTAACACCATGCGCGTGCGGCGCCTCAAGCAGCTGCGCACCTACGAGGTCGCGCTCGACAAGGCGGGCTTGGGGCCCGTCGCGGGTGTCGACGAAGCCGGCCGCGGCGCCTGCGCCGGCCCCATCGTCGTCGCCGCCTGCATCCTGCCGCCGCAGCCGTGCGAGCGCCTCGCCCGGCTCACCGACTCCAAAAAGCTCACCCCCGCACGGCGCGAGGAGCTTTTCGACGTCCTGCATCACGTCGCCACCGCCATCGCCGTCGTGGCCATCGACGCCGCCACGATCGATGCCCGCGGCATCCAGGTCTGCAACATCGAGGGCATGCGCCGCGCCGTCGCGCGCCTGGAGACCGCCCCGGGCTACGTGCTCACCGACGCCTGGAAGATCCCCGGCCTGACCGCCCCGCAGCTGCCGATGATCGGCGGTGATCAGGCCGCGCGGTGCATCGCGGCGGCCTCCGTGATCGCGAAAGTCACCCGGGATCGAATGATGGTGGACCTCGACGAGCGTTACCCCGGCTACGGCCTGGCCGGCCATAAGGGCTATTCGACGAAGGCGCATCTCGATGCGGTGCGCCGCCACGGGGCAAGCCGGGTGCATCGCTACACTTATGCCAACGTGGCCGCCGCGCATGCGCAGTGGGTGGCCAAAGATGTCGATAAGCAGTAGGGAGCCCGCCTGTGAGCGCTGAAGATCTCGACAACTACGAGGCCGATGCCGAGCTGTCGCTGTACCGCGAATACCGCGATGTCGTCAGCCAGTTTTCCTATGTGGTGGAAACCGAGCGGCGCTTCTATCTGGCTAACGCCGTCGAGCTCATCCCGCACTCCCAAGGCCCCGATGTTTACTACGAGGTCCGCATGTCGGATGCCTGGGTGTGGGACATGTACCGCTCGGCCCGCTTCGTGCGTTACGTGCGCGTGATCACGTACAAAGATGTCAACATCGAAGAGCTCGACAAGCCGGAGCTTACGTTCCCCAATTAGTCAAATCGGGCCTTTCTCACGCTGTGGATAACTCGAGTTATCCACAGTTTTTCGCGTCTCTGGCCGCTGTTGGAAGCACGGCATGTCGCGAGCGGGCAACGTCGTGGGCGTCCACGATGTCTATCGCTTCGCAGGAAGTGCCCACCCATGACTATGAGCAACGCCCGGCAGGCCCTCGGCCGCCGGGGAGAAGCCCTCGCCAGTTCCTATCTCAACCAGCGCGGATACCGCATCATCGACCGCAACGTCTCCTATGACTGCGGCGAGATCGACCTCATCGCCGTCGACGGTGATGAGGTGGTCTTCGTCGAGGTCAAAACCCGCAGCCACGACGGCTTCGGGGGCGCCGAGGCGGTGGATCGCCGCAAGCTGTCCCGCCTGCGGCGTGCCGCCGCGCGCTGGTTGCAAGGACGTCCGCCGACGATCGTGCGCTTCGACGTCCTCGAGCTGATCACCTACAGCCCGGGTATGTCGATCGAGCATTACCGGGGGATCGAAGATGCCGCTTGCTAGAACCATGACCACCGCCATCGAGGGCGTCGGGGCGCGCATCGTCGCCGTCGAGGCGAACACCGGCCCCGGCCTGCCCGGCACCCATATCGTCGGCATGGGCGATACGACGGTGCGGGAATCCCGCCACCGCCTGCGCACCGCGGTGGCGAACTCGCAGCTGCGCTGGCCGCGCACCAAGATCGTCGTCTCCCTGTCGCCGGCCGACGTACCCAAGCGCGGCTCACACGCGGATCTCGCGATGTGCCTGGCCATCCTCGCGGCCACCGACCCGCGCGCCGCGGAACAATTACACGACACGCTCATCCTCGGCGAGCTGGGCCTAAGCGGCGAGATCCTCCCGGTTCCCGGGGTCGTGCCGGCGGTCTCCGCGGCGGGCAAAAAAAGGCCTGCGCCGGGTCATCGTGCCCGCCGCCAACGCCGCGGAAGCCGCGCGCATTTCCACCGGGGAGACCTTCGTCGCCCATACGCTGCAGGAGGTGTGGCGCTGGGCGCTGGGAGAAGAAGAGCTGTGTAGCGCCACCGAGGAAGCCCGCATCCGAGGTGCCCAAGAGGCGCCCGCGGCCGCGCCGCCCGATTTCGCCGATATCGCCGGGCAGAAACACGCCCGGCACGCCGCCGAGGTCGCCGCCGCCGGCGGGCATCACATGCTCATGACCGGACCGCCTGGATCCGGCAAGTCGCTCATCGCCGAGCGCATCCCGTCGATCCTGCCGGAGCTCGACGCCGCCCAGGCCCTCGAGGTCGCCGCCGTAGAATCCGTCGCCGGCGATACCGATACCCGCCGCGGCTACCGCACACCACCGATCTCTCGGCCACACCACACGGTCACCCGCACCGGGCTCATCGGCGGCGGCTCGGGCACGCTGCGCCCCGGCGCGATCACCCGGGCCCATCACGGCCTGCTGTTTCTCGATGAAGCCTCCGAGATCCCCGCCCACGTCCTCGACGGCCTGCGCACCCCGATCGAAAACGGTGAGGTCGTCCTGCGCCGCGGCACCCGCTCGTTGGTCTTCCCGGCGCGTTTCCAGCTTCTGCTGGCCACCAACCCGTGCCGCTGCGGCGCTGGGGATCCCACCGCTTGTCGCTGCAGCGTCCACGCCCGCCGCCACCACCTGGCGAATCTCTCCGGCCCGCTGCTCGATCGCATCGACATGCGGGTGCACACCACGGGTCACGGCGCCGGACTCACACTCGACGACGCCGAACCCTCGGCCCCCATCGCCGAGCGCGTCAACGCCGCCCGCCAGCGGTCGCTCGCACGCTTCGGCTGCTCGAACGCGCGTATCGACGGCGCCCATCTGCGCCGTAACGCCCCAGCCGACGATGCCGGCATGGCGCTGGTTGAGGTCGCGCTTGCCGACGGCGAGCTCACCCAACGCGGCGTCGATCGCACCCTGCGGCTGGCCTGGACGCTGGCAGATCTCGACGCCGCCGCCCGCCCCAACATCGACCACATCGCCCGCGCTCTAGAGCTGCGCGGAGGCGACAAGAACGGAGCCTGGCATGAGTGAGAAGAAGAGTTGGGCGTATCTCAACCGCGTGATCGAGGGCCCCTCGCGGGAGCTGTGGGCGCTGCTCAATGCCGGCTATGATGCGGACGCCATCGCCCGCGGTGTGCGCACCCGCGCCAGTTGGATCGGCGAGCTCGCCCGGGTGACCGAGGCACGCTACCAGGTGGATTCCGCCCAGCGGGATTTGGAGGAGGCGCAGCGTCGTCACGCGCGCCTGATCACGCCGGACGACGAGGAATGGCCGACAACCGAACTCGATTATGCCTTCGGATGCGCAGACACCGGCCTCAGCGAGCACCTGCACACCTACCAGTCGGATGCGGTGAGCCCGCACGCGCTGTGGGTGCGCGGCGCCAACTTAAGGATGCTCACTGGTAGCGCGGTCGGCATGGTGGGCACGCGTACGGCCACACGCTACGGGATAGCCGCCACCGAGCAGCTGGTTAGCGATCTCGCAGGGCATCACTGGACGATCGTCTCCGGCGGGGCGAAGGGCATCGATACCGCCGCCCACCAGGCCGCGTTGGCGGCGAACGCCCCGACGGTGGTGATCTCAGCCTGCGGCATCGACCGAGTCTATCCGAGCGATAACCGGGCCCTGTTCGAGGCGATACCGACGGCCCAGCGCCCCGGCGCGATCGTCACCGAGTACCCGCCGGGCACCCCGCCGCAGCGCCACCGCTTCTTAACCCGCAACCGGCTGGTGGCCGCGCTCACGCAGGGCACCGTGATTGTCGAGGCGGCGTGGCGCTCCGGGGCGTTGAATACGCTGAGCTGGGCCGAAGGGCTGGGAAGGGTGTCCATGGCGGTGCCCGGGCCGATAACCTCGACGACGTCTTTGGGCTGTCACCAGCGCATCCGGCACAACCGCGCCCAGCTGGTGACCTCGGGTGCCGATATCCGCGGCCTCCTCGAAGCCCTCAGCGCCTGCGACACCGAGCAGCAATATGAGCTCGCCTTCGCCCCCGACGAGATCCAGGCCCTAAGCCGCAACGAGCTGCGCATCTTCGACGCGCTGCCGCGCCGGGAGGCGAGGGAGACCGACGCCATCGCCCGCGAGGCCGGGATGACCGTGCCTTTGACCGTCACCTTGTTGGTGGAGCTTTCCCGCCGCGGCCTGGTCGTGCGCGAGGACACCTGCTGGAGGCGCACCGCGGATCAGAATTAACCCGTTACACTCGTACACCATGAGTAACAGTCAGCTGGTGGAGGCGATCGAGGATTTCGCCGAATACCAGCGCCTCGTGCGCGGGCGCTCCGAGGCCACGGTGCGCGGTTACCGCAGCGACCTCAAAGACCTCGCCCGCTCGGTGGGCAGCTTCGCGGAGTTCACCCTGAATGCGCTGCGCTCCTGGCTGGCCGAGGCCGTCTACGCCGGCAAGTCGCGAGCCACCCTGGCGCGGCGCACCGCCAGCGCGCGGGCGTTTAGCACGTGGGCGACCCGCCAGGGCTATCTGGCCACCGACGTCGCCAGCCGGCTGGCCACCCCGAAGATCCAGCGCGACCTGCCGCAGGTCCTTAGCCCCACCCAAGCCGAGGAGCTGGTCACCGCCCCGAGCGCGGACGATGCCGAAGCGCAGCGCGACAGCGCCATCCTGGAGCTGCTTTATGCCACCGGCATGCGCGTGGGCGAGCTCGTCGGTCTCGATACCCAGGATCTCGAATTATCCCGGCGCACCGCCCGGGTCACCGGCAAGGGCAACAAGCAACGCATCGTGCCCTTCGGCACCCAGGCAGCCCGCGCTGTGCAACTCTGGCTTGACGACGGCCGCGCCCAGCTCGATCGCGGCGAGGCAGAAGATGCGGTGTTCTTGGGGATGCGCGGCCGGCGGATCGATCCGCGGCAGGTGCGCCGGATCGTCGAGAAGAGCGCCCAAAAATCCGGAGTGCGGGAGCTGACCCCGCACGGCCTGCGGCACTCGGCGGCCACCCACCTGTTAGAAGGCGGGGCGGATCTGCGCGAGGTCCAGGAGATGCTGGGGCACTCCTCACTGCAGACCACCCAGATCTATACCCACGTCTCCGCAGAAAGGCTCAAAGAGGTCTTTCTTCAGGCCCATCCACGGGCTTGAGCCGGATCACCGGCGCATCGAGCAGGCTCAGCGGGTCGATATAGCGATCCGGGCCGGTCAGCGCACCCCAGTGCAGTCCCGACGAGCCGTCGGTCGGGGCGGCTAACACCCCGATGGGCTCTGCCTCGGTGACCTCGTCGCCTTCAGTGACCCACGCGTTGACCGGTAGGTAGGTGGTGCGGAGGCCATCCGGGTGATCGATGGAGACCACCGGGGTGCCGGCGACCACGCCGGCGAAGGCCACCACCCCGTCTCCGGCGGCATGAATCGTCTCGCCCACCTCGGCGCGCAGATCCACGCCGCGGTGGCCCGGCTGCCAGTTCTGCTCCGGGATATCGGCGCCGCGTAACACCCCGGAGGGGCTGGGGCTGCGGGTGACGGGATCGACATAAGCAAAGAGAGGAGTGGTGGTGGCACAGGCCAGCCACACGGCCACTATGAAAAGCACGGTGAGCACGCGGCGGATACGGCACGAATGAGTGAGTAAGTCCATGGCAGTATCGTGACCGAAAACGTCAGCGGCCGCTTTTAGGCCTGTGGATAACTCGCGTGCCGGTCGCAGCTGGGGCGGAATTCGGCCGAATCTGTGGACAGCCTGCATTTTCGTTTTGTGCCTACCGACCATCGACGCTATGGTTAGCTCTAGCAGTGTGCCCGCTGGCAGAAATGCTCGGCGGGTGGACTGACTTCGCGCGGCAGACACACTCATCACGGACGTGGTCCCGCCTTCTCTTAGAAGGGGAGCGGGTGTTCGGGGTGGATCTGTCGCCAGGATACGGGCAATGCCGAAGGCCTTGAGTTTAAAGGCTGGGGACAAAACCCGCATGGACAAGTAAGCAACCGAAAACTAGTGCACTCCCAAGGAGATTCATCCCATGGCAGTCGTAACCATGCGCGAGCTCCTCGACGCTGGTGTCCACTTCGGACACCAGACCCGTCGCTGGAACCCGAAGATGCGTCGTTTCATCTTCACCGACCGCAACGGCATCTACATCATCGACCTGCAGCAGACGCTGACCTACATCGATGAGGCCTACGAGTTCGTCAAGGAGACCGTCGCCCACGGTGGCCACATCCTGTTCGTCGGCACCAAGAAGCAGGCCCAGGAGGCCGTCCAGGAGGAGGCTGAGCGTGTCGGCATGCCGTACGTCAACCACCGCTGGCTCGGCGGCATGCTGACCAACTTCCAGACCGTCTCCAAGCGTCTGCACCGCCTCAAGGAGCTGCGCGCCATGGAGGAAGCCGAGGACGGCTACAAGGGTCGCGGCAAGAAGGAGATCCTCATGCTGACCCGCGAGCGCCTCAAGCTCGAGCGCGTTCTGGGTGGTATCTCCGACATGAACAAGGTGCCGTCGGCCATGTGGGTCGTCGACACCAACAAGGAGCACATCGCCGTCGCCGAGGCGCAGAAGCTCAACATCCCGGTCGTCGCCATCCTGGATACCAACTGCGATCCGGATCTGGTCACCTTCCCGATCCCGGGCAACGACGACGCTATCCGCTCCACCAAGCTGCTCACCCACATCGTGGGCGAGGCTGTCATCGAGGGCAAGAAGGCCCGCGAGGAGCGCAAGCTCGCCGCCGACCGCGAGGCCGCTGGCGATACCCAGGAGAAGGTCGCCCAGGACGCCGAGGCCGCTGCTGCCGCCTCCGGCGCCGAGGAGACCGCCGCTGAGAAGCCGCAGGCGGAGTCCGCCGAGGCCGCTCAGGGGACGGAGAACGCCAACTAAAACGGTTTGATCGTGGCCCCCGACTGATAACGCTGGTTGGGGGCCACATCCGTCGCCACCAGAGGTGGTCTGGGTGGTGTGTCGGCCCTGCTGACGGCAGGATCAGCACACGTCGACTACGCTCTGTAGGGCGAGAAATATTCGATACGAGGAGGATCGCCCCCACTATGGCGAACTACACTGCTGCTGACGTTAAGAAGCTGCGCGAGGTTACCGGCTCCGGCATGCTCGACTGCAAGAAGGCACTCGAGGAGACCGGCGGCGACTTCGACAAGGCCGTCGAGAACCTGCGTGTCAAGGGCGCCAAGGACGTCGGCAAGCGCGCCGACCGCACCGCGTCCGAGGGTCTCATCGCGGTATCCGGCAACACCATGATCGAGATCAACTCCGAGACTGACTTCGTGGCCAAGAATGACGAGTTCAAGAACTTCGCCCAGCAGGTCGCCGAGGCCGCCGCTGCCGCGAAGGCCAACTCCGCCGAGGAGCTCGCAGCCGCCGAGATCGACGGCAAGCCCGCCTCCCAGGCCACCGAGGAGCTCTCCGCCAAGATCGGCGAGAAGCTCGAGCTGCGCCGTGCCATCACCCTGGACGCCGAGAACGTCAAGGTCTACCTGCACCGCCGCTCCGCCGACCTGCCGCCGGCCGTCGGCGTGCTGGTGGCTTACACCGGCACCGGCGCTGAGGCCGAGGAGGGCGCCCACAACATTGCCCTGCAGATCGCCGCGCTGAAGCCGAAGTACCTCAACCGCGAGTCCGTCCCGGCCGATGTGGTGGAGAAGGAGCGCAGCATCGCCGAGGAGATCACCCGCAAGGAGGGCAAGCCGGAGAAGGCCATCCCGAAGATCGTCGAGGGTCGCCTCAACGGCTTCTACAAGGACGTCGTCCTGCTCGAGCAGGCGTCGGTCGCTGACAACAAGAAGACCGTCAAGGACGTCGCCGACGCCGCCGGCATCGAGGTCACCGACTTCGTCCGCTACGAGGTCGGCCAGGGCTAAACGCTCTCGCTGCCTACGAGAGAGAGACCCCGCCTGAGGTGCACCGCGCACCGAGGCGGGGTCTTAGTATTTTCTCGGCGCTTTCGCGGGGTAGGATTGTGGCGACCGATCACCGGCATACGCCGAGACCGAGACCGCAGAAGGAGAATTCGACGGTGACTACCGATCAGCAGTCCGAGGCAGGATCTACCGGAAACGGTTATCGGAGGGTGATGCTCAAGCTCGGGGGCGAGATGTTCGGCGGCGGCAAGGTCGGCATCGACCCGGACGTCGTGGATAACGTGGCCGAGCAGATCGCCGAGGTCGCCCGCACCGGCACGGAGATCGCCGTGGTCATCGGCGGCGGCAACTTCTTCCGCGGCGCCGAGCTCCAGCAGCGCGGCATGGAACGCGCCCGCTCCGACTACATGGGCATGCTCGGCACCGTGATGAACTCGCTGGCCCTGCAGGACTTCCTACTGCAGAAGGGCGTCGAGTGCCGCGTGCAGACCTCCATCAACATGGCCCAGATCGCAGAGCCCTACCTGCCGCTGCGTGCCGCCCGCCACCTGGAGAAAGGCCGCGTCGTCATCTTCGGCGCCGGCATGGGCATGCCGTACTTCTCCACCGACACCACCGCCGCCCAGCGCGCCCTGGAGATTGGCTGCGACGTACTCTTCTTAGCCAAGGGCGTGGACGGCGTCTACGACGACGACCCGCGCACCAACCCGGATGCCCGCCTCTACACCGAGGTCACGCCGCGCGAGGTCATCGAGAAGGGCCTCAAGGTCGCCGATGCCACCGCCTTCAGCCTGTGCATGGACAACAACATGCCCATCTTGGTGTTTAACCTGTTGACGCACGGCAACATCGCCCGCGCGGTGGCGGGGGAGAAGATCGGCACGCTTGTGGCTTCGTAGTGCGGGTTTAGCCGCAGGCTTTGCTAGATTCTTTAAACAGTAACCAACGTTGTAAAGCTTTTGTAAGAAAGCTTTCCGCAGAAAGGTAGCTTTCCATGATCGACGACATTTTCGCCGACGCCAAGAAGCACATGGCCGCCTCGGTCGAGCACACCCGCGAAGAGCTGGTGACCATCCGCACTGGGCGTGCGAACCCGAACATGTTCAACGGCCTCGTCGCCGAGTTCTACGGCCAGCCGACCCCGATCCCGCAGATGGCCTCCATCACCGCGCCGGAGCCACGCATGCTGCTCATCAAGCCTTATGACCCTTCGTCGATGGACGAGATCGAAAACGCCATCCGCAACTCGGATCTCGGCGTTAACCCCACCAACGACGGCCAGGTGCTGCGCGTGACCATCCCGCAGCTGACCGAGGAGCGTCGTAAGGAAATGGTGAAGCTGGCCCGCTCGAAGGGCGAGGACGGCAAGATCGCCATCCGCAACATCCGCCGCAAGGGCATGGATGCGCTGAAGAAGCTCCAGAAGGACGGCGACGCGGGCGAGGACGAGGTCAACGCCGCCGAGAAGGAGCTGGAGAAGATCACCTCCAGCTACGTCGAGAAGGTCGACGAGGTCGTGGACGCCAAGGAAAAGGAGCTCATGGAGGTCTAGAGTGATCCGTTGGATCAGCGGATTGCTGTGACAGAAATCAATGAACGGCGGTGATGCGGCGAAAGGGCGTGGCCACGATGGGTTTGACCGACCAACCGGATGACTCCGGCCTAGGGCGCATCGGCCCGATCGGCCGCGGCCTCGGCGAGCGCATCCACATCGAGCATCTACCCAAGCCGAAGAACTCGGCGGGGCGCGATCTGCCGACCGCGATCACCGTGGGCATCGTGCTCGGCGCGCTGGTCATCCTCTCAATCTGGATCGGCCCCGTCGCCTGGTATCCCACTGTGGCCGCCGCGATTGGCCTCGCAACCTGGGAGACGGTCACCCGCCTGCGCGAGCACTCGTTCATGCTGCCGCGCACCTTCATGATCGTCGCCGGACAAGCCATGGTGTGGCTGTCCTGGCCCTTCGGCACCGCCGGGGTGATCGCGGCGTTCGCTAGCTCCGCGCTGATTTTGATGTTCACCCGGATGTTCCACCACGGCGTGAACCAAGCCCCGACGAATTACCTGCGCGATACCGCCGTCGGGGTCTTCCTCCTCGTGTGGATCCCGCTGTTCGGCTCTTTCGCCGCGATGCTCTCCCTCCTCGAAAGCTGGGGAGTGCCGGGCAGTTTCTTCATCGTCACGTTCATGGTCTGCGTCGTCGCCTCCGACACCGGCGGCTACATCGCGGGCGTGATGTTCGGCTCGCGGCCGATGGCGCCGGCGATCAGCCCCAACAAGTCCTGGGAGGGCGCAGCCGGCTCGCTCATCTTCGGCACGATCGCCGGCACCTTGCTGGTGGGCTTGCTTCTCGACGAGCCGTGGTGGATCGGCTCCGTCTTAGGTATAGCCCTGGTGGTGTGTGCGACCCTGGGCGATCTCGTGGAGTCGCAGTTCAAAAGAGAAATCGCCATCAAGGACATGTCCGGGCTCATCCCCGGACACGGTGGGGTGATGGACCGCCTCGATGGCATGCTGCCGGCCGCGGCCGTCACCTGGATCGTGCTGGCGGTGCTGACCTCGCCCGGCTGGTAGGTAGGCAGCTCGCGACTTAGTCGTCGACGAAGCAGAAATCGCCGGCCGGGCCTTCGGCCGTATGGCGAGCGATCATCAGCGCCACTGCCTCCCGGGACGTCGAGCCCGGCTCGGTCTCGTCCTCACTGCCGGTGCGGATGTCACCGGCCTCGTTGTCCGTGAGCATGGAGGGCTTCAAGATAGTGTGCTTCAGCTTCGTGCTGCGCAGATGCTCATCCGCCGTCTTCTTCGAGATCGCGTACGGGTAGAAGGAGTCATTCTCGTCGATCTCGTCGCCGCGGGAGGCTCCCCAGTAGGAGACCATGATGTAGTGCGCGGAATCCGGGCAGTTATCGATCGACGCGATCGCCGCGTCACGGTCGACGGCGTAGGTACGCTCCGGGTCGCCGCCGCCGGCGCCAGCCGACCAGACGACGGTGTGCGCTCCTTCGAGGAGGCGTTGCCATGCTTCGTCGTCAAGCTTCGTGACATCCTCGACGACTGGGGTGGCGCCGAGCTTTTCTACCTCGGCGGCGTGATCCGGGTTGCGGATGACACCGCGGAGCTTGTCAGACATCTTGGCGAGTAGCGGTAGGGCGTGACGGGCAACTTTTCCGTGGGCTCCGATGACGATGATGGACATGGTGCCCACCATAACGGAATTTCTTTAGCGGCTCCGCCGGATTTGCCGACGCAGCTCAAGCATCCGCCAGCCGCCCATCAGCGCCATGATTAACGCGCCGATGATCGCGGAGATCAAATAAGCGATGCCGGCGGGGAACTGCCAGGACCAGGCGAACATGTTGACCTCGACCTGCGGCTGGTTCTGCACGATGAACACGATCAACAAGATGAGCAGCAGAGCGCCAATGATCAGCGCCGCCCACGTGCCGCCGGCCAGGCTCGAGGGGATCTTGCGCTCTTCTGGTTCTGGCTGTTCTTTCTGTTCGGGCAGGCTGGGCTGGCTGGGCTGGCTGTCGAACGCAGCCTCGGCCGGATCGACGTCTTCGGTGCGGCCAGGGTCGTTCGGGGAAGTCATAGTCATATTATGAACCGGCTCATGGCTTACCGCGGCCTGGGGCGCGCCGGAAATTGGGCAGTATGCGCGATTACGTGCGAAGATGAAGGCGTTATGTCTCAACCCGTGAAGTTGCAATTTACGCCCAACCGGCCGCAGATGCCGCCGAAGCATTTCGCTGACCTCACCGCCCAGCAGCGTATCGACGCCCTCGCGGACCTTGGCCTGTCCAAATTCCGAGCTGACCAGATCGCGCGCCACTACTACGGCCGCTACGAGGCGGATATTTCCACGATGACCGACCTGCCGGAGGCCAAGCGCCAGGAGGTCGCCGACGCGCTGTTCCCGGAGCTGATGAGCCCGCTGCGCACCCACGACACCGACGACGGCGAGACGACCAAGTCGCTGTGGCGCCTCCACGACGGCACCCTGCTCGAATCGGTGCTCATGCGCTACCCGGAGCGCGCCACCCTATGCATCTCCTCCCAGGCTGGCTGCGGCATGAACTGCCCGTTCTGCGCCACCGGCCAGGGCGGGCTCGACCGCAACCTGACCACGGGGGAGATCGTCGACCAGGTGCGCGCGGCGGCAAAGATGCTTCACGACGAAGGCTCGCGCCTATCCAACATCGTCTTCATGGGCATGGGCGAACCGCTGGCGAACTACAAGCGCGTCGTCAGCGCGGTCCGCCAGATCACCGCCCCGGTACCGGAAGGCTTCGGCATCTCGCAGCGCAACGTGGTGGTCTCCACGGTCGGGCTGGCCCCGGCGATCCGCCGGCTTGCCGACGAAGACCTCTCCGTCACCCTCGCCGTCTCTCTGCACACCCCAGACGACGAACTGCGCGACACCCTCGTGCCGATCAACACCCGCTACTCGGTCGAGGAAGTCCTCGACGCCGCCCGCTACTACGCCGACCGCTCCGGCCGGCGCGTCTCCATCGAGTACGCCCTGATCCGCGACATCAACGACCACGACTTCCGCGCCGACATGCTGGGCCGCAAACTGCACCGCGCGCTCGGCTCGAAGGTGCACGTCAACCTCATTCCGCTGAACCCGACCCCGGGCTCGAAGTGGGACGCATCGCCGAAGGAGCGCCAGGACGAGTTCGTCCGCCGCGTGCGCGCCCAGGGTGTTCCCTGTACCGTGCGCGATACCAAGGGGCAGGAGATCGCAGCTGCCTGCGGGCAGCTCGCCGCCGAAGAGAAGTAGGTTGTGTGTGGGGTTGGGGGTTTGGGGTTGTTGCTCGTGTTCGCATGAAGCGCTATCGCTGGTCGAAATGAGCCACCCCTAAAGGAGTGCTCGTTTCGACCGCGCGAGACTCGTTTAGGGGCTCCTCCTTTCGACCAGGCGTGAGAAAGCGATATCGCTGTATGTCACTAGGGTGCCATGCGCTCTGTGACCTGGTTTTCAGTCCGGTCCGCGTCGTGTTCGCATGTAGCGCTATCGCTGGCCGAAATGGGTCACCCCTAAAGGAGTGCTCGTTTCGACCGCGCGAGACTCGTTTAGGGGCCCCTCCTTTCGGCCAGGCGTGATAAAGCGATATCGCTATATAGCCACGAGAGCCCCAAGCCCCGCGATCCACCCAGCATCCGTACGCCCCAACGCAAAAACCCCGCCGACCGAAAACCGGCCAAGCGGGGCAAAACAAAGCGGGGTAAAACCCGGGGGTACAAAGACCCAGAGCTCAAAAACCTACTTCTCGAGGCTGCCGTCAACCTCGGTAGCAGCGGTAGCAGCGCCGGAGGACACCGCAGCGTTATTGCCGCTGCGCAGGTGGGCGACGCGCGAGGGGTCGATGTTGAGGGAGCGCAGCTGGGAGTCAGTCAGCTCGGCGTACTGGCCAGAGAGGGTCTTCTGGTTGTAGACGTGGTCCGGCTCGACGTGGCCTTCCGGCTTGTTGTGGCCGGTCAGGGTGCGGACCTGGCCGAGGCGCGGCTCGAAGGCGTGCAGGATCAGGCCGATGGCCACAACCGCCGCCAGGGAGATGAGCCAGATGGTCTCGACGTGGCCTTCGTGGTTACCGAAGTTGAACAGCAGGAGCACGGCGACGGAGATCCAGCCGGCGACCTGGACGGTGGTCCGGTTGAGCTCGCTGTAGCCCCACTTGGCGTGGGGGACGTCGCGGGTAGAGACACCGTTGTAGACCTCGTAGGTCTCGTTGTGGGATGCAGCCACGTTCGCTCTCCTTAGAAATACCTGTAAGTGCCCGACAACCACCTGTGTGCCAGGTGGCCCGCCACTGCATATTTTCTCCCGTATATCTTTGCATACTTGGGCCCGCGGCGGGGACATCTACCCCCATACTACTGCGGCTTGACGCCACCGGCGTGGAACAATGGTACGTGTGAATTCCCACAATCAGCCCCGTCGCATTCTGATTCTTGGTTCTACTGGTTCGATCGGCACGCAGGCCCTTGAGGTGATTGCTGAGCGCCCCGAGATGTTCGAGGTCGTCGGCATTGCCGCCGGCGGCTCGGATCCGGCCACGCTCATCGAGCAGGCCCGCCGCCTCCACCTCAGCGCCGACTGCGTCGCCGTCGCCGACCCCGAGGCCGCCCGCACGGTCGGCGACGCGCTGGGTGGGCGGGTGCGTCGAGAAGCGCACGAACTTGTCGACGACCTCGACGCCGACACCGTCCTCAACGCCCTGGTTGGCTCGATGGGTTTGCGCGCGACCGTCGCGACGCTTCAACGCGGCGTGACCCTGGCGCTGGCGAACAAGGAATCCCTGGTCGCCGGCGGTCGGCTCGTCACCGAGATGGCGGCGCCGGGCCAGATCGTGCCCGTCGATTCCGAGCATTCGGCTATGGCGCAGTGTCTGCGTGCCGGTCGGGAAGAAGAGGTCGACCGTTTCGTGCTCACCGCCTCCGGCGGGCCTTTCCGCGGCCGCAGCAGAGAGCAGATGGTTGATGTGACCCCGGAGGAAGCCGCCCAGCACCCGACGTGGTCGATGGGGCAAATGAACACGCTGAATTCGGCAACGCTCATCAACAAAGGCCTCGAGCTCATCGAAGCCACCCTGCTTTTCGACGTCGCGCCCGAGCGCATCGACGTCACCGTCCACCCCCAATCCATCGTCCACTCGATGGTCACCTTCGTCGACGGCGGCACCATCGCGCAGGCCTCGCCGCCGTCGATGAAACTCCCGATCGCCCACGCTCTCGCCTGGCCGCAGCGCGTGCCGGCGGCCCAGCCGGCCCTCGACTTCGCACAGGCGTCCACGTGGGAGTTCTTCCCGCTTGACGACGAAGCGTTCCCCGCCGTCCGGCTCGCCCGCGAGGTGGCGGCCGCCGGTGGGGCCTACCCGGCGGTCTACAACGCGGCGAACGAGGAGGCCGCGGCGGCGTTTTTGAAGCGCCGGATCGGGTTCGTGGAGATCGTCGATACGGTGGCTGACGTGCTGAGTTCTGCCTCCGAGTTCGCTGCGGTACCGTCGAGCATCGACGGCATTTGGGCGGTGGAGAAAGAGGCGCGCCGGCGGGCGAATGGGGCCGTCGATAAGCTCGCCCGCCGCTAGGGAAGGGAGGCCTACCCGCCGTGGCTATCTATCTGGCCGGAGTCCTGGCCTTCGCGGTTGGCATCGCGATCACGATCGCCCTGCATGAGCTGGGGCATATGCTTTCTGCCCGGGTCTTTGGCATGCGGGTGCGCCGCTACTTCGTGGGCTTCGGCCCGAAGCTCGCCTCCGTGCGCAAGGGGCATACCGAATACGGCGTGGCCGCCGTGCCTTTCGGCGGGTTCTGCGAGATCGCGGGCATGACCGCCAACGACTATGTGACCGACGAGGAAGCCCCCTACGCCATGGTGAATAAGCCGTGGTGGCAGCGCGTCGCCGTGCTCTCCGGCGGGGTGGCGGTCAACATCCTGCTCGGCCTCAGCATCATCTACTCGGTGGCGGTGGCCTCCGGGATTCCGAACCCCTACGCCGATCACACCGCGACCGTCGGCGAGGTGACCTGCACGTCGGATCAGAACCCGGAGACCGGGGAGCTCGAGCCGTGTGTCGGTACCGGCGCCGGCGGCGAGGCCGGCATTCGAGTCGGCGATCGCATCCTCGCCGTCGACGGCCAAGATATCGAGGACTTCCCCCAGCTGGCCGAGGAAGTCGCCGAGAAGCCGGGCGAGACCGTCGACTTCCGCGTCGAGCGCGGCGGCGAGATCTCCGAGGTGCCCGTCACCATCGACGAGGTCACGCGGTATACCACCGGCGGCGAGCCCTTTGCGGCCGGTTCCGTCGGGCTGGTCAGCCAGCCCATCGAGGATGCGGTGCGCCAGTTCGGTCCCGTCGAGGCCGTCGGCGCCACCTTCGCGCTGACCGGCCAGATGCTGGAGGCGACCGTCGAGGGCGTGCTGAGCCTGCCGTCGAAAATCCCGGGGCTGATCAACGCGGTGCTCGGCGGTCAGCGCGAGGAGGATTCGCCGATGAGCGTCGTCGGTGCCTCGATGATCGGCGGCGAGCTCGCCGAACGTTCCCTGTGGGACGTGTTCTTCATGATGCTGGCGTCGCTGAACTTCTTCCTCGCCCTGTTCAACCTCGTGCCGCTGCCGCCTCTCGACGGCGGGCACATCGCCGTCGTGCTCTTCGAGAGGATCCGCGACTTCTTCCGCCGCCTCAACGGACGCGGGCCGGGCGGGCCAGTGAACTACGAAAAGCTCATGCCGATCACCTATGTCGCCGCCGCAGCGCTCATCTCTTTGGGTGGGTTGGTGCTCATCGCCGATGTGGTCAATCCCATCCGCCTGTTCGGCTAAAGGCGCGCCTGGGAGAAAGCTTCTGTGGTGCTAGGGTAGGTCAAAGACACCGCCTACCAGCATGTGCGTTCAAGGAGTAGTGAATGTCGACCAATATCGGTCTCGGAATCCCTAGCGGTCCGCCCCCGACGCTTGCGAAGCGCCGCAAGACCCGCCAGCTGCAGGTCGGAAGCGTGGGCGTCGGCTCTGACCACCAGGTGTCCGTACAGTCCATGACCAACACCAAGACCCACGACATCAACTCCACCCTGCAGCAGATCGCGCAGCTGACCACCGCGGGATGCGATATCGTGCGCGTCGCCGTGCCGAAGCCGATCGACGCGGAGGCGCTGCCGGCGATCGCGAAGAAGTCGCCGATCCCGGTGATCGCGGACATCCACTTCCAGCCGAAGTACATCTTCGCGGCTATCGACGCCGGGTGCGCCGCCGTGCGCGTGAACCCGGGCAACATCCGCGAGTTCGACGGCCGCGTCAAGGAGGTCGCCCAGGCCGCCGGGGATGCCGGCATCCCGATCCGCATCGGCGTCAACGGTGGCTCGCTGGATAAGCGCTTCTTGGAGAAGTACAACGGCCGCGCCACCCCGGAAGCGCTCGTCGAGTCCGCGCTGTGGGAGGCCTCCCTCTTCGAGGAGCACGGCTTCGGCGACATCGCCATCTCGGTCAAGCACTCCGACCCCGTGCTGATGACCCAGGCCTACCGCCAGCTCGCCGAGCAGTGCGACTACCCGCTGCATCTCGGCGTCACCGAGGCGGGCCCGAAATTCGCCGGCACCGTGAAGTCCTCCGTCGCCTTCGGCGCCCTGCTCTCCGAGGGCATCGGCGACACCATCCGCGTGTCTCTCTCGGCCGACCCAGTGGAGGAGATCAAGGTCGGCGACCAGATCCTGCAGGCGCTCAACCTGCGCGAACGCGGTTTTGAGATCGTCTCCTGCCCGTCGTGCGGCCGCGCGCAGGTCGACGTCTACAAGCTTGCCGACGAAGTCACCGCCGCCTTTGAAGGCTTCGACGTGCCGTTGCGCGTCGCGGTGATGGGCTGCGTCGTCAACGGACCAGGTGAGGCCAGCGACGCTGACCTCGGTGTCGCTTCCGGCAACGGCAAGGGCCAGATCTTCGTCAAGGGCGAGGTCATCAAGACCGTGCCGGAGTCCAAGATCGTGGAAACGCTGATCGAGGAAGCCGAGCGCATCGCCGAGGAAGAAGGCCTCGAGTCCATGGAGGGCGAAGGCAAGACCGAGGTCAAGATCACGCAGTAGCAGACGCCGGCGGATAATCAAGCCCTAAGGCTGGACTATTCGGATCTGGGCGCGTGTTGGGTCTCACACGTGGACACCCGCCTACAGTGCTGGACATGAAAAGGCTGATGGCACTGGCGATGCTGCTGGCCGTCGTGTGCGCCGGCACGCTCGTCGCGTGCACGCCGCGTCCCGCCAGCGCTGAGCCGGTCGCCGAATCTTTCCTAGAAGCCCTCACCACGGGAGCCATTGGCGAGTTGCTCGAGATCGTCGATCGCCCCGATGAGGCTGAAGAAGCCATCGTGCGCACCCGCGAGGGTCTGCAGGTCGAGCAGGCATCTTTCCGAGACCTCACCATCACCCACAACGGCGATCAAGCCAGCGCCAATTACACCTTGAGTTGGCAGCTGCCCCGCGAACGCGTCCTCGAGTACCCGGCGTCGCTGCTTTTGACCAAGACGCAAGACGAATGGACAGTGCGCTGGCAACCGAGCCTTTTGCACCCAGAGCTCGGTACCGGGCAGCACCTAGAGCTGCGGACCACTGAACCCGAGCCCGCCTCGATCGTCTCCTCCGACGGCGTGGCGCTCATGAGCCCGGGCACGGTGGGGCGGGTGCTCGTCGATACCAACGACGCCGACGATCCGCGCGCCACCGCCGCAACCATCACCTCTGCTCTGAATGCCGTGGATATCGACACCCCCGATAACCTCGCCCGCGACCTCGCCGAAGCCAGCGGTACGTACTCCGTGACCACCGTGCCGGACGGTGCGATCGAGCCGCTTGAGCGCGCGCTAGCCGATACCCCCGGCGTGCGCATCAACGAAGAAGCCGCCATGGTCGCCGATGACCCCGGCTTCGCCCCGGACACCTTGGCGCGGGTGGGCGAGATCGTCGGCAAGCGTTTGATCGGTGAGCCGGGCTGGAGCGTCGACATCGTCAACGAGCACGGCGCCTCCTATGAATCGGTCCAAGATGAACCGCCCGCGCCCGCCCCGGCGGTGGAAATCAGCCTGGACTACGACGTCCAGCGCGCCGCCGAGCGCTCGCTGGGAAACCTCGCCGGGAGGCAGGCGGTGATCGTGGCGATGAAGCCGTCGACGGGCCAGGTGCTCGCCGTCACCCAAACCGAAGACGCCGACGCTCAAGGCAACATCGGGTTGACCGGCCAATACCCGCCGGGCTCGACGTTCAAGATCCTCACCGCCGCGGCCGCCGTCGACCGCTTGGGCCTGGCGCCGGGATCGATCGTCGGCTGCCCGGGATCCCAGGACATCTACGGGCGCATCGTGGTCAACTACAACCAGTTCTCGCTGGGTAGCGTGCCTTTGGAACGCGCCTTCGCGCAGTCGTGCAACACCACCTTCGCCGACCTGTCGACCCAGCTCGCCCCCGGCGAACTCGAGGAAACCTCGCTCGAGTTCGGCCTCGGCATCGACTACGACATCCCCGGCCTCACCACCGCCACCGGCTCCGTCCCGCATGGCGACGAACCCCTCGAACGCACCGAGGCCGGCTACGGGCAGGGCCACACGCTCGCCAGCCCGCTCGGCATGGCGCTGGTCTCGGCGACGGCGGCCGCCGGCACACGGCCCACACCCACGCTTATCGACGGCGAACCAACCACCTCCGATCACCACCCTCCAAACCCGAACCCCGAGGTCATCGCCGCGGTCCAGCAGATGATGCGCTCGGTGGTCACCTCCGGTACTGCCGCCGGCATGTCCGCGCAGGGAGAGATCCACGGCAAGACCGGGGAAGCCGAATACGACGGCGGCTCGCACTCCTGGTTCACCGGCTACCGCGATGACCTAGCGTTCGCGACACTCGTCGTCGGTGGCGCCGGCTCCGAACTGGCTGTTCAGGCCACCGACCAGTTCCTGCGCACCCTCGACGAGCTGCGTTCCGGCGGGGATGTGGAGGCGGATGCGGCTGGGGCTGCTGATGCGGCTGTGGCTGCTGCGGGGGAGTAGGGGGCTTGCTTTGGCTCTGGCGGTGTGTTGGGGCTTATGTTGCGCTAGCGCTGGTCGAAATGAGTAGCCCCTAAAGCAGTCTCGCGAGGTCGAAAGGACCCTCGTTTCCGGACTCCTTTCGTCATGGTGAATTCGACCAGCGTTAAAGCGCTATGGGTGCTTGGCCGGCCTGCTCATGCAGTGCCGGTACTTGCCTCCCTCTTCAGTCTCGTTCGTCTCACGAGTCCCGTGTTTAACGATATAGGGCTCTGCGGCGGTATCTGTGACTCCAGCGCTCATGTGGCGCTAGCGCTGGTCGAAATGAGTAGCCCCTAAAGCAGTCTCGCGAGGTCGAAAGGACCCTCGTTTCCGGACTCCTTTCGTCATGGTGAATTCGACCAGCGTTAAAGCGCTATGGGTGCTTGGCCGGCCTGCTCATGCAGTGCCGGTACTTGCCTCCCTCTTCAGTCTCGTTCGTCTCACGAGTCCCGTGTTTAACGATATAGGGCTCTGCGGCGGTATCTGTGACTCCAGCGCTCATGTGGCGCTAGCGCTGGTCGAAATGAGTGGCCCCTAAAACAGTCTCGCGAGGTCGAAAGGGCCCTCGTTTCCGGACTCCTTTCGTCATGGTGAATTCGACCAGCGATAAAGCACTATGAACCCCCAGCCACCCCACCAGTACAGGACCGCAATCCAGCCGCCTCTTCAGCCCCACCCCAAACCGCCCCAAACCCGCACACCACGACCCCCCAGGGATACGATGGCGTTCATGACTCGTGCGAAACTAACTCCAGGAAAACCCATCCCCGCGCCGCCGGTGCCGGATTCGATTCCGCGTCCGGAGTATGCGTGGAAGGATTCGGTGCAGGAAAACGTGGGTGAGCCGCACGTGCAGACGCCCGAGACCATCGAGGCCATGCGGGAGGCCGGAAAGATCGCCGCGAATGCTTTAGCCGCCGCCGGCGCCGCCGTCGCTCCTGGCAAGACCACGGATGAGATCGACCGGATCGCCCACGAGTACCTGCTCGATCACGGCGCGTACCCGTCGACGCTCGGCTACCGCGGCTATACGCGCAGCACCTGTGTGTCGCTCAATGAGATTGTCTGCCACGGCATTCCGGATTCGACGGTGATCGAGGACGGGGACATCGTCAATATCGATGTCACGGCGTTCAAGAATGGCGTGCATGGTGATACCAACGCGACGTTCCTTGCCGGTGACGTCAGCGAGGAGCACCGGCTGCTGGTGGAGCGCACTCGCAACGCCACGATGCGCGGCATCAAGGCCGCGAAGCCGGGCCGGGAGATCAACGTGATTGGCCGCGTGATCGAGGCGTATGCGAAGCGTTTCGGTTATAACGTCGTCACGGATTTCACTGGTCACGGTGTCGGCCCGACGTTCCACAACGGTCTCGTGGTCCTGCACTACGATTCCGAGACCTACCGCGACGTGCTCGTTCCGGGCATGACGCTGACGGTGGAGCCGATGATCAACCTGGGTGCCTTGGACTACGACATCTGGGACGATGGCTGGACCGTGCAGAACCGGGACGGCAAGTTCACCGCCCAGTTCGAGCACACCATCGTCATCACCGAAGACGGCAACGAAATCCTGACGCTCCCGGACGCCTAAACAACGACCTAAGCAAACTCCAGGCCGAGCACGGCGTTTTCGATGACCTCCGGAAGCGCCGGGTGGATCCAGTACTGCCGGCGGGCGAAGTCGCGCAGGCTGATGTCATAGGCCATGACGGTGATCAGCTGTTGGATGAGCGTAGAGGCCTGCGGGCCCATGAGATGCGCGCCGAGCAGCCGCCCGCTTTTACGGTCGGCGATGAGCTTGACCACGCCGTGGTGATCTTCCATCGCCCAGCCGTAGGCGACGTCGCCGTAGGCCTGCACCTTCACGGTGACGTCGTAGCCAGCGTCGCGGGCCTCTGACTCGCTCAGCCCGACGGTGGCGATCTGCGGGTGGGTAAAGATCGCCGAGGGCACGTTGTCGTGCGGCATCGCCTGCAGGTCGTCGGGGTGGAGGAGGTTATGCTGCACGGCGCGGGCCTCCGCGTTGGCGACGTGCTTGAGCTGATAGGGCGACGAGACGTCGCCAAGCGCCCAGACGCCGGCGGCGGTGGTGCGGCCGTAGTCGTCGACGCGGACGCGCCCGTCGTCAAGCATCTCGATGCCCGCCTTGTCTAGGTCCATCTGGTCGCCGTTGGGGCGCCGGCCGGTGGCCACGAGCAGGCTGTCGGCGGCTACCTCGGAGCCGTCGTCGAGCGTGACGACGACACCGCTGCCCTCCCTGCGCGCCGCCGCGATGGTGCGGCCGATGCGGGCATCGAAACGCTCGCGCACGATGTCGTTGAAACGCTCGGTGATGTCGTGGTCGAGCTTGCGCAGCAGCGGCGAGCGGTTGATCACGGTCACTTTCGTGCCCAGGGCCTCGAAGACGTGCGCGAACTCCATCGCGATGAACCCGCCGCCGAGAATGATCATGGACTCCGGCTGCTTATCGAGGCGCATGACCGTCTCGTTGGTCTCGTACGGGACGCCGGATTCGGCGATGACCTCCGGGATCACCGGGCGCGAGCCGGCGGCCAGCACGATCTGCTCGCCCGAGATCACCTTCTTATCACCGCCGATGCCCGTGGCCAGGGTCTTCGGGGCGATGAAGCGGGCGTGGTGGTCGTAGACGTCGATGTTGGGGGTCTCGTCGCCGCGGCGGTAGTCCTCACCACCCTGGGCGATCTTATCGATGCGGTTATGGAACACGCGGTCGATGATATTCGGCCAGTCGGCGCTCTCGTAGGTGGTGGAGATGTTGAGCTTCTCCGAGTGCCGCGCGGCGTAGGCGGTGTCGGCGGCGTAGACGTACATCTTCGTCGGGATGCAGCCGACGTTCAGGCAGGTACCACCGAAGGTGGACTTCTCGACGATAGCGATGCGCTGGTCGTCGAAACGCTCATCGGGCAGCGAGTTGCCGGAGCCGGTGCCGATGATGATCAGATCGTAGTGCTCGTCGATTTGAAGGTTCGTCATTAAAGGTCTCCTTTCTTCCCCAGTGAGCCTATCGGGAGGTACTTGCGCGCGATTCGTGGGTATCCAACCAGTCGAAGAGCGTGCTGAATGCCTTCTGCCGGGCGTAGCGCAGGGAGAGGAAGACGTCGTGGCGCGCGCCCTCGATCGCGGCCACGCAGACCTTAGAGCCCAAGCGCGGCGCCCAGCGGGCGATCTGATCGACGTCGAGCACCACGTCCGCGGTGTCCGAGACCGCCGAGTATGTGCCCTCCAAATGCGACTCGGTGGACATGAGGGTAAGGACGGGAACGCCGACGTCGACGCCCCCGGCGTGCACCTGCTCCTGGGCGGTGAGCACCGCCAGAAGCCACCCGAGGTATTTGGGGTGGCCCGCCAAAGGCTTGAGGGTGGTGTCGAAGTCCCACTCGCCGTGCTGGGAGATATGCACCGACTGCCCGTAGGGGCCGATGTTGCCGCCCGGAAACGTCATATGCGGACACCGCTTGCCGACGACACGCACCACCGGCTTCAGCATCTCCACAAACCACCGGGGATACATCATGTCCAGCCAGGGCGAGTTCAGCACCACGCCGGCGATAAGCGAGTGGCGCTGCGGATCCGAGCGGCGCAGGTGATCGAGCCACAGCGGCACGATCAGCCCGCCGGTGGAATGCGCCAGCGGGTAGATACGATCGTGGCCGATCTCGGTAAGAACGTCGAGCGCGCCGGTGAGATCGGGGAAGTAGTGGGCGAAGTTCTCGCTGTAGTGCCAGCGCTGGCCCTCGATGTGGGAGCGCCCGCACTTGCGCAGATCGAGGGCATAGAACGCGTAGCCGGCCTCATGCGCAGCTTTGGCGACATGCTTCTGGAAGAAGTAATCCGACATCCCCGGCACCCATATCAGGGCGGGGCGCTCTAAGGCTTCAGCGTCGGAAAGATCACCGGGCCGGTAGCGCACGAGGGTGGCGAAGACCCGGCCTTCGTGTTCGGGGTCTTTGCCCAGATCGAGGGTGAGCGAGTGGAAATCGTCGCCAAACATGTCGGCGTGCCAGTCGTCCTTCGCAGCATGGGTGCTCATGGGCCCCACCATAACTGGGTAGCGCCGGTGGCCGTTGCCACACTGGCTCACGCCAGGGTCTAGGCTTATAGGATAGATACATCCATCTGCACCCGCGAGTAGGGAAGACGAGGTAATCCACGGTGTCCCAGGAAAGCACAAACCAGAAGCCCACCGATGAGGTCGACGTTGTTCTCATCGGTGCCGGCATCATGAGCGCCACCCTCGGAGCCATGCTCCGCGAGCTGGAGCCCAGCTGGAGCCAGATGATCTTCGAGCGCCTCGACGAGGCCGCTCAGGAATCCTCCTCGCCGTGGAACAACGCCGGTACTGGCCACTCCGCGCTCTGCGAGCTGAACTACACCCCGGAGAAGAACGGCCGCATCGACCTCTCCAAGGCCGTCGGCATCAACGAGAAGTTCCAGATCTCCCGCCAGTTCTGGTCGCACCAGCTGGACAACGGGGTGCTCGATGACCCGCGCGAGTTCATCAACCCTGTCGATCACCTCTCCTTTGCCCAGGGCGATGACCAGGTGGCGTACCTGCGCCGTCGCTACGAGGCCCTGAAGGACCACCCGCTGTTCAACGAGTTCGAGTTCGTGGACGACAAGGAGGGCTTCGCCAAGAAGCTGCCCGTCATGAGCGAAGGCCGTGACTTCGAGGCCGAGAAGGTCGCCTACTCCGGCACCCCGCAGGGCACCGATGTCAACTTCGGCGCTTTGACCAAGCAGTTCCTCACCGCCGCGAAGGCCGCGGGCACCGAGGTCCGCTACGGCCACGAGGTCAAAAACCTCACCCGCGAAGGCTCGCACTGGAAGATCACCGCGAAGAACGTCCACACCGGCGACACCACTGTGACCAAGGCGAAGTTCGTCTTCGTCGGCGCCGGCGGCTACGCCCTCGACCTGCTGCGCAAGGCCAAGGTGCCGGAGGTCAACGGCTACGCCGGCTTCCCGGTCTCCGGCCTGTGGCTGCGCTCGACCAACCAGGAGCTCATCGACAACCACTCCGCCAAGGTCTACGGCAAGGCCAAGGTCGGTGCCCCGCCGATGTCCGTGCCGCACCTGGATACCCGCGTCATCGACGGTAAGAAGGGCCTCATGTTCGGCCCCTACGGCGGCTGGAGCCCGAAGTTCTTGAAGAAGGGCACCAACCTCGATCTGTTCAAGTCGATCCGCCCGGACAACATCCCCTCCTACCTCGGCGTCGCCGTCCAGGAGTTCAGCCTCACGAAGTACCTGGTCTCTGAGGTGGCGAAGGACTTCGAGGACCGCCTCGAAGACCTCAAGGCCTACGTCCCTTCGGCACGGCCGGAGGACTGGGAGACCGTCATCGCCGGCCAGCGCGTCCAGGTGATCAAGCCGGCCGCCGCCCCGCGCTTCGGCTCCCTGGAGTTCGGCACCGCCCTGGTCAACGACATCGACGGCTCGATCGCCGGCCTGCTGGGCGCCTCCCCGGGTGCCTCCATCGCGCCGGCGGCGATGCTTGAGCTCATCGAGCGCTGCTTCGGCGAGCGCATGATCGACTGGGGGCCGAAGCTCTACGAGATGATCCCGTCTTACAACAAGAAGCTCGCGGACAACGAGGACATCTTCAAGGAGATGTGGGACTACACCCAGAAGACCCTGAAGCTTGAGCGCTAAAGGGCTTGCTTCATACCCCTACGTCCCGCAGTAGGTGATGAAGGGGCCGAAGCCTTCCGGGGCCGGTGATGCCAGTGCTCTATCGCCGGCCCCGTCGTCATAAGGATTCGATACGGCATTCAGCAGCGCCTCGAAACCTGTGAGATCCCCACCCCGGGCGCGCTCGAGCACGTCCGCCACCAGGTGGTTGCGCGGGATAAAAAGCGGCGCTTTCTCCCCGGTTTTCTCCCCGGCGAGCTCGCGGTGGAAAAGCGTCAGATCCTCGGCCTGGGCGCGCCGTTTCTCATAGTCCTCGATATCTTCCCGGCTCGCCTCGTCTCCCAAAAGCAGGCGGGCCTGCTCGTCGGCAGCCTCGCGGTAGTACTCGTCGAACGTGTTGAGAGCCGCGGTCAGCTCCTCAACACCGACGAGATCCACCAACGTCTCGCCGAAACGCGCGAGGTTCCACTTTAAAACGATCGGCTGGTTGCCGAAGCGGTAACGGCCTTGCGTATCGACGGAAGAGTACACCGCATCCGCCTCCCAGCGCGGGGTGAACGCACACGGTCCGAAGTCGAGGGTCTGCCCGCTGATGGCGGTGTTGTCCGTGTTCATCACGCCGTGGATGAATCCGAGGCGCATCCACTGAGCCACCGTCTTCACCGAGCGCTTGAGCACCGAGCGGTAGAACGCGAGGTACGGGTTCTCTGCCTCGCGGGCGGCGGGGTAGTGGCGGTGGATGTCATAGTCCGCGAGCCGGCGGGCGACCTCCGGCGATCCGGAGCGCGCGTACTGGAACGTGCCCACTCGATCGAGGCCTTCGGCCACCCGGATGAGGAAGGCCGCCGGCTCGGGCCCGTTTTCGCGCACCACGGTGCGCCCCGTAGTGAGAACCGCCAGCGTGCGGGTGGTGGGCACACCCAGGGCGGCGAGGGATTCCGAATACAACAGCTCACGCAGCATGGAGGTCAGCGTGCCGCGGCCATCCGAGCCCGGGCGTGAAAACGGCGTGCGCCCCGTTCCCTTCGCGTGCAGATCAAAGCGTCTGCCCTCATGCACCAGCTCGCCATAAAGCAGCGCGCGGCCATCACCCAGGCGCGGTGAGTACTGCCCGAACTGATGGCCCGCATAGCCCAAGGCCACGGTCTCAAGGCCTCGGGCGCAGAGGAAATCCATCCCTTCTGCGCTGCGCAGCCAATCGGTATCCAAGCCCAGCGACTCTGCCAAGGGGTCGTTGAGTACCACCAGCTCAGGGTGGGGGAACTCCTCGGGGTCGCAGCGAGCGACGAGCTCGGGGAGGGTGTCGGCGTAGGTGTGTTCCAACGGGGGAGTAACCATGGGCCCCACGCTAGCAGCGTAAACTAGCCCGCCATGACCGATGCCACAAACGATTCTGCACCCGCACCCGTCACCCTCATCGGCGGTGGGCCCGGCGCCTGGGACCTCATTACCCTGCGTGGGGCCCGGGCGCTCGCGGAAGCCGACGTCATCCTCACCGATCATCTCGGCCCTACCGAGGAGCTGTCCCGGATCATTGACGTTAAGGGCAAGGAGATCATCGACGTGGCCAAGCTGCCCTATGGCCGCGCCGTCGCCCAGGAGGAGACCAACCGGATGATGGTCGAACACGCCCGGGCCGGCAAGAAGGTGGCCCGGCTCAAAGGCGGCGACCCCTTCGTCTTCGGCCGCGGTTTCGAAGAGGTCCAGCACCTCTCGGCCCACGGCATTGCCTGCCGAGTCGTTCCCGGGGTGACCAGCGCGATCTCCGTGCCGGCGGCCGCCGATGTGCCGGTGACCCACCGCGGGGTCACTCACGGATTTACTATCATCTCCGGCCACCTCGCACCGCATGACGAGCGCAGCCTCATCGACTACGAGGCGCTCGCCCGCGTCGGCGGCACCATCGTGGTGATCATGGGGGTACGCCACGTCGCCGCGATCACGGCGGCGCTTATCGACGCCGGCCTTCACCCCACCACCCCCGCCGCGGCAATTATGGAGGGCACCACGGCCCGGCAGCGCGCGGTGCACACCACGGTGCAGGATCTCGCCGCGGAGATGGACAAGGCCGGGATCGGCTCGCCGGCCGTCTATGTCATCGGTGACGTGGCAGGCCTTGAGGCCTAGTTCCGCTCGACCACGAGGGTGATCTCGGTGCCGGTGTCGTATTCCACGGTCATGCCGGCGGCCTCGGCGATCTCGGCGATACCGGCGGCATCCGTGGCCGAGGCCGTCGCCAGCACGCGCGCGAGCTCGCCCTTGTAGTGCTTGTTGAAGTGGCTGACCACCTTCCGGGTATCAGCGGTGATCACTCGGACCGTCACGGCGTCTTTCAGCTTGCCCAGGTTGCGATAGCCGGTGGAGCGCAGATCGACCACGAGCTCGTCGAGATCCTCTAGTGCCTCCGTAATCGCCTGGCCCCAGCGCGACTTCAGCGTGCGCCCGCCGAGCTTCGTATTCGCCGACAGCCGGTAGTGGGGGATGAGGTCATCGGCGCGCAGCAGCCCAAACAGCGCCGAGCCGACGCCGAGCTGCGAGGTGTCTTTGAGCGTGGCGGCATCGAGGGCGTCGTAGAGCACCCCGGTGTAGCGGAAGATCGCCGGCATCGTCGGGGCCGAGAGAAGCTTCTGGTTGGCCTCGGCTTCTGGGCGCAGCTTCTCCGAGATGTTGAGCACCTCGAGGGCTTCGTCGACGGAAAGGGAGCGAAGTTCGTCGATAAGCTCGCCCCGAATTGGGTTGAGGCTGCTAAAGCTCAAACCCTCGAGATCGAGCGCGGGGGAGTCGCCGCCGGGGGCTTTTGTCTCAGATGGAGGCAGGAGGATGAACATAACCCACAACGTACCGGGTAGGATTCCACGATATGATCACCCGCATGTCTCAGCTCTTCTTGCGCACCTTGCGAGAAGACCCCGCCGACGCCGAAGTTCCCTCCCACAAGCTCCTCGTGCGAGCCGGGTACATCCGGCGCGCTGCCCCGGGGGTGTATTCGTGGCTGCCTTTGGGGCTGCGGGTGCTGCGCAAGATCGAAAGCATCGTCCGCGCCGAGATGGACTCCATCGGCGCCCAGGAGCTGCTGTTCCCGGCGCTTCTGTCGAAGGAGCCTTATGAAACCACCGGCCGCTGGACCGAATACGGCGACAACCTCTTCCGGCTGAAGGATCGCCGGGATGTGGACATGCTGCTCGGGCCCACCCACGAGGAGATGTTCACCTCCACCGTGAAGGACCTGTACTCCTCGTACAAGGACTTCCCGGTCACGCTTTATCAGATCCAGACGAAGTACCGCGACGAAGAGCGTCCCCGCGCCGGGATCCTGCGTGGGCGCGAGTTCGTGATGAAGGACTCCTACTCCTTCGATATGGATGACGCCGGGCTGGAGAAGTCCTACCAGGCGCACCGGGCGGCGTACCAGCGCATCTTCGACAGCCTGAGCATCGACTACGCCATCTGCGAGGCCACCTCGGGTGCCATGGGTGGTTCGGCCTCCGAGGAGTTTCTGGCGTACTCCGAGGTGGGCGAGGACACCTTCGTGCGTTCCACCACCGGAGATTATGCCGCCAACGTAGAGGCCGTGGAGACCCTGCGGGGTGAGGAACGCCCGATCGAGGGCCTGCCCGCCGCCGAGGTACACGACACCCCGCAGGCTGAGACCATCGCCGCGCTTGTCGAGTGGGCGAAGGCCACCGGCTTCGACATCGACGCCTCGCAGACGCTGAAGACTATGGCGATCATGGTCCACCAGCCCGGCGAGGAGGAAGAAGAGCTCAAGGCGGTGCTTCTGCCGGGCGATCGCGAGCTCGCCGACAAGCGCCTCGAGGCCGCTTTGGCCCCGACCGAGTTCCGCCTTGCCGAGGAGAAGGACTTCCAGAAGTACCCCTTCCTCGTGCGTGGCTACATCGGCCCGCGCGCGATGAACGCCCACGGTATCGAGGTCCTTGCCGATCCCCGCATCGTCACCGGAACCTCCTGGCTCGCCGGTGCTGACGAGGAGCAGCGCCACGTGCTCAACCTCGTTGCCGGCCGCGACTTCACCGTCGACCGTTACGTCGAAGCCGCCGGCATCCACGAGGGCGATCCCGCCCCTGATGGCGGCACCCTGACCCTGGCGCGCGGCATCGAGCTGGGCCACATCTTCCAGCTCGGCCGGAAGTACACCGAGGCCTTCGACGTGAAGATCCTCGACGAAAACGGCAAGCGCACCATCCCGACGATGGGCTCCTACGGCATCGGCATCTCCCGCATGATGGCGGTGCTGGTGGAGCAGAACCATGACGACAAGGGCCTCATCTGGCCGGCCGCCGTCGCGCCCTACCAGGTGCACGTGGCGGTGGCGAACAAGGACGAGGCCGCCGTCGCCGCCGGCGATGAACTGGTCGCCGCTCTAGATGCGCGCGGCATCGAAGTGCTTTTCGACGACCGCCCCAAAGTCTCCCCCGGGGTCCGCTTCAAGGACGCCGAACTGCTCGGCATGCCCTACGCCGTGATCCTCGGACGCGCCTTCGCCGACGGCGAGGTCGAACTCTGCGAGCGCGGCGGCGAGACCAGCGAGGTGCCCTACGACGAGATCGTTGACCGGCTCGTCGGGTTGCTGGGGTAGCTTGGCTGGTTCTTAGCGGTTTGGGGTTGGGTTCGGGGGATTTCGGTGTTTGCGCTGGTCAGGCGAGTGGTTCTGGCTGTTTCTGCTGGGCTTGCGTAGGAGAGAGGGGTTGGCTGACCGGGATGTCGAAATCAGGTGGTCGAAACGAACCCTCCTTTCGACCAGCGGACCCCTCCTTTCGGTGAGGCTCCTTTCGACTTCGGTGGTGAGGGAGTACTTTTCGTGAGGGTCGACTGGGCGAGTGGGGGTCTTGTGGCTGATTGGCTGGCGTTCTTCGATGTGCGTGGACCTGGACTCCTGCCTCACCTGCCACAGCAGAAACTTAACGCCGTTTAGCTGGCTCTCTCGGTCGAAAGCAGCTGGTCGAAACGAGCACTGAACTCGACCTCGCGGGACTCGTTTCGGTGCACCTGATTTCGACTTCGCGAGTGGCTTTGCGCAGTGCTCTCCAGCAGCGGCGCGAATTATGCCATGGCATAAAAACAGCCACGGTCCGCTACGACTCTTCCGCCACTATGCCGCCGCATAGTTAGTCCCGGGGTTCGCGCACCCACGCCCCGATCACACCAGGAACAACCGGCGGGCGCTCACCCAGCAGGTCACGTATATTACCTTTGCGTTCAACCTGGCTGGTGATCGTGCGGATCTTGCCTTTCTTGTCCTCGACGCAGACATGGGATTATGCCACGGCATAGAGATTCCACTTTTACGCACGTGCGTAATCTGAAAAGCGGGACGGCGGGCGTCGAGGTGGGTACATTCAGTGACCTTGGATTCGGCTAACTCACCCGGAGCTTTCTGGTTCACTCTCTCGGACTGCCACATAGCCAACTGTGCTTTCGTCTTTGGTAGGGGGTGACGCATGGGGTGACTAGGAGTTTTCTGGCGGTGAGACCTAGGGCGTGTCTGACAATTTCTTCAGCCAGGTCATGACGGCGATAGCCATCACGCCGGCCCGGTAGACAACCGCGAGCTTGTCGTACCGGGTTGCCACACCCCGCCACTGCTTGAGGTTGCCGAAAACCGTTCCACCACGTTGCAGCCCTTGTAGGACTGCGCATCGAACGTCGGTAGACGCCCACCCATCGAGCCTTTCCGCTTCCGGACGGCGATCACGTCCTTCTTCTCCGGGATCGTCGCCGTGATCTTGCGCTCGCGCAGATACCTGCGCACAGCCTTCGATGCATACGCCCTATCCGCGCGCAGTTCATCGGGCCGGGTGCGCGGTCGGCCCACCATCCCGGGCACCCGCAGGCGTTTCAACAACGGGATCAGCACCGGGCAGTCACCGCGGTGGCCCGCAGTAACGATCATGGTCAGGGGCATGCCGTGGCCGTCGACCAGGGCGTGGACCTTGGTAGACAGACCACCCCGTGATCGGCCGACCGCGTGATCAGGCGGCTCGGCCAGCAGGTTGTTGTAATTCGACAAAGCCCCCTGTGACCCGCGTGATGTTCGTGGCGTGCTGATGGGCCCGGGCGATCGTCAAAGTCCACCGACACCGACCAGTCGATCAGGTCTTCCGTATCGGCCTGTCTAAGAAGTCGCTGAAAGATCACGTCCCAGGTGTCCGTCCTTGGCCATCCGGTTGTGCCAGGTGTAGACCGTCTGCCAGGACCCGAAGCAGGCGGGCAGGTCACACCGCGCGATCCCTGCCCGAAGGCAGTAGAGGATGGCCTCGAGCATCTGCCGGGGATCGGAGAACGGTCGGCCTTTTCTCCCCGTGCGACGGGGCAGAAGCTCTTCGACCATCTCCCACTGGGCATCACTCAACATGTGAAAACGCGACACGGGAGCCAGGGTCCCATGCCACGCTTCCCTCAATTGTCAGACACGCCCTAGCTCTATAGTTAGTGCGTTCTTCGTGTGAAACGCCGGTTTACGCGCATTCGCATCCACCTTTCCTCGAAAGGACCACCATGTCCCTGATTCAATCGCGGACTGATGCCCGCAGTCAGCTCCTGGCAGCTTTCGTCATCTACGTGCTCTTCGTATTGATTACCCTGGCGCTGCAACCAGGGGAGAGTGCCAGCAATGAACAGCGCCTGCTTGCAGCGGTGAGCAGCTTCGTGGTCGGAGCAATACTGGCGGCGGCGTGCTGGTACTTCGGCAAGCGCTTCGCGGCAACCCGCACGCTTATGGCCGACATCAGGTTCACTGGCAGTGGACGCATCTGGACCTCTGTAGCGCTAGCCCTCTTCGCTCTTCTTGGCGGTATCGCAGCGTTGAGCGGAATCCTCCGAGTCTTTGAGCTCCAGCCCGCTCAGATCGCGACCGTGTTCTTCACCGCAGCGACCGCCGGAGTATTCGAAGAATTCCTCGCTCGAGGACTCATTTTCGGCGCTTTTCTACTGCTCTTCCGTGCGTCTGCGCACCGCTTCTTGGCCGCTGGATTGAGCTCCGCAGTCGTCTTCGGACTGCTGCACCTTTCCATCCTGGTGACCTCCTCAGTAGAAGCGGTGATGCAGCAGATCTTCTACGCCACTGTCTTCGGGCTGATCTTCGCCTTGGTGTACCTGCGGACCCGTACGATTTGGGTGCCCGTGATCTGCCACGTACTCATTGACTTCCAGCCAGCTGTCGCCGGCGGGGAAGCACCTGTGAACCAATGGGTCGTTCTCGTAGCGGTGTTCCTGCCTTTGGCGCCGGTGTGTCTGGTGGCGTTGTGGCGCCCAGATAAGGTGCAGGTGGGAAGGGTGGAATAATCACCACCAGCGATGAGGTGGTCTTGCTACCGGCTTGTCAGTGAGATTCAGGAGGAAATTCTCAGGTACTTGATGAATCTAATGATGTCCAAGTCTGGGGTAGATAGGTGCCCCGTTGCTATCTAGAGCATAACTGGATCTGCTGTTCTTTCGGACAGGCAGCGTCACCGTAACGCGCAGGACTTTGCCAATACGCGGGGAGGGTGCGGTTACGAGAAGGGTGACACCGCCACCTTTTGCTATGAGCTGTTGCGCACAGTGGTGGGGAGGGAGGACATCGCCACTGTGGTCCGCTCCGAAAAGCGCACCGAGCACCGAGGATTTATCGACGTCACCATCGCTGACGCGTCCTGGACGCGCGGCAAATCTCCCAGAGGCTAGGTCGGCTGAGCCCTCTGCCGCCCACCAGGCATTGGGCGCGGCTGTAGGGAAGACCTATGGCGTAGGCTTCTCACACCTTCCCGGTGCTGAGCGTGAGGTGGCCATCGTCAATCACCTCTTGGAGCTCTACGCGCAGGCTACGAAGCAGACGTAGGGAGCCGCTGCGCTACTCGAAAGCTACTCGAAACGTACTCGAAAACTGCGGAACAGCAGTTGAGCAGCGTAAACAAGCGAGTGCGCATTCTACTCGAAAACGTTTCGAGTAGAATGTCGGCATGGCTAGTTGGTTAACACGGCCAGAAGATCAGTGGTTTGAACGGAAATCGTTTCGTATCAAGCCCCGAGACCTGGCGAAGGCAATTGTAGGGTTCGCTAACGCGGAGGGTGGCATTGTTGCTGTCGGTATCCGTGATCGCTCCTACGAAGGTGAACCAAGCCCCAAACAGGAAAACGAGCTTCGCCAAGCCACTTTCGATCACACCGATCCAACAAGTTAGCGTCAACATTCGCGAAGAAGAATCCGACGGCAACACACTGCTATTGTTCGTTATCGAGCCTAGCGCCCGCGTGCACTACACCATGGATGGTGGATGCTACCTTCGCGTCGGTGACGAAACCCGCACTCTAAATCTGGATGAAACGCTAGAACTGCGCTACACCAAGGGCGAACAACAATTTGATGCAACGCCCGTACCCGGCGTCGCGATCAATGAGCTTACCGGCGTGGAGGGGTACGCCCAGAAGATTGGTTCCTCCACCGCCTATGATGCCTTGCGGGCACGCCACCTGATCACCTCCAAAGACGAGGTAACCACGGCCGCATACCTACTGTTCCACCCCAACCCGCAACAGCGGTTCCACAACGCCCACGTGCGCGTGTTGGTGTGGAATGAGTCGAACCGCTTGACCGGGCATCAGCAACAGTTGGCGCAGGATAAACGTTTTGAAGGCTCGCTACCTGAACAGATTGAGCAGGCACAGCTCTTCATCCTCAGCGTATTGCCCAAGGTGAGGCGCCTAGATAGCGGAGGATTTTTTGAGGAACATACCTTAATTCCGCATGAGGTATGGCTCGAAGGTCTCGTCAACGCAGTAATTCACCGCTCGTACAGCCTGATTGGTGACCACATTCGCTTCGAGGTTTTCCCGGACCGCATCACTGTCTCTAGCCCAGGACGCTTTCCGGGGCTGGCGGATCCCTCCCGCCCAGAATCGATCGCCAGGTTCGCACGCAATCCGTTAATCGCCCGCGTGATGACTGAATTGAACATGGGCCAAGAATTGGGTGAGGGCATACGTCGCATGTTTGCAGGAATGCGAAGAGTGGGCTTCCAAGACCCCATCTACCAGCAGACGAGCGGCAGCGTGGTGCTCACGCTTTCGACCATCCAAAAGCTTAACGACGACCTCCTAGCTTCCCTGCCCAAGCATTCCGGCGTGGTGTTAGAAGCTCTCCAGATGCGCGCGGTGCCCATGTGTACTGGTGAAGTTGCTGATGCTGTGGGTGTCTCTACGCCCTCGGCCCGTAAGTCGCTGCAAGCATTGCGCCAAGCAGGGGTTATTCAGGTTGCGTCCGTTAGCGTGGTGTATCTGTAGCCCGCGGTAAGTCTTGTGCCGGTGTGCATGAAGGCGACCATCGCGGGTACCTTTCGAATCAACTTCTACCTATCCTCGAAAGGAAGTACCCTGCGATGGCCGCTGACCCTCATCATATCGATCCGACCGCGTATCTCGAAGAGCTACTGACTCAAGCGTCCCCAGATTTGATGCGCCAAATGCTCTCGGACTTCATCAACCAAATCCTCTCGGCTCAGGCCGACAGCGTCTGCGGTGCTGACTACGCCACTGTTTCTCCGCAGCGCACCAACACCCGCAATGGCTACCGTCACCGCCAACTCGACACCCGTGTCGGCTCCATTGACGTCGCTATCCCAAAACTACGCACCGGGAGCTTCTTTCCTGATTGGCTTGTGGAACGACGCAGCAGAACCGAACGGGCCCTGACCACAGTGATCGCCACCTGCTACTTAAAGGGTGTCTCCACCCGCAGGATGAACGACCTGGTCGCAACACTGGGGATCACCAACCTGTCGAAGTCCCAGGTCTCTGACATGGCCAAAGAACTCGACATCATGGTCGAGGAGTTTCGAACCCGCCCGCTTGATCAGGGCCCGTACTACTACCTGTCCTGTGATGCGGTGACCATGAAAGTTCGTGAAGGCGGACGGGTAGTCACGACCAGCGTGCTTATTGCCACCGGTGTCAATAACGACGGCTACCGGGAGCTTTTGGGCATGCAAGTAGCAACATCAGAGTCCGTGGAATCTTGGACCGGGTTCTTCCAGGACTTAAAAGCCCGCGGACTTGGTGAAGTCTACCTCGTCACTAGTGATGCCCACCTGGGTATCCAGGCCGCTGTCGGCCAAGTTCTTCCTACTGCCGGTTGGCAGCGGTGCCGAACGCATTTTGCCAAGAACCTTTCCTCGAAAGTTTCCAAGCGCGGGTGGACGACGTTGTCGGGGATGTTTCATTCCATTTTTCAGCAAGCCGACGCCAGGTCCACGTGGGACCAAGCCCGGGAAGTAGTAGAGTTCTGTCACCAGCGTTTCCCAGAAGTAGCCGGATACGTGGAAGAGTCGTTGGATGAGATCTTAGCGTTCACGAACACGCCGAAAGCTGTGTGGACGAAGGTGTGGTCGAATAACCCGACGGAACGACTCAACCGGGAAATCCGCCGGCGTACTGACGTTGTCGGCATCTTCCCCAATCGGGCCGCGGTAGTACGACTCGTCGGGGCAGTGCTCGCCGAGCAGCATGATGATTGGATTCAACAAAAGCGCTACATGTCACTGGCAAGCCTGGAACAAACCCGAAAGCTTATCGTCGCCAACACCGTCGACGCGAGCAACACCGTCACGACCGAGGGAGCGGCCTAATGCACAGCAACCCAGCCCGCGCCGGTCCCCGACACCCCCTCCACTAGATTCCAATGATTCAGGAAGGACAGATACACCACTCCCGCGGACTTGACCGTTATTCAGTGGCAGGGCAAGGGACCTAACGATCCGCGCGCGGCGTGGTTCGTTGAAGGGCCGCTGCGCTAGTAGAAAGCTACTGGAGAATCTTTCGACCGTTAATCTTTAGGAAGATGTCTTTGGGATCATGCGTCTCACCTATGACCACCAAACTGCTGCCGCCTACCTCACGCTGGGTAAGCCGAGCGCACTAGGAGAAGCAGTCCAACAAGCGCCACTCATCGAAAGCCCAAACGGGCGAACGCAAGCAAGTGACCTTCGACCTTGATGAGGGCGGATTCATTCTTGGCTTCGAAGTCCTCAACGCTTCCGCTGGTCACCTTGCTTCATCCTAGGTCGGTCATTGCGCGCAGCATTTCTTGGACATCGGTACCACCTACGCGGAGATGAGCCCGGGGTTGAACGTGATTATTATGGCGTCACCGTTTTCGCTTCTTCGGCGAGGATGGCGTAGGTGATCAGCCAATGAGTCGACATGAAATCAGCGGCGACGAGTTGTTGGCGTGCTTTCTCAAATAGCTCGTCACTAACAGCGGTGATGCTTCGGTCAGCGCCAGCGAAGTGGCTTCTTAGTGCTCTCAGCATCCAAGCTCTGGTTAACGCCAGCCCAAAAAGATGGGCTAGCTTCCCATCTTCGAGATCAGAAACCTCGGGGATCTCGGAATAGAAACAAATTGTTTCCCCGGGATCATCGAAGAAAGCGTCAAACCAATTAGCGAACTCACGCTCATCGAGGATGCTCTGCATGAATAGTGCTTCGCTGAGGCTGGCGGAGACGGGTCAAGTCCGCGGGAGTGGTGTATCTGTCCTTCCTGAATCATTGGAATCTAGTGGAGGGGGTGTCGGGGACCGGCGCGGGCTGGGTTGCTGTGCATTAGGCCGCTCCCTCGGTCGTGACGGTGTTGCTCGCGTCGACGGTGTTGGCGACGATAAGCTTTCGGGTTTGTTCCAGGCTTGCCAGTGACATGTAGCGCTTTTGTTGAATCCAATCATCATGCTGCTCGGCGAGCACTGCCCCGACGAGTCGTACTACCGCGGCCCGATTGGGGAAGATGCCGACAACGTCAGTACGCCGGCGGATTTCCCGGTTGAGTCGTTCCGTCGGGTTATTCGACCACACCTTCGTCCACACAGCTTTCGGCGTGTTCGTGAACGCTAAGATCTCATCCAACGACTCTTCCACGTATCCGGCTACTTCTGGGAAACGCTGGTGACAGAACTCTACTACTTCCCGGGCTTGGTCCCACGTGGACCTGGCGTCGGCTTGCTGAAAAATGGAATGAAACATCCCCGACAACGTCGTCCACCCGCGCTTGGAAACTTTCGAGGAAAGGTTCTTGGCAAAATGCGTTCGGCACCGCTGCCAACCGGCAGTAGGAAGAACTTGGCCGACAGCGGCCTGGATACCCAGGTGGGCATCACTAGTGACGAGGTAGACTTCACCAAGTCCGCGGGCTTTTAAGTCCTGGAAGAACCCGGTCCAAGATTCCACGGACTCTGATGTTGCTACTTGCATGCCCAAAAGCTCCCGGTAGCCGTCGTTATTGACACCGGTGGCAATAAGCACGCTGGTCGTGACTACCCGTCCGCCTTCACGAACTTTCATGGTCACCGCATCACAGGACAGGTAGTAGTACGGGCCCTGATCAAGCGGGCGGGTTCGAAACTCCTCGACCATGATGTCGAGTTCTTTGGCCATGTCAGAGACCTGGGACTTCGACAGGTTGGTGATCCCCAGTGTTGCGACCAGGTCGTTCATCCTGCGGGTGGAGACACCCTTTAAGTAGCAGGTGGCGATCACTGTGGTCAGGGCCCGTTCGGTTCTGCTGCGTCGTTCCACAAGCCAATCAGGAAAGAAGCTCCCGGTGCGTAGTTTTGGGATAGCGACGTCAATGGAGCCGACACGGGTGTCGAGTTGGCGGTGACGGTAGCCATTGCGGGTGTTGGTGCGCTGCGGAGAAACAGTGGCGTAGTCAGCACCGCAGACGCTGTCGGCCTGAGCCGAGAGGATTTGGTTGATGAAGTCCGAGAGCATTTGGCGCATCAAATCTGGGGACGCTTGAGTCAGTAGCTCTTCGAGATACGCGGTCGGATCGATATGATGAGGGTCAGCGGCCATCGCAGGGTACTTCCTTTCGAGGATAGGTAGAAGTTGATTCGAAAGGTACCCGCGATGGTCGCCTTCATGCACACCGGCACAAGACTTACCGCGGGCTACAGATACACCACGCTAACGGACGCAACCCGGAGACGAAATCGTGGGCACTGAGTTCCCACCCGTAAGGGTAGTTTTGGTCATTCAAATACCAGCTAACGCCGACTTCCCGGATCCTCTCACAGAGATCCTTCAATCCCAGTTTCTTCCCAGCTTCGTGCGCCAAAAACAGGCTTAAGGCCGTGTTGTCATGGACCCCGTGGCGTACTGGCAGAGGCATCTGCGGCAGCCAATCTAGAAAGTGCGTAGCCACCTGGTGAGCTAACGGCACAAGCGCGCGGAACCACTCCGTGGCTTCTTCAAAGTTTGCCTGCTTGCATGCCGCGGCTAATTGAAGGGCCCAAGCCCACCCGTAGGGCCGTTCGTACCCCGAGTGCTCGCTCAAATAAGCGGTCTCTACCGCAATTGCGTCGACATTTAGACGTCCTGCCAATTCCTGGACTAAGTCTTGGCGGATAGCTCCGGAGGGGATGATGTCTAGGAGTTTTACAGCGGAGAATTGCATGTGGACACTTGAATGCCAGTCGAAGCTTCCCCAAAAAGCGGGATGAAGTTTGTGCGGAACCACGGAGCAATCGTTGCGGTTACCGCGAACATGGTGCATCGACGCGGGGTATTCAGTCCTCAGGACCACGGTGATTTCTTTTGCCCACTCTGTAGCGGTGGTGGGATTTATCTGCATCATGATCCTTTCGTTGGCCAGACCGTGCCTGCGTAGATTCAGAAGATAGTGACGCAGACGTTATTTATACTGGCAAAAATATGCAAGGGATTTTGAGGATGTCCAGTCCTTTTTCGTCGTGGATCGACGAGCTCGTTAAAGGTCGACGGCGGTCTCATGCAATCGATGCTGTCCTCGAGGAGCTTAAACAACGCCCCGAAGAACTCGCCTTTGCGACGGTCCAAGAGATGGGGACAAGGCCGAGGTAGATCCGGCGACAGTGGTACGGACAGCAAACCTTCTTGCCCACCAGGGGTGGGTCGTTTTTTGTGTCGGGTTCCAGGGCGAATTTCTCGAGCATCTAGCGACTGGTCAAGTCGTCAGGAGGCCTCGGGCTTACGGGCCCTACATGGGATCGATTCAATTCTGGAAGATGCGAGAGTGATTGATGAGCTTGGCGGCCGGGGCCGGATGGCTGCTACCAACTACCCGGAAACCGTCACTGCCGTCTTGCCGGAGAAGTGCTACCAACAAACCGCAGCTGACGCGGGCAAAGTTCGCGGAGGCTATGCTGGCAGAGCTCTACGAACCGGTCAATGATTGGCTCTACCCTGAGCTCACCGCCGCCCACCAGGCATTGGGCGCGGCTGTAGGGAAGACCTATGGCGTAGGCTTCTCACACCTTCCCGGTGCTGAGCGTGAGGTGGCCATCGTCAATCACCTCTTGGAGCTCTACGCGCAGGCTACGAAGCAGACGTAGGGAGCCGCTGCGCTACTCGAAAGCTACTCGAAACGTACTCGAAAACTGCGGAACAGCAGTTGAGCAGCGTAAACAAGCGAGTGCGCATTCTACTCGAAAACGTTTCGAGTAGAATGTCGGCATGATTAGGTGGTTGATACGATGCGCGCCTACACTGTCGACTTCAGCGATTTTCCGGATACCGAGCGGGAGAACTCCACCGTCAACCACTTGTCTGAGCTAAACGCGGAGGCGGTTAAGGGATAACTGCTGCCGCGTAGTTAAGCAGGTCGCAGCGGCGTGATCGACTGGAGATCGCTGTCGATCATCTGTTGCTCGCGGATTAGATCGAAGCGGAACTGTAGGCTCATCCAGAATTCCGCTGTGGTGCCGAAGTATCGCGCAAAACGCAAAGCGGTATCTGCTGTTATCCCTACAGTGCCATTAAGAAGTGCCTCGACCTTTTCCAATGAAACGCCGGTTGCTGAGGCGAGGTCGGCGGAAGTGAGGTGAAAAGGTCGAAGGAAATCCTTCTCCAAAACCTCACCAGGATGGATAGGAGTGGTGACGCCATCACCAGTGTTCATCGGCGAGTTCGACATGGTGTGCGCTTCCTTCCGCTCACAGCATGGCCCCGACTAGGCGTTGAAGTTTATCTCCTAGTGGTACTCGCAAACCTATTTCCCACAGTGTTGGCGTCTTTGAATGAGACGGTGAAGGCGGGCGGTCGTCGTAAAGCGAGTCGAAGCGGTAGGCGCTGCGCGGCCGAAGGCCCCCGAATAACCCCTAAACGCCTACCTTCTCATGTTTGCCGCCCTCACTGGACTCCGGCGCGTCGTCGAGCTCCGGGCGGCGCCCCGGCCACCAGAACGAGCCGTTGAGCTTCTGCACGACCGCGGGGATGAGCAGGGTACGCACGATCAGGGTATCCAGCAGCACGCCGATGCAGATCACGATGCCCACCTGCGCCAGCACCACCAGCGGCAGCACGCCGAGCGCGGCGAAGACCGCCGCCAGCAAGATACCGGCCGAGGTGATCACGCCACCCGTCGACGACAGTGCGGTGAGAATTCCGCGGCGCGTGCCCACCTCGTCGGCGTCGTCACGCGCTCGGGTAATCAGGAAGATTGAGTAGTCAATACCGAGGGCAACCAGGAATACGAACGAGTACAGCGGGGTAGTGGAGTCGAACGTGTCGAAGCCGAAGACCCCCGTGGAGATCCACCAGCCGAGGCCGAGGGCCGCGACGTTCGTCAACAGCACCGAGGCCACCATGATCGCCGGTCCGACCAGTGCGCGCAGCACCAGGACCAGCGAGATGAAGATCAGCACCAAAACGAGCGGGAAGATGAGCATGCGGTCGCGCTTGGCAGAGGCTTCGGTGTCGTCGAGCTCAGCGTCCTGGCCGCCGACCAGCGATTCGGTGCCGGCGAGGGCGTCGCGAAGCTCCGCCGTCTCCCCGCCGGAGACCTGCAGGATGTCCCACCCCGCGGCAGGTTCCGCCGGCTGCACCGACACGCCCTCGATACCCTCGAGGGCCTCGGTGGCCGCGTCCACGTCCTGGGTCGCGACGAACGCCGGGGTCGCCGATTGGTCCGGGAACTTCTCGCCGAGCTCCGCGGCCGCCGTGATCGACTCCGGGGTGTCGATGAACTGTTCTTCCTGGCTCAGCCCCGTCGAGATCTGGGTGACGCCAATGCAGGCGACGAGCAGGCCGGCGAAAGAGAACGTCGCCACCCGGCCCGAGCGCTTCGACACGAAGGAGCCGATGCGATCC
The DNA here is from genome assembly GCF_003065405.1 of Corynebacterium yudongzhengii. NCBI lineage: Bacteria > Bacillati > Actinomycetota > Actinomycetes > Mycobacteriales > Corynebacteriaceae > Corynebacterium > Corynebacterium yudongzhengii. The sequence continues at coordinate 978,061 of NZ_CP026947.1, forward strand.
CAGAGCTGGTGCTCGACCGTATCGCCGTATTCGGGGCGCTTCGGCCAGAAGATCCAGCGACCGAAGAGCAAGAGCATGCCCGGCAGGCAGAACAGCGCGAAGAGCAGTGCGATGCCGACACCCGAGGCCGAGGCCACACCGAGCGAACGCGTCGTCGGGGTCGCAGAGACCAGCAGGCACAACACACCCACGGCGATAGTGAGCGCAGACAGCGTCACCGTGCGTGCGACGGGTGGCCAAGCGGCGGCCATGGCGTCGAAACGCGAGCGATGCTTGGTCAGCTCGTCGCGGTAGCGCGAGATCAGCAGCAACGCGTAGTTCGTGCCGGCGCCGAAGACCAGCACGGACAAAATACCCAGGATCGACTCGTCCCACGTCATGCCCACAGACGCCAGCACCCAGGTGACCACGACCTGCGCGGTGCGGTCCGCCACCGCGATGACCAGCAGCGGGATGATCCACAAGATGGGGGAGCGGTAGGTAACTACCAGCAGCACTGTCACGATGACCGCCGTGACGCTGAGCAGCAAGAACGACGCGCCGTCGAACACGTTCGACAGATCCGCCTCGATCGCCGCCGGGCCGGTGACCTGCGCGGTGACGCCTTCGCCGACGGCGTCGCTGACTTCGGCACGCAGCTCGTTGACCGCGTCGGCGTTATCGGTCAGGCCGTTGGCCTCGATCTCGGCGGGCACGAGTGCCGCCGTACCATCCTCGTTCGGGATCAGCGGGCCGCCGACCTCCTCGGCGATCGGCTCCAAGCTCGCGTAGTCGAGGTTTTCGCCCTCGATGAAGATGAGGGCGGTGCCGCCGTCATTGCCCGGTTGCTCGGCGAGGATCTCGGAGACGCGGGTGGCATCCGCGTCGTCGGGAAGCGCCGCGGTCTCGTTGACTGGGGCCGTCGCCGAGCCGGCGAACATCGCACCCGCTCCGAGAGCAATCAAAAGCAGAGCGATCCAGCGCAGGATGGCGATCTTCGGGACACGCGAATCAGCTGACATCAGTACTCCTGATAGGCGGTGATGGCATCGGCGGCGGCAGCGACGAGAAACGCCCGCGTATCCGGGTCCTTCGCGTCGGCGGCCGCAGCGCGCCAGGCAGCCAAGAGGTTCTCCTCCTGGGCCGTAATATAGTCGTCACCCGGCTCGGCCTCCTCGAAGGCGTAGCCCGCGGCGGCGGGCGGGGCGTCGGGAAGTGCGGTGTTTAAAACGTGCAGGCGGCGCTGGTGCTTATCGACGAGGTCATCCACCGCCTCCGGGCGCGAAGCAAACGCGCGGGCGGCCTTTAAACCATGCACCGCGGCGTGTTCGCGCTCGATCATCCCAGCGACGATCTCGTGATCGCCCTCGCCGAGGGAGGTATCTTCCAGCGGGGTGGTATCCAGCGCGGCGAGATCGATCGCCTGATCGACGACCAAGTCGTGCGACTCATCGGGAACCGCCGACAGCAGGTCGTAGTATCGCTGCAAAGATGCCGGCGAGGGCTGGGTCTCACCGGCTCCGTGCTCGACCTCGCAGCTAGGCGGCACTGCGCCGGTGTCATCGCGGCCGCAGAGGCGGGCGATTTCGGCGTAGAGCTCCTCGGCGTGATCGTGGCGCAGGCGGGCGATATCGCCTTCTGTGGCGATGGTGTCTGCTTCCGCCTGGTGGGCGAGCTCGACCAATGAGGAATCCGGCCGCGGGCCGAAGATTTCCGTGACCGAGCAAGCGCTCAACGTCGTAGTCACCATGAGGGTGGCTGCGACTACGAGACGTCGACAAGCAGCTGTAAACACGTGGGAACCCTACCACATATAATTATGTTCATGGCTTTTCCCACCTCCGCAGAACTCACCGAGCTCATAGCCCCCGTCACCGAGGCGCGCGGACTCGACGTCGAATTCATCAAGGCCTCGCCGGCCGGCAAGAAATCGACGGTGCAGATCCGCCTCGACGCCGACACATCGCCGACGCTGGACGAGCTGGAGGAGATCTCCAACGATATCGGGGAGCTTTTCGACGCCGCCGAGGCCTCCGGTCGCGCCAACTTCGGTGCGGGTTACACGCTCGAGGTCTCCACGCCGGGCACCGATCTGCCGTTGAAGCTGCCGCGGCACTGGCGGCGCAACCGCCACCGGCTGGTCAACGTCAACGGGCGGGTCGGCCGCGCCGGCGCGCTCAATGACGCGGAGGACGAGGTGATCGTCGTCTACCGCTCGAAGAAGCAGCTGTCCATCGAATCCCTGCCGCTTTTGGGTCAGCACAAGGCAGTGGTAGAAATTGAGTTCAACGAACCACCCGAAGAGGAGCTCGAGATCACCGGGCTCAGCTACGACGAAGCCTTAAAACGGCGAGAGGACAACAAGTGAATATTGACATCAACGCGCTCCGCGACATCGAACGCAGCCAGGGCATCCCCGTGGCCGACATGCTGCAGACGATCGCCGGGGCGCTTCTGCGTGCCTACCGTGACTACCGCGGCCAGGGCCCCGAGGCGCGCGTCGACATCGACTCCGAGACCGGCGATGTCACCGTCGTGGTCACCGAGAAGAACGACGAGGGCGAGGTGCTCAGCGAGTTCGACGACACCCCGACGAACTTCGGCCGCCTTGGCGCCACCGCCGTGCGCGAGGCCATGCTGCGGCGCCTGCGCGAAGCCGAGACCGGGCGCACCTATGACGAGTACTCCGGTTACGAGGGCAAGGTCGTCAGCGGCGTCGTCCAGCGCGACATGTACGCCAACGAGCGCGGGATCGTCGTCGTCGAGCTCGGCACCGAGCACGACGCCCAGGACGGCCTGCTGCTGCCCGCCGAGCAAATCCCCGGCGAGAAGCTGGAACACGGCGACCGCGTGCTCGCCTACATCGTCGGCGTGACCAAAACGGACGTCAAGGTCCAGGTCAACCTCTCGCGCACCCACCCCGAGCTCGTGCGCGGCCTGTTTGAGCTCGAGGTCCCGGAGATCGGGGAGGGCTCCGTCGAGATCACCGGCATCTCCCGGGAGGCCGGGCACCGCTCGAAGGTGGCCGTCGTCGGCCGGGCCAAGGGAATCAATGCCAAGGGCGCCTGCATCGGCCCGCGCGGCCAGCGCGTCAGCAACGTCATGAAGGCGCTGGGCGGGGAGAAGATCGACATCATCGACTACAGCGAGGACCCGGCGGTGTTCGTCGGCAACGCGCTCGCGCCGGCGCGGGCCGTTCGCGTCGAGATCACCGACGAAGAAGCCCAGCATGCCCGGGTGACGGTGCCGGACTATCAGCTGTCTCTGGCCATCGGCAAGGAAGGGCAGAACGCGCGCCTGGCGGCCCGGCTGACGGGCTGGAAGATCGACATCCACTCGGATGCCGAGTAGCGCGGCGAGTTCATTTTCTGTTCGTTTTGGCGTAAGCTGGCCGGTGGCCCACATGCCGGTCACAGGAACTGACACGCTAGTTTGCGCCACGAAGGAGAGCACTTGACGGATTCGCCCACGGCTCCGATAAGGACCTGCGTGGCTACCCGCAAGCGCCTGCGTGACAGTGAGCTTTTGCGTGTTGTGTACGACGCTGAGGCGAACGCGGTGATCGCGGACCCGCGGCGTCGGAAACCCGGCCGCGGGGCGTGGATCACGCCGAGCCTCGAGGCCTTAGACCTGGCTGAGAAGCGGCACGCGTTCGCGCGTGCCTTCCGTGTGAAAGGCAACGTGAACACTGGTCATGTACGCAACCACCTCGCAGATATTGCAGACGGACCCGAGATTGTAAGGACGACCTAGCACTGATGAGCGATCAACGATGATGAAGCATCAGCGATGAAAGTCACAACACACCGCTAGAGGTCTGCTACCGCTTTTCGGAGCACGACCTCTGGCCGAACACAGAGGAGACACGTGCCCGGAAAGCTACGCGTTCACGAGCTCGCCAAGGAGCTCGGCGTAACCAGTAAGGAACTACTCGCCACGCTCAAGGAGCAGGGTGAGTTCGTTAAGACTGCCTCGTCGACGATCGAATCCCCCGTGATTCGCAAGATGCGCGCGCACTACGCCGCCGACGAGAAACCCGCCGAGGATCCCCGGGCGGGGGCAGCCAAGGGTGGCGCCAAGCCCACCCCGAAGCCCGGTGCCAAGCCGAAGCCGGGCGCGCCCAAGCCCGGCCCCAAGCCGGGAGCCCCGAAGCCGGGTAAGCCGGCACCCAAGCCGGGTGCGGAGAAGCCGAAGCCGGGTAAGCCGGCGCCCAAGCCCGGTGCGAAGCCGGGCCCGAAGCCTGGTGCCGAGGCCGGCGAAAACAAGAGCGCCCCGCGGCCGATGCCGCGCCCGATGCCGAAGCCGGGCGGCAAGAAGCGTGTCGCCAACAACCCGTTCTCTTCGGGTGGCTCCAGCGAGCGTCCGGCGCCGCGTCCGGGTGGACGCCCGAAGCCGGGCGGCAAGCCGGGCCAGAATAAGGGCGGCAAGCAGGACAAGCGCCAGGAGTCTGGCGAGCGCAACAGCGGCGGACGTCGTCCGTCGCCGAACATGATGCCTTCGTCTCCGTCGCCGGGACAGATGCCGGCCAAGCAGGCCGGCTCCCGCGGGGGCCGCTCCGGCGGCGGCCGCGGGCGTGGTCCGGGCCGCGGTGGCGGTTTCGGCCGCGGCGGTCGGCGCGGCGGTACCGCGGGTGCTTTCGGGCGCCCGGGTGGCGCTCCGCGCAAGGGCCGCAAGTCGAAGCGGCAGAAGCGCCACGAGTACGAGGAGATGCAGCAGCACGAGGTCGGCGGTGTGCGCCTGCCGGACGGCAAGGGCAAGACCATCCGCCTGCGCCGCGGTGCCTCGCTGGCTGACTTCGCCGAGAAGATCGGCGCCGACCCGGCCTCCCTCGTCCAGGCGCTATTCAACCTGGGCGAGATGGTCACCGCGACCGCCTCGGTGCCGGAGGAGACCCTCCAGCTGCTCGGCGCCGAGATCAACTACACCGTCGAGGTCGTCTCCCCGGAGGACGAGGATCGCGAGCTGCTCGAGTCCTTCGACCTGCAGTTCGGTGCGGACGAGGGCGACGAGGAAGATCTCGCCCAGCGCCCGCCGGTGGTCACCGTCATGGGTCACGTCGACCACGGTAAGACCCGCCTTTTGGACTCGATCCGCAAGACGAACGTCGGTAAGGGCGAGGCCGGCGGCATCACCCAGGGCATCGGCGCCTACCAGGTGCCGCTGAAGATCGAGGGCGTCGATCGCAAGATCACGTTCCTGGATACCCCGGGCCACGAGGCGTTCACCGCGATGCGTGCCCGCGGTGCCAAGTCCACCGACCTGGCGATCCTGGTCGTCGCGGCCGACGACGGCGTCATGCCGCAGACCGTCGAGGCGATCAACCACGCTAAGGCGGCGGACATCCCGATCGTCGTCGCGGTGAACAAGGTGGATAAGCCGGAGGCCCAGCCGGACAAGATCCGTGGCCAGCTCACCGAGTACGACCTCGTGCCGGAGGAGTACGGCGGCGACACCATGTTCGTCGACGTCTCCGCCAAGCAGGGCGACGGCATCGACGCGCTGCTCGAATCCGTTGTCCTCACCGCGGACGCGGCCCTTGAGCTGCAGGCCAACCCGGACATGGACGCCCAGGGCGTGGCGATTGAGTCGCACCTCGACCGCGGCCGCGGCCCCGTGGCCACCGTCATCGTCCAGCGCGGCACCCTGCACGTGGGCGATCCCATCGTCGTCGGCTCCGCCCACGGCCGTGTGCGCCGCATGATCGACGAGTGGGGCGAGGACGTCGAGGAGGCCGGCCCGTCCAAGCCGGTCCAGGTCCAGGGCCTGTCCGGCGTGCCCGGTGCGGGTGACAACCTGCTGGTGGTTGAGGACGACCGCGTCGCCCGGCAGATCGCCAACCAGCGTGATGCCCGCAAGCGCTCCGCGGAGCAGGCGCGTCGCAAGAAGCGCGTCTCCCTCGAGGACCTGGATTCGGTGCTCAAGGAGACCTCGACGCTCAACCTCATCCTCAAGGGCGACAACGCCGGCTCCGTCGAGGCGCTGGAAGAGTCGCTGCTCAAGATCGAGGTGGACGACGAAGTCGAGCTGAACATCATCGACCGCGGCGTCGGTGCGGTTACGCAGACCAACGTCTCGCTGGCCGCCGCCTCGGACGCGGTGATCATCGCCTTCAATGTCCGCTCCGAGGGCAAGGCCACCGAGGAGGCCAACGCCGAGGGCGTGGATATCCGTTACTACACGGTCATCTACAAGGCCCTGGAAGAGGTCGAGTCCGCGCTCAAGGGCATGCTCAAGCCGATCTACAAGGAACACGATCTGGGTGCCGCCGAGATCCGCGCGATCTTCAAGGCCTCGGCCGTCGGCAACATCGCCGGCTGCATGGTCACCGAGGGCAAGATGAAGCGCAACGCCAAGGTGCGCGTCGTCCGCGACGGTAGCGTTTTGGCCAGCGATGTCTCGGTCAACTCGCTGCGTCACGAGAAGGACGACGTCAACGAGATCTCCGCCGGCTACGAGTGCGGTATGGTCCTGAGCTACCAGGACTTCCAGGTCGGCGACCAGATCCAGGCCTACGAGATGGTCGAGGTCCCGCGCGACTAGCCCGGGGAAAAGATGGCCAGCACTCTGTGGGCGGTCAGTGACTTACACGTCACCTTCGCGGCCAACCGCGAGCGGGTCGCCCGGCTTGCGGGCCCACAAGACTGGCTCATCGTCGCCGGCGACGTCGCCGAGAAGATTCCCGACGTCGTCGCCGCCCTCAAGGGCTTAAGCGAGCGCTTCGCGAAAGTCATTTGGGTCCCCGGCAACCACGAGCTGTTCAATCGACGCAGCGATCGAATCAACGGCAAGGCCCGCTACCGGGCGCTGGTCGGGGAGCTGCGCGCGCTCGGGATTATCACCCCGGAAGATGAATTTCCCGTCTTCGCCGGGGTGATAATCTGCCCGCTGTTTACGCTTTATGATTACTCCTTCGGGCCCGCGGCACTGACCGTAGAGACCGCCCGGATGGCAATGGACGATGAGATCGCCATCGCCCCCTACGTGGATATCCGCTCCTGGTGCGCCGAGCGCGTCGACTACTCCCGCCGCCGCCTCGAGGCGCTGAACGCTCCGACCATCCTTATCAACCACTGGCCCTTGGTCGAAGAACCGACCGCCCGGCTGAGGCATCCCGATCTGGCGCTGTGGTGCGGCACCCGCGCCACCCGGGATTTTCCGCTGCGCTACCGGGCCCGGTGCGTGATCCACGGCCACCTCCACGCGCCAGCGGAACAGCGCGTGGACGGCATCCCTCACATCGACGTCTCTCTGGGCTATCCCTTCGAAACCCACCACGGGTCACGCCCGTGGCCGGTGCCGTTGCTCGAGCGCTGACGGGGTAGGATCGGGGAGATTACAGCTGACATCCCAGACGATTTCAGGGGGTTTGAAAGATGGCGGATCACGCCCGCGCGGGCCGCATGGCCAAGCGCATCCAGACCATCGTCGCATCCACGCTCGAGCGCCTCCACCACAAGGACCGGCGCCTGGAGACGATCACCGTCACCGACACCCGCGTTACCGGTGACTTGCACGACGCGACCGTGTACTATACCGTGCGCGGAATCAACATCGACGACGAGCCGGATACCGACGCCGCCGCCGAGGCCCTCCACCGCCACCGGGGCTTCCTGCGCAAGACCGTCGGCGACAACCTCGGGGTGCGCTTCACCCCGACGCTCTCCTTCGAGCTCGACACCATCCCGGAGACCTCCGCCCACATGGAGGACCTGCTCGCCCGCGCCCGCCAGCGCGACGAGGAGCTCGCCCGCCAGCGCGAGAACGCCCAGCCGGCCGGCGATGCCAACCCTTACCGGGTACCGGGAAGCGAGGAGCACGAGTAGTGATCGGTTCCTACCAGGCATGCGCCGAGCTGCTGGAGGAGGCCGACTACATCAGCATCGTCACCCACCTGCGCCCGGACGCCGACGCCATCGGTTCCACGGTCGCTCTGGGCCGCGCGCTCGAGCTAATCGGCAAGAAGGTCACGATGCACGTGGGCCAAAACCACCCGGTGCCGCGCACCTTTTTGACCATCCCCGGCGCAGATAGGGTACGCGAGGCCCACGAGCTGCCCACCGACCAGGACCTCATCGTCACCGTCGACTGCGGTTCGCTCGATCGCACCGGCGCCATCTCGGGCTATCTGCACTCGCGTCTCGACGACCTTCTGGTCATCGACCACCACGCCTCCAACACCGGCTTTGGCTCCACCAACCTCATCGACCACACCGAGTCGACCACGGTGATCCTGCGCGATCTCATCGAACTGCTCGGGGTCAGGCTGGATAAACCGATGGCGCATGCCCTCTATGCCGGGCTGATGACGGATACCGGCAGCTTCCGCTGGGGCAGTCCGCGCATGCACGAGTTGGCCGCCGAACTGATGGAACACGGCCTGGATACCCGCCAGATCGCCGTGGATCTTCTCGATGCCACCTCGACGGCCGACGTCCAGATGATCGGCCGGGTGCTGTCCGGCCTGCAGGTCCGCGAGACCGGCAACCACCGCGCGGCGATCCTCATCGCCGACGTAGAGACCATCAGCGGGCACTCGCATGCCGCAGTCGAGGCGCTCATCGACTTCGTGCGCGCCCTCGAGGGCACCGACATCGGTGCGGTATTCAAGGAGCAGGTGCCGGGCCGCTGGGCGGTCTCGCTGCGCTCCTCCAGCCTCGACGTCTCCCAGATCGCGGTCCGTCAGGGCGGGGGAGGCCACGTCCCGGCCGCGGGGTATACCACGTTCGGCACCCGCGAGAAGATCGTCTCGGAGTTTCTGGACGTGTTGGGGGAAACTCCGTGACACAGAGAGAGGATACGACGCCGGAGGAGGCTGCCCAGCAGGTCACCGCGCGGAAGATCTTCTCGCTTGCCCTTCCGGCGCTCGGCGTGCTCGCGGCCATGCCGCTGTATTTGCTGCTGGATACCGCCGTGGTCGGCCGCCTCGGCGCCCTCGAGCTCGCCGCCTTAGCCGCCGGCGCGGCAGTGCAGTCCGCGCTCACCACGCAGCTGACCTTTTTGTCCTATGGCACCACCGCGCGCAGCTCCCGGCTCTATGGCGCCGGCCACCGCCAACGCGCCGTCGCGGAGGGAGTCCAGGCCACTTGGCTGGCCCTAGGCGTCGGGCTGGTGCTGGCCACGCTCGTGTGGGTCTTCGGCGAGCAGATCGCACTGTTTCTCGCCGGGGATCCGACCGTCGCCGCCGAGACCACCCACTGGCTGCGTATCTCCGCCTTCGCGATCCCCTTGACACTGATCATCATGGCCGGCAACGGCTGGATGCGAGGCATCCAGGACACCCGCCGGCCGCTGTATTTCGTGCTCGCCGGGGTCATCCCGGGAGCGATTGCCATCGTCGTTCTCGTCCAACGCTACGGGCTGGTGGGCTCCGCGATGGCGAACGTGCTCGGCATGGGGATCAGCTCCGTGCTCTTTCTCATCTGCCTGGCCCGCGAGCACACCGGTGACTACCGGCCGCGGCCCAAGGTGATCGGCAAGCAGCTGGTGTTGGGCCGCGATCTCATCCTGCGCTCGTTGTCCTTCCAGGTCGCGTTCTTATCAGCGGCTGCCGTCGCCGCCCGCTTCGGCACCGGCGCCCTCGGCGCGCACCAGGTCATGCTGCAGCTGTGGAACTTCCTCACCCTCGTGCTCGACTCTCTGGCGATCGCCGCGCAGTCGCTCACCGGCGCCGCGCTCGGCAAGGGCTCGCGCGAGATCGCCCGGAGCATCGGGCGTCGCGTGACCGTCTACTCGGTGATCTTCGCCGCCGGCCTCGCCATAATCTTCGCCCTCGGCGCCGGGATCATCCCGCGGATCTTCACCACCGACGAGCTCGTGCTGGAGGCCATGCGCGTGCCGTGGTGGATCTTCATCGTCATGATCCTGCTCGGCGGGGTGGTCTTCGCCCTTGACGGCGCGCTGCTCGGCGCCGGCGACGCCGCCTTCTTGCGCACCATCTCCATCGGCGCCGTCCTGTTAGGCTTTTTGCCCGGCATCTGGATCTCCTATGTGGTCGACGGCGGGCTCGCCGGCATCTGGCTGGGCCTTTTATTCTTCATCGCCATCCGCTTGGTCGGCGTAGCCTGGAGGTTCGAGTCGATGCGCTGGGCCATCGTCGGCGAAAAAGGAGTGAACGAGAAGTGAGCACGCTGTGGGCGGTAGCTGACTTACACGCCGCCGTCGCCAAGAACCGCCAGCAGCTGGGACGTATCACCCCGCAGCACCCGAAGGACTGGCTCATCGTCGCCGGCGACGTCGCCGAACGCACCGAGCTCGTCCTGCGCGTGCTCGGTGACCTCAAGCGCCGCTTCGCCCGCGTGATCTGGGTGCCGGGCAACCACGAGCTGTTCTCCCGCTCCGCCGATCGCTATACCGGCCGCGCTAAGTACACCGAACTGGTGGAAGGCTGTCGGGCGCTCGGCGTCGACACCCCGGAGGATCCTTACCCGGTTTTCGACGGCGTGACCATCTGCCCGCTGTTTACCCTCTATGACTACTCCTTTCGCGGCCCGGGCATGACCGTCGAGCAGGCCATCGAGCAAGCCCATGAGCGTTCGCTGGTCATGACCGACGAGTTCGCGATCGCCCCGTTCGTCGATATCCGCGCCTGGTGCTGGGACCGGCTTGCCTACACGGTCAAGCGCATGTCGCGCATCACCGGCCCGACGATCCTCATCAACCACTGGCCGCTGGTGCAAGAACCCGTCCATAAGATGGCTTTCGCCGAGATCGCCCTGTGGTGCGGCACTAGGCATACCCGCACCTGGCCGGAGCGTTACCAGGCCCAACAGGTCATCTTCGGCCACCTGCACATGCCCGGCGAGACCGTCGTCAAGAACATCCCACACCGCGAGGTCTCCCTCGGCTACCCGCGCGAATGGGAGCGGAGGAAAACCCCCGAGCCCTGGCCCTACCCGGTGATGCGGCGGGAGGACGAGGATGCTTGACGACGTCTTACCTACCCAGGTCCGCTCCTGCTACCTCATCACCAGCGCCGGGAGCGCGGATCTCACCAACTTCGAGCACCTTCACCCGCTGGAGCGCACGATCGTGCACCGCGCCGTCGACGCCCGCCGCGCCGAGTTCGGCGACGCCCGCTGGTGCGCGCACCAGGCTTTGGGCCTGCTCGGCGTCGAGAAGGGGCCTATTCTGCGCGGCGAGCGGGGCATGCCGCTGTGGCCGACGGGCGTGACCGGCTCCCTCACGCACACGGAAGGCTTCCGGGCCGCGGCGGTGGCGCACACCAACGAGATCGCCTCGCTCGGCATGGACGCCGAACCCGCCCAGGGCCTGCCCGATCACGTGCTCGATTCCATTGCCCGGCCCAGCGAGCGCCCGCAGCTGAGCGAGCTCGCCGACCGCGGCATCGCGTGCGCCGATCGGCTGCTGTTTTGCGCCAAGGAGGCCGTCTACAAGGCCTGGTACCCGCTGACGTACCGGTGGTTGGACTTCGACGGCGCCGAGATCGCCCTGCGTGACGACGGCACCTTCATCGCCTACCTCCTCGTGCGCCCCACCCCCGTACCCCTCATCGAGGGGCGCTGGCGGATCAGCCGCGGGTATGTCGTGACGGCGGCGGTCGTCGAGAAGCTACAGCGTTGAGGGCCTAGCGACGAACACCGTTGACAGCCTGCGGCCCTTCTCCCGGATGAGCGCGATCGCCCGGCCATCCGGTGCCACCGCCGCATGGGTGCCGGTGAGCCCGCGTGGCTCGAGCCACTGGCCCATGGAGAGTTTCTTCGCCTCCTCGTCGGTGATGGGGCAGGTGGGGTAGCTGCGTATCAGCGCCGCGTCGAGGCTGAGGCTCAGCGCGGGGGAGTCCTGGAGCTCGTCGAGGCTGCTCGCGTCGGCCAGTGTGAACGGGCCGACCTCCGTGCGCCGCAGCGCCGTGAGATGCCCACCCACGCCCAGGGCCTCGCCGAGATCGCGCGCGAGCGAGCGGATGTAGGTTCCCGACGAGCACGCGACCGAGACGTCGACATCGATGCCCTCCGGTGTGCGCCGGAGCGCGTGGATATCGAAGCGGGTGATCTCGACCTCACGGGCGGGGATCTCGACGTTTTCGCCGGCGCGCACGCGCTCATAGGCGCGCTTGCCGTCGATCTTGATCGCCGAGACCGCCGCCGGTTTCTGCATGATGGTGCCGGTGAGCCCACTGACCTCGCGGGCGATCGCCGCGTCGGTGATTCCCGTGGTATCACCCGTGGAGAGGACGTCGCCCTCGGCGTCGTCGGTGGTGGTCGCCGCGCCGAGGCAGATGGTGGCGGCATAAGCCTTCGTGGAGGCCACGAGGTGGGTTAAGAACTTCGTGCCCCGGTTAATACCCGCCACTAACACCCCGGTCGCCATCGGGTCGAGCGTTCCGGCGTGGCCGACTTTGCGGGTGCCCATGATGCGGCGCAGGCGGCCGACGACGTCGTGAGAGGTCATTCCGGCCGGCTTATCGACGACAATAAGCCCCGAGTCCGTGAGCGAATCGGTCATGATCGGATTGTATGTCGTAGTCTGGGGCAGTGATTATTTGGCATGGTCTCGACGATGTCCACGCAGAGCTCGACGCCTCCGTGGTCTCCATCGGCGTATTCGACGGGGTGCACCGCGGGCACCAGCGGCTGATCAACACGGCCGTCTCCCTCGCCCGCGAGAAGAAGCTGCCCAGCGTCTTGGTCACCTTCGACCCGCACCCTAAGGAGATCTTCACGCCCGGCAACAACCCGCCGCTTTTAACCACCGCGGCGCAGCGTCAGCTGATGTGCGCGGAACTCGGCATCGACGCTGTGCTCGTCATCGACTTCAACCGCGAGCTCGCCGGTTTGAGCCCGGAAGACTATTTCCGGACGCTGCTCATCGACACCTTAGGCGCGCAGCACGTGGTGGTGGGGGAGAACTTCACCTTCGGCGACATGGGCCGCGGCACCTCCCAGACCATGGTGGAGCTCGGCGAGAAGTACGACGTGGGAGTCAGCGTCGTCGAACTGCTGCATGACGAAGACGAGCGCATCTGCTCGACGAATATCCGCGAGCATCTCGACGCCGGCGAGGTCGGCCGCGCCGCCTGGGCGCTCGGGCGCGCCTACTCCCTGACCGGCGAGGTCGTCCACGGCTCCGGCCGCGGCGGCGCGGAGCTGGGCTATCCTACCGCGAACCAGTACTTCCCGGATACCGTCGCCGTACCCGGCGACGGGGTCTACGCCGGCTGGTTCGTTATCGAGGGCGACGACTACATCGACGGCGACATGGAGCCCGGCCTGGCATACCCGGCGGCGATCTCCGTCGGCACGAACCCGACTTTCGGCGACGATCGCCGCAGCGTCGAGTCCTTCATCATGGACCGCCACGCCGACCTCTACGGCCATATCGCCACGGTGTATTTCGTGGAGAAGATCCGCGACATGGTGAAGTTCCACTCCGTCGAGGAACTGCTGGAGAACATGGCCCGCGACGTCCAGCGCACCCGCGAGATTCTTATCGACGCCCCGCGCCCTACGCCGCTGGGGCGCTAGACTTTGCGTCCGGGATCTTTTACACCCACTTTCACTTGTAGAGAAAAGGAGCAGCGTGACTAAGAAGATCATCCTCGATCTGGATACTGGTATCGACGACGCCCTCGCCCTCGCCTACGCCTTAGGCTCCGAGGAGCTCGAGCTCATCGGCGTGACCGGCACCTACGGCAACGTGCTGGTGGAGACCGGCGTGCGCAACTCGCTGGCGATCCTCGAGCTGTTCGGCCGCCCGGACATCCCGGTCTTCGCCGGCGTGCCGCACGCCTCCACCAAGGAGGGCTTCGAGGTGCTGGAGATCTCCGAGTTCATCCACGGTAAAAACGGCGTCGGCGAGGCCGAGCTGCCCGAGCCCACCGCGCAGGTCCAGGACACCTCCGCCGTCGACTTCCTCATCGAGTCGGTGCGCACCCACGGCGACGATCTGATCATCTGCCCGACCGGGCCGTCGACCACCATCGCCGCTGCCATCGAGAAGGACCCGAGCTTCGCCGAGAACGCCCACATCGTCATGATGGCCGGCGGGCTCACCGTCCCCGGTAACGTCTCCCCGGTGGCCGAGGCCAACGTCAACCAGGACCCCGAGGCCACGAACACCCTGTTCGCCAAGGCCCAGGACGTCACCATGATCGGCCTCGATGTCACCCTGCAGACGCTTCTGACCTACGAAGAGACGAAGAAGTGGCGCGAACTCGGCACCACCGGCGGAAACTTCCTCGCCGATGCCACCGACTACTACATCAAGGCCTACGACACCACCGCCCCGCACCTCGGCGGCTGCGGCCTGCACGACCCGCTGGCCGTCGGCGTCGCCGTCGACCCCTCGCTGGTCGAGCTCTTCGACACCAACCTCAAGGTCGACCTCGAAGGCGAGCTGCGCGGCCGCGTCATCGGTGACGAGACCCGCCTGAACGACAAGACCAAGACCGCCCACGTCGCCCTCGGCGTCGACACCGAGCGCTTCTTGGAGGAGTTCATGCGCCGTCTCACCAACCTCGCCGCCCAGACCCCGCAGGCCTAATTTGGGTACCCCCGGGAAGAGACGGTAGGCTAGCGCGAGGTTTGTGAAAGCGACTGCGGTCCACAGCAGTTGCGCCCACCGGGTATCAACCCGGTGCACTTTCATGTGGACTGAAACAACCAAGGAGTACCCATGTCCGCTGGAGCACAGAGCACCGAGCGCAAGAAGGAAATTCTCAAAGAGTACGGCCTGCACGAGACCGACACCGGCTCGCCCGAGGCACAGGTCGCCCTTCTGACCGACCGTATCTCGAACCTCACCGAGCACCTGAAGTTCCACCAGCACGACCACCACTCCCGCCGTGGCCTGCTGCTGCTCGTCGGCCGCCGCCGTGGCCTGCTCAACTACCTGGCCGAGACCAACATCGACCGCTACCGCGACCTGATTGGGCGCCTGGGCCTGCGTCGATAAGCACCGGGCTTTTTTCATCCCCGCTCGCCGCATCGCCGATGAGCGGGGCTTTCTGCGTATTGGGGCAGGTCAGTGATACCGTTAGCCGCGGAGTCTAAAGCAAACGACCAACCGAACCGGGGCGGCACCGACGATCGCCCCCGAAAGCCCAGTTACGAGGAGTGACGAGCACACCTATGAGCAGCAATCCCGCTGTGGAATTCTTCGAGGACGAGGAATTCGGCATCACCGAGGCCGTAGCCACCATCGACAACGGTGACTTCGGCACCCGCACCATCCGCTTCGAAACCGGCCAGCTCGCCCGCCAGGCCGGCGGATCCGTGACCACCTACCTGGATGACGAGAACATGCTTCTCGCCACCACCACCGCCTCGAACAACCCCCGCGAAGGCATCGACTTCTTCCCGCTGACCGTGGACGTCGAAGAGCGCATGTACGCTGCCGGCCGCATCCCGGGTTCGTTCTTCCGGCGTGAGGGACGCCCGTCGACAAACGCGATCCTCGCCGCCCGCCTCATCGACCGCCCGCTGCGCCCCACCTTCGCCAAGGGTCTGCGCAACGAGGTCCAGTGCGTGATCACCGTGATGAGCCAGGTGCCGGAGGACTACTACGACGTTGTGGCCATCAACGGCGCCTCCGCGGCCACCCAGCTGTCCGGCCTGCCGGTCTCCGGCCCGGTCGGCGGTGTGCGCGTCGCCCTGATAGCCGACAAGAAGCACAAGAAGGGCCAGTGGGTCGCCTTCCCGAACCAGCTGCAGCGCGAGCGTGCCGTCTTCGAGATGGTCGTCGCCGGGCGCATCGTGGAAAAGAAGAAGGGCCGCAAGAAATTCAGCGACGTCGCCGTCATGATGGTCGAGGCCGGCGCGGGTGCTGACACCGTCGCCCGCATCGCCGACGGCGCCCCCGCACCGACCGAGTCCGTCGTCGCCGAGGGCCTCGAGGCCGCCAAGCCTTTCATCCGCACGCTCTGCGAGGCGCAGATCGGCCTGGCCGAGCGCACCGCGCGTGACGAGCAGGAGTTCGTCCTCTTCCCGCCGTACACGGACGAGGTGTACGCGGCCGTCGAGAAGAAGGCGACGAAGAAGCTCAGCAAGCTCATGACCATCGAGTCCAAGGCCGAGCGCGAGGACGCCACCAACGTCTACATGGTCGAGATCGAAAACGACCTCATCGACAGCTTCGACTCGGACGACGAGGTGACCGTCGGCAAGGAAATCCGCGCCGCGTTCAACGCGCTGATGAAGCAGATCGTGCGCGACAAGATCCTCACCGACGGCTTTCGTATCGACGGCCGCGGGGTCACCGACATCCGCGACCTGGGCGTCGAGCTCGACCTCGTTCCCCGCGCCCACGGCTCGTCGCTCTTCGAGCGCGGCGAGACCCAGATCCTCGGCGTGACCACCCTCGACATGCTCAAGATGGAGCAGCAGATCGACGCGCTGACCCCCGAGACCTCCAAGCGCTACATCCACCATTACAACTTCCCGCCGTACTCCACCGGCGAGACCGGTCGCGTCGGCTCGCCGAAGCGCCGCGAGATCGGCCACGGCGCACTCGCCGAGCGCGCCATCGTGCCCGTGCTGCCCAGCCGGGAGGACTTCCCGTACACCATCCGCCAGGTCTCCGAGGCCCTGGGCTCCAACGGCTCGACCTCCATGGGCTCGGTGTGCGCCTCGACGATGTCGCTCTACAACGCGGGCGTGCCGCTGCACGCGCCGGTCGCTGGCATCGCGATGGGCCTCGTGTCCGGCGAGGTCGACGGCAAGGAGCGCTTCGTCACCCTGACCGACATCCTGGGCGCCGAGGACGCCTTCGGCGACATGGACTTCAAGGTCGCCGGCACCGAGGACTTCATCACCGCCCTCCAGCTGGACACCAAGCTCGACGGCATCCCCTCCGAGGTGCTCGCGAGCGCGCTCGAGCAGGCCAAGGATGCTCGCCTGGCGATCCTCGACACCATCGCCGAGGTCATCGAAGGCCCCGACGAGATGAGCGAACTCGCCCCGAAGATCACCACCGTCAAGGTCCCCGTGGGCAAGATCGGCGAGGTCATCGGGCCGAAGGGCAAGAACATCAACTCGATCACGGAAGAGACCGGCGCCGACGTCTCCATCGAGGACGACGGCACCGTCTACGTCTCCGCCACCAACGGCAAGGCCGCCGACCAGGCCGTCGAGCGCATCAACGCGATCGCCAACCCGCAGCAGCCGAAGGTAGGGGAGCGTTACCTCGGCACCGTGGTGAAGACGGTTGCCTTCGGCGCCTTCGTCTCCATCACCCCGGGCAAGGACGGCCTCGTCCACATCTCCAACCTCGGTGGCGACGAGCGCATCGAGAAGGTCGAAGACGTGGTCAACGTCGGCGACAAGATCCAGGTCGAGATCGCCGACATCGACAACCGCGGCAAGATCTCCCTCGTCCCGATCGAGGACTAGGCCGGTTGGTCAGTCCGTGGGTTTGCCGCTCGGGTCTTTTGAGTAACTGCCGACGGTGGGGCTCGGTTTGGGTTTGTTGTCGGTAGTTACTTGAATCTTGGGGGGCGTTTCGGCCGGATCCACCCTGATTTTGAAGTAACTACCGACTATAATCCCCGTTTCGGCCTCGAACCCTCAAGATCGTCGGTAGTTACTCAAACCCGAGCAACAACCAACAACCAACCCAGAAATCACTCCGCGAAGTCGATGACGACTCGGGCTGGGTTCTCCAGGATGGTCACTGCGTAGGGACGCGGCTCGCCTTTCACGCCGATCAGGAACTGTCCCTGGGCTTCGAAGATGCCGCCGTGGTAGATGTCGGCGATGATGCCGTGGTTGCCTGCGTCGGGGATCACACCAGCATCCCAGGTTTCCACACCGGATTCCGTGGGCGGAGCGAAGCCTTGCACGCCGATTTCGAAGAAGGAGTCGCCAGCCATGTCGACGGGGTAGCCGGAGGTGTGCTGGCGGGGGGCGTCGGTGTATCCGGCGAAGTAGCCGGGAGTGCCGTTGCCGGAGAGTTCGATTACGACGCGATCGAATCCTTCGTGGTCGCCGGCGCGGACGTCAGCGATGCTTAAGCCCCAATCGCCTTGGGCTGGTTCGTGGGTGTCTTCGGTCGTGCCGTTGTGTACCGATGCGGCGGCCACCGAGTCGTCGGGGGCGCCGCCCTCGGTGGTGCTACGGGACTCAGACTCACTCGCCGAAGTGTCCTCCGAGGTGGTCTCGGTGTCTTCCGACGGCGACGCCTCGGCGGTCATGGTGGTCGTCGAGGTGTCCGGGGTGGAGGCGGTGTCGGTTTCGTTGGTGCCGCAGGCAGCCAGCGCGAGTGCGGGTACGGTGACGGCGCTGGCGAGCGCCAGTGCATGACGGTACGTATGGGGCCAGTGTGCCGTAGTTTTCATAATTCTAACTTTACGTGAATCTGGCTGCGATCGATACCACTTCGGAGATTCCGTGGCCGGATCGTAACCGGCGAGCAAAGATACCTACACTGGGTCGCGGCCTTAAAACATCAGGCCTTAGAACACAAAAGACTACGAAAGGATGACCGCGCAATGGCGATCAAGGTTGGAGTTATCGGTGCCAAGGGTCGGGTTGGTTCGGCTGTCGTCGAGGGAGTCGGCGAGGAGCAGGACCTCGAGCTGGTTGCCGAGATCGATAAGGATGACGAGCTCACCCAGCTCACCGACGCCGGCGCCGAGGTCATCGTGGACTTCACCACGCCGAACGTCGTGATGGACAACCTCGAGTTCTGCATCCGCAATGGGATCCACTGTGTCGTCGGCACCACCGGTTTCGATGACGAGCGCTATGACCAGGTCCGCGCGTGGTGCAAGGAGAACCCGGAAGTGGGCGTGCTCATCGCCCCGAACTTCGCCATCTCCGCCGTGCTGACGATGGTGTTCGCCCGCCAGGCCGCGAAGTTCTTCGATTCGGCCGAGGTCGTCGAGTACCACCACCCGAACAAGCTGGATGCCCCGTCGGGTACGGTCGTGAAGACGGCGCGGGGGATTGCGGAGGCCCGTCGAGAAGCGGGGCTCGACGCCATGCCCGATGCCACCGAGCAGGCCCTCGACGGCTCGCGCGGCGCGGATGTCGACGGCGTCCACGTCCACGCCGTACGTATGACAGGCATGGTCGCGCACGAGGATGTGATCTTCGGTACCCGCGATCAGTCGCTGACCATCCGCCAGGATTCCTATGGCCGCACCTCGTTCGTGCCGGGTGTGGTCACCGGCATCCGCAACGTCGCGGACAACCCGGGCCTGACCGTCGGTCTGGACAAGTACCTGGGGCTGTAAACCGCGATGGCGATCGCACGTCAGCTGGATGTCCAGCTCATTGCCCATAGTCAGTTCACCCCGCCGAGCGGCACCGGTTGGGAGCCGCAAGACGGGGTGAGCGATGCGGAATCGCTCGTCGAGTTCGCCGGCCGCGCCTGCTACGAGAGCTTCGACCGGCCCAACCCGCGCACGGCGGAGAACGACGCCTACCTGCGCCATCTCATGGAGGTTGGCCATCACGGCCCGCTCGAGCACGCGCACGCCACGATGTATGTGCGGGGCATCTCGCGCGCCGCCGCCAACGAGCTCATGCGGCACCGGCATTTCTCTTTCTCGCAGCTTTCGCAACGCTTCGTGCCCACGGAGAGCGCGGAGGTCGTCGTGCCCCAGGCTATCGCCGAGGACGAAGAGCTCAAGCGCCTGCTGCTCAACGCCGCCGACGAGGCCCGGTTTGTCTATGACGAGCTTCTCGACGCCCTGGAGCAACGGCTCGCCGACGAACCCAACGCACTGTTGCGTCGGAAACAGGCCCGGCAGGCGGCGCGGGCGATCCTGCCGAACGCGACGGAGTCACGGGTCGTGGTCAGCGGCAACCTGCGCACCTGGCGGCATTTCATCGCGGTGCGCGCCACCGAGCATGCTGACCTGGAGATTCGCACCCTGGCGGTGCGGTGTTTGCGGGTGCTTAGCGACGTCGCCCCCACCCTCTTCGCGGATTTCCAGATCCAGCAGTTAGCCGATGGCTCGGAGATGGCGATCAGCTCCTTGGTCTCCGAAATGTAGCCGAAGGTCACGCCGGTGCACCGTTTCTCGTAGTTGGCCTGTAACCTGGGGCCCTATGAGCACTGGTTTGACCGCGAAGAACGGAACGGACGCTTTCGGAACTGTCAGCGTCGCCATGGTCACCCCCTTCGGTCGTGACGGCGACGTCGACCTGACCGCCGGTCGCGCTCTGGCACGCCACCTCGTAAACGAGGGAGTCGACTCCCTCGTTCTCGCTGGCACGACCGGGGAATCGCCGACCACGACCACCGCGGAAAAACTCGCTCTTCTGAAAGCTGTCAAGGAAGAAGTCGGGGACGAGGTCAAGCTCATCGCCGGCGCGGGCACGAACAACACCGCGACCACGATCGAGATGGTTCAGGCCTCGGCTGAGGCGGGGGCGGATGCGTTGCTCGTCGTCACGCCGTACTACTCCAAGCCCTCCCAGGCCGGTATCCAGGCCCACTTCGAGGCCGTGGCCGATGCCACCGAACTGCCCATCTGCCTCTACGACATCCCGGGCCGCTCCGGTGCCGAGATCGCCTCGGATACGATCCGCGCCCTCGCCGAGAAGCCGACGATTCGGGCCTTGAAGGACGCTAAGGGTAATCTGGGTGAGTCCGCAGCGCTGATCCAGGAGACGGGCCTGGCCTGGTACTCGGGAGAAGACCTTCTGAACCTTCCGTTTTTGTCCATTGGAGCCACCGGTTTCATCTCCGTCATCGGGCATGCCGCCCCGGCGGCCCTCCGGCAGCTGCACACAAGCTTCGAGGAAGGCGACCTCGCCCGCGCACGGGAAATCAACGCCACTGTAATGAAGCCGCTGGCAGATGCCCAGGCCCGCCTGGGTGGAGTCAGTATGGCGAAAGCCGCCCTGCGTTTGCAGGGCATCGAGGTGGGAGACCCGCGTCTTCCGGTCGTCGGCCCCGATGACCAGGAGGTCGAGGAACTCCGCCGAGATTTGACCAATGCTGGAGTCTTATAAGTATGAACGAACCCCGTAACCGCTCCCGGAAAGTCACCCGCAAGGCTGGCCCGCCGGAGGCGGACAACATCGAGACCGCCTCGAACTCCGAGGCGGCTCCGGTTTTCCAGGCCCCGGATAAGAACGCGGCCGACAAGGACGAGAAGTCTGATAAGGGCGAGAAGTCCAACGGCAGGAACAACAACGGCAACAAGAAGAACAACCGCTCCCGTAACCGCGGTCGCCGTGGCGGCCGGGGTCGTGGTGGCAACAACGACCGGGGTAGCCGTCGTAACGTCGTCAAGTCCATGCAGGGCAACGACCTGACCAAGCGCCTGCCGGAGCCGCCGAAGCAGGCCAAGGGCAGCGTGCGTCTGTACAACCTGGGCGGTATCTCCGAGATCGGCCGCAACATGACCGTCTTCGAGTTCAACGGTCGTCTGCTCATCGTCGATGTCGGAGTGCTGTTCCCGTCGTCGGGGGAGCCGGGGGTGGATCTGATCCTGCCGGACTTCGGGCCGATCGAGAATAAGCTGGACAAGATTGACGGTATCGTCGTCACGCATGGTCACGAGGACCACATCGGCGCGATCCCGTGGATTCTGAAGCTGCGCAACGACATTCCGATCTACTCGGCGAAGTTCACCCTGGCGCTGATCGCGGCGAAGACGAAGGAGCACCGCCAGCGCCCGAAGCTGCACGAGGTCAACAAGGATTCCGATATCCAGGTCGGCCAGTTCCGCCTCCGCTTCTGGACCGTCGGCCACTCCATCCCGGACGCTCTGGGCGTGTCCATCAAGGCCGGCGGCAACCACATCGTCATGACCGGCGACATCAAGCTGGACCAGACGCCTTATGACGGCAAGCCGACCGACCTGCCCGCGCTGTCGCGCCTGGGCGATGAGGGCATCGACCTGTTTCTGGTCGACTCGACGAACGCCTCGACGCCGGGTATCTCGAACTCCGAGGCCGGCATCGAAGACGAGCTCATGCGCCTGGTACAGAAGGCCCGTCAGCGGGTGATCTTCTCCTCGTTCGCGTCGAACGTCTCGCGCGTGCAGATGGCGATCAACGCCGCCGTTGCCGCCAACCGCAAGGTCGCGTTCAACGGCCGCTCGATGATCCGCAACATGGAGATCGCGGAGAAGCTCGGCTACCTCAAGGCGCCGAAGGGCACGATCGTCTCGCTCAACGATGTCGCCAAGATGGCCCCGCACAAGGCCATGCTCATCACCACCGGCACGCAGGGTGAGCCGATGGCGGCGCTGTCGCGGATGTCGCGGCGCGAACACCGCCAGATCACCGTGCGCGACGGCGATACGATCATCATGTCTTCCTCGCTGATCCCGGGCAACGAGGAGGCTGTCTTCTCGGTGCTCAACAACCTCTCCCAGATCGGCGCCGAGGTGATCACCAACAAGGAGGCCAACATCCACGCCTCCGGCCACGGCTACGGCGGCGAGCTGCTCTTCCTCTACAACGCGGCGCGCCCGAAGAACGCCATGCCGGTCCACGGTGAGTGGCGCCACCTGCGCGCCAACAAGGAGCTGGCGATCTCCACCGGCGTGAAGCGCTCGAACGTGGTGCTGGCGCAAAACGGCGTCGTCGTCGAGCTCAACAACGGCAAGGCGGAGGTCGTCGGCCAGATACCGGTCGGCAACCTGTACGTCGACGGCGTCACCATGGGCGATGTCGACGCCGACGTGCTCAGCGACCGCACCAACTTGGGCGCCGGCGGCGTCATTTCGATCACGTGTGTCATCGACGACTCCTCGGGGCGCCTGCTCGAGGCCCCGCGCGTGTCCACCACGGGCTTTGCCGACGACGACCGCGGCGTGATCCCCGAGGTCACCGAGCTGGTCGAGTCCGCCATGACCGACCTGGCAGCCCAGGGCGAGAACGACACCTACCGCATGGTGCAGCAGCTGCGCCGCCGGGTGTCCAAGGAGATCGAGCACAAGTGGAAGCGCGAGCCGGTCATCCTGCCGACTGTCGTGCCCATGGGCGGCAGCGACGCGGAAGTCATCGAGGACGAGGACATCGAGAGCTCCCGCGAATCTCTCTAGAGTTCTCTCTACAGTGGAGGCATGAGTTTCTCCGCTACCGAACGCCAGCGGCTCGCTGATCTGCTGCTGGACAAAGGCCCCGATGCACCCACCCTCTGCGAAGGGTGGGCCACCCGCGATCTGGCTGCGCACCTCTATGTGCGCGAGCATCAGCCGCTGGCGGCCGCCGGCATGTTCGTCGGCCCGCTCAATAGCCGGCTAGAAGCCGCGATGCAGGCCCAGAAAGACCGCGACTATGAATCGCTGGTGCTGGACTGGGCCGCCGGGCCGCCGCGTTTGATCCCCATGCGTTTCCTCGACACCTGGGTCAACGCGGCCGAGCACTTCATCCACCACGAGGACGTGCGCCGCGGCGACGGCGTCATCGAGCCGCGCGAGTTCAGCCGCGAGGTGGAAAAGCAGTTCGTGCGCACCCTCAAAGCGGGGGCCTCGATGTTCATCACCGCCCCAGGCAAGCCCGTGGTCTTGACCCCTCCGGAGGATCCGCCGATCGTCGTGGGCGGCAAGCGCGGCGTCGCCGAAAAGGGCGACGATGTCATCCGTGTCTCCGGCGCCCCCGGCGAGCTTTTGCTCTGGGCCTATGGCCGCGACGCGGTGGAGGTGGACGTGACGGGTGATGCGTCCGTCGTGAAGCGCTAAAAATCTGCCGCCTGCGCCCGGTGTGGCTGATGTGAATGACGGGGCAAGAGATATTAGAGTTACAGCCATGTCTGTGAAAAACACGGCCCCTCGGTCGAGTACCCGTTCGTCGTCCCGCCCGGCCAACCGGTCGAGTAAGGGCTCGACGCCGGTCAAGAGACCGTCCACAAGCGCACGCCGCGCTGCCGAGACCGCCCCCGAGCGGACCGGCAGCGCTTTTCGTCCTGTGGGAAAGGCCGTGACCGGGATGTTTTCCGCGGTCGGCGACCTCGCCCGCCCGAAGGGCGCAGAACACCGCCCGAAGGAAGAACCCGAGAAGCCCACGACCAAGACTGAGGAGCCAGTGACAACGGAGGAGAGCCCCGACAACGACAGTCCCCGCCGCCACGACGGCATCGCGCTCGTCCTTTTGGGGCTTGCCGCGATCGTCGGCGCCTCGGTGTGGATGGACATCGCCGGGCCCATCGGCGCGGCCATCGCGACCGGCGTCCACGTCATCATCGGCGCCGGCGCGTTCGTCCTGCCGGTCGTGCTGGTGGCGCTGGCCATCGCGCTCATGATGGATATCCACCCGCCGCGCGCGGTCCAGGGCCGCGTGGCGCTGGGTGCGGTGCTCATCGTCGTCGGTATGCTGGGTCTTATCCACCTCTTCGCCGGCGACCCCGACGCCTGGGCCGAGCGCCAGCAGGCGGGCGGTGCGGTCGGCGCCTTCGTCGGTGGACCGCTGGCCCTAGGCTTTTCGACGTTCGTGGCCGTGCCCCTCCTCATCCTCGTGATCGTCTACGGCGCCCTTAGGGTCACCGGAATTACCGTCAAGGAACTCGTCGACCTCATCGGCGAGCACCTGCGCGGCGACGGCTCCGAGAAGGATAGCGACGAGTCCTACGACGAGTACGCCGACGTCGATCGCGAACTCGACGACATCGCCGAAGGCCGCAGCCCCACCCGGCGCCGTCGGCGCCCGAGCCCCCGGCCGCGGCGCACCCCGATGGAGAACTACCCGCCGGACGAGACCGCCCGGGCGGCCGAGCCGAGCCTGTTCGATGAGCCGCTGGACGTCGAGGAAGAAGACGAGCCCGGCACCGGTGCCGCAGCGGCCAAGGGCGCCGACACCGACACCATGCCCGCGGTGAAGAAGCCGGAGCCCAAGAAGCCCGCGCCGAAGCAGCCGGCCACCGACGCCGTCGCCAATTCGCGCGAGCAGATGCGCCAGGCGATCATCGCGCGCTCCGGGATCGATCCCTCCGCCGTGCCGGCGGCCACGCCGAAGAGCGAGGAGGAGACCGAGGCCCCGCAGCCCGAGGCCCGCAAGCCGGAATCCTCCGATGACTACACCCCGCCGTCTACCGATCTGCTCATCCCCGGCGAGGCCCCGAAGACCCGCACCGAGGCCAACGACCGCGCCATCGAGGCGATCACGGACGTTTTCGCCGAGTTCAAGGTCGACGCCCAGGTCACCGGCTTCTCCCGCGGGCCGACGGTCACGCGTTATGAGGTCGAGCTCGGCCCCGGCGTCAAGGTCTCCAAGATCACCAACCTGCAGCCGAACCTGGCCTACGCCGTGGCGACCGACAACGTGCGCCTGCTCGCCCCGATTCCGGGGAAGTCGGCCGTCGGCATCGAGGTCCCCAACGCGGATCGCGAGATGGTCCGGCTGGCCGATGTCCTCAACTCTCCGAGCGTTGTCGGCAACCACGACCCGATGCTCATCGGCCTCGGCAAGAACATCGAAGGCGAGTTCGTCTCCCACTCGATTCAGAAGATGCCGCACCTTCTGGTCGCGGGTTCGACCGGCTCCGGTAAGTCGGCGTTCGTCAACGCGCTTCTGGTCTCGCTGCTCACCCGCGCCACCCCCGATGAGGTCCGCCTCATCCTGGTGGATCCGAAGATGGTGGAGCTCACCCCGTATGAGGGCATCCCGCACCTGATCACGCCGATCATCACCCAGCCGAAGAAGGCCTCGGCGGCGCTGCAGTGGCTCGTCGAGGAGATGGAGCAGCGCTATTTGGACATGAAGTCCGCACGCGTGCGCCACATCAAGGACTTCAACGCGAAGGTCCGCTCCGGCGAGATTGAGGCCCCGCCCGGCTCCGAGCGGGAGATGCGCCCGTACCCGCAGATCGTCTGCGTCGTCGACGAGCTCGCCGATCTCATGATGACCGCCCCGAAGGAGATCGAGGACTCGATCGTCCGCATCACGCAGAAGGCGCGCGCCGCCGGTATCCACCTGGTGCTGGCCACGCAGCGCCCGTCCGTCGACGTGGTCACCGGCCTGATCAAGACCAACGTCCCGTCCCGGCTGGCGTTCGCCACCTCCTCGCTCACCGACTCCCGCGTCATCCTCGACCAGGCCGGCGCCGAGCGTCTCATCGGCATGGGCGATGCCCTGTTCATCCCGCAGGGCGCCGGCAAGCCGAAGCGCCTGCAGGGTGCCTTCGTCACCGACGAGGAGATCCAGGCCGTCGTCGACGCCGCCAAGGAGCAGGCCGAGCCGCACTACACCGAGGGCGTGACCGAGGACAAGGAGGCCGAGGCCAAGAAGGACATCGACGAAGACATCGGCAAAGACATGGACGACCTCCTCGAGGCGGTCGAGCTGGTGGTCACCTCCCAGTTCGGTTCCACCTCGATGCTGCAGCGCAAGTTGCGCATCGGCTTCGCCAAGGCCGGCCGACTCATGGACCTCATGGAATCCCGCGGCGTGGTCGGCCCCTCGGAGGGCTCGAAGGCCCGCGAGGTGCTGGTCAAGCCCGAGGAGCTCGAGACCATCATCTGGATGATCAAGGGCGCCGATCCCGCCGAGGCCCCGAAGGGCGTCGAGCTTGACGACGACACCGCCGCCACCAACGACGCCGAGCACGACAGTGACGGCGAGCAGGCGGAGACCCGCACGGTGAGCGCGACCTACAACCCGACCTCCGGCGCGGTGTAGCGCGGAAGGCCTTTAGGCGGTTAAGATGATCCGCTGTGTAAGGAGGGGAGTACCCCACCACCTGGCCTAGATCGTCAGCACGGCGGCTCGCGCGAGCCCCCGGTCGGGCCGGCCCACCTGGAAGTACCGGTGGGCGGGGGAGACCTCCGGTCACGAACATGCATTTTCGACCGGAGGACACTTTCATGTCTGTACCCCTGTGGATCTGGGCGCTCACGATCGCCGTGATCGCCGGATTCTTCATCTTCGACTTCGTCACCCACGTCCGCACCCCGCACGAGCCCACGCTCAAGGAGTCGGCCGGGTGGTCGCTGTTCTATGTCGCCTTAGCCCTCGCCTTCGGCGGCATCGTCTGGTGGCTGTGGGGCGGCGAGCACGGCATGCAGTACTTGACGGGCTATGTCACGGAGAAGGCCCTAAGCGTCGATAACCTCTTCGTGTTCGCCCTGATCATCGGCGCGTTCAAGATCCCTCGCCGTTACCAGCAGAAGGTGCTGCTCATCGGCATCGTCTTAGCGCTGCTCTTCCGCCTCGTGTTCATCCTGCTGGGCGCGGCCATCATCGAGGCCTGGTCGGATGTGTTCTACATCTTCGCCGTGTTCCTCATCTACACCGCGGTTAAGCTGTTCTGGGACGAAATCCAGGGCAACGAGGGCACCGACCCGCAGGACATGCGCGTGGTCAAGTGGCTCAACAAGGTCGTTCCGGTGACCAACCGCTACTACCGCGACCGGCTGTGGGTGCGCAAGAGCGGCAAGCTCTCCATGACCCCGCTGTTCGTGGCGCTGATGGCGATCGGCGCCGTCGATGTCATGTTCGCCTTCGACTCCATCCCGGCGATCTATGGCATCACCCAGGAGGCTTTCCTGGTCTTTACCACCAACGCTTTCGCGCTGATGGGCCTGCGCCAGATGTACTTCCTTCTCGACGGCCTGCTCGACCGCCTCGTCTACCTGCCTTATGGCCTGGCCCTCATCCTGGGCTTCATCGGAATCAAGCTTTTGCTGCACGCCCTGAACGAGAACAACCTGCCGTTTATCAACGGCGGCGAGGACGTCTCCGTGCCCGAGGTCTCCACGGTGGGATCGCTTCTGGTCATCGTCGGCGTCCTGGCCGTGACGATCGTCGCCTCTGTCATCCGCAACAAGCGTGACAAGGCCGCCGGCGCTGTCTCCGAGAAGAGCCTCAAGCAGGACTACGACGACTTCGGCAACGTCCACTACGTCGACGAGGACGGCTACATGGTCGACGAGGACGGCAACGAACTCGACTGGGATGGCCACAAGCTTGCCGAAAAGGGCGGCGATCCCACCGGCGGGCACGCGCACTAGAAGCCGCACTAAAAGCGTTGCGCGTGGCCGGTGGCCGGGCGGCAGTGAAGCCGGGGTAGGCTGAATACCCGTGAACGCAGGCAAGCAGAACCGGGTCGATGGCGCAGGCGAGCCGTCGAATTTTAACCTACCCAACATCCTGACGAGCCTGCGGATCATCTTCCTGCCGCTCTTTGTCTGGTTCATCCTGGAATCCGGCGACTCGCTGGGCTTCCAGTGGGCGGCGTTCGCCACGTTCGCTGCGCTGATGATCACCGACAAGCTCGACGGTGACATCGCCCGCGCCCGCGGGCTGATCACCAAGTTCGGCCAGATCGCCGATCCCATCGCCGACAAAGCTTTGGTCACCGCCGCGCTGGTCGGCCTCAACGTGATCGGGTGGCTGCCCGTGTGGATCACGGTGATCATCTTGGTCCGCGAGTTCGGCATCACCCTGTGGCGCATGGTGATGCTGCGCCGCGGCCTCGTGGTGCCGGCCTCGAAGGGCGGTAAGCTTAAAACCGCCCTGCAGACCCTGGCGATCGGGCTCTACCTCTTGCCGCTGCCGGGCTGGATGGACATCCCCACCTTCGTGGTGATGCTCGCCGCCACCCTCGTCACCGTGATCACCGGCGTGAAATACCTCGTCGACGCGAAGAAACAGAACTGATTAGGCCCCTGCCATGAATTGTGCCGCACGCCTCGTGAGCCTGCTCAGCACGCGCGCTGAGACCGTCGCCACCTGCGAGTCGCTCACCGCCGGGCTCGCCGCCGCCCGGATCGCCGATGTCCCCGGCGCCTCCCGCGTCCTTCGCGGAGGACTTATCACCTATGCCACCGACGCTAAGCACAGCCTGGCGGGCGTCGATAAGCAGCTTCTCGACGACTGGGGCCCCGTCGCCGCCGTCACCGCCGAAGAGATGGCCCGCGGCGCGCGCGAGAAACTCGGCGCCGACTGGGGCTTGGCGCTCACCGGGGTCGCCGGGCCGGACAGCCAAAACGGCCACCCGGTAGGTGAGGTGTTTATCGCGGTGGCCGGGCATTATCGGTGCGTGTCGGTGTGTCACCGTTTTTCGGGCGATCGGGCGGAGATTCGTCGGCAGGCGGTCGAGGCGGGGTTGAAAGAATTACTCGCCGAGATCCGGGAACAAAAAGAAAACATGCGACGTTGAAAGAGATGATGACGACCAAGACTGCATTATTGGATAACGCTGCCACCACAACTGCAACCCCGCGGCACTCGCCCATGCTGCTACGCCAGGCGCTGGGCACGACGCTGCGCATGTTCCGCGCGGACAAGTCGGTCACGCTGCGGGAGTTGGCGGAAGCCGCCAGCGTGTCCCCGGGCTACCTCTCTGAGCTCGAGCGGGGACGCAAGGAGGTCTCCTCCGAGCTGCTGGCGTCGATCTGCCACGCGCTCGAGGCGAGTGTGTCGGAGGTCCTCTTCGAGGCGGCCTCGACGATGGCGCTGCCGTCGGTCGAGGATGAACTCGCCAACACCGCTCCCGCTGCCGCGGAGTAGGTACAATAGGCGCCGATTGACTACCACGACGTGACCCAGAAAGGCCCCGGGAGACATGGCTAACCCCTTTGTCAAGGCATGGAAGTACTTGATGGCGTTGTTCGACTCGAAGATCGAGGAGAACGCTGACCCGAAGGTACAGATCGAGCAGGCCATCCAGGAGGCGCAGCGCCAGCACCAGGAGTTGTCCCAGCAGGCCGCTGCGGTCATCGGCAACCAGCGCCAGCTGGAGATGCAGCTGAACCGGCGTCTCGGGGAGATCGAGAAGCTGCAGGCGAACACCCGCCAGGCGCTCACCCTGGCGGACAAGGCCCGCAGCCAGGGCGATCAGGCGAAGGCTCAGGAATACGAGAACGCCGCGGAGGCTTTCGCCGCCCAGCTGGTCACCGCTGAGGAGAGCGTGGAGGACACCAAGAAGCTCCACGACCAGGCCCTGCAGCAGGCGGATCAGGCGAAGAAGGCCGTCGAGCGCAACTCCATGCAGCTGCAGCAGAAGGTCAACGAGCGCACCAAGCTGCTCTCCCAGCTGGAGCAGGCGAAGATGCAGGAGAAGGTCTCCGAGTCCCTGTCGTCGATGAACTCGATCACCTCGGGCAACACCCCGAATCTGGATCAGGTGCGCGACAAGATCGAGAAGCGCTACTCCACGGCGCTGGGTAAGGCCGAGCTGGCGCAGAACTCCGTCGAAGGCCGCATGGCCGAGGTCGAGCAGGCCGGCATCCAGATGGCAGGCCACTCCCGCCTCGAGCAGATCCGCTCCGAGATGAACCAGGAAAGCCAGGGCTCCAACCAGGTCGAATCCGGCCAGTCGCGAGATGCGATCGAGTCGGGTCAGAACCAGGCCCCGAATGTTGCCGACGATGCCGTCGCCCGCAAAATGCGCGAGCTGCGCGGAGACCAGTAAACGCTCACACCGCTTAGTCGCCGACGCCGCGGGCGATGAGCGCCTCGCCCAAAGCCCGCGCCCGGCGCACCGACCGGACGAGCACCGGCACCCCGAAAGCACCGATCGACAGGCCCGCCCCGCGGGCCTTTCGCGCATCTAAGGCCTCGTTGACTGTATCCAGCTGCAGCGGGATGAGCCTCAAGGTCAAAGACATCGCCAGCGAGATCGATTCCACCGGCACGCCCCAGCGTTGAAGCGGAGCCAGCGCGTCTTCGATGGCCTCCATGATCTCGGCGACGCGGGT
This sequence comes from Corynebacterium yudongzhengii, assembly GCF_003065405.1. Taxonomy (NCBI): domain Bacteria; kingdom Bacillati; phylum Actinomycetota; class Actinomycetes; order Mycobacteriales; family Corynebacteriaceae; genus Corynebacterium; species Corynebacterium yudongzhengii. The sequence continues at coordinate 1,008,596 of NZ_CP026947.1, forward strand.
GGAAAGCGTCAGCAAAGCGGCGGCGGCGATGGTGGTGATAAGGCTGACCACCAGCACGACGGCCACCTGCCAGTCGGCCTGCCACCACTGGAAGAGACCCAACAGCGCAACCACCGGCACCGCGGGCAGAATCTGGCCGGCGGCGGTGCGCGGCGGGATTTTTGCCACCACATAGCCGAGGGTGACCACCCCGGCCGCAATTGCGACCGTGAGCAGCCCGCGGGTGAAGAAGATCACCACGAGGATGAATAAGATCAAGCCTAGAAGCTTGATTCCGGAGTCTAGGCGGTGTAGTGGCGTGGTGCCGGGGACGTAGACGCCTAGGGGGATGCCATAAAACATCAGGCGTTATTCTCCATGGCGTGGATGTAGTGATCGATGACGGGCCCCGGCGCGCCGTCGCCGACGACCTGGCCATCGTCGATGCAGATGACGCGATCAAAGTCGCGCAGCAGGTCGAGGTCGTGGGTGACCACGATCAGCTGCTGGGAAAGCTCCCGAAAGCGCCGGGCGATGCTCAGGCGGTTGCGCAGGTCGAGCAGCGTGGTGGGCTCGTCGGCGATGATCAGCTGCGGGTCGACGACGATCACCGCCGCCAGCGCCAGCAACTGTTTCTGCCCGCCGGAGAGCGTATGAGGGGAGTCCTCGGCGTGTGCGGCGAGCCCGAAGTACTCGAGCACCGCATCGGCGCGCTCGCGGCGCGCGGCCTTCGGAAGTCCGCTGCGGCGCAGGGAAAACAGCACATCGTCGCGGACCTGGGGCATGACGATCTGGTTTTCGGCATCCGAGAAGACAAAGCCGACCTGGCGGCGTACGGCTTTGGCCTCGGAGGCGAGATTGAGCCCGTCGTAAAGCACCTCGCCGGTGGTGGGGGAGTTGAGGCCGTTGATGAGCCGGGCCAGCGTCGACTTTCCCGAGCCGTTGGCGCCGATGATGCCGATGCGGTGCTCGCTGAGCGTTAAGTTCAGGGGGCCGAGGATGCGGCGGGTGGCGTGGGGGTCGGCGTCGGTGCCGGCGTCGACGGTGACCTCGACGTCACGAAACTCGACGACGGCCATGACGCGACAGCAGATCGGGGAATGCGGCGTGCACGCCCAAGGCGATAAGGATCATGACGGCGACCTTAGCCGCATCCGGCAGAATGAACGGCAGCTGGGCCGCGAAGGCGGGCCCGAAGGCCATCTCCGCGCGGAACATGAGCCCGAACGCGCCGCAGACGTATTGCAGCGCCAAGGCGGTAACGCCGGCGAGGATGAACCAGCCGATCTGGGCGGCGCGCCGGCGGGCCGGGGCCTGGTAGGCGATAAGACCTGCCACCACCGCGGAGACCAAGTAGCCGACGAGGTAGCCGATGGTCGGGCCGGCCAGCGCGGCCAGCAGGGTGCGTCCGCCGGCCATGACCGGCAGGGCGAGGCCAAGCAGGTAGACGAGGGCGACCGTCAACAAGGCGCGCTTCGGGCCGAGGACGAGGCCGGTGAGGATGACCACGGCGTTTTGGATGACGATGGGCACGCCGGCGGAGCCTACGGGGATGGCGACGAAGGCGAAGACGATGATGAGTGCCGCGAAGACGGCGATGTAGGCGAGGTTGCCCACGGTAGAGCGGTTGTTCATGCGGATACCGTAACACTGAACGCCGTTCAGTGGTTGAACGAGGCTCGGGTGCCTTATGCTGGCGCGCATGCGATTGACCGACTTCCACCAACTGATGAGTGATGTCTTCGGCCCGCAGCAGGGTAACTGGATCGCGCACACCCACCACCTGCCGAAGCTCGGGGGAACGCCCGAAGAGCTTATCGACGGCGGCGTCAACCCCTCCCGCGTCTGGGATGAGATCTGCGAAGACTTCGACGTGCCGGATAATCAGCGCCTCGGCATCGACCGGCCGGGGTTTTAGGCGACACGCGCGGGCCCGTGTACGTGTTCGAACGCATGTGCGTGTAAGTTAGGGGTTCGTGACCGGGGTGTCCATTAAAGTTTCGGCACGACAGGGATCCGTCCCGGGCGGTACGGAGTCTCAGTAGAAGAGACCGATTAACCAACCTTCAGCAAAGGGGAATGCCAGATGGCTAAGAAGAACGCCAAGACCCAGGCGAATGCGGGCGGTGACCGCCAAAAGGCGCTGGACGCCGCACTGTCGATGATCGAAAAGGACTACGGCAAGGGCGCGGTCATGCGCCTAGGCGATGAAAACCGCCCGCCGGTGCGCACCATCTCCTCGGGTAACACCGCCATCGACGTCGCGCTCGGCATCGGCGGCTTCCCGCGCGGCCGCGTCGTCGAGATCTACGGCCCGGAGTCCTCGGGTAAGACCACCGTCGCACTCCACGCCGTCGCGGAGGCGCAGAAGGAGGGCGGCATCGCCGCGTTTATCGACGCCGAGCACGCCCTCGACCCAGACTACGCCAAGAAGCTCGGCGTGGACACGGACAACCTGCTGGTCTCGCAGCCGGATACCGGCGAGCAGGCCCTCGAGATCGCCGACATGCTGGTGCGCTCCGGGGCGATTGACATCGTGGTCGTCGACTCCGTCGCCGCCCTGACCCCGAAGGCCGAGATCGAAGGCGAGATGGGTGATAGCCACGTCGGCCTGCAGGCCCGCCTCATGTCGCAGGCTCTGCGCAAGATGGCCTCCGCGCTGTACAACTCCGGTACCACCGCCATCTTCATCAACCAGCTGCGCGAGAAGATCGGCGTCATGTTCGGCTCCCCGGAGACCACCACCGGCGGTAAGGCCCTGAAGTTCTACGCCTCGGTGCGCTGCGACATCCGCCGTATCCAGACCCTGAAGGACGGCCAGGACGCGATCGGCAACCGCACGCGCATGAAGATCGTGAAGAACAAGGTCTCCCCGCCGTTCAAGGTCGCCGAGTTCGACATCATGTACGGCGAGGGCATCTCGCGCGAATCCTCGATCATCGACATGGCGGTGGAAAACGGCATCGCCAAGAAGTCCGGCTCCTGGTACACCTACGAGGGCGACCAGCTCGGCCAGGGCAAGGAGAAGGCCCGCCAGTTCTTGAAGGACAACCCGGATCTCGCCGACGAGCTGGAGCGCAAGATCTTCGCCAAGCTCGGCATCGGCGGCGCCAGCGAGGAAGAAGAGAAGGAAGACATGTCGGTCCCCGGCGTCAACGACGAGGGCTTGAGCGACGAGCCAGTCGACATGGTCCCCAACGTCGGCTTCGATGACGAGGACAATGACTAGTGAGCGCATCGAGCGCCTGCGCGAGGCGATAGCCGACTACCAGGCCAGCGGGAAAGGAACGCTCTTCGACCACGAGGCTGAAGAGGCCCGCGCGGCAGTGCGCTCGCGTGCCCTCGGCCTGCTCGACCAGCGCGGCCGCTCCCGCCACGAGCTGCGCGAGCGCCTCATCGCCGCCGAGTTCGCCCCCGAGGTCATCGACGCCGTGCTCGACGACTTTGAGCGCACCGGCCTCATCAACGACGAGGTCTTCGCCCGCGAATGGGTCCGCCAGCGCCACCAGCGGCGGAAGAAATCGGCGCGCGTCCTCGACTTAGAGCTCCAGGACAAGGGCGTCGGCGCCGCCGAGCGCGCCAGCGCCTTGGCCCAGATCGACGAAGACGACGAGGAAGCCACCGCCATAGAACTCGCCCGCAAGAAGGCCCGCTCGGTGAAAAACGTGCCCGGCGACTACGCCGAATACCAGAAGGTTCTGCGCCGCATCGTGGGCGTGCTCGCCCGCCGCGGCTTTAACGAGGCCATGAGCCTGCGCATCGCGCGCGCCGAGCTCGAGCGGCGCCGAGAAGAGCTCGCCGAGGGTTAGGTCGGCGGCAGGCGCGCAGTTACAATAGCGGGTTGTGGTGGAGCAGACTGAGACGAACAACGAGAACCCGCGCACCTACGAGGTGCGCACCTTCGGCTGCCAGATGAACGTGCACGATTCCGAGCGCCTGTCCGGCCTCCTAGAAGACGCCGGATACGTCGCCGCGGATGCCGATACCGAGCCCGACCTGGTCGTGTTCAACACCTGCGCGGTGCGCGAAAACGCCGACCAGCGCCTCTACGGCAGCCTCGGCAACCTCAAAAACACCAAGAAGAACCACCCGGGCATGCAGATCGCCGTCGGCGGCTGCCTCGCCCAGAAGGACCGCGACACCGTCCTAGACAAGGCCCCCTGGGTCGACGCGGTCTTTGGCACCCACAACATGGGCTCGCTGCCGGCCCTGCTCGAGCGCGCCCGGCACAACGACGAAGCCCAGGTGGAAATCGTCGAATCCCTCGAGGAATTCCCCTCCGTTCTGCCAGCCAAGCGGGAGTCCGCCTACGCCGGGTGGGTCTCCATCTCCGTGGGCTGCAACAACACCTGCACCTTCTGCATCGTGCCCAGCCTGCGCGGCAAGGAAGAAGACCGCCGGCCCGGCGACATCCTCGCCGAGGTTCAGGCCCTCGTCGATCAAGGCGTCAGCGAGGTCACCCTCCTGGGCCAAAACGTCAACGCCTACGGCGTGCACTTCTCGGATCCGGACCTGCAGCGCGATCGCTCGGCGTTCTCGAAGCTGCTGCGTGCCTGCGGTGATATCGAGGGCCTCGAGCGGGTGCGTTTTACCTCCCCGCACCCCGCGGAGTTCACCAGCGACGTCATCGACGCCATGGCCGAGACCCCCAACGTCTGCCCGCAGCTGCACATGCCGCTGCAGTCCGGCTCCGATCGCATCCTCAAGGCGATGCGGCGTTCCTACCGCTCCCGGAAGTTCCTCAACATCCTCGACGAGGTCCGCGAGAAGCTCCCGCACGCCGCGATCACCACCGACATCATCGTCGGCTTTCCCGGCGAGACCGAAGAGGACTTCCAGGCCACTCTCGACGTCGTCGAGCGTGCCCGCTTCAGCAGTGCGTTTACTTTCCAGTACTCGCCGCGCCCGGGTACCCCGGCCGCCGAGCTCAATGATCAGATCCCCAAAGACGTGGTCCAAGAGCGTTTCGAGCGGCTGGTGGCCCTGCAGGATCGCATCGCCGCCGAGGAAAATGAGAAGCTTCTCGGCACCGAGGTCGAACTGCTCGTCCAGGAGGGCGGCCGCAAAAACGACCGCACCCACCGCCAATCCGGGCGCGCCCGCGACGGTCGCCTCGTCCACTTCGACCCGGCAGGTAACACCGACGGCGAGATCCGCCCCGGCGACGTCGTCACCGTCACGATCACCGACGCCCGCCCGCACTTCCTCATCGCCGACAGCGGCGTGCACACCCACCGCCGCACCCGCGCCGGCGACATGTCCGCGGCCGGTAAGGTGCCCACGACCGCGCCCATCGGCGTCGGCCTTGGCATGCCGAAGATCGGCCAGCCGGTAGGCTGACACAGAAACCCACACCAGAAGGGAAGGCACGAGCACAGTGTCCGAGTCCACCCAGGATGCCCTGGCACTCGCGCGAGAAGAGAAGAAGGCCGCCCGCCGCATGAACCTCAGCGGTTTTCGGTGGATGCTCATCACGGCCGTCATCATCTGGGGCGCCTACCTTATCTTCCCGCACTCCGGATCCACTCGCGGCTACGAGATCACGTTCCTGCTGCCGTCGGCACGCGAAGGCAACGTCCAGATCACCGAGTTCATCTACGCCATCCTCATCGGCCTTGGGCTGGGGGTCTTCAGCACCCTCGTGCTGATTACCGAGCGGGCGGTCTTCGGCCTGATCGCGTGGATGCTCAGCACCGTCGGGCTGTTCTACTCGATCTTCGCGATCTGGTTGCGCCAGACCGGCCCCGGCGCCGCCGAGAACGACGGCGTGTCCATCGGCATGCTCTTCAGCGTTTTCGGCGTCGCCCTCGCCGTGTTCGCGTATTGCTGCGTGGCGCTGCGCCGCGACCCCGAGCAGCGCATCATCGCCGAGGCCCGCTCGCGCAACGACAACCTCGACGAGGTCGGCCGCGCCCAGCGCGAACTGCTCGACCGCGAGCGCGAGCAGAACCCCTTGCTTATCGACGACCGCCGCCAACGCGCCGCCGAGCGCCACCGCAAGAACAACACCTAGCCGGTGGCCACCCATCCGCGCGCCACGTCGATGGTGCGCGGGCGATAGGGGGCGTAGAGCGCCTGTGAGGCATCATCGGTGCCGGCGGCGGAGGCATACATCGTCTCCACCCGCGGATACTCCCGGCGCAGCCGGGCGATCGCCTGCGTCAAAGCCCGGCGCGCCAGCCCGCGGCCGCGTCGGGCTCGCTTCGTGGTGGTCATCCCGAGCTCTGCGACCTGCGTGGTGGGATCGGCGCGCAGGGTGATCTCGCTGAGTGCTAGCACCTCGCCGCCTTGCACCAGGAGGGTGAGAAGCTGCCGGTCACCGCGATCGCGCAGCCGCGCGGCGGCCTCCTCCAGCCGCCGGGTATCCCAGGACTGCGGGGCCAAGTCCAGCTCGCCGTTGTCGATGTCCGCGGAGGCCTGGCTGAGCAGCTCGGCGATCTGGGGCGCATACTCAGAGCGCGCGCCGAAACCCTGGAGGAAGACTGCGTCCGCGGCTACCGGAACATCGTTCTCGGGAACCGCCATCGCCGTGGTCGTCAGCGTGACCGCCGGGCGAAAAGGCGCCGGGGGAGCGGGCTCGCTGACATCGGTGAACACCACGAAGCGGCGCCGATCGAAGTGCGTCGCGGCGATCTTTCGGCCGTGGGATAAAAGCTCATCGCGAATCGCGCGGGCCTGGTCATCCATCTTCTCGCCGGGCAGCGGCAGATACTGCGCGTCCAGGGTGACGTCGAGCTCGGCCAAGTCAGTGTCTTCGAGCAGCGGCAAGGAGATGAGTAAGAACCCGGCGACCTCGACGTCCGTATCGGAGCCCGTCGCCGCCAACAGGCCGTACCCCAGCTCGCCCGTGGGAGCGAGGATGGGGGTGACGGTGTCGTCGACAAGCGCGAATAACGCCACATCCGACTCCGCGGAGCCCTTGAGCCGGGTGAGCACCTGCTCGGCGGTCACCGAGGCGGCCGCGTCCCCGCTGGCCTCCTGGGCCTCGAGGTTGGCCATGAACACGAAGGTGCGCACCACGTCGCTGGGCGCGCGGCCGGGCTGCGGGCGGGAGATCTCCAGCAGGCGCATTACTCGCCGGCGATAGCCTGGCGCGCGGTCTGCGCGAACTGGCGCCACTGCTCGGCCTGGGCCTTCAGCTCGGCGGCCTTCTTCTCGTTACCCTTCTGCGCGGCCTGTTCGGCCTGGGCCTCGAAATCCGCGACCTTCTTCTCGAACTGCGCGGCCCGCGCCTCGGCCTCCGGGTCGGTGCGGCGCCAGCGGGCGTCCTCGGCGTCGGCAACCCGCTTCTCGACGGCCGCAATCTTCTCCTCATACTCGCGTATGCGGCTGCGCGGCACGTAGCCGATCTCGTCCCACTTGTCCTGCAGCTCGCGCAGCTTCGCCTTGGCCTGATCGATGCCCTTGTCCGGCTCGATGAGAGGGGAGTACTCCGCGATGAGCGCGTCCTTCGCCTCGGCGTTGGCCTCGTAGGCGCGATCGCGCTCGGCGTTGACGGCGTCGCGGGCGTTGAAGAAGTGGTCCTGGGCGGCGCGGAAACGGTCCCAGAGCTTGTCGTCCTGGTCGCGCTGGGCGCGCCCGGCGGCCTTCCACTCGGACATGAGATCGCGGTACTTGCGCGCGGTCTCCTTCCACTCCGTGGAGTTCTGCAAAGCCTCGGCGCGCTCGATGAGCTCTTCCTTCTTCGCCTTGGCGGAGGCACGGTTACGATCCAGCTCCGCGAAGTGCGCGCCGCGGCGGCGGTTGAAGCTATCGCGGGCGCGCGAGTAGCGCTTCCACAAAGCATCGTCGGTGGCGCGGTCGATGCCCTTGATGGCCTTCCACTCATCTAAAATGGCGCGGATGCGATCGCCGGCGGCCTTCCACTCGGTGGAGTTCTCGGCGATGTCCTCGGCCTCGGAGGCGAGTGCCTCCTTGCGCTCGATCGCCTCGGCGCGGCGGCGCTGGCGGTTTTCGTTCTCCTTTTCGCCGGCGCGCGCGGCGTGCTCGATGACCTGGCCAAGGCGGCGATCCAACGCGGCGAGATCCCCGATGACGGCGGCCTCATCCAGCGAGGCGCGCAGCTGCTCAGCCTGCTTCGTGATCGCGGCCGCGTCCTCCGGGTGCGCCTTCACGCGGGCCTCTAGGAGCTCGACTTCGGTGGCGAGGTCGTCGAAACGCGCGCCGAAGTGGGCAAGCCCCTCGGCGTGGCTGCCGGCCTGCCAGGAGCCGATCGCGCGCTCACCGTCGCCGGTGGTGACGTAGACGGTGCCGTCGTCGGCGATACGCCCGAACTTCGCGGGGTCATTGCTGATCGGGGAGCCGACGGGCACCGGCGACGGCGTGGGCCGTGCGGGGCGCCCGGGGGTGGGTTTGGGACCCGGCTTCGGGCCCGGCTTCGGTCGCGGGGAGGGAGTGTGCGGATCGGTCAAAGCAATCGTCCTCATTTCCTGTGTAGCCGCGCGTCACGGCTGCCTGCGCAGTTCTTACTAACATACCGTGTCACCAGTCGCGGTGGGGTGCTTCGATAGGCTGGGGTGCGTGCATACCGTCGTCGTTATTCCCGCCAGCCCCGCGCTGGTGGAGGAGCTCGCCCCCCGCGATCAGGCCTCGCGCGAGCTGGTGGCGGCTGCGCGAGAAGTACTTGGCGGCGCCCCGCACACCGCCGGCATCGACCTGGTCGCCTCCCGCGCCGAGCGCTACTACACCGCCCATACCGGCAGCTTCGCGGCGTGGGGCGCCCCGGGGGTTACCGTCGGCGCCGGCCACTACTTACCTGAGCTCATCGCCCGCTATGTCCTGGGAGACAAGCTCTCCGCCGCGATCCTCGAGGTGCGCTCTAAGCTGGCCACCCCGCGGCCAGAGAGGCTGACTGTCGTGGTCACCGACGGCAGCGCTGGGATGACGCCGCGCGCCCCGCTGGCGCTTCTCGACGACGCCGCGGCTGCCGACACCTTCTGCCGCAGCGCACTGACCACCCGACCCGAGCGGATCTGGTCCGTGGCCGAGCTCGAGGCGGCCGGGGTGCCGGATGTTTCGCTGTGGCGGGAGATGGCGGGCGTCGAGAAGCGGGGCCAGCTGCACGCTGTGGATACCGCGACGGGCGTGGCGCGCTACGTCGCCAGCTGGGAGGGCGAGCCGTGATCCGCCCGCTGGCGATTGTCGGGCCGACCGCCTCGGGGAAATCCGCGCTCTCGCTCGATGTGGCCGAAGAACTAGGTGGCGAGATCGTCAACGTCGATTCCATGCAGCTCTACCGGGGCATGGATATTGGTACGGCGAAGGTCCCCGTCGCCGAGCGTCGCGGCATCCCGCATCACCTCTTCGATATCTGGTCGGTCACCGACAACGCCTCGGTCGCGGACTACCAGGCGCGTGCCGTCGCGGTCGTCGAGGAGATCATTGCGCGCGGGCGCACGCCGGTCATGGTCGGCGGGTCGATGCTGTACTACCAGTCGCTCATCGACGACTGGCGCTTCCCGCCCACCGACCCGGCGGTCCGGGCGCGCTACGAGGAGCGCCTTAGAGAGGTCGGGATCGAGCGCCTGCACGCCGAGCTCGCCGAGATCGACCCCGAGGCCGCCGGCATCATCGAAGACCGCGACCCGCGGCGCACCGTGCGCGCCCTCGAGGTCATCGAGCTCACAGGCAAGCCTTTTCGGGCCTCGCAGCCGCCGAAAAACGCCCGTCCGCGCTGGGATAGCGTGATCGTCGGCCTGCGCACCACCCCTGAGTGGCTCAACCCGCGTATCGAGGCGCGCACCCAGCAGATGTTCGATGCCGGTTTCGTCGACGAGGTTCGCCACCTCGTTGATTCTGAAGGTTTGATCGCCGAGTCCACCGCCGGCCGGGCGATCGGGTATGCGCAGGTGCTCGACTATTTCGCCGGCCGGATGAGCCTGGCAGAGGCCCAGGAGCGCACCACGACGGGCACGCGGCGCTACGTGCGCCGGCAGCGCTCCTGGTTCAAAAGAGATCAAAGGATCCACTGGTTGGAAGCGCACACGGCTGATGCCCGCCAGGCGTTAGAATTTCTCGCGTGATACCGATCCGATTCGCCAAGGGACACGGAACGCAGAACGATTTCGTGATCCTCACCCAGGCCCAGCACGGCCTAGAGCTTAACCCAGAGCTGGTCGCCGAGATCTGCGATCGCCGCCGCGGCATAGGTGCCGACGGGCTGCTCAACGTCGATCGCCGCGACGATGCGTGGTTTATGGACTACCGCAACGCCGACGGCTCGGCCGCGGAGATGTGCGGCAACGGCGTGCGGGTCTTCGCGCACTGGCTGGCCACGCGTGAAGGGCTGTCCGGCGACACTTTCGAGATCCTCACCCGCGCGGGCCTGCGCACAGTCCGGATGGGGCAGTGCTCGCCCACCTGCGCGGAGGTGACCGTCGAGATGGGCCCGGCCGAAGTCACCGGCGTCTCCACCGCGCAGATGGGGGATTTCCGCTTCGCCGGCCTCGGGGTTGATGTGGGCAACCCGCATCTCGCGGCGGTGATCCCGGGGCTTACGCCGACCGGTCTCGCCGAGCTGGAGCTCAGCCCGCCCGCCTACGATGAAGATTTCTTCCCTCAAGGGGTCAACGTCGAGATCCTCACCCCGCTGCAGGACGATACGGTGCACATGCGCGTGATCGAGCGCGGCGTCGGCGAGACCCGCTCGTGCGGGACCGGCACCGTCGCCGCCGCCCGCGCCGCGCTCGCCGACGCCGGGCGCGCAGAAGGCCGCGTGAGCGTGAATGTCCCCGGCGGGCGGGTCGAGGTGGACATCGCCGAGCAGTGCCTGCTGACCGGCCCCTCGCGCATCCTCGCCGAGGGAGAGTTCTATCTCCTAAGGCCCTAGCCGGCGGCCGGCGCGCCGGGCCGCCACCCAGGCCTCGCGCAGGCAGAGGGCGCGGCCGTCGGTGACCGAGAGCAGGTTCTCTAGCTGCGCGGCAGTCAGCCCGGGATCCGCGGTGCGCGCGGGCAGGCGGTGTAAGAAACGCCGCGCCGTGGCGGCCTCGAAGTGGAAGCGGGCGATGTCCTCGTCGGGGCTGTCGTCGTTAAGCAACGCCGGGCGCCGCAGCGTGCGATCGGCGATGGACTCCGCATCCTCGCCGAGAGCGAAGCGCTCGTACTCGTCGAGGACCTCGCGGATCTCATCGGCCGATAGCTCGATGGAGGTGCGCAGGGCGGCGAGCTGCTGGTCACGATCCGGGCGGTGCATAACCAGCACGGTGATGCCCACCAGCGCGGCCGCCAACACCATCCCGGGGAAGCGCCCGAACACGACGAGCGCGGCCGCCAGGCAGGCGACCACTACCCAGATGACTAAGTGTTGGCGCTGGATCACGATGACCTTTCGGTAGCATCCGCTCAGTGCCCGCCGCAGCCGCAGCTGCCCCCGCAGCCACAACCGCCGCCGACCGGCTGGGTGACCTGCCCGGTCAAGATACCCGAGGCGGTGAGAACCATATCCTTGTGCGGCAACTGTGCGGCATCCGGCAGGCAGACGTCGAAGGCGAAGGCACCGTCGACGGTGGCGTGGATGAAGCGCTGGCCGGTCAGCTGGTTGTGCCGGTAGTTCGCATCGAGGATGCGGGCGGTGAAGCTTATGTGCGCATCCGGGACGCGGGAGCCATCCGAGGCCGCGATGATCTCCGCGCCCGGCGAGGAGATTTCGCCGGGCTCACTGCCGGCGGAGGCGGCATCGGCGTGCAGCGAGTAGGAATCCACCAAGGCAGTCACGCCCAGCTCCTGCCACTGCTGGGTATCCAGGTCGGCGAGCAGCGGGCCCTGGGCAAGGTTGAGCGCCACGCCCGTCATGACCGCGCCGTTCGGGGCGAGCACCTCGCAGTAGGCGAGGACATCGTTGACCATGGTGACGTTGCCGTAGGTGCGCGTGACCGAGTCGAAGCCCGCGTACGTGGCGAAAGGCTCCACGGCGAGGATGTTGATGACGGCGCCGGAGGCGTCGCTGTACTGTACGAGCTGCCCGCCGCGTACCTCACCGATCACCGCTAGCTGGTTCGTGCGGATGGCGGCCTCGACGGCGTCCTGGAAGTTATCGAAGCCGAGGCCGATACTCTTCAAATCGGTTGTCATGCTTTCTTAGCCTAACCGGCACACGCCGAGGCCGGCGAGTTGACCCGCGTGGAATACTCTTAAGGGAAATGACGAATCCTTTCCACTCTGATAACGCATCGGAGCACGACTCACTCATTGATCGCGCCTTCCGCGACAACGCTCCGCAGCCCGCGTACCGCAGCGACGATAAGCCCGCGCCCACTACCGGCGAACTCGACCTCGAAGAGCGCGACGCTTTTCGACGCGTCACCCGCCACACCGGCATCCGCTCCACCGACCACGACGACATCACCGAGGTTGAGTACCGCAAGCTGCGCCTCGAGCAGGTCATTCTCGTCGGCGTGTGGACGGAAGGCACCACCGCCGAAGTCGAGGCCAGCATGGACGAGCTCGCCGCGCTGGCCGAGACCGCCGGCGCCGAGATCCTCGAGATGCTCTACCAGAAGCGCGACAAGCCGGACCCGGGCACCTACATCGGCTCCGGCAAGGTCACGCAGCTGCGCTCGATCGTGGAGGCGACCGGGGCGGATACCGTCGTCGTCGACGGTGAGCTCTCGCCGGGCCAGATGATCGCACTCGAGGACAAGCTCAACACCAAGGTCATCGACCGCACCATGTTGATCCTCGACATCTTCGCCCAGCACGCGAAGTCCAAGGAAGGCAAGGCGCAGGTCTCGCTCGCGCAGATGGAATACCTCTACACCCGCGTGCGCGGCTGGGGTGGCAACCTCTCGCGCCAGGCCGGTGGCCGCGCGGGCTCCAACGGCGGCGTCGGCCTGCGCGGCCCGGGTGAGACGCGTATCGAGGCCGACCGTCGGCGCCTGCGCCAGGAGATGGCGAAGCTGCGCCGCGAGCTGCGCGGCATGAAGACCGCCCGCGAGGTTAAGCGCTCGAGGCGCCGCGATTCCACCACCCCGCAGATCGCGATTGCCGGCTATACCAACGCCGGCAAGTCCTCGCTGATCAACGCGATGACCGGCGCGGGCGTGCTCGTCGAAGACGCGCTGTTTGCGACCCTGGATCCCACCACGCGTCGCGCCGAGCTTCCCGACGGCCGCGCCATCGTCTTCACCGACACCGTCGGCTTCGTGCGTCACCTGCCCACCCAGCTGGTCGAGGCGTTCAAGTCGACCCTCGAGGAGGTCTTGGGCGCCGATCTCATCCTGCATGTCGTCGACGGCTCGGATCCTTTCCCGCTCACCCAGATCGAGTCGGTGAACAAGGTCATCTACGACATCGTGAAGGAGACCGGCGATGAGGTCCCGCCGGAGATCATCGTCATCAACAAGATCGACCAGGCCGACCCCTTGGTGCTCGCCGAGCTGCGCCACGTCCTCGATCGCGACAACGTCGTTTACCTCTCCGCGCTCACCCACGCGGGCGTCGACGAGCTGACCACCCGCATCGAGCAGTTTCTGAACTCCCTCGACGTGCGCACCACGCTGCTGGTGCCCTTCACCCGCGGCGACGTCGTCTCCCGCGTGCACGAGGAGGGCACCGTGCTCACCGAGGACTACGACTGCGCCGGCACGCTTCTCGACGTCCGCCTGCCCGCCCGCGTCGCCGAGGAGTTGCGGGAGTTCGCCCGCGAGGACGCTTAGGCACTAACATCCGGGGTTCGTGAGCAATTCTTTCGGATGGTCCGTCCACGGCGACGGGCACACGATTTCCCCCGGGGCCGTCGTCGCCCCCGACGAGCGGTTGAGCTGGCCGCGCACCGTCGGCATCGGCATGCAGCACGTGGTGGCCATGTTCGGCGCCACCCTGCTGGTGCCCACCCTCACCGGTTTCCCGGTGACCACCACGCTGTTGTTTTCCGGTCTCGGCACCATCATCTTCCTGCTGATCACCGCCAACCGCCTGCCCAGCTACCTCGGCTCCTCGTTTGCGTTCATCGCGCCGCTGTCCGCCTCCCAGGCTGAGGGCATCGGCGCCCAGCTCGGCGGCGTGCTGGTCACCGGCGCGGTGCTCACCCTCCTCGGAGTGATCGTGCACTTCGCCGGCCGGCGGGTGATCGACGCGGTCATGCCGCCGGCGGTGACCGGCGCTATCGTCGCGCTCATCGGGCTCAACCTAGCGCCGACCGCCACGGAGAACTTCTCCGCTCAACCGCTGGTGGCGCTGGTGACCCTCGGCTCCATCTTGGCGCTGACGGTGCTTAGCCACGGCATCATCTCGCGGCTGTCCATCCTGATCGGGGTGGTCATCGGCTGGCTTTTCGCGTGGGTGACCGGCGCGCTGCCGGAAGGTGCCGCGAAGACCATCGCCGAGGCCTCCTGGATTGGCCTGCCGCAGTTTCACGCTCCGCAGTTCCATCTCTCGGCGATTTTGGTCACCCTGCCGGTGCTCATCGTGCTGGTGGCCGAAAATATCGGCCACGTCAAGGCCGTCGGCGAGATGACCCGGCGTCCGGTGGATGATCTCGCCGGCCGAGCGCTCATCGGCGACGGCCTCGCCACGATGCTGGCGGGAAGCTCGGGTGGTTCGGGTACCACCACCTACGCCGAGAACATCGGCGTTATGGCGGCCACGCGCGTCTACTCGACGGCCGCCTACTGGGTGGCCGCCCTCTTCGCGATCGCGCTGGCCTTCGTGCCGAAATTCGGCGCGCTGGTGACCACCATCCCGGTCGGCGTTCTAGGAGGCGCGACCATGCTGCTCTACGGCATGATCGGCCTGCTCGGGGTGCGCATCTGGATGGATAACCACGTCGATTTCACGCACCCCGTCAACCTGGCGGCCGCGGCCGTAGCGCTCATTGCCGGCATCGGTAACCTCACCCTGCCGGTCTTCGGCATCACCTTAGAGGGGATCGCCTGGGGTTCGGTGGGCATCCTCGTGGGATACCCGGTGCTCATGTGGGCCTACCACCACATCGGGGAAGGCCGCTACACCACGAGCCTTAAGCGTCCAGATCAGACTCGATAAGCCCGGCGATCTTCTCGACGGCCTCGGCGTTATCACTGGTGACGGTGACCTCGTCGCCCTGCTCGGCACCCATCGCCATGATCATGAGCGAGGAGGCGGCGTCGGTCTCGTCGTCATCACCGGCGACGGTGAGGA
Source organism: Corynebacterium yudongzhengii (assembly GCF_003065405.1). Lineage (NCBI taxonomy): Bacteria > Bacillati > Actinomycetota > Actinomycetes > Mycobacteriales > Corynebacteriaceae > Corynebacterium > Corynebacterium yudongzhengii. Next base: position 1,023,689 of record NZ_CP026947.1, read on the forward strand.
TGATGTCCTCGTCGTACTCGGCGGCAGCCTCGGCGACAACAGAGGCCGGGCGGGCGTGCAGTCCGACGGACGAACCAACCTTGACGGTCTTGGAAGCCATGAGGAAAAGTCCTTTCTAATGGACGTGCGGAGTTGTGTTCCGGAACAATTCTAAGCATGCGCCGGGGCGGCGTCACTATCGAGTGCCTCCGCCGGCGTTTCCACCTTCTGCGGCCAGAACTGCTTGAGCAGAACCACCACGACGGCGGAGACCACCGCGCCCGCGGCGACTGCCAGCAGGAAGCCCCACCAGGGGTTGATGGCGAAGAGCACGAACACACCGCCGTGCGGGGCGCGCGAGCCCACCTCGAGGGCCATGGACAGCGCGCCGGTGACTGCGCCCCCGGCCATCATCGACGGGATGACGCGGAAGGGATCGGCCGCGGCGAAAGGAATCGCGCCTTCGGAGATGAACGAGAGGCCCAGCAGCCACGCTGACTTGCCGTTTTCCTGCTCCGCCGGGGTAAACAGGTGCCGGCGCACAAAGGTCGCCAGCGACAGCGCGATCGGCGGCACCATGCCGGCGGCCATCACCGCGGCCATGATCATCATGGAGGCCTCGTCGCCGGTGGACAGGCCGGCGGTGGCGAAGAGGTAGGCGGCCTTGTTGACCGGCCCGCCGAGGTCGAAGCACATCATCAACCCCACGATGATGCCCAGAAGCACCGCGGAGGTGCCCGTCATGGAGTTCAACCAGTCGGTGAGCCCGGTCATAAGTGCCTCGAGCGGGCGGCCCAGCAACAAAAACATGACTAGGCCCACGATCAGGGAGGTCAGCAACGGGATGATGACCACCGGCATGAGCGAGCCCACGATCCGGGGGACGCGCCAGTTGCCGATCCAGTAGGCCACCAACCCGGCGATGATGCCGGTGACCAGGCCACCGATGAACCCGGCGCCGACGAACACGGCCACCGCGCCACCGACGAAGCCCGGCGCGATGCCGGGTCTGCCCGCCAGGGAGAACGCGATATAACCCGAGAGCGCCGGCACGATGAACTGCATGGCCAGCTGGCCGGTCGCGAACAACACCGCGCCGAGATGCAGCGGGAAGTTATCTAGGGAGAACGACGTCGCGGCCTGCTCCCACTCGTCGGCCACCTCGTAGCCGCCGACCAAAAAGCCGAACGCCTGCAGCAGGCCACCGGCGGCGACGAACGGGATCATGTAGGACACACCCGTCATCACGGCCTGCTGGATGCGCTTCGGCCAGCTCTCGTGCTGCGCCCCGCCACCCGATTCCGCCTGCTCGGTGCGGCTTACGGTCACCCGCGGGGCGTCCGGGTTGTCGGCGGCGGCGAGGGCTTCGTCGAGAAGTGCGCCGGGCGCGTTGATGCCGCGATTGACGGGGGCTTGCACCACCGGCTTGCCGACGAAACGCTCCTTGTTCCGCACCGCCACATCCACGGCGAAGATCACGGCGTCGGCGCGCTCGATGACCTCCTTAGCCAGCGGCTCGCCGCCCGAGGAGCCCTGCGGCTCGACGAAGAAGTCGATGTCCTCGCGCTTGTCGGCCTCCTGCGTCAGCGCGTCGGCCGACATGTAGGTGTGCGCGATACCCGTCGCACACGCGGTGACGGCGACGACGGTCTTCTTCTCCGGCGCGCTCACGGCGGGCTGAGCGGCTGTGGCCTTGGTGGCCTTCGTGGCGCCGAGCACCTCGTCGACGGCGGCGACGATAGCACCCGGGGTACTCGCCGCCCGCAGCTTCTCGAGGAAATCCCCCTTGACCAGCGCCCGTGCCAGCTTCGAGAGGATCTTGAGGTGGGCCTTGCCGCCACCTTCCGGGGCAGCGATGAGAAAGACCAGCTCGGCGTCGCCATCGGGGCCGGAGAAATCGACGCCGCGGCTGAGGCGTGCGAACGCCAGTGTGGGCTTATCGACGGCCGCGCTCCGACAATGCGGGATCGCGACTTTCCCCGGCACCCCCGTGCCGGCGGAGGCCTCGCGGGCCTGGGCGGCCGCGGCGAGCGCCTCGGGGTCGTCAGAGCGGCCGGCGTCGGCGACCACCTGGGCGAGCGACGAGATGACCTCGTCGGTTGTGTGCCCTAAATCAGCGTCGAGGACGACGAGGTCCTCGGTGAGAATCTTGTCAGACATATCAGTTCCGTTACTTTCGGAGAAATCAGGTCTACGTCACTCGGTCGGGGAGTCGTGGTGCCGGGCAGTCCGGCCGCGGCGGTGCCGTACGCGACGGCGCGGCGCAGGCGCTCGGGGGGCTGGTCGCCGTCGGCACGCCCCATGAGGTAGCCGGCGAGCGAAGCGTCACCCGCGCCGACCGTCGAGCGCACCGTGGTCGCCGGGGCAGACGCCTGCCAGATACCCGCGGCGGTGGCCAGCACCGCGCCTGCCGCGCCGAGGGTGACCACGACGTCGTCGATACCCCGGGCCACCAGCTCGCGGGCGGCCTGGGCCACGGGGGTGTAGTCGCCGGCGTCCGCGGAGCGCTCCAGCTCGGCGCCGTCGATGCCGAGTAGCTGGCCGAGCTCGTAGCCGTTCGGCTTGATCACCGTGGGCGCGGACTCGGCGAGGTTCTTAGCGAGTACGCGGATCGGCTCATCCGAGGTGTCGATAGCCACCGGCAGCTCGGGGTTTTGCTCACGCAAGGTCTTCAGCAGGTCGACGTAGAAATCCGCAGGCACGCCCGGCGGGAGGGAACCGGCGAGCACCACCATGTCTGCCTTGTCGGCGTGCTGGGTGGTGAGATCCATGAGTGCCTGGAACTCCTGCGTGCTTAAGTGCGCGCCGGGCCCGTTGATCTTGGTGGTGCGCCCGCCGGCCTCCGTGACGGTGAAGTTGGTGCGCACCCGATCGGTGGTGGTGACCACGTCGTGGTGCAGCCCGGTCTCGGCGGTAAGGGTGAGGAAGGGATCGTCGATCGCCGCGGGAAACAGTGCTGTGGTTTTACGCCCGGTGAGGTGGAGGGCGTGGGCGACGTTGATGCCTTTGCCGCCGGCGGTGCGGCTGACGGCCTCGGCGCGGTGGACCTCGCCGGGGACGAGTGTGGTCGACATGTCCAGCGTCACGTCGATGCTGGGGTTGGGGGTCAGTGTGAGAATCACGGGACGCCTCCGTGCGTTATGTAGTGGGTCTCACTTCCCATCATTGTGGTTTTATGTCCGAATGTCAATGCCGGAAATGTCCGAACGGTTTTGATTCTGTTTGCTGGGTAGACTGGGGCAGAGAGAATCTGTGTACCGCGACAGAAAGGCACACCGTGACCAACGACAGCATTCAGGGCACCGGCGTGGTGCCGGGAGTCGCCTACGCACCTGCGGTCTGGGTCCGCCCGCGCCCCGAGCTCCCGGAGGCGGGCGAGCCCATTGCCGAGGATGCCATCGACGCCGAATACGCCCGCTTCGAAAAGGCCGCCGACACCGTGGCCGAGCGCCTCGGAGCCCGGGCACAGGAGGCGGTCGGGGAGGCTGGTGAAGTCCTGAAGGCCACCGTCGGCATGGTGCGCGACCGCGGCTGGCGCAAGGCGGTGAAGAAGAACGTCCGCTCGCTGCAGCGCGCGGAGTTCGCCGTGGTCAACGCGACTGACAAGTTCATCGACATGTTCGAAAAGGCTGGCGGCCTCATGCTCGAGCGCACGACTGACTTGAAGGACGTGCGCGACCGCGTCATCGCTGAGCTCCGTGGGGAAGAAGAACCCGGCCTGCCCAATGCCCACGAGCCCAGCGTGCTCTTTGCCGACGACCTCGCCCCGGCCGACACCGCGGGCTTGGATACCGAGATCTTCACCGCACTGGTTACCGAGCTGGGTGGGCCCACCAGCCACACCGCGATCATCGCCCGGCAACTCGGCGTGCCCTGCGTCGTGGCCACCGGCACCAGCCTGCGCGACATCCCGAGCGGGGAGAAGGTCCTAGTCGACGGCGCCTCCGGCACCATCTCCCGTGACGTCGACGAAGCTAAGGCCCGCGCCGCGGTGGCGGAATCCGCCGAGCGCGAGAAGCTTATCGCGCAGTGGGAGGGTCCGGCCGCCACCCGCGACGGACACCGGATGCAGCTGCTGGCCAACGTCGCGGATCCGAAGGCGGCCCGCGCCTCCGCCAAGAGTCAGGCCGAGGGGGTGGGTCTCTATCGCACCGAGCTGAACTTCCTCTCGGCGGCGAAGGAGCCGGCGGTCGACGAGCAGGCGGAGATCTACCGGCAGGTCTTTGAGGCTTTCGGTGACCGCAAGGTGGTCGTGCGTACGCTTGACGCGGGCTCGGACAAGCCGATCGCCTATGCCACGCTGCAGGAGGAGGAAAACCCGGCGTTGGGTGTGCGCGGTTTGCGCATCGCCCGCAACAACGAGGGCCTGATGACGCGGCAGCTCGACGCGATCGCCCAGGCCGCCGAGAGCCGCCCCGAGGGGGCGCAGACGTGGGTGATGGCGCCGATGGTCGCCACCCGCAAGGAGGCGACCTGGTTCGCCGGGCTCTGCCGCGAGCGAGGCCTGACCGCCGGCGCGATGATCGAGGTTCCCGCCGCCGCGCTGCTGGCGGATACGATCATGCCGGAGCTGGACTTCGTCTCGATCGGGACGAACGATCTGACCCAGTACGCGATGGCCGCGGACCGGCTCTCGCCACAGCTGGCCTACCTCACTGACCCGTGGCAGCCGGCGGTGTTGCGCCTGATTCAGATGACCTGCGAGGCGGGCAAGCGTCACGACGTCCCCGTCGGCGTCTGTGGCGAAGCCGCCGCCGATCCGTGGCTGGCGTGCGTGCTCACGGGCCTGGGGGTCTCGTCGCTGTCGGCGGCGGCGAATGCGCTGCCGGCGGTCGGCGCCCAGCTGGCTGAGTTGGATCTCGACGACTGCCGCGCGATGGCCGAGGCCGCCCTGTCGGCGGCGGGGGCTACGGAGTCCCGCGAGCAGGCGCTGGCGGCTATCGGGCGATAACGACGTCGACCTCGCGGTCACGCAGGGCCGCGACGAAGGACTCTGGCGCCCGGTCGTCGGTGATCACGACGTCGATGTCGTTAGTATCGGCGAAGCTCACCAGAAAGTCGTTGCCGAGCTTCGTCGAGTCGCACAACACCACGACCTTGTGCGCGTTGGTGACCATGGCGGATTTCACGGCGGCCTCCTGGGAGTCCGCGGTGGACAGGCCATGATCCAGCGTGAGGGCGTTGGTGCCGATGAACGCGACGTCAGCGCGCATCAGCGCCAGGGTGCGCAGCGCGGTGGCCCCGACGACGGCCTGGGTGATGGCGCGCACGGTACCCCCGAGCAGTTGCACGTCAGGGGCGTTGTGGGAGGCCAGTTTGAGCGCGGCCGGCAGCGAGTTGGTCACGATTGACCAGCGGGCCCGCTGGGCGCGCTCGGCGATGAGCTCCGCGAACGCGTTGATAGTGGTGCCGGCGTCTAAGAACAGGGCGCCGTCTGCCTCGGGGAGGTACTCGGTGGCCGCGCGGGCGATGGCGAGCTTCGCCGCCTGCGCCGAGCGCGAGCGGGTATCGAGGGAGGACTCAGTGGTCTGGAAAGACTGACTGGCCACCGCTCCGCCGTGGACGCGGTGGACAACTCCCTCGCGGTCGAGCACGGCGAGGTCACGTCGGATGGTCTCCGCCGTGACGTCGAAACGATCGGCGAGGTCAGTGACGTTGACGCGACCTTCGACGGCGGTCAGCGAAGCGATCTGCCGGCGACGTTCCTCTGCGTACATGTCACCCTCTTTCGTTAGGATCTGTGGGACTAGACCCAGTGTGCACGAAATCGGGCAGTGGGGGTGTCCGATTACCCCCGATCAGCCAGGAAACGTGTGGCTTTAGAGGACGTTCTTAGAGCCGGCTTAGAGCCGGCGGAAGACCGACACCACCTTGCCGAGGATCTCGGCCTCGTCGCCCGGGATCGGATCGAACTCGTCATTGTGGGGCAGAAGCCACACGCCCGTGGAGTCGCGGTGGAGCTCCTTAACGGTGGCTTCGCCATCGAGCATCGCGGCGACGAACTCGCCTTCCTCCGCTACCGGCTGGGCGCGAACGACCACCCAGTCACCGTCCATGATGCCGGCGAGCTTCATCGAGTCCCCAATGACCTTGAGCATGTAGAGCTCGCCGTCACCGACGATCTCCTGCGGCATGGGGAAGTAGCTGTCCACTTCTTGCTCGGCCAGGATCGGCGAGCCGGCCGCGATACGGCCAACGACGGGGATGTAGCTCGGCGCGGAGGCCTGCTCACCGTTCGGGGCGGTCGCGGGCTTCGACGCCGGCGCCTCGCGTTCATCGCTTAGGTGCCGGATATCGACGGCGCGTGGCTTGTTGGGGTCGCGCCGCAAAAAGCCTTTCTTCTCGAGCTCGTTGAGCTGGTAGGCCACCGAGGAGGTGGAGGTGAGGCCGGCGGCGTCGCCGATCTCTCGGATGCTGGGGGCGTAGCCGCGCAGCACCACCGCGTCCTGGATGACCTCCAGGATGCGGCGCTGGCGGGGCGAAAGGGTGGACATGTCTGGTTTGCCGCGCTGGGGGCGGCTCTTCTTGGATGCAGCCATTTGGACTCCTCGTCGCTGGGATCGTTACCTACTGTCTATCACGAAACCGCCTTTATGTTCGAGACATTGTGGCCAAGTGTGGACAGATTTTCGAACGCCTGCTATCTTTCGAACGTGTAAACGATAATCGAACATACAATCGCATTGATGAATGTGGTGTCCGCTGGCTTCGATAGTCTGCCGGCGAACCACAACGAAAGGAAAGGCGAGAACCATGAACTCCCAGACCACGGCGTATCGTACCCGTACTGTGTGTCCCTCTCCGGCAGCCTCTGCCTCGGTGTGGGATGCGGACGTTACCGCGGCTGTCCCCAGCCGTGGACGACATGTTCGGACACTGAGTAGGAGACTGGCAAACCCGCAGGTTACCGCCCAGTCGCCTTCGCAGGTCGCAGAGCGGGATCGCTTCGAACAACGGCGCGAAATTGGTCGCGGAATGCTGCTCGGCACCGTTTGTGGATTTGTACTGGTGGTCGGCTCTGTTCTCGGTTTCCAGCAGGGGGAGGCGCCGGTGTCCCAGCAGACGGCCGAGACCTTGATTGCGGTCAGTGGGCACTAAACTCAGGTATCGCACCATGTGAGTGACCGATACCGAGGAGGCTGTTCGCCGTGTACTGCCCTTTCTGCCATAACGAACAGTCCCGGGTCATTGATTCCCGTGTGATCGATGCCGGCACCTCCACTCGCCGGCGCCGGGAATGTAGCAGCTGCCACGGCCGTTTCACCACGATAGAGAAGGCCGTGCTGCTCGTAGTGAAGCGTAATGGCATCACCGAACCCTTTAGCCGCGAAAAGCTGATTATGGGCGTGCGCCGCGCGTGCCAGGGCCGAGATGTGCCCGATGACGCGCTGAAGAAACTCGCCCAGGAGGTTGAGGAGACCGTGCGCGGCCAGGGAAGCTCCCAAGTCGACGCCAACGACATTGGCCTCGCTGTGCTGGAGCCCCTCCTCGAACTCGACGAAGTCGCCTACTTGCGCTTCGCCTCTGTGTACAAGTCTTTCGAAAGCGCGGAAGACTTCGAATCCGAGATCCGCTTGATGCGTCGCCGCAACCGAAGTCAGGTGTAAAGGTTGTGGCGGGTTATCCGTTGGGATTACGCACGTGCGTAATGGGGGATGACTGAAAGGCCGATTGGCCTGGGCCACCTGGGGCACATTTTTACCTTGGCCCCTGATTTTTACGCACGTGCGTAAAGGTGAGAGGAGTTTTCAGGGGTGGCTCTGCGGGTGGATCCGTGCGGGACGCTGGACTATGCCGTGGCATAGTTTGTCCGAGTTTTACGCACGTGCGTAGTTTTGTTTAGGGGCCCAGACGGGGGTGTTCGACGGTCTGTGGATCGCCGGCTCTTGGTTCTTAAACTCCGGGCGTTACGCACGTGCGTAATTGGTCGGGGCAAATTTGAGGAGCGGCGGCGAGCGGAGCTCCAGTCGTGCGGGCCCGCCTAAAACCGACGGAGTGAGGGTGTCAGGAAATTTGTGTGTGAGGCTCTGATCCAGAAGGAGTTTCACCGATAATGACAACGGTGACAACGAAGAAAAACCATGACCAGGACAAGGTCAACGAGATCAGCGAGAAGCTGATGGAAAATCCTGAGCTCGCCAAGCTGATTGGCGAGTTGTCGACGTCCACCGATAACGCCAGCGACCTGGTCAAAGCCCTGTTGCAGGCATCGATTAACGCTGGTTTTGCAGGCGGAAATGGATGCCCATTTGGGCTACGGTCATTCCGACCGGACGATGAAGGCCCAGGTTGAACCAACACAGGGTAGTAACCACCGCAACGGGTCGTAGACCAAGACCGTCAATTCTGGGCACGGCGCGTTGGAAGGGATCGTGCCCAGGGATCGTTCCGGCACGTTTACTGCCCAGATGGTGCCCAAGGGCTCACGCCGGCTGACAGAGCTCGATGACATGATCATCTCGCTGTACGCCGGTGGGATGACAGTGCGTGATATTCAGCACCATCTTGGCTCCACCCTGGGGGTGGATATGAGCCCGGATACGATCAGCACGATTACCGATGCAGTCTTAGACGAGGTGATGATCTGGCAGAACCGTCAACTCGACGAGTTCTACCCAGTAATCTTTTTTGATGCGCTACGCGTGAAGATCCGCGATGGCCACCGTGTAGTCAACAAGGCGTGCTACATGGCGGTGGGCATCGACATAGACGGTATCAAGCACATCCTGGGCTTGTGGATTGCTGATAATGAAGGTGCCGCCTTTTGGGCATCTGTGTGCGCAGATCTGGCCAACCGTGGCGTCCAGGATGTCTTCATCGTCTGCTGTGATGGTCTTAAAGGTCTACCGGAAGCTTGTGGAGGCAACCTGGCCACATTCGATGGTACAAACCTGCATCGTGCACCTGATCCGGGCGGCGAATAGGTGGGTGTCCTATCAGGACCGAAAACCCGTCTCCAGTGCGCTACGTGCGATCTAGACGGCCGTAAACGAAGATACCGCCCGTGCCAGCTTAGATGCGTTCGAAACCTCTGAGCTTGGCCAGAAGTACCCGCAGTCGGTGAATATCTGGCGTGATGCGTGGGAACGGTTCGTGGGGTTTCTGCAGTTCCCGCCAGCGGCGCGCAAGGTGATATACACCACGAATTCAATCGAGTCACTCAATGCTGAGCTGCGTAAAGCTACCCGAAACCGGGGCCAGTTCCCGAACGATACAGCAGCACTGAAGACGCTTTGGTTGATGATGTGCACCATCGAAGACTAACGCGTTGCCAAACGCGCGAAGCAAGCCAAGCGTGCCGTTGAGTGCAACGGGTATGTTCAAGGAGCGAAGGCCAATGGCTGGAAACAAGCCATCAACCAACTAGCTGTGGCATACCCAGACCGATTCGCGGACTACCTGTAAACCACCCCCCGCACACAAACTATCGGACGCTCTCACCGGAGTTAGACTCCGGGAGTCACATTTTCACCTCAGTCCACTAAGTTGCTGGATTCCGGGTCTAAGAAGTCGTTGGATTCCGAGTCCAATAAGTGTGTAGGCAAAACAGTTTCACCTCAGGCGTCTGATTTTTACGCACGTGCGTAATGGGGAATCGATGAATCCCGGCGAACTCATAGGTAGACGAGACACATTGTCACCTTGGTCCTCTGGTTTTTACGCACGTGCGTAATCGAGGCCGAGCTCCCTCGCTCTTCGTTCATAACAGGGCCAACGCAGCGACCTCGCGAGTGGAAACAGTCGCGGGCTCACTATGCCGCGGCATAGTGCGGACGGGGTTTACGCACGTGCGTAATCGGAAATCGATGGATCCCGGCGAACTCATAGGTATACGAGACACATTGTCGCCTTGGGCCTTTGCCTTTTACGCACGTGCGTAATCGAGGCGAGGATCCCACACGGGGAAAGTGTGGGGGCGAGGCTGTTGGCCCGCGGTTTGTCGACTCCGTTCGTAAACTCCGGGCATTACGCACGTGCGTAATGGGGAATCGATGGATCTCGGCGAACTCATAGGTGCACGGGACACATTGTCACCCCAGGCCTCAGATTTTTACGCACGTGCGTAATCGCGGCGCGCCGCCCAATGGAGCGGGCCTACCATGAAGCCGTCTTTAGCCGGCTAACCCGGAATTCACGGCAACCCAATTACCGCGAGAGCCGCGTACGTCATTTCAGCTTGTCCACGGCCTTCATAATTCTCCGCAGCGACACCGGTCGCGAGGTCCCCAGGCGCTGCGCGAAGAGACTGACCCGCAGCTCCTCAATCATCCAGGCGATCTCGCGGACCTCCGGCGACTTCTCCCGACCCGCCGGAAGCTGCCGAAGCCGGCCGCGCAGGTAGGCGTGTGCCTCGTCGATCTCCGCCTGTCGGTCCGCGTCCTTGTCCGGGTCCATGCCCATCTCCTCGAGGCGGATCGACATCGCCTGCAAATACCGCGGCAGATGCTGCAGATGACCGAGCCCATGCCGGGTGATCGCCTGCTCAGGAAGCAGAAAAGACAGCTGGCGCTCCATGTCGTCGATGGCAGGACCGGTCCATTTATCCAGTTCCTCGCGCACCTTCGAAAGCTGCACCAGCGCCGGCGCCAGAGTCACCACCGCCTGTCGCACTCGCCGCGGAGTATCGGCGGCGACCTTCTTGCGCAGCTCCTCGAATTCGCTGGGCTCGCGTACGGGGCCGCCGTTGTCCATCATCGCGTCGCGAATCGCCGCCACCCGCGCATCTCGGACGAGCCCTTCGGCCCCGCCGTGTGGGTAGTTGTCCACTGCCACGCGCTGAGTCAAGGGGAGACCCTTGATCATCTGCTTGGTGTTCACCGAGATATCGCGCATCAGTAGCGTCAGCGTTGCTGTGCGCATCGAGTTCTCCGCGGCCGCCTTCGTCGGCAAGACCTTCACCTCGACGCCTTCGTCGGTCACGCTCAGCGCGGGATAGGCCTGCACATCGTGGCCATCGACGGTGGTCGTGACCTCCTCGGGCACCTTCCCGAGGTTCTCCGCGGTCCAGTTCTTCACCGCCGGCGACTCGGATTTGCGCCCGACCCGGCTCACCGACGAGCGAATGTGGCCCGCCTGCCGTGCCTGCAGCGCCGAGAGATCCTTGTCCGAATCAATGATGCGGCCCTTCTTGTTGATCGCCGCATACGTCATCCGTAGATGCTCCGGCAGCGCGGACGGCCGGAAATCACTCGCGTTAATCCCGGAACCGCCGAGCTCTCGCAGGACATCGGCAAGCTGCTCGACGAGGGGAGACTCCCCGGGCACGAGCTTCTCGACGGCCCGCCGCGCGAACTCCGGCGCCGGCACCACCGAGCGGCGCGAGGCTTTGGGCAGCGTGCGGATCAGCTCCGTCGCGAGCTCCTCGCGCATGCCGGGGACCAACCAGTCGTAGCCGGTCTCGTCGATACCCGCGAGCAGCGGCACCGGGATGTGGACGGTGACGCCATCGCGCTCGTGGCCGGGCTCGAAGAGGTAGCTGAGCTCGAATTCCAGCGAGCCGTCGCGCCAGCGATCGGGGAAGGCTTCCTCGGTGATGGCGGAGGCGTCGTCGCCAAGCAAGGCCTCGGGGTCGAAATCGAGCAGGTCGGGGTTTTCTCGACGCGCCTTCTTCCACCAATGGTCGAAGTTCTTGCCGGTGGTTATGTTCTCCGGCAGGCGGGCGTCGTAGAAATCGAAGAGCGTGTCCTCGTCGACGACGATGCCGCGCCGGCGCGCCTTCTCCTCGACCTCGGCGGCGGTCTCGAGCTTCTCGACGTTACGCCGGTAGAAATCATGGTGCGTCGACCAGTCACCCTCGATGAGGGCGTGGCGGATGAACATATCCCGCGCGGCCACGGGGTCGACGCGGTGATAAGGCACCAGGCGGTCGGCGACGATGGTCACCCCGTAGAGCATGGTCTTCTGATGTGCCATGGCGGCGGTGCGTTTCGAGGACCACACCGGATCCGAGTAGTTGTGGCGCAGCAGGTCCCCACCTAAGTCCTCCACCCAGGCGGGATCGATCGCCGCCACCTGACGCGCCCACAGCCGCGAGGTCTCCACGAGCTCGGCGGCCATGAGAAACTCCGGCGGTTTCTTAGCCAGCGAGGAACCGGGAAAGACCATAAAGCGCGTGCCGCGAGCCCCCTGGAACTCCTTGGACTTGCCGTCGCGGGCGCCGATGTTCGATAGCAGCCCGGAAAGAAGCGAGCGGTGGATGGCATCCTCGTCGCGGTTGACGCGCTCGGTGTCCTTCTTCTCCCACCCGAGTCGACGGGTGACATCACGCAGCTGGCGCACGAGATCCCACCACTCGCGGATACGCAGGTAGTGCAAAAACTCCTCGCGCATCCGCCGGCGGAAGGCGTTGCCGGAGAGCTCGTCGCGGGTCTCAGAGATGTAGTTCCACAGCTTGATCAGTGAGAGGAAATCGCTGCTCTTATCCTTGAACCGGGCATGCGCCTGGTCGGCCTGGGCCTGCTGCTCGAGCGGGCGCTCGCGCACGTCCTGGATGGTCAGAGCGGATACGAGGATGATCAGGTCGTCGAGCACCCCGCGCTGGCGGGCTTCGACCAGCATGCGGGCCATCCGCGGATCGACGGGAATGCGGGCGATGTCCTTGCCGATATTCGTGAGCACCGGCAGCCCGCCCTTCTCCTTCTGGGTGATAGCCCCCAGCTCGTGCAGGAGCGTCAGGCCGTCGCGCACCGCCTTATGCTCCGGCGGCTCGACGAAGGGGAAATCGTCGACCGCTCCCAGCCGCAGCGAGATCATCTGCAGAATGACGCTGGCGAGGTTGGTGCGCAGGATTTCGGGATCGGTGAATTCGGGGCGGGAGTGGAAGTCCTCTTCCGAATACAGCCGGATGGCCACGCCGTTGGCAACACGGCCACAGCGGCCCGAACGCTGGTTGGCACTCGCCTGCGAGATCGCCTCGATGGGCAGGCGTTGGACTTTGGTGCGCGTCGAGTAGCGAGAGATGCGTGCCGTGCCCGTATCGACGACGTAGTGGATCCCCGGCACCGTCAGCGACGTCTCCGCGATATTCGTGGCCAGCACGATGCGCCGTCCCGAATGCGGGGTAAACACCCGGTGCTGCTCCTGGTTCGACAGCCGGCCGAACAGGGGAGTGACCTCCACGTTGCGGTATTTCTTGCCCTCGATGGCCTCCATCGCATCCCGGATGTCGCGCTCGCCGGGGAAGAAGCAGAGGATATCGCCTGGGCCGATGGCCATGAGCTCCTCGATGGCATCCAACAGCCCGTCGAGAGGGTCCTGATCAACGACGCGATCCCCGGCCGTGACCTCGAGGGGCCGGTAGCGCACCTCGACGGGGTAGGTGCGCCCGGAGACCTCGACGATGGGGGCGGGGGCGCTGTCGGCATCCGCGAAATGCTCGGCAAAGCGCTCCGGATCGATGGTCGCGGAGGTGATGATCACCTTGAGATCCGGCCGCTTCGGCAGCAGGTTTTTCAAATAGCCGAGCAGGAAGTCGATGTTGAGGCTGCGCTCGTGCGCCTCGTCGATGATGATCGTGTCGTAGGCGTTGAAGTAGCGATCCCGCTGCATCTCGGAAAGCAAGATGCCGTCGGTCATGAGTTTGACGGCGGTGGTCTCGGAGACGCGGTCGTCGAAACGAATCGCATAACCCACCGAGGAGCCAATATCCTGGCCCAGCTCGCTGGCGATGCGCTCAGCCACCGTGCGCGCGGCGATACGCCGCGGCTGGGTATGCCCGATCAGCCCCCGCCGGCCCCGCCCGAGCTCGAGGCAGATCTTCGGGATCTGGGTGGTCTTACCCGAGCCGGTCTCACCGGCGATGATGACCACCTGGTTGTTCTCGATAGCCTCCGCGATGTCATCGCGACGCCCACTGACCGGCAATTCGGCGGGGAACTTAATGGGCGGGATGGCTGCCTCGATGCGGGGGATGCGCTGGAGGGCATCGTCGAGATCAGCCTTAATAGCACGCAGAGCCTTCGGCGCGCGCGCCTTCTTCAGGCGGCGGCGGAAGGTGCGTTCGTCGGCGAGGGTGAGTCCGTCGAGAAGCTCGTAGAGTTCGCTTTTCGACGGGGCGGATCCGTTATCGCTGGGTTTAGTCATGGTCGACCGCTCATGCTACCCGGCGACCCTGCGGCGGGCTTAGTTGGTGCGCTTTTTGCGGACGTTCTCCAGCGAACGCTGGAACGCCTCGGTGATCAGTTCGCCGAATTCGGCGAACTCGGCGGCCCGCGACGACGAGCTGCGGTACACCAGGCCCATCTCGCGCTGGGCGGTGACGCCCGAGTCGAAGTGGGAGACGGCGAGGCCGCAGCGGCTCGCCTCCGGGATCAGCGCGGTCTCGGGAACGAGCGTCGAGCCCAGGCCGCCGACGACCAGCTGGATAATCGTGGTCAGAGAGGTCGCACGCGTCAGGGAATTCGAGGTCTGCGAGGGGTTGAGATCGGCGCGGCGGCACAGATCCAAGACTTGGTCGCGGAGGCAGTGGCCGTCGTCGAGAAGCAACAGATCCAGGTTTTCCAGATCCGCCAGCTTCAAATCATCGCGGTTGGCCAGTTCGTGGTCCTCCGGCAGCACCACGGCGAAGTTCTCGGTGTATAAGGGCAGGTCGACGACGCCGCTGGCCTCTGAGGGCATGGCGATCAGGGCGAGGTCGATCTGGCCGTCACGCAGCTTGTGGAGGAGATCGTCCGTCTGCTCCTCGACGATGCGCGGCTCCATGTCGGGGTAGCGCTCGGTGATCAGCGGCAGCAGGGCGTTAAGGAGGTAGGGTGCCGCCGTCGGGATGATGCCGAGGGTCAGCGGTCCGGTGAGGGTGCCGGTAGCACCGCGGGAATGCGCGAGGAAGGCCTTCGCCGCCTCGAGTGTTGCCTTGGCGTAGGGGAGGAGTTCTGCGCCCGCGGAGGTGATGATCACCTTGCGGGTGGAGCGTTCAATCAACTGGATACCCAAGCCGTGTTCCAAGGCTACGAGGGCCTGAGACAGGGACGGCTGGGAAATCCCGAGTTTCTCGGCGGCGGTGCCGAAGTGCTTCTTTTCGGCGATGGTGACGAAGGTACGCAGCTGGGCGAGCGTTGGTCGGTACTCTTTATTACTCATACCTATAGGTTATGTGTCGATGCTCAGAGCTTCAAGTATATGGGGTAATTAAGCCTGCTCGATCGTGAGCTCAGACAGGCGCACCTCGCCGGCCTCGTCGGAGGCATCCAGATCCACCGTGCCCACAAAAGCGAAGGAATTATCCCCTGCCGGGTCCTTAAGGATCTGGCGCACATGCCACTGCCGGCCGTCTTCGCGCACCCAGAAATACTCGCTGGAGCGGGCGTCCGCGCTGAGGTCGAGATCGTCATATTCGTCGAAATAATCGTCCAGAGCAGCGGGGAAGTCAGGAGCCTCCTCGAGATGCTCCGTCATCTCCGCCAGCGTTTTCTCGCGCTCGAGGGCGAAGAGATCGACTAGGCGGAAGAAGTAATTGCGCACCATGATCTTAAAAGCCCGGCGGTTGGCCGTGAGAGCGTCTGGGTCGTCCACCCCGAAGGCGAGCTCGCGCTCCAGGGCTTCTTCGGAAATGGGGGTATCTTCATCCCCCATGTGGGCCCACTCGTCGACCAGCGAGTTATCCACCTGGCGGATGAGCTCGCCCAGCCACTCGATGATATCGGCGAGTTCTTCGGTGACGTAGGCCTCCGGCACCGTCTGTCGCAGGGTGCGCCAGGCGTCCGTGAGATAGCGCAACACCACGCCCTCGGAACGCGAGAGCTGGTAGGTGGAGGTGAGATCCGAAAACGTCATCGCCTTTTCGACCATGTCGCGCACCACCGACTTCGGCGAGAGCTCGAACTCTTTGACCCACGGCTGGGTCTCGGAGAACGTGTCATAGGCCTGCTCGAGTAACTCCTCCAGCGGCTTCGGGTAGGTGACCTCCTCGACCAGCGTCATGCGCTCGGTATACTCCACGCCCTCCGCCTTCAGCGCGGCGATCTCCTCCCCGCGGGCCTCCGACTGCTGCGCGCGCAGCACGGCGCGCGGGTCGTCGAGAATCGCCTCGAACACGCTGATCACATCGAGGGTGTAGCTCTCCGACTCCGGATCCAACAGGTCGAGCGCGGCCAGGGCGAAGGGGGAGAGCGGTTGGTTCAGCGCGAAGTCGCGCGGCAGCTCGCGCACCAGGTGGTACGTGCGACCGTAACGATCGGGTTCTTCGCGACGCTTGACCAGGCCGGCGTCGAGAAGCCCGCGCAACAGCGCCAGCGTGGTGAGGATGTCCTGGTTCTGCTTGGTGCGCGGATCGTGGTTGGTGCGCAGCAGGTGACGCAGGTGCTCGTAGCCGTCGCCGTGGCGCTCCAAGACGTTGATGAGCATCGAGTTCGAGACCCGGAACTGGCTGGTGAGCTGCTCGGGCTCTGCTTCCGTCAGCCGGTTGAACGTGTCCTCGGACCAGCTCACCTCGCCCTCGCGGGCCGACTTCTTGCGGATCTTCTTCCGCTTCTTCGGATCATCGCCGGCCTTGCGGCGCAGCTTGACGTTCTCGATCTCATGCTCGGGTGCTTCGACCACCACGGTGCCTTCGGTGTCGTAGCCGGCGCGGCCCGCACGCCCCGCGATCTGGTGGAACTCGCGCGACTTCAGGATGCGCTGGCGCTGCCCGTCGAACTTCGCCAAGCCCGTCATCAACACCGTGCGGATAGGCACATTTATGCCCACACCCAGGGTGTCCGTACCGCAGATCACCTTCAAAAGCCCGGTCTGGGAGAGCTTTTCGACGAGCCGCCGGTACTTCGGCAACATGCCCGCGTGATGGACACCGATGCCCTTGCGCAGCAGCTTCGACAGTTGGCGGCCGTAGACCGTCGAGAAGCGGAAGGAACCGATCTCGGCGGCGATGGCCTTCTTCTCCTCGTCGTTGATCAGGGGGATGCTGGTCAGCGCCTGCGCGCGCTCGGTGGCCTCCCGCTGGGAGAAGTGCACCACGTAGATGGGGGTCTTGCCCTCATCGCGCAGCTCCTCGATGGTCTCGTGGACCGGGGTGAACACATAAGAGAAATCGAGCGGCACCGGGCGGGTGGTGCCGGTGACCGGGGTGGTGGCCCGACCGGTGCGCTCGGTGAGGTCCTTCTCGAGCGCCGAGGTATCGCCGAGGGTCGCCGACATGAGCACGAACTGGGTGTTCGGCAGCTCCAAAAGGGGCACCTGCCAGGCCCAGCCGCGCTGCGGATCGGAGTAGTAGTGGAACTCGTCCATGACCACCTGGTCGATGTTCGCCTCCGCGCCGTCCCGCAGCGCTATGTTGGCGACGATCTCCGCCGTGGCGGCGATGATCGGCGCGTTGCCGTTGACGGTCGCATCACCAGTCATCATGCCCACGTTCTCGGGGCCGAAGATGTCACACAGCGCGAAGAACTTCTCGCTGACCAAGGCCTTGATCGGGGCGGTGTAGAAGCTGCGCTGATCGTGCGCTAAGGCGATGAAGTGCGCGGCGTTGGCGACCATCGACTTACCCGAACCGGTCGGGGTCGAAAGAATCACGTTGTCGCCGGCCAACACCGCGAGGGAGGCCTCCTCCTGGGCGGGGTAGAGGCTAATGCCCTTTGAGCTCGTCCACGAGGTGAAAGAATCGAAAATCGCCTCGTCCAGGAAGGAAGCGGGGACGTCGGTGAGATCGGGAAGATAGTCGGCGAGAGTCACGCCTACCACCGTAGTGGAGTGTTACTTATCGTCGCGGTTGTCGTCGTCTTGACGCTCTTCGTCGTCCTTATCCTCGCCGCCCAAAGCCCGCGGGCCTTTCTCCGGGTCCATCTGATCGTCGATAGACGCCAGGAAACGCTCGAACTCAGCGCCCAACTCCTCGCCGGTGGGCATGGCCTGCTCGCCGGGCAGCATGGCGTTCGGGTGTGCCTCCCGGTAGCGCTGGATCTCCTCGTCGTACTGCTCCTCCAGCGCGCCGACGACCTGCATGACCTCCTGGTTGTCGCTCATGTACTCGTCGAGCTGAGCCCGGGCGCGTTCGATGTCGACCTCCAGCGAGCGCAGCGGGAAGTTCAACCCCGTCGACCGCGAGACCGACGTGAGCAGCTGGTAGGTGCCCTGCGGGTACGGCCACTGCGCCAAGTAGTGCGGCACGTGCGCGGTGTACCCGGCGACCTTGTGGCCGCGGGTGTGCAGCTCCCGCTCGATGAACAGCTGCGCCGAGCCGGGCATAGTGATCTGCGAGTCGATCTTGAGCAGATCGGCCACCAGCTCCGGGTCGTTGCCGTGGCCTGAGACCACCAGCGGGCGGGTGTGCGGCACCGTCATCGGCGCACCGTAGAGGCAGATGGTCGACGAGACGTTGTACTTATCCGCTAAATCGGCGACCGCATCAGTAAACGCCTCCCACCGCAGATCCGGCTCGGGGCCGGAGAGCAGCAGAAACGGGGTGCCGTCATTATCACGGGCCACCCGCATATCGAGGTTGAGCTCCTCGACATTGGTGATCGATTGGTTCGTCATCGTCACCGCCGGGCGCCGGGAACGATAATCAATCAGCTCATCATTGTTGAAGCTGACCATGGGCTTGGTGTTCAGCGCCGCCTTGAGGTGACGGGCTGAGGCATCGACCACGTGTCCGGCGTCGGCGAATCCCTGCAGGGCGACGATCATCACCGGACCGCGCGCGGAATCATCTCCTACCGCCGGGGCCGGGTACTCGATCTCATACATCTTGGATTCGTCGTGCATGCGGATCCTCCTTACCTTCTCTACTGCCTCATAACGCATCTGCGGGCGCAAACATTCCCCATGCTCCGCGGCCGCGCCGGGCAGGTGTTAATCCTTCAGGCTAGCAAAACCCCACCGCCGCAACCGGCACATTGTGACCGGGGCTGTGGATAACTCGGCGACCGGCCAGAATTTTCGCTCCCAATGTGGATAACCAAAACCGCCCCTTGGCAACCTCGCCCACACTGTGAGCCATGACCACTCATCACGACCCTGGATACCTACTCGCCAACCTGCCCGGACTCTTCGGTTTCTACCCGCACGACTCCTTCGTCATCGTCAGCTTCTCCCACCTCGAGAACAACCACTACGAACTCGGGCCTGTCCTGCGCTTCGATCTCGACGAGATCGACGACCTGCCCGACTTTCACGGCCTCAGCAGCCCGCTGGCCGACGCCGACCTGCTCATGGGCTTCGCTATCTCTGAAGACAATGATGCCCTCGTAGGTTTCGGCCCCGAGCGCCTCGATACCATCGACTCCCGCCTAGTCGGCGTCTGGGGCTGCCCCGAGATCATCACCGGCGCTCCCTTCCGCTGCTTGAGCGAGAACGGTGCACACTCCTGGCACACCGGGACCATCCCGAGTGTTGCCTCCTCCGACTCAATGGTGCCCTGGGTGGCCGCCGGAGAACTTCCGGAAGTCGACCGCGACAGCCTCTTCGAACGCTTCGAACAAGAAAACACCCTGCTCAGTGACGCCGAGCGCAGCGACATGATGTCCGCCGCCCACGTGGCCCTCACCCAGCCGGATGGCGGTCTCGCGGCCGTCGATAGCCTCTTAGAGGCCATTGACTATGCCGCCGACACCGAAGCCCCGCTCGAGGCCCTGCACGCCGATCACCACCTGCTTGCCGATGCCGCCGTGGTCCTCAGCGACATTACGCTCCGCGACGCCCTAGTCGCAGGGGTCGTCGCCCAGCCCCAAGCGGCCGGCCGGGTCATGCTGGCTGTCGCCACGAGCTTTCCCGGCGGCATCCGCGCCCACGCCCTCGCTCTCTACGCGCTGGCCCGCATCGGCAGCGGCTTGCCGATGCTCGCCAAGCCCGCCCTCATGGCGGCGACGGAAGAAATCCCCGGCCACTCGCTGAGCGAGTTGATCGAGCGTTTCACCTCCCTGGGCCTCTACGAAAGGCTCCTCCAAGCGGTCACCGAGGGCAGCCTGCTGGCCCGCATGCGCCTGGAGGACTACGGCCAGAAGAGCGCCTAGCCGCTTCTAGCGGAGAGCGCTGTGCGCCTTATCGCCCAACCGGGAGGTAAAAGCCCACGCGTCGGAGACGATCGTGTGCAAGTCGGTGCGCTTCGGCGACCAGCCCAGCTCGCGCATGATCTTCTCAGACGACGCGATCAACGTGGGCGGATCACCGGCGCGGCGCGGGGCCTCTTCGGCCGGGATCTCGTGCCCGGTGACCTCACGGCAGGCCTCGATGACTTGGCGCACCGAGTACCCGTCGCCGGAGCCTAGGTTGTAGATCCGGTGCTCGCCGGGGGCGTTGTTCTCGAAGGCGAGCACGTGCGCGTCCGCTAAGTCGCGGACGTGGATGTAGTCGCGGATCGGGGTGCCGTCGGGGGTCGGCCAGTCCGTGCCGAACATCTTGATGTTCTCGCGGTGGCCTAGGGCGACCTGGAGTACTAAGGGGATCAGATGCGTCTCGATCTCGCGGTTTTCGCCAATATCGCCATAGGCGCCGGCGACGTTGAAATACCGCAGGCTCGTCGCCGCCAGGCCGTGCGCCCGGCAATACGAGGTGATCGCGTAGTCGATGGAAAGCTTCGTGGCGCCATACGTGTTCGTTGGCGCCGTGGGGGTTTCTTCGGTGATCGGCATGGTCTCCGGCTCGCCATAAGTCGCGGCGGTGGAGGAGAACACCAAGTTCTTCACCTCGTGGGTGCGCATGGCCTCCAGAAGGGTGAGTGTGGTGCCGACGTTATCGCGCCAATACTCTTCCGGTACCTCCATGGACTCGCCGACCAAAGAGCGTGCGGCGAAGTGGAACACGGCGTCGAAGTTACCGGAGGCGAGGACCTCGTCAGCGAGGTCGGCGACGTCGCCTTCGATGAACTCCGCATCTGCCGGCACCGCCTCCCGGTTGCCGGTGGTGAGGTTATCAATCACCGTGACGTCATGGCCGGCCTCGATGAGGATGGCCGCACACACACTGCCTACATACCCGGCGGCGCCGGTTACCAGAAGCTTCATGGACGCCAGTTTAGTAGCGAACTACTCCTCGTTCAGCGGCGTGACGCGCAGCGCGTGCGCGAGATCATCCGCCAGCAGCACGTCGCGGCCCTTTGGGGTGCGCACGGTGACGGCCCCGCTGCGCACGATGATCTCGACCTCACTGCCGATGGTCACGCCCGCGGAGACCAGCTCCGCGAACTGCGCGGAGTGCACCTGGAGGATCTCGTTCATCTGCACCACCCGCGCCGGCACGGGGGAGCCTTCCGGCACGTCGATCGCACGCACTCCGGTATCGGTCTGGGGCGGGGTGGTAGCACCGAGCTGGTCGAGGGCCGGCACCGGGGTACCGAAAGGTGAGCGGGAGGTATCGGAGACGATCGCGACGACGCGGCGCTCCACCTCCTCGCTCATGACGTGCTCCCAACGGCAGGCCTCGTCATGCACGTGGTGAATATCCAGCCCGAGCACGTCGGTGAGCAGGATCTCGGCGAGGCGGTGCTTGCGCATCACCGAGGTGGCGATGTCCCGGCCGGTCTCGGTGAGCTCCAGGCTGCGGTCCGCGGCGACGTGCAACAAACCATCGCGCTCCATGCGAGATACCGTTTGGGACACCGTGGGCCCAGATTGCTCTAGGCGCTCTGCGATACGAGCTCGCAGGGGAGTAATACCCTCCTCCTCGAGCTCGTAGATGGTGCGGAGATACATCTCCGTAGTATCGACGAGATCTCTCATATCGGCGCTGACCTTCCTGGCGGGATGGCTCGACTAAGACCACCCCAGATTACCTGACGCTAGAGCGCGTACTCCTGCAGCCTCGACGCACGCTCCCCAGCCCGCAGCTTCGCCATGACCTCACGCTCAATCTGGCGCACCCGCTCACGCGAGAGCCCGAAGCGGCGACCGATCTGATCCAGGGTGCGCGGCACGCCGTCATTCAAGCCATAGCGCAGGCGGATCACGTCCTGCTCGCGCTGCTCCAGCGAGCCGATGACACCCCGAATGTCTTCGTGGCGCATCGTGGCGACGACGGAGGTCTCCGCGTCCGCCGCCTCCGCGTCCTCGATGAAGTCTCCGAGCGGGGCCTCCTCGTCCGTGCCGACCGGCATGTCCAGGCTCACCGGGTCCCGCGACTGACGCAGAAGCATCTCGATCTTCGACTCGTCGATGCCGGACTCGTCCGCCAGCTCCTCGTTCGTGGCCTCACGGCCCAACGACTGATACATCTCCCGCTTGATGCGGGAGAGCTTGTTTACCTGCTCCACTAAGTGGACAGGCAGGCGGATGGTGCGCGACTGATCCGCCATGCCGCGGGTAATCGCCTGGCGGATCCACCAGGTGGCGTAGGTGGAGAATTTAAAGCCCTTGGAGTAATCGAACTTCTCCATCGCGCGGATCAGCCCGAGGTTACCCTCCTGGATGAGATCCAGAAGAGGCATGCCGCGGCCGGTGTAACGCTTCGCCAGCGAGACCACCAGACGCAGGTTGGCCTCCAAAAGGTGGGAGCGAGCCTTGCGGCCATCGCGCGCCAGGATCTTGTAATCGCGCTTGTTGGCGCGGGTGAGCTTCACATCCTTATCGTCCAGCAGGTGCTGGGCATAAAGGCCGACCTCGATGCGCTGGGCGAGGTCAACCTCTTCCTCGGCGTTCAACAGAGCCGTCCGACCGATTCCGTTGAGATAGACGCGCACAAGGTCCGCGGCGGGATTGTCATTGGTCTGATTCCGGCGACTGCCCGGATCGACCTCCTGCTCCTCGTTCTCGTCCTGGAAACCGGTAACCGGCTCGGTCATGGTGCCTCCTCGAAGTAGCGATCTACCATTACCAACGCTTTAGGTATCGGATAAGTTCCCCTACCCCTGAACGAGGGGGTTAGGTCTCGACGAGTAAGGTGAACGGCCCGTCGTTGACCGAGCTTACCTGCATCATCGCGCCGAAGACGCCCTCTTCGACTCTCAGCCCGCGCTCCCGCAATCCGGCGACCAGGCGCCCGATCATCGGCTCGGCGACTTCTCCCTTGGCCGCATCCGACCACGAGGGGCGCCGCCCCTTCGCGGTGCGGCCCTGCAGGGTGAACTGGCTGACCACGAGGATGGGCGCATCGACATCCGTGGCTGAGACCTCCCCGTCGAGCATGCGTAGCTCCGCGATCTTGCGGGTCATGGTGGCCAACGCCTCGTCGTCGTCATCGCGGGCCACCCCCACGAGTGCGAGGATGCCCCCGGTATGAGGGGCGCTGATCTCGCCGACGACCTCGCCGTCTACGGTTACCCGCGCCTCCGTGACGCGCGTCAGTACAGCTTTCATGTTCTCCTTTGGTGTTAGTCGATCAGCTCGGACGGTAGGACGAGCCCGTGGCGGATGAGATCGGCCACCGCGGCCACAGCCTGGTCGGTGAGTGCGTCTTCGTCGAGGCCCCGCGTCATCGCGTACAGCCCTACCGTATCGGCCAGCGGCAAACCCTCTGGCTGCAGCCCGGCGAGGATCGTGACCAGCGCCTCGTCGACCTCGTGGGAAAAGCGCGGGCCATCGGTGCGTGTCAGCCGGATCACCTGGCGCTTAAAGCCGACGCCGGCGTCTTGATCCGGCAGGAAGACATCTTCGCGGGCGACAGTCGGGCGCAGCTGGAACTGGGCGCCGGCGATCTCCTCCGGGGAGTGTTGGCGCAGCCACGCGTTGCGCAGGAAGTACTCGGTGATCTCCGGGCCGAGCGGATCGGTGAAAGGCTGCGTGAGTTCCTCGGCAGTCAGCTGCGTCGGCTCATTCTCATCGAGTGCGCGCAGCGCGATGAAGCCGAAACCTATGCCGGTTACCTCGTTACGGGAGAAAAACTCCAGCCACTGCTCGGTGCGGCTGCGTCCTTCCTCGCTGCGGGGATCGATGGACTCGTCGCGCAGCCAGGTGCCCACATACAGCTCCGGATCCGCCACGTCGCGCTGCAAAACCCACGCGTCCACCCCGCGATCCGGCAGCCAGGAGGCCACGCGCTGGCGCCAGTCGGAACCACCGGTATGCGCCCACGCGCCCAGCATGATGGCCGTGCCGCCCTCGACGAGGTGCTCGCGCGCCTGCTCCACGACCTTCGCGGTGGCGCCGTCGAGCTCCAAGCCGGAATCGCGGTAAACGTGCCCGATCTTTCCGGCACCGACGACGAACGGGGGATTGGCCACGATCCGCTCGAAGCGCCGGGAGGCCACGGGCTCGAACCAGGAGCCCTCGAGCAGTTCCGCATCACTCCCGCTGGCCGCCAGCGTCGCCTCGGCGAAACCCAGCGCCCGCGGGTGCACGTCGGTGGCCGTCACCGAGAGCGCGCAGCCCAGCTGGCCCAAAGCCAGCACGCCCGAGCCGGTGCCGAGATCCAGCACGCTGTCGACGTCGGTGAGATCGCAGGCCTGGAGCAAAGACAGGCTCGCCGCCCCGACGCCTGGCACGTGCTCCGGGCCGGGGACATGCGCGGTCATCGAGGCATCCGCGTCCGAGAACACCCAGTGGTCGGTGCCGGCGATGACGTGGGGGCGAACGTCGATAAGCAACTGCACCTTCTCGCCGTCGACCGCCACCGCCTCTGCAGCAATGAGCCCCTCGAGCGCCGTGCGGCCGAGGAGCGCCTCGACGCGGGCGCGGGAGAGAGGTTCGCGCAGGATGAAGAAGCGGATGAGGCGGCTGAGTGCGCTGCCGTCGTTGAGGAGGCGACGCACCGCGCCGGGCTCGCCGCGGTGCAGGGCGTCGGTCGCCGCCGGGCCGAGGTGCGCGGCGACGCCGTCGGCGGTGAAGCCATGGGAGCGAAAGACGTCGCCGAGGAGGCGGGCGGCGGAGGTTAAGGGGGTGCGATCGGCCATGGGCAGAAAGTCTAGCGGCGCGTTGGTTCGTCGTCGTGATCGATCACGACGGGGTGCTTTTCATCCGCATCGAGCTCGCGTGCGTGCTGGGCGGCCTGGACCTGCTCGTAGCGGATCTGGCGGGCCAGCCCCGGTTTATACGTGTTGCGCTCGCGCTTATCCAGCTTCGGGCCCTTCTCGTTCGCGAGCACCACCGCCAGCGCCGGCGCCGGGACGGCGAGGATGAAAAACACCACGGTCAACGCCAGGTTGTCCCACCAGAAAAACGACAGCCCCGCCAGGATCGTGGTGGGCACGCGGCTCAACTGCAGCGCCCAGTACCACTTCTGTCGGCGGCGGCGGTTCTGGTGGCTCGACGGGCGGGCGTCGGTGATCAGCTCAGCGGGCCCGCGGCGCAGGCGGAAGGTGCGCCGGGACTCGCTGAATCCCTCGTCATCCGCGTCGAGCGTTTCATTCATGAATCCCCAGACTAGACCCGGGACCTGACTGCTGGCCATGACTGGTGCATGATGGGAGGCGTGAGTACTACGACGAAGACCATTGAGCGCCCGGATCTCCGGGAAGATGAACGCACCTCAACCGGGGACGACACCCCGGAGTTCTTCCACTACGTGCGAAAGGACAAGATCGTCGACTCCGCTGTCAACGGGCGGATGGTGGTCGCTCTGTGTGGGGAGACCTTCCCGGTGACGAAGTCCGCGAAGCCGGGCTCGCCGGTCTGCCCCGACTGCGAGCGGGTGTATAAGGGCCTGCGCAAGAAGTGAGGGCAGTAGAGCTACCGAAGCTCCGTACCTGGCAGCAGGAGGCGCTGGAGAAGTTTCTTTCGCGCCGGCCGAAGGACTTCATGGCCGTCGCGACCCCGGGGGCCGGCAAGACCACCTTAGCGCTGACGCTCGCGGCCACGCTGCTGCGCGACCGCAGCGTCGAGCGCGTCATCGTGGTTGTGCCCACCGAGCACCTGAAGGTGCAGTGGTCGGCCTCCGCGGCGCGCCTCGGCATCTCTTTGGACCCGGAGTTCACGAACTCCTCGGCGGTCAACCCGTCCTATGACGGCGTGGCGGTCACCTATGCCCAGGTCGGCATGCACCCGTTTAAGCACCACGCGATCGCGTCCTCGCGGCGCACCCTGGTGATTCTCGACGAGATCCACCACGCCGGCGACGCTAAGAGCTGGGGCGACGGCGTGCGCGAGGCCTATAACGACGTCAACTTCCGCCTCGCGCTCACCGGTACGCCTTTTCGTTCCGACGATGCCGCCATCCCCTTCGTCCGCTACGAAGAAGACGGCGAGGGCCACCTGGTCTCGCGCTCCGATTACACCTACGGCTACTCGGAGGCGCTCAACGATGGCGTGGTGCGCCCCGTGGTCTTCCTTGCGTACTCCGGTGAGGCCCGGTGGCGTGACAGTGCGGGCGAGGAGTACGAGGCCCGCCTCGGCGAGCCGCTCAACGCGGCGCAGACCGCCCGCGCCTGGCGCACCGCGCTGGATCCAAAGGGGGAGTGGATCCCCTCGGTGCTGCGCGCGGCGCACACGCGGCTGCGCCAGGTGCGCAACAACATGCCGGACGCCGGCGGGCTCGTGATCGCCAGCGACACCAAGACCGCCCGCGCGTACGCGAAGATGCTGGAAGAGCTCACCGACACCCCGGTGGCGCTCATTCTTTCCGACGAGCCCGGCTCCTCCGAACGCATCGAGGAGTTCTCGCAGTCCACCGACGAGTGGATGGTCGCGGTGCGCATGGTCTCCGAGGGTGTCGATGTCCCGCGGCTCGCCGTCGGCGTCTACGCCACCTCGGCCTCCACGGCGCTGTTCTTCGCCCAGGCGATCGGCCGCTTCGTGCGCTCGCGCCTGCCCGGCGAGACCGCCAGCGTCTTCGTGCCCTCTGTGCCTGTGCTGCTGGGGCTGGCCGAAAACCTGGAGAAGCAGCGCGATCACGTGCTCGGCAAGCCGGATCGCCCCTCGGATGGTCTCGACGACGACCTGCTCGCCGACGCCAACCGCGAGAAGAACGAGCCGGACGCCTCTTCCACCTACGAATCCATCGGCGCCGAAGCCGAGCTCGACTCCTTGATCTACGACGGCTCCACCTACGGCACCGGCACCCTGGCCGGCAGTGCCGAGGAGCAGGACTACCTCGGTCTGCCCGGGCTTCTCGACGCCGACCAGGTCCGCGCCCTTTTGCGCAAACGCCAAGAAGAGCAGCTCGATGCGCGCGATGAGCAGGAGCGGGCTCGTCGAGAAGCTCAGGTGCGGGAGGCCAAGCGCCGCGAGATCGAAGGAACCCGCGCCCCGCAGCCGAAGAAGGCAGCAGCGGAAGAAACCGCCAGCGAGGAGGTCCCGCGTTTGCGCAAGGAACTCAACACCATCGTCTCGATCGTCGCGGGCCGCAGCGGGCGCCCGCACGGCGCCATCCACACCGAGGCCCGCAAGGCCTGCGGGGGACCGCCGACCGCGTTGTGCTCGGCGCAGCAACTGCGCGACCGCATCGCATATCTGCGAGAATGGTGAGCATGAGAAACTCGCTCGCCGTCGTCGCGCTCATCGTGTCCATCGCCGCGGTACTCATCTCCGCGACGATGGTCGGAGTGTTCTTCGGGCTGGTGCTCGGCGTCATCGGGATCGTGGTATCGATCCTCGCGCTGCGGCGGGCGCGCCACATCGGGCAGCAGGGAACGCCGCGGCGGACGATGTCGATCATCGCGCTGGTGCTCTCGTCCGTTTCCACCCTGGTCAGCGGCACCCTTTTAGGCTTCGTGCTCTACGCCACCCAGGCGTCGAATCTGGGTGACTGCTTTGATCTGCCCACGCACGAGGAGATCAACGAGTGCGTCGACGCCGAGTGGGAGAGGCTCTTTTAGTCGAGGTAGTCGCGCAGCACCTGCGAGCGCGACGGGTGGCGCAGCTTCGACATCGTCTTCGACTCGATCTGGCGGATGCGCTCCCGGGTGACCCCGTAGACCTGGCCGATCTCGTCTAAAGTGCGCGGCATGCCGTCGGTCAGGCCGAAGCGCAGGCGGACCACGCCGGCCTCGCGCTCCGAGAGCGTTTGCAATACGTCCTGCATCTGATCCTGCAGGAGGGTGAAGCTCACCGCGTCGACGGCGATGACGGCCTCGGAGTCCTCGATGAAGTCGCCGAGCTGGCTGTCGCCCTCGTCGCCGATGGTCTGATCCAAAGAGATCGGCTCGCGGGCGTACTGCTGGATCTCGAGGACCTTCTCCTCGGTGATGTCCATCTCCTTGGCCAGCTCCTGCGGGGTCGGCTCGCGGCCTAGATCCTGCAGCAGCTCGCGCTGGATGCGACCCAGCTTGTTGATGACCTCGACCATGTGCACCGGGATGCGGATGGTGCGGGCCTGATCGGCCATGGCGCGGGTGATCGCCTGGCGGATCCACCAGGTGGCGTAGGTGGAGAACTTGTAACCCTTGGAGTAGTCGAACTTCTCCACGGCGCGGATCAAACCGAGGTTGCCCTCCTGGATGAGATCCAGAAACGCCATGCCGCGGCCGGTGTAGCGCTTGGCCAGCGAGACCACGAGACGCAAGTTCGCCTCCAGCAGGTGGTTCTTCGCCTTCCGCCCGTCGCGGGCGACGGTGCGCAGGTCACGCTTGAAGGCGGGGGAGAGCTTGGCGTTCTTGTCGCCGGCCTTTAAAGCCTTCTCCATCTCGTCGAGGCGGTGTTGTGCGTACAGGCCGGCCTCGATGCGCTTGGCCAGAGAGACCTCTTCCTCCGCGTTGAGGAGCGCGACCTTGCCGATCTGCTTGAGGTAGGCGCGCACGGAGTCGGCCGAAGCGGTCAGCTGCGCGTCCTTGCGGGCCTGCCGCAGGGCGGCGGACTCGTCCTCGTCCCAGACGGAGACGCCAGTGTCGTCCTCCTCGTCGTCCTCATCCTCGTCGAGATCGTCGTCCTCGAGATCGTCCTCGTCGAGGTCAGCGGCTTCGAGGTCGTCGTGCTCGGGATCCTCATCGGCGAGGTCCTCGTCGAAATCCGCGTCTTCGCTGACGACGAGCTCTTCTTCGAGGGGCTTTTCCTCGGGGGCAGTGTGAGCGACCTTAGAGGCGGTCTTCTTGGCGGTCTTTTTAGCCGTCTTCTTCGCTGCCTTCCGCGTCGTCTTCTTCGCGGCCTTGCGGGCGGTTTTCTTAGCCGTCTTCTTGGCCGTCTTTTTCGCGGTCTTTTTCGCAGGGGTTGAGGAATCGTCGGTCGGTTCCACGTTCGCCTGATCAGAAGATTCGGTGGCTGCCACGTACGCCCTTTCAACTCTTACTTACCAGCCGACGTGTCGACGTCGGACTATCTTTAACCGACCCCCCAGTGTACGGGAAAGGGTCGGCCAAGTGGGCACCGCTAAGGGTGCAAGTGCTTGGCGACGGCCATAGCCGCCCCCACTATACCCGCCCGGTTGCGCAGTTTGGCCGGCAAAACCGGAACGGACGTGCGCAAAAGCGGCACCCACTGTTCGTGGTTGCGGGAGATCCCGCCGCCGACGATGAAGCTGGTGGGATTGAGCAGGCGCTCATACTCCGCGAGCACCTTATCGACGCGCGTGGCCCACTCGGCGTAGCCGAGGTTCTCCCGGTCGCGCACCGCGGAGGAGGCGAAGTGCTCGGCCTCGCGGCCGTCGATCAGCAAATGCCCGAACTCGGTGTTGGGGAAGAGGCTACCGTCGATAAGCAGCGCGGAGCCGATGCCGGTGCCGAAGGTGAGGAACACGACGGCGCCCTCGCCGGCCTTGGGGTGGCCGAACTCGACCTCGGCGAGCCCGGCGGCGTCGGCGTCGTTGAGCACGCTGACCTCGCGCTCCGGCAGGTGCCGGGCAAACAGAGTGGCGACGTTGGTGCCGATCCAGCTCTTATCGATGTTGGCGGCGGTGGTCACGATCTCATCGCGCACCACCGCCGGCAAGGTGATACCGACGGGTCCTTCCCACTCGAAGTGCTCGACGATGGCGGTGATTACGGTGGCCACCGCATCCGGTGTCGAGGCGTGCGGGGTGGCGATCTTGTGCCGGTCGGTGAAAAACTCGCCGGTTTTCAGATCGACGATGGCGCCCTTGATGCCGGAGCCGCCGACGTCGATGCCCAAGGCCTTGGTAGCTGCATCCGCGTCCATGCCTCGCAGTCTACCGTCGGGCACAATGACGGGTATGGAAAGTTTGCGCGACATCGCCATCGAACTGGTCACCGACACCGCCGAACTCATCCGGGATCGCCGAGCAGAACTCGGCGATCTCCGCGACTACACCATGACGAAATCGAGTGCGGTCGATCCCGTCACGGTCGTCGATACCGCCGCCGAGGAGTTCCTCGCCGAGCGGATCGCTCAAGCGCGCCCCGAGGACGGCCTCATCGGCGAGGAGGGCACGCAGCAGGCCTCCGCCAGCGGGATCAGCTGGGTGGTCGATCCTATCGACGGCACTGTCAACTTCATCTACGGCATCCCGCACTACGCCGTCTCCGTCGCCGCGGCGCTCGACGGTGAGCCGGTCGCCGGCGCCGTCATCAACGTCGCCACCGGCGAGCTGTGGGCGGCGGCGAAAGACGCCGGGGCGACGGTCACCCGCGACGATAAGACCCACCCGCTGCGGGTGAACGAGGTCGATGAGCTCGGCCGCGCACTGGTGGCCACCGGCTTCGGCTACACCGCCTCCAGGCGCGCGGAGCAGGCCCGGATCATCGCGGGGCTTTTGCCCTCGATCCGCGACATCCGCCGCTTGGGTTCGGCGGCGATCGACCTCTGCCACCTCGCCGAAGGGCGCGTCGATGCCTACTTCGAGCACGGTCTGAATTGTTGGGATTTCGCGGCCGGTGTGGTGATCGCCCGGGAGGCGGGCGCGGTGGTTGAGCACCCGCCCTTAAGCGTGAGCGGTGAGGAGGGCAACGTGATCGTCGCGGGTGCCCACGGCGTTCAGGAACAGCTTTCTGACCAGCTCAAACAGGTAGGTGGTTACGCGCCGGTGGGGCGGTAATAGACATCAGTTACGCCGTGGTTTAGTATGCGCCTCGACAAACCCCTTGACATAGCAACCGGAGGAGCACATGGCCGCCGATTATGACGCACCCCGCCGCCGCGCGGAGGACGAAATTGAAACCGACTCCCTCGAGGGCCTGAAGGCCGCGGAATCGGAAAACTCCGGAGTCGACGAAGACGGCGAGATTACGGAATCCTTCGACCCGCCGAGCGTCGACCTCACCGGCGAGGAGCTCAACGTCACTGTGGTGCCCCGCCAGGAGGATGAATTCACGTGCTCGAGCTGCTTTTTGGTGCAGAAGCGTAACCGTAAGTCCCACGAGGAAAACGGTGCGCCGATCTGCCTGGACTGCGCTTAAGGCGAGCGCTTGAAAGGCTAGCGCCGGGGCATGTGCACCAGGGCCTCGTCGGCCTGCTCCGGCACAAACGCCCGGAGGATCTTCTCCGGATCCCGGGCCGACAGCAGCCAGTAGGGCGTGGGGTCGGCCGGGTCATCGAGGACGAGCATGACCATCCGCGGCACCCAGCCGTGGGAGACCACGAACGCCGCCGGGTCGAGCTGGCGGCCCATCGCGTTGCGCTTCGCGGATTCCGGCACCGCCAGCGAGCGGGAAACCACGTCCGCCGGCAAGCTGGCCTGGCCGACGGTGAGCCAGCGGGAACCGTCAGCGTCCTGTTCGATCCGGATGACGGTCGACGACCACCACAACAGCACCCAGATCGCCAGGGCGCTGAGCGCGATGCCGGGGATAATCATCCACCAGATGGAGCGGTTGAGGGCGATCTGCGCCGTCATCAACGCCACCAGGCCGGCGGCGAGCACCCACCAGTACAGGGGCACCCACTGGCGCTCCTGATAGAGGACCGTCGTTTCCGTCGCCTTAGCACTCACGTCCGCCCAGTCTAGTCGAGCACCTCAGACACACGAAGTGGCGCCCGGTTCGCGCGCACGCATAGTCGAGCTGGTTTACTGCACACCATGAGCAACGAGACCGTGCGCATCAAAAGACTCGATCCTGACCTGCCGCTGCCGGCCCGCGCCCACCGCGGGGATGCCGGGGCGGATCTGTACTGTACGGAGGATTTCCGGCTCGCCCCCTTCGAGCGCCGGTTGGTAGGCACCGGCATCGCCCTCGAGCTGCCCTTGGGCACCGTGGGCCTGGTGCATCCGCGCTCGGGGCTGGCCGCGAAGCAGGGCTTGAGCATCGTCAACGCCCCCGGCACCATCGACGCTGACTACCGCGGCGAGATCAAGGTATGTCTGATTAACCTGGACCCGGAAAGCCCCATTGAGTGCGAGCGCGGCACCCGCATCGCCCAGCTGGTGATCCAGCGGGTCGAACTCGTCGAGTTCGAGGAGGTCGCAGAACTGAGTGAGACCGTCCGCGGCGAGCGCGGTTACGGCTCGTCGGGGACGACGGGTTCGTTACAGTAGGCACGAATCAACGACAGGGAGGTTAGCCCGATGGCACTGTGGCCGTTCGCTAAGAAGAAGGACAAGGACAAGGATAAAGACGCGCACGCGGAACCGGAGGTTCAGTCGGAGGCCCAGCCCGAACCGCAGCCGGAGGCGGACGCGGCGTTGCAAAGCACTCCGGATACCGGCCCCTTCGACGGCGACAGCGTCGACATCGAAGAGTTCGACTTCTCTGATTTCTCCACCGGCATCTTGAACCTGGGCTCGATGAAGATCCCGCTGCCGAAGGAGAGCCAGGTGCAGGTCGAGATGGGGGAGAAGGGCCCGCGGATGCTGCACATCGTCACCCGCCTCGGCCGTATTACCCCGGTGGCGTTTGCCGCCCCGACCCACGGCGGCCAGTGGGAGGAAGCCTCCCAGAAGATCCACGACGGCATGCAGCGCGACGGCTTAGACGACGTACGCTTCCTCGACGGCCCCTGGGGCCGGGAGGTCTACGCCACCAAGGGAGCCAACGCGATGCGCGTCATCGGCGTCGATGGCCCGCGCTGGATGCTGCGCCTGACCCTGGCCGCCCCGCAAGCCAAGGCCGACGAGCTCGCCGAGATCGCCCGCGGCGTGGCGGCGCGCACCTTCGTCTACCGCGGTGACGCGCCGGTGCTCGCCGGTAACTCCCTGCCGGTCGCCCTGCCCGCCCCGCTCGTCGAGCAGGTGCAGAAGGCTATGAAGAAGCGCGAGGAGCAGGCCCGGCTGCAGCGCGAGAACGACACCGCCCAGGCCAAGCGTCACGACGACCAGGCGCTCAACGACGCCGCGCAGGCCCTGCGCAACCTCGGTAACCAGAAAGACTAACTCCGGTGACGCACAACCCCACCCTTCTGGAACAGATGGGCGGTATCACGGGGCTGATCGCCTCGACGCTGCCGATTCTCGTCCTCGTTCCCATCAATAACTATTACGGGCTCACGCCCGCGCTGCTGGCCGCCCTCGGCGTGGCCGTGGTGATCTTCATCTGGCGCGCCGCGCGCAAAGAGAGCCTACAGCCGGCCTTCAACGCCCTGTTCGGCGTGGTCATCGGCGCGGTGGTCGCGTGGCTGACCGGGGATGCCCGCGGCTACTTCCTCTACGGCATCTGGGTCTCGCTGCTGCTCTTCGTCGTCGCCATGATCTCGATCGTGGTGCGCTGGCCGTTAGTCGGCGTGGTGTGGAAGGGACTCAACGGCGAGGACATGAGCTGGCGCAGCGTTCCCGCCGCCCGCCGGGCCTACGCCGTGGCCACCGCAGGGTGGGCCGTGGTGTTCATCGCGCGTTTCATCGTGCAAAACGCCCTGTACAACGACGAAGCCACCGGCGCCCTCGCCGCCGCCCGCATCCTCATGGGGTGGCCGTTGACCGGCCTCGTGCTCATCCTGACCATCTGGATGGTGCGCCGCGCCAACGCCGCCGTCGACAAGAATGGAGCTGAGGCACATGAGCACTGAGAGTCAGATTTTCACCGTCACCCGCATGGCTCACGGGGGTGAGGGCATTGCCACCGCCGAGGATGGCCGCGTCGTCTTCGTCGCTGGGGCCTATCCCGGCGATCAAGTGCGCGCGGAGCTGACGAAGGTGAAGAAACGCTTCGCCCGCGCCCGCACGCTGGAGGTGCTCGAGGCCGGCCGTTACCGCGGTGAGCAGACCTGCCCGACGGCCGCGCACGGCGCCGGGTGCTGTGATTTCGGTGATGTCGTCCCAGAGCTAGAAGCAGAACTCAAGGCTGAGGTCTTGACTGGGCAGTTGTCGCGCCTGCGTGGCATCGAGATTCCCGAACTCAGCGTCCGAGCACTCAAGCCACATCGGGGCTGGCGCACCCGCGTGCGCCTGGGCACTGATGCAAAAGGCCGCGTCGGTATGCGTCGCCGCGGCTCCCGGGAGGTCATCACGGAGCAGCGCTGCACCCAGCCGGTGCCGGAGCTTCTCGACGGCCTCGCCCCCGCCACCGGCGGCGCCGAGGTCGTGGCGGTGTGGGATTCGGAAGGCCAGCGTCATGTCGTCGAAACGCGCAGCGCCGCGCGGGGCCGCCGCACCGAGAAGATCATCCGAGTGCTGGAAGGACCCGGCGAGGTCACCGAGAGAGTCGGAGAGCACACCTTCGTCTTCCCGCCGACCGCATTCTGGCAGGCGCACGCCGCCGCGCCGGAGGCCTATTCCGGACTGGTCACCGAGTGGCTCAGCGATGTGGAGGCGGATGTCGCCTGGGATCTCTACGGCGGTGTCGGCCTGTTCGTCCCGGCGATTGCGCAGGCCACCGGGGAAGATACCCGGATCATCTCCGTCGACTACTCTGAGGCGGCCGATATCGAGCAGCCCGGCGTCGAACGCGTCAACGCTCGCGTAGAAGAGGCGGTGGCAAAGCTGCCGGATCCGGAGGTGGTCGTCCTCGACCCGCCGCGCACGGGCGCCGGCAACGACGTGATCACCCGCGTCGCGCATACCGCGCCCCAGCGCGTCATCCACATCGGCTGCGACCCGGCGACGTTCGTCCGGGACATTCGTTCCTGGTGGGAGAGCGGCTACCGCATCCAGCGCCTAGAGCTGATCGACGCCTTTCCCGGCACCCATCACTTCGAAGTCATCGCCCAGTTGGGCAGGTAGTTGGCCATCACCTCTACCCCGGCGGGTAGCATGGCTAAAACATGGATTATCCGTGCCGCCGGTCAAAAGCGCAGGTAAAGGAGAGAGATGGGTATTTTCAGCGAGCTGCACTCGCCCGCAGACGTCAAGGCGCTGGATGATTCCCAGCTCGCGGAACTCGCCGACGAGATCCGCGAGGTGCTCGTGGAGAAGGTCTCCGCGACCGGCGGGCACTTGGGCCCGAATCTGGGCGTGGTGGAGCTGACTCTCGCGCTGCACCGGGTGTTCGAGTCCCCGCATGATCCTTTCATCTTCGATACCTCGCACCAGTCTTATGTGCACAAGATGCTCACGGGGCGCCTCGACCGCTTCGACACCCTGCGCCAGAAGGGCGGGCTGTCCGGGTATACCTCGCGCGCCGAGTCGGAGCACGACTGGACGGAGTCCTCGCACGCCTCGTCCTCGCTGTCCTATGCCGACGGCCTGGCCAAGGGCCTGCAACTGAACGGGTTGGAATCGCGCAACGTCGTCGCGGTGGTGGGCGACGGGGCGCTCACCGGCGGCATGTGCTGGGAGGCGCTCAACAACATCGCGGAGGCCAACCGCAACGTCGTGATCGTCGTCAACGACAACGGCCGTTCTTATTCGCCGACGATCGGCGGGTTCGCCAAGAACTTATCCACGATCCGCATGCAGCACGGCTACGACGAGCTCATGGAGCACGGCAAGCGCCGCCTGCAGCAACTCGGCTGGGTCGGCCGGCGCGCCTTCGAAGCGCTCGCGGCCTTCAAGGAGGGCGTGAAATCCCAGCTCATCCCCACCGAGATGTTCGCCGACTTGGGGCTAAAATACGTCGGCCCCATCTCCGGGCACGATCTTTCGGCGCTCATCGAGGCCTTCGAATACGCCCAGGATTATGACGGGCCCATCATCGTCCACGCCGTCACCGAAAAGGGCCACGGCTTCGCCCCGGCGGTGAACAACCTGGCCGACCAGATGCACTCCACCGGCTCCATCGACCCGGTGACCGGCACCCCAAAGAAGTCCTCGAAACCCGGCTGGACCAAGGTATTTTCCGACGAACTCGTGGACTTAGGCCACCGCCGCGACGACATCGTTGCCATCACCGCCGCCATGGCCGGACCGACCGGCCTGCAGGCTTTCGCAGACGAGTTCCCCCGCCGGTTTTTCGACGTCGGCATCGCCGAGGCCCACGCTCTGACCTCCGCGGCCGGCCTGGCGCTCAGCGGCCGGCATCCGGTGGTCGCCCTGTACTCGACGTTCCTCAACCGCGGCTTCGATCAGCTGCTCATGGACGTCGGTCTTTTGAAGCTGCCCGTCACCCTCGTGCTGGACCGCTCAGGCGTGACCGGCACCGACGGCGCCAGCCACAACGGCGTGTGGGACCTGGCGATCGCCTCGATAGTCCCAGGTATTAAGATCGCCGCCCCGCGCGATGGCGAGCGCCTGCGTCAGCAGTTCGCCGAAGCCGTCGAGATCACCGACGGCCCGAGCGTGGTGCGCTTTCCCAAAGGCGAGCTGCCCGAGACCATCGACGCCGAAATGACCACGGCCGATGGCGTCGACATCCTAAGCTACGGCGAGGGCGCCACCAGCGTGCTATTCATCTCTGTCGGCGCGATGGCCCCCGATGCGCTCGCCGCCGCCGAGGCGCTGGCTGATAAGGACATCGCCGTTACCGTCGTCGACCCGCAGTGGGTCTTCCCCGTGGCCGACTCCCTCATCGAGATGGCGCGCGATCATGACCTCGTGGTCGTCGCCGAGGACGGCATCATCCGCGGCGGCATCGGCTCCGCGGTGGGGGAGGCTCTGGCGGCGGCGGGCGTCGATAAGCCCCTGCGCCAGCTGGCCTTCCCGCACTTCTTCCCGCTGCACGCCTCCCGCAGCGAGCTCCTCCACGACGTTCACCTCGACGCCGAGTCCATGCGCGAGCGCATCGAGAACTGGGTCGGCGAGCTAGCTCAGCCGCGCGGTGAGTAGGGGAGCCACGAGCTCGACCTGCCACGGCCGCGCGCCCCGGCGCAGCAGGTAGTCGCGCAGGCTTGTGGGGTGCAGGGAGTGCTTCTCGACGACCTGCCACACCACCTCCCGCAGCAACGAAGGCTTCAGCAGCCGGGTGCTTTCGACCTCGATGTCTGCCGCCAGCTCGGCGACATCCTCGCGCAGGGCGGTGACCACCTCCCAGGAGCCAGGGTGGGTCGATTTCCACGCCGATTTCGAGGGCACGTCTGCGTGTTGCGGCCGCGGCGGCCACAGCGCCCGGTCGGTGCTTAAGGCCTCGCTCACGTGTTCCAACCAGAACTTCCGGTGACCGCGGCGCAGGCGCTGAGCCCCGGCGATGCGGCGCAGCTCCGACTGGGTGCGCGGCTGGCGGCGGGCCATATCGACGAGCGTCTTCGTAGCCAGCACGCGGGTGGGCGCGCGGTCTTTAGCGCGCGCGATGCGGTCGCGTTCGTGCCAGAGGTGCTCGAGCACGACGCGCTGCTCGGGCGCGGTCAGCGTCGCCGCCCCGCGCACGGTATCCCAGCGCTCCGGTTGCGGGGAGAAGGTGAGCAGGTGAGCGAACTCCTGCTGGGCGATGGTGGTCTTGCCAGAGGCGGCAAGGAGCTCGGCGAGGGTGTCGACGAGATCCGGCAGATAAATAACGTCGTCGGCGGCGTAGTCGAGAAGTGCTCTCGGCAGCGGGCGTTGCGAGAAGTCCTCGGCGCCGTGGCCTTTGGGCAGGTCGATACCGAGAAAGGCACCCACCATCGCCGAGAGGTTCACCTTCTCTAAGCCGAGTAAGCGGCCGGCCAGTTCGGTATCGAACAGCCGCCGCGGCCACACCCGCAGCATCTGCAGGGCGGGCAGGTCGGTGTGCGCGGCGTGCATCACCCAATCGAGGTCCTCGAGCACGTCCGCGAAGGCGACGGTGAAGGCCTCGCGGTGACCCTCCGGGTCGACGACGATAGGCGGGATACCGCGCCGGTAGAGCTGGACGAGGAACGCGCGATCGTCGTAACGAAAACCGCCGGCGCGCTCCGTATCGACGGCGAGGGGCCCATAGCCCTCGGTCAGTCGGCGGGCGGCGGCGGGAAAGTCGGCGGGGTCGTCGATAAAGAGGTAGTCGGTCACGGCCTTCACTTAACGGCCGAGCTCGGTCACGCCGACCGGGGGAA
The DNA here is from genome assembly GCF_003065405.1 of Corynebacterium yudongzhengii. NCBI lineage: Bacteria > Bacillati > Actinomycetota > Actinomycetes > Mycobacteriales > Corynebacteriaceae > Corynebacterium > Corynebacterium yudongzhengii. The sequence continues at coordinate 1,061,596 of NZ_CP026947.1, forward strand.
GGCCGGCGACGTTGGCCAAAACGTCGGCGAAAGCCTCGACGTGGTGGGAGAGATCTGTGCCCTGGGCGGTCCAGGAGGCGCGCATCTCCAGCTGGTGGGCGCGCGGCGGGCCCCCGATCTCGCCGAAGCGTACCGATGCCGTCGAGGTGACCGTGCCGCCGAGGTTGCTGTGCTCGGTGCCCTTATCGGCGAGACCCTCGGTGAGCCACTGCCACGCGACGTCGGGAAGCAGGGGGTCGGAGGCGACCTCGTCGTCCATGTCGGCCTGGATGTAGGCGACCAGGCGCATGGAGCCGTCCCAGGCGTCGTCGGCACCCGGGTCGTGGAGGAGGATGAGGCGGCCGAAGGCGTCGCCGGAAGAATCGGTCGGGATGGCCTCCGGGTCAACGTCGTGCTCTACCTCCAGACCCACGGCATGGCTAAAAGGCGCCAGGCGCTGGGGTGGGCGGATGGTGCCGAGGGTTAACTCTTCGCGAAGCTCGGCGGCGTGCATCGACTCGACGGCGCGGGTGAACTCGGCCGGAGTCGTCGGCAGGGATTCGGAGGTGCTCACGCCTCGTGAGGCTATCCGCGCCGGTCACATATTCGGTGGAGGCGCGCCGTTCGGCGTCGGCGTTGGCACTGTTCGTGGTATCCAACTTATGATGGATATCCGATAGGTGAACAAGAGGAAAGGACGGATGACAACCGTGGCCGAGAAACTGGACTACGCCAAGCTCAACAGCATGCAGCGCTACACGCAGTGGGTGACCTTCCGGGCGCTTCCGGGCGTGCTGGACAGTGACCGCTCCGAGCTGGTGGCGGATACCGAGAAGTTCTTCGCCTCCCTGGCCGACGAGGGTCTGGTGGAAGTGCGTGGCCTCTACGACATCTCCGGCATCCATGCGGAGGCCGACGTGATGATCTGGTGGCACGCCGAAGAATTCGAACAGCTCCAAGACGCGCTGGCGCGCTTCCGCCGCGAGACCCGACTGGGCCAGGCGCTGGAGATCTTCTGGATCGGCAACGGCCTGCACCGCCCGGCGGAGTTCAACAAGTCCCACCTGCCGAGCTTCATCATGGGCGAGAAGCCCTCCGACTGGATCACGGTGTACCCGTTCGTGCGCTCTTATGACTGGTACCTGCTGGATCCGGCGGAGCGGCGCAAGATCCTCGCCGATCACGGCAAGGCCGGCCGCGAATACCCGGATGTGCGCGCCAACACCGTGCCGGCGTTCGCCCTCGGCGACTATGAGTGGCTGCTCGCCTTCGAGGGGCCGTCGCTGGACCGTATCGTCGATCTCATGCACACCATGCGCTACACCGAGGCCCGCCGGCACGTGCGCGAGGAGATCCCCTTCTTCAGCGGCCGCCGCGTCGACGCCGCCACCCTGGTCAACGCGCTGCCCTAACTGGCTACTCCAGCGGGCGCTCGTCGAGGTCGAGGCAGATCGAGTTGATGCAGTAGCGCAAATCGGTCGGCGTGTCATAGCCCTCGCCGGCGAAGACGTGGCCTAAGTGCGACCCGCAGTTCGCGCACAGCACCTCGGTGCGCACCATGCCCAGCGAGGTGTCCTGTCGCTCGATGACCTTGCCGCTGTCTGCCGGGGAGAAGAACGACGGCCACCCGCAGTGGGACTCGAACTTCTCCGTGGACCGAAACAGCTCGGTCCCGCAGGCGCGGCAGGAGTACACCCCCTCGGTGGTGGTGTTGGTGTACTTACCGATGCCCGGCGGCTCCGTGCCGCCCTGGCGCAGTACGTGGTATTCCTCCGGAGATAAACGCTTACGCCACTCGGCGTCAGCGATGAGGTTGAAGTCAGTCATGATTTCCCCTTTCTTCGGGCCCTACCCGCGTAAACATGTGCCGGCGGCCGATAATTCCCGAGTGCTTAAGCCACGCCAGTGCGGTGACGCAGATGACGGTGATGAGCAGCGCCCAGCCAGCGGTGGCGATGAACGTGCCGATCCACCGGCCGGCCACCGGCGCGTAGTTGGTAGTGAAGCTCAGCGGGGCCAGCACGAGCACCAGCGCGATCCATGCCGGCATGCTATGCAGCGCGGAGACGCGCAGGAGGACGGTGAACATGAACGGGAAGAGCATGAGGGAGTAGTACTGCTGGCCCAGAGAGGACAGCAGGAACACGCCGGTGAGCAGCAGGGCGGAGGTGGTGGTGGCCCAGAGCAGCTCGTCGCTACGCCGCCACGGCAGCAGCGCCAGCGTACCGACGCCGCACAGCACCGCCATCGCTCCCCACGCCAAGACGTAGAGCGGCGTGGGGAGATCGAAGTAGACCGCCAGCCCCGGCAGCGAGGCGTTGGCATAATCCCGCGTGATCGAGAGATAAGGCATCACCTTATCGACATACGCCCACGCATCCGCCATCAGCGGCCACGCCAGGAGGTTCGTTACCACCGGCACCGCGACGGCCGCACCGATGGTGCGCACATCCAGCCGGACCAGCGGCAAAAACAACAGCGGCAAGAACATGGGTTTGATGACGATCGCCACGCCCAGCAGCAGACCCGCCACCCAGCGATAGCCCGCCAGCCACGTGAGCAGAAAGCCCACGAACACCAGCAGCAGGATGCCGTTGATGTTGGTGAAGATCAGCGTGTTGCGCACCGCCTCGGTGGAAAAGGCCACAGCGATCGCGACCGGCAAGAGCGCGGAGCTCAACCGGTGGCCGAAGGCGCGCACCAAGGCGACGAGCGCGGCGACGATCGCCGCCGCGTTGACGATGATGAACACCATCCGCGATAGCGCGAAGTGCTCCGAGAGCCCCATCGGGGTTAGCAGGAGAGTGGCACCCGGGTTGTAGAGGTAGTGAGGGTCGACGTAGTGATAGACCTCGTCGTAGACCGGCGCGCCGTCGAGGAAGCGGCGCACGGCGCTATAGACCGTCGTGAAGTCGTCTGTGACTGCCCCATTGACCGCGAGCACGAACACCGTATACAGCACCAGCAGCACGGACAACGGCCAGGCGATGGCGTTGAGCAGGGCGTTTCCGTGAGTGCCGGTGCGGTCTTTAAGCCACGGTCCGCTCAGTGGCGCGCGGGCAGCGAAGAGACGATCGACAGGTGTATCCACACTGGCTCACGCTAGTCGTTTAAGGCGCGCCGGTAGCGCAGAAACACGCACCCCGTTTCGGAGGAGGCCACGTTATCGAGGATGAGCTCGCTGTCGGGAAAACCGTCCTCGCCGAGGGTGTTCGCCGTCCAGCGTGGGGCCACGGTGATGTAGGCGACGTCGACAAGCTCCGCCCGCATGAACTGCGCGAAAAGCCCCGGGCCGCCTTCGAGCATGATCTTCTCGTAGCCCTGCTCTCTCAGTACCTGCAGGATCGCGTGCGGGCTTTCGGTGTTGCAGGCGAGGATGCGGGCGCCGGCCTCGAGAAGCGCTGCGGGGCGGTGCTCAGAAGAGGTCAGCAGCAGGGGAGCGGCCTCGGTGTCGGTGAAGAACTTCGCGGCCGGGTCGAGATCGAGCGAGTTCGTCGGCACGGCGATCGGGGGCACCGGCGCCTGCCCGCGGTCGATGCGGGCCTTTTGCTCCGCGGCAGAGACGACGGCGCCGGAGTAGTCCTCGTCCTTAACGGTCTGGGATCCGACGAGCACGCAATCGGCCCAGCTGCGGGCGTGGGCGAGGAGAGCGGCGTCGGTGTCGTCGCCGATGCCTGTCGACGAGCTACCAATAGCAAAGGCTCCGTTCGCGGTCATGGCATAGATGGCGCGAACGGAGCCGTATCCGGCCTCGGTGGGTCCGAACAGAGTATTCATGGAGCGGATGACGAGACTCGAACTCGCGACCCTCACCTTGGCAAGGTGATGCGCTACCAACTGCGCTACATCCGCATTCAGTCACCCACAGGTGGGTACTGAGTGCGCGATACTGGGATTGAACCAGTGACCTCTTCCGTGTCAGGGAAGCGCTCTCCCGCTGAGCTAATCGCGCGTAATACTGTTGTATTGGAGGTGGAAACGGGAATCGAACCCGTGTGCACGGTTTTGCAGACCGTTGCCTCACCACTCGGCCATTCCACCGTGGCGATACCGCCTCTATTGGCGACCTTTCTGAAGAAAAGTACCAGAGCGGATGACGAGACTCGAACTCGCGACCCTCACCTTGGCAAGGTGATGCGCTACCAACTGCGCTACATCCGCATTCAGTCACCCACAGGTGGGTACTGAGTGCGCGATACTGGGATTGAACCAGTGACCTCTTCCGTGTCAGGGAAGCGCTCTCCCGCTGAGCTAATCGCGCGGAAACAAATCCCCACCGACGTGGTGGAGATGAGAGCGGATGACGAGACTCGAACTCGCGACCCTCACCTTGGCAAGGTGATGCGCTACCAACTGCGCTACATCCGCATCGCACTGCGTGGTGCGGAAACAAACTTTAGCTAACTGCCACCGGCGTCACCAAATCAGGTGGCTGGAGTAGGTTTCTTGGCAGAACTCGCCTGCGGCGCGACCTGCTGATTAGGAGTCAGCGATGTCCGCGTGCTAAATTGCTTCGAGCAAGGTCCCATGGCTCAGTGGAAGAGCGTTCCGTTCACACCGGAAAGGTCGCTGGTTCGATCCCAGCTGGGACCACGATCACGCCGCAGGTTCGCCTGCGGCTTTTTTCGTGCTTGGTTTTATGAATTTTGAGTGTCCGGGAACTTTCTTAGAGATGGACACGACCAGTGGGGCGACCGTCGACGCCCACCGCGGGCGCTACGATGGATGCACAGGTAGATCAACCATTCGGAGGATGAAACCGACATGACCTCAGCCCGGACCCCGCTGCGCGCGCTCGTCGCCACGGGCACCGCCGCCGCATTTGCTTTAGCTGCTCCGGTGGCTTTTACCCATGACGTCGTCGTGGGGGGAGACCCCGCGGACGGGGAGACCGTCGAGGAGTTCCCAGACTCCGTCACCTTGGAGTTCTCCGCCGTTCCTCGCGAGGGTTTCAACACCTTCGCCCTCTCGGAGGCAGACAGCGGGGAAGTCCTGCACACCGGCGAACCGGAGATCGACGGCCGCTTTTTGACCGTCGACCTGCCGGACGACCTCGACGCCGGCGCCGGCGAGTACCGCATCGGCTTCCAGATCACCTCCTCCGACGGCCACGCCACCCGCGGCGAAACCACGTTCGAGGTCGCCGGCGAGGCCGAGCCGGCCGCCGACAACGCGGACAACGCCGAGCCGGCCGCTGCGGAGGAGGAAGACTCCGTGCTGGCAGGCCCGGTGGGCATCCTCGTCGCGATCGCCGGCGTGTTGGCGCTCATCGCCGTGGTGGTGCTCGCCGTGCGCCGGGGCAAGGTCTCCCGCGAGCTCGACGAGCGCACCCAGCACGACGATCCCAATCAGCACTAAAGAGAAAGACCCTTCACCATGAAGAACCTGAAGACCCTCGTTTCTGTCGTCGTTGCCGGTAGCCTGCTCGTTGCGTGCTCCCCGCAGAACGAGAATCCGGCCCCGGACAACCAGGAGGTCGACCCGGACGTGGAGGCCTCCGCCGACGGCCTCGAGTTCACCGACGCCGTCGTGCGCGAGAAGGGCGCCGATCAGGAGATGACCGGCATCTTCGGCGAATTGGTCAACAACTCCGAAGAGGACGTGACCATCGAGGGCTTCACCACGAGCCTGGGCGACGCCCACTACGAGATCCACGAGGTGGTCGACGGCACCATGCAAAAGATGTCGGAGCCGCTGGTGATTGCCGCCGGCGAGACCCGCACCCTGCAGCCGGGCGGCGATCACTTCATGATCATGGGCTACCCCGAGGAGATCCCGGCGGGCGAGACCATCGATCTGACCATCGAGTTGGCCGAGGGCGATGACGTCGAGGTCAAGGACATCCCGGTGCGCACCATGGGCGCCGGCGATGAGTCCTACGGAGAAGACGGCCACCTGATGGGGCACTAGCCATGTCTGAAGTCAGTCGGCGCGGTTTCCTCGTCGCCGGAGGCACGGTCGCGGCGTCGGCGGCTCTGATCGCCCGCGGTGGCCAGGCCCCGGCGCAGGCGGCGGCGATGCGTCGTGACGCCGAAGAGTTCGACGAACACAGCTACCTTGCCGAGTACACGGTGTCTTTCGACGGCGCGCACCAGGCCGGTATCTCCACTCCGCACCAGGCGCACCTCAACCTCGTGGGCTTCGACTTTCACGCCGGTGCAAGTCGCGAGGACGTACAACGCCTGCTCAAGCTGTGGACCTCGGATGCCCGCGCGCTGTGTCAGGGGGAGACCCCGCCGGGCAGCCTGGAACCGGAGATGTCGGCAAGCCCCGCCAACCTCACCATCACCTGCGGCATCGGACCGCGTGTCTTCGAGATCATCGGGGAAAAGCGCCCCGGCTTTCTCGACCCGATCCCGGCCTTCGAGCTCGATGAGCTGGAGGAAAACTGGGGGCAGACCGATCTGGTGCTGCAGATCTGCGGAGACGATCCCACGACGGTGAGCCACGCCACCCGGCATATGGTTCGCAGCTCTAAGACGTATGTGTCCACTGGCTGGATGCAGCAGGGCTTCCTCAATGCCCACGGCACCTCCGGGGAGAGTCCGACCCCGCGCAACTTGTTCGGCCAGCTCGACGGCTCGGTCAACCCGCGCGGCGTCGAGGATTTCGCCGAGCAGGTCTGGATCGACGACGGCCCCGACTGGGCTCGGGATTCCACCGTCATGGTGGTCCGCCGCATCCGGATGAACTTGGATACCTGGGAGGAGCTGGACCGGGCGTCTCGCGAGAACGCGGTCGGCCGGCGTCTCGACGACGGCGCCCCGCTCAGCGGCGGCGGCGAGTTCGATGACATCGACCTCCACGCCACAGACGACTACGGCCTGCCGGTCATCGACCGCAACAGCCACGCCGCCCGCGCCCACCCGCCGGCAGGCCACCCCGAGCAGCGCCTTCTGCGCCGGTCCTATAACTACGACCTGCCCCCGGTGCCTGGCGACCAGCTCTCCAACTCCGGGCTGGTGTTCATCTGTTTCCAGAAGGACCCGCACGAGCAGTTCGTGCCCATCCAAAAGCGTCTCGACGAGCGTGATCTCCTCAACGAGTGGATCACGCATATCGGCTCGGCCGCGTATTGGATCCCGCCGGGCGTGGGTAGGGATCGGGATGCCTATTGGGCGCAGTCGCTGCTGGAGTAGCCCGCCTCCTGCATTTCGTGACTAGCGCGCTACGATATGAAAACGCCATTTCTATGCAAGAAGGAGCGCCGATGACCACCGTCGAAAAGAGCGACGTCCCCCAGGAGATTTTCGCCCCGGAGCCTTTTTTGGTCACTGCGGGCACTCCGGTGGGCGCCGCGATGCGGGAATTCGATCTTCCGCGCAAGGGCCCGGACGCCATCGTGTGCGTGAAAGACGCGCAGGGTCAGCTGCGCGATCTCGCGCACGTGCCGGATACCGACGGTGAGTTCACCCCCATCCCGGCCTCCACCGAGGAGGGCCGCGGCGTGATCCGGCACTCGTGTGCCCACGTCCTAGCCCAGGCGGTGCAGAAGGAGTTCCCGGGCACGAAGCTGGGCATCGGCCCCGCCATTGACAACGGCTTCTACTACGACTTCCAGGTCGACGAGCCCTTCACCCCGGAGGATCTGAAGAAGCTCGAGAAGACGATGAAGAAGATCATCAAGTCGGGCCAGAAGTTCGTCCGCGGCGTCTATGCCTCGACCGAGGAGGCGGCGCAGGATCTTCGCGACGAGCCTTTCAAGCTCGAGCTCGTGGAGGACAAGGGCAACGTCGACCCGTCGTCCGACGAGGCCACCGAGGTCGGCCAGGGCGAGCTGACCTATTACGCCAACGTCAACCCGCGCACCGAGGAGACCGAGTGGCACGATCTGTGCCGCGGCCCCCACGTCCCGACTACCCGCTACATCCCGGCGTTCAGCCTCACTCGCTCCTCGGCCGCGTATTGGCGCGGCGATCAGAAAAACGCCGGCCTGCAGCGCATCTACGGCACCGCTTGGGAGTCGAAGGAGAAGCTCGCCGAGTACGAGCACATGGTCGCCGAGGCCGAAAAGCGTGACCACCGGCGCCTGGGCAACCAGCTGGACCTGTTCTCCTTCCCGGATGAGATCGGCTCTGGCTTCCCGGTCTTCCACCCGGATGGCGGCATCATCCGCTTGGAGATGGAGGAGCACTCGCGGCGTCGACACCTAGAGGCCGGCTACTCCTTCGTCAACACCCCGCACATCACCAAGGGCGAGCTGTTCCAGAAGTCGGGCCACCTCGACTGGTATGCGGACGGCATGTTCCCGGCGATGCAGCTCGACGGCGAGACTGATTACTACGCCAAGCCGATGAACTGCCCGATGCACAACCTGATCTATGCCTCCCGCGGCCGCTCCTACCGCGAGCTTCCGCTGCGGCTCTTCGAGTTCGGTACGGTCTACCGTTACGAGAAGTCAGGCGTGGTGCACGGACTGACCCGCGCCCGCGGATTTACGCAGGATGACGCCCACATCTACTGCACCGAAGACCAGCTCGAAGACGAGCTGACCAGCGTGCTCGAGTTCATCCTGTCGCTGCTCAAGGACTACGGCCTGGATGACTTCTACCTAGAGCTGTCCACCAAGAACCCGGAGAAGTACATCGGCGACGACGACGTCTGGGAGCGCTCCACCGAGATCCTGCGCTCGGTGGCAGAGCGCTCCGGGTTGGAGCTGGTGCCGGACCCGGCGGGCGCGGCGTTCTACGGCCCGAAGATCTCGGTGCAGGCCCGCGACGCGATCGGGCGTACCTGGCAGATGTCCACAGTGCAGCTGGACTTCAACCTGCCCGAGCGCTTCGATCTGGAGTACACCGCCTCCGACGGCAGCCGGCGCCGCCCGATCATGATTCACCGCGCACTGTTCGGTTCCATCGAGCGTTTCTTCGGCGTGCTGGTGGAGCACTATGCCGGCGCGTTCCCGGCCTGGCTGGCTCCGCACCAGGTCATGGGCATTCCGGTGGCCGACGAGTTCATCCCACACTTGGAGAAGGTCGCCCAAAAGCTGCGGAAGAAGGGTATCCGCGCCGAGGTGGATACCTCCGATGACCGAATGCAGAAGAAGATCCGCAACCACACCACCAACAAGATCCCGTTCATGCTGGTGGCCGGCGAGCGCGACGTCACCGCCGACGCCGTGAGCTTCCGCTTCCTCGACGGCTCCCAGATCAACGGCGTGCCGGTGGCCGAGGCGATCGAGCTGATCACCAACTGGGTCACCGACCGCGTCAACGCACAACCGAACGAGGAAGCCTTTGCGCAGCGAAGAAAATAGCCACCAGTACGTCGACACCGGTATCGGCACCCCGGACCGGCTGGCCCGGTTGTGGGCGCCGTATCGGGCGTCGTATCTGACGAAGCAGCCGTCGACAAGCGAGAACAAGCCGCGCGATCCTTTCGTCGCAGCCCCGCAGAAGTCGGACGAGGAGGCGCTCATCATCGCCCGCGGCGAGAGCGTCTATGCCTTGTTGAACCTGTATCCGTATAACGCGGGACACCTCATGGTGGTGCCCTATCGCAAGACGGCGGAGCTGGAAGATCTCACGGAGGCGGAGTCGACGGAGCTCATGGCTTTCGCCCAGAAGGCGGTGCGCGTTATCAAGCGCGTCTCCCACCCGGAGGCGATCAACGTAGGCTTTAACCTGGGGCGTGCCTCGGGCGGCTCGATCGGCGATCATCTGCACATGCACGTCGTGCCGCGCTGGCAGGGTGATTCGAACTTCATGACCGTTCTGGACAACACGAAGGTGCTGCCCATGTTACTGTCCGATACCCGCCGCCTGCTCGCCGAAGAGTGGGCCACGCTCGACGCCGAGGACGGTGCCGAGCGTGCTTAGCGTGCACGGACGCAAGACCGCGAGCGTCGTCATCGAACCGGTGGCGCGCAAGCTCTTGGACGCAGGCCTCACCCCGAATGCGGTCACGCTAGTCGGCACGATCATCCCGGTGATCACCGCGCTGGTGCTCATCCCGCTCGATCTTCTCGTGCCGGCCGCGCTGATCATCGGCCTGATCTCCGCCCTCGATATGGTCGACGGCACCATGGCCCGCCTCAGCGGGGGAGGCACGCGCTTCGGCGCGACTTTCGACGCCTCGTGCGACCGCATCACCGACGGCGCCATCTTCGCCGCGATCACGTGGTGGCTCGTCTATGTCCACGACGCGCACCAGGCCGTCGTCGCCGCCTCCTTCGGGGTGCTGGTGGCCTCGCAGGTCATCAGCTACATCAAGGCGCGCGGCGAGGCCTCGCGGCTGCGGATGGTCGGCGGGCTCATCGAGCGCCCCGAGCGGCTCATCATCGGCCTAGTTGGCCTCGGCCTGCAGGGCTTCGGCGTGCCCTATGCGCTGGAGATCGCGATCTGGGTGCTGTTGATCGGTTCCGTGTTCACCGTGGGCCAGCGCTTCCATATGGCCTTGACCTCGCCGAATGGGCGGGAGAGGATTGCGCCGCCCGTCGAGACGCGAGCGCAACGTTAGGAAGGCCATGTCGGAGATCCTGCGTCTGCTGCGCGCCCGCGAGTTCGCCGCGGCCGGCTACCTTATGGGGTGGAAGGTCGTGGGCCTGCTGCCGCGCCCGCTGGTCGCCCGCGTGTTTCGCTGGGCGGCCGATAAAGCCAGCGACGACGGCCGCGGCATGGAACAGCTGCGCCGGAACCTAACACGCGTGGTGGGTGCGGAAAACGTCACGCGCGCACTCGTGCGCGATGCCCTGCGCTCCTATGCCCGTTACTGGATGGAGGCGTTTCGCCTGCCGCGCATCGCCGCGGATCCCGACCTGCACCGGCGACTGACCGCCGGGGTGAGCGGGCGAGAGACCTTCGAGCGTTCGCTGGCGCGCGGGCGCGGGGTGATCCTCGTGCTGCCGCACACCGGCAACTGGGACATGGCGGGGATGTGGCTGGTGAAGAACTACACGTCCTTCGCCACCGTTGCCGAAAGAGTCAAGCCTGAGGCCTTGTATCAGGCGTTTGTGGACTACCGCGAGGAGCTCGGCTTCGAGGTGCTCGCGCACTCCGGCGACCGCCCGCCGTTTTCTCGCCTCAAGGAGGTGCTTATCGACGGCGGCGTCGTCTGCCTCCTCGGCGAGCGCGATCTCAAGCAGTCCGGCATCGAGGTGGAGTTCTTCGGCGAGACCGCGACCTTCCCGGCCGGCACCGCGCAGCTGGCGATCGAAACCGGAGCTAACATCCACGTCGTGCACGCCTGGTTCACCGACGACGGCTGGGGCCTGAAAGCCAACGAGCCGGTCGAGGTCACCACGGTGGCCGAGACCACCCAGCGCATCGCCGACGAGTTCGCCGAGAACATCCGCGCGCACCCCACCGACTGGCACATGCTGCAGCCGCTGTGGGTGGCGGACGTGCCGAAGAAGGCGAAAAAGGCGGACTAGCGTGCGCGTTGGAATCGTGTGTCCCTATTCTTTCGACCAACCGGGCGGGGTGCAGGCCCATGTCCTAGATCTCGCCGAGGCGCTGCGCGCACGGGGGCACTTCGTGCAGGTCATCGGTCCAGCACGAGAGTCCACCGAGCTTCCCGACTACGTCATCAAAGGCGGGCGCTCCTTCCCGATCCGCTACAACGGCTCCGTCGCGCGCCTCGCCTTCGGCCCGCTGGTGCACCGCCGCGTGCAGAAGTTCCTCGCGCAGGGGCGTTTCGACGTCCTGCACATCCACGAACCCAACTCGCCGAGCTTTTCGCTGCACGCCCTGCTCGCCGCCCGCGGGCCCATCGTGGCGACGTATCACGCATCGGCGGCGTCGTCTTTAGTCCTGCGGCTCGCTCGGCGCTGGCTCACGCCGTACTTGGAGAAGATTCGCGCGGGTATCGCGGTCTCCGAGCTGGCTCGGCGCTGGCAGGTCGAGCAGCTCGGCCGCGATCCCGTACTGATTCCCAACGGCATCGACACGGCGCGTTTTAGTGCTGCGCCGACAAGCTCTGAAAAGGTGGAGATCGTCTTCCTCGGGCGTATCGACGAGCCGCGCAAAGGCCTCGAGATCCTCCTGCGGGCGCTGGAGGGCTTAGAGCGCGAGGTGCGCGTCACCGTCATCGGCGGGGGAGCGCACCGCGAGGTGCCGGGGGTAGATTTTGTGGGCCGCGTCAGCGAGGAAGACAAGGCCCGCATCCTCGGGCGTGCCGATATCTACGTGGCCCCGAACACCGGCGGCGAGTCCTTCGGCATCGTCCTCGTCGAGGCGATGGCGGCCGGATGCGCGGTTGTGGCCAGCGACCTGGAGGCTTTTGCCCGCGTACTCGACGGCGCCGGCCGGCTTTTTCCCGTCGGTTCGACCGAGGATTTGACCGCTGAGCTGCGGAAACTTATCGACGACCCCGCCGCCCGCCGCACGCTTATCGAGAAAGGGCGCCGCCGTGCGCATCGCTTCGACTGGGACACCGTCGCGGGGCAGGTGCTGCGTGTCTACGAGACGGTCGCCGACGGTACCACGGTGGGGGTGGAAAAGAGGCGATGATGTGGCTCTGGTTCCTACTCGCTCTGGTCGTGGTCGTGGCGCTGATGTGGGCCTACTTCACTGCCCAGCGGCTCAACCGGCTGCATATCCGTACCGACGCCGCGCGCTGGGCGCTGGAGGCCGCACTCGATCGCCGGGCGGGGGTGTTGGCGGCGTTGCGGCCGTCGGCAAGCGAGGTGGCCGCAGGCGTCGAAGCGCTCCGTCTCAGCCCCCGCGGCCTTGGCGAGCGCGCCGCGGCGGAGCGTCGGGTGGAGGAGGAGATTGCGCTCATCGACGATCCGCCGGCCATCCTTGTCGATGCGACCACCCGCGTGCGTTTGGCGCAGCGTTTTTATAACGAGGCTGTCGCCGATACGCGGGCGCTGCGTTTGCGGCCGGTGGTGCGAGCGTGTCGGTTGGCTGGTTCGGCGCCGCTGCCGGAGTTCTTCGAGATCAGTGGGGGTTGAGGGGGTTGGGCTAACCGAAACTGCGTGGCTGCTCAACAAAACCCGTTCAACGGGTCTAGGACCCCTGCCGCTCAAGCATCCTTAAAGCTTCCTTCTGAGTAGGCTTCGTCCAACAGTCCAGATACAGCAAATTCGGGTTCTCCTGCTGTGAGATTCCCTTGGGATAAAGCTGCGTCAACCGACGAAGGGAGAAGCGCTCTCATCTGCCAATAAATCTCATCGTCGCTTAACATTCTTGCCCCACTCCTTTAGAAGTTGGGGCTCTGGGTAGGCCGTCTTGAAGGTCATGACACCGTCAGGGAGTACGTTGTATTCCACCCTGATCATCTCTTTACCCAAACAACACGTTTAACCCTTTTAGCTGCATAAAACTCCGGTTCTTCCAAGACATCTCTCACCGCGTCGACTATCTGCTGGTTTCGCCAGTTTCTATCGAATCTAGAAGCACCCGTACGCATAGAATCCCACCTGTGCCCTTAAGATAACCCTTCTCCATGAGGCCTGCCCTCACCATTACGGCCGGGCTGATCCTTCCACCCGTTGAGCACGTGGCCGGGCATCTTGTCTAACGGTGGTAGCCTCTCGCCTTTGAATACCTGCGAGAACCCACCCTTGGTGTACTTCGGCACCTTCGCATACAGGGTTAACGGCCATTCTTGCCCCTCGGCCTGCTGTTTCGACGCACGGCGATAGTGTTCCCACGCCGCCGCATTCGGCGGATAGCCCAACTCGCGCGACAACACCTGGTAACGCTTTCTCAGATCGCAATTAATCCGCGGTAGATCGGACTCGTCGCGCTGGCACTCGATACCCAGACACTGGCATCCGGGATGATGCTTATTCGCGCGGCCTACCGCCTCGCGTGTATAAACCGCACCGCGGGAGGCGAGCATGAAACAAAACCCACACGCCCCGGGCGCTGGGATACGAGCAAACGCCCTACCTCCTAGGGTTGCCTCTTCGTCTGTGGGAAGCGCCACGAGGCGGGCGACCACACTATCCAGTGCAGTTTTCGCCTGAGCCCGCAATACTGGATCAGCCTTAGAGTGGTAGAGAAGTATAGCCCGGAGCTGGGTTCTTCTTCGCTCTACTTCTTTATCCGGAGGGGCGCGATCCGGAAACCCTTGCCCTTTCAACTCATCGCTGAACGAGCGCGAGAGCACTAAGTACTCCACCGCGGCGTAGCCCGCCTGTTCTCCGTACCGATCGGCGAGGCCGGCGATGTCCTTTCTTAACTCGTCGCTTGTAATCACGTCTTCGCCCTGGCGTGCCCACCACCGGGCGAGTTCCTGCTGCGCCAATAAACGCAGATAATCCAGCGCTTGTGTGTACTCATCGGCCACCGCCTGCCCCCGATCAAGATTCGATCACCTGTTCTAAAGTTAGCATGGCATACTGCCTCGGGCAATAGGGGAAAGCCTCCAAAAGGTACGTATGTTCCCGTCTGCCGTTGCTCGATTCAGTTTGATTGTTAGCGGATGTCGACACCGTTGATACGTGAAAAGTCGATTCGCCCAACCCCGCAACAGTCCTCGGTAGTGTGGATCCCATGACTGATATTCGGGACATTCTCAGCCTCGAGCGTCTCGACGCCGACATCTACCGGGGCACCGCCGTGGAATCCGTGCTGCCCCGCACGTTCGGCGGGCAGGTCGCCGCGCAGGCGTTGGTCGCGGCAACGCGTACCGTCGAAAAGAAAGACGTGCACTCGCTGCACGGTTATTTCGTCCGCCCGGGTCGCGCGTCGGAGCCGACGATTTTCCTCGTCGATCGCATCCGGGATGGGCGTAGTTTCGCCACCCGCAAGGTCAGCGCCGTGCAAAACGGCGAGACGATCTTCGAGATGCAGGCCTCTTTCCACCGCAACGATGACGTCGGCCCGGAGCACTCGGACCTCATGCGCACCGTGCCCGCCCCGGAGGAGATCGGCCGCGACGATCGCACCTTGCCGGATACCTCGCGGGCGTTATTAGAGGAGTGGAAGGACTGGGACATCCGGATCGTCCCCTCGGACCAGTACGAGCACAACAAGTACGGGGCTGATGCAGGAACGGGTGACAGGTTGGGTTTTCTGTTCAGGCCGCTAGAGTCAGGGCCTGGGTCAGTAGTTTCTCCTCGAACTTGACCGGGGTCAATTTCCCGAGTTCCTTCTGCTTCCTTCTTCGGTGATAAGTCCTCTCGATCCACCGGACTATAGAGCTCCGAAGTTCCTCGCGGGTGGCCCAGGGCTTCGCGTCGAGGACGTTGTTCTGCAGCAGGCTGAAGAAGCTCTCCATCGCGGCATTGTCTCCGGCAGCACCGACTCTGCCCATCGAGCCGACCAGGCTGTGATGCTCCAGAGCCCGGAGGAACTTCTTTGCTCGAAATTGAGACCCGCGGTCGCTGTGGACTATGCATCCGCCCACCTCAGCGCCAGATCGAGCCCTGTTCGCCACGGCGTTATTCAGGGCCCGCACCGCCAATGAGGACTTCATCCTGGTGTCGATGGAATAGCCGATGATCCGCCTGGAGCAGGCGTCTTTGATCGCGCACAGATACAGCTTGCCCTCACCGGTGTGGTGTTCGGTGATATCGGTGAACCACACTTCGTTGACTTTCTTCACGGTGCTGAACTGCCGCTGCACCAAATCATCGTGGACCGGTGGCCCGGGGCGGGTTCCCTTGCCCTTCTTACGCTTGCTGATCACCGAGAACACGCCCTGAGAGGCGCAGAGCCGCCAGGCGGTGCGGTGGGCCATGTGGACCCCGGCGACCTCCTCCACGGTGTCGGCCAGGTATCGGTACCCGAACTCAGGATCATCACGGTGAGCATCGATCAGGGCATTGAGCCGGTGGGCCTCTTCCCATTCGGCGTCGGTGATGGGGTTGGCCAGCCACCGGTAATAGGGCTGGCGGGTGATCTTCAGCACCCGGCACGTCACCGCCACAGGGATTCCTGAAGCGGCGAGATCGCGGACGAGCGGGTACTTCATTTTGACGGGATCTGAGCTTGGCCGAAGTAGGCAGCAGCCCGTCGCATCACCTCCAGCTCCTGCTCCAGGGTGCGGTTGCGGCGGCGCAGGGCGCGCAGCTCGTCCCTCTCCTCAGTGGTCAGGCCAGGTTTGCGGTCATTGGGGTTTCCGGCGTCCAGTTCGGCCTGGCGGACCCATTTGCGGATGGTCCCTTCATGCAGACCGAAATCAGCAGCTACTTCGGCCAGCGTGGTGTTCTCGTCCCTGTTCTGGGCAACGCGGACCACATCGTCGCGGAACTCTTTGGGATACGGCTTGGGCATGATGACAATCCTTCCAGGCCCGGGGTAACCGAGCCAGATCAGTTGTCACCTATCCCTGCATCAGCCCCTACACCCCGAGCCAGCAGGTGGTGTGGTTCCGTTCGCGTCGGCGCCTGCCGGATGATTTGACGTTCCACGTCTGCACCTTGGCCTACATGTCGGACATGACGCTTCTGCATTCTTCCCTGGTGCCGCATCCAGGCCATAAGGTGCAGATGGCCTCGCTCGACCACGCGATGTGGTTTTTGCGCCCGTTCCGGGCAGACGAGTGGTTGCTTTATGATCAGGTGTCGCCGTCGGCAGCCGGCGGCCGTGCGTTGACCCACGGCCGGATCTTTGACGCGCAGGGCCGCCTCGTCGCTATGGTCACCCAGGAGGGACTGACGCGCACCCACCGCGACCAGTAGGGGTCGGAGAAAAATAGGCTGCGTATACTCGTTTCCGTTCTCTAGCGCGAAAGGACGCTGAATTCATGGCAGGGCATTCCAAGTGGGCGACCACGAAGCATAAGAAGGCTGCGAACGATAAGAAGCGCAGTAAAGAGTGGGCGAAGCTCGTGAAGAACATCGAGGTGGCCGCACGCACCGGGGGCGGCGATCCGGCGGGCAACCCGACTCTGGATGACATGATCAAGAAGGCCAAGAAGGCCTCGGTCCCCGGTGACAACATCGAGCGTGCCCGCAAGCGCGGCGCCGGCGAGGAAGAAGGCGGCGCGAACTGGGAGCAGACCACCTACGAGGGCTACGGCCCGAACGGCGTGGCCATGCTCATCGAGTGCTTGACTGATAACCGCAACCGCGCCGCCGCCGAGGTGCGCACCGCGATGAACAAGAACAACGGCAACCTAGGCGAGTCCGGCTCCGTGTCCTACCTGTTCACGCGCATTGGCTACGTCGTCATCCCCAAGGGGGACTTGGAAGAAGACGACGTGTTGGCCGCCGTGCTCGAGGACGGCGCCGAGGAAGTCACCCTCAACGGCGAGTTCTTCGAGATCGTCTGCCAGCCGAGCGACGTCCCGAACGTCCGCCAGGCCCTCGAGAAGGAAAACATCGACGTCGAAGACTCCGGCATCGACTTCCGCGCCTCGGTCCAAGTTCCGCTGGAGCTCGAGGACGCCAAGAAGGTCCAGAAGCTGATCGACGCCCTCGAGGACTCCGACGATGTCCAGGACGTCCACACCAACATGGAGCTTTCTGACGAGGTGCTCGCGGAGCTCAACTCCTAGATCGCGGGGCTGAGGACGTGAACCTGGAGGGTTTGCGGGTCATGGGCATCGACCCGGGGCTGACTCGCTGTGGGCTGTCGGTGGTGCAGGCCGGACGGGGCCGGGCAGTCATTCCGGTGGCTGTCGGCGTCGTGCGCACCCCCAGCGACGCGGAGCTCGGCAACCGGCTCACCCGCATCTCCGATGCGGTGGAGGAGTGGTTGGACGACTACCGCCCCGACGTCGTCGCCATCGAGCGCCTCTTCGAGCGCGGCAACGTTTCGACGGTCATGTACACCGCCCACGCCGTCGGAGTGCTCATCCTGGCGGCCGCGCGGCGCGACATACCCGTGCACCACTACACGCCGTCGGAGGTCAAAAAGGCGATCTCCGGCAACGGGCGGGCCGACAAACAGCAGATGACCACGATGATCACCCGCATCCTCGGCCTTTCTGAGGCCCCGAAGCCGGCGGATGCCGCCGACGCTTTGGCGCTGGCGGTCTGCCACTGCTGGCGGGCCCCGGCCTTGGCCCGCGAGAAGCAGGTGGCAGCCCGCACTCGGGAGTTCAAGCGCAGACTAGAGCAAAGGAGCAAGCAGTGATCGCCTCGCTGAACGGCGAAGTCGTCTCGATCGCCCCGGATCACGCCGTCATGGAGTGCGCGGGGGTGGGCTACCAGTTCTTGGCGACGCCGCGCACCCTCGCCCGCCTGCGTCGCGGCGAGAACACCCGGGTGCTCACCCACCTGGCGGTGCGCGAAGACGCCATGACCCTCTACGGCTTCGTCTCCGATGAAGAGCGACGCATGTTTCTCTTGCTGCAGACGCTCTCCGGGATGGGCCCGAAGTTGGCGCTGGCGGTGATTGGCACCTTAGAGCCGGCGGAGATCTCCACGGCCGTGACCAACCAGGACGCTAAGACGCTGCAGACGGTGCCGGGCGTGGGCAAGCGGATGGCGGACCGGATGGTCGTCGAGCTCAAGGATAAAGTCAGCGAGTACCTCCCGTCCGAGCCCAGCCCCGACACCGGCCCGGCGCTCGACCCGCAGGCCACCCAGGTCGCCGCGCAGGTCACCGAGGCCCTGGTGGGGCTCGGCTTCACCGAACGGGTGGCCACCCCGGCCGTCGAGCTCGTGCTGGCGGCGGAACCGGAGCTTAATACCTCCGCGGCGCTGAAGAAGGCGCTCGCCTCTTTAGGAAAGAACAAGTAAAGGAGCCGAGAAGATGTCGGACATCGAACGCACCGAGTTCGAGGTACCCGAATCGCCCGTGGATCCGCACCGCCACCAGGGGGATACGGACCTGGAGAAGTCGCTGCGCCCGAAGTCCCTCAACGACTTCATCGGCCAGCCGAAGGTCCGCGAGCAGCTCCACCTCGTGCTCTCCGGCGCCCGACAGCGCGGTGTCACCCCCGATCACATCCTGCTCTCCGGCCCGCCGGGGCTGGGCAAGACCACCATGGCGATGATCGTGGCGCAGGAGCTCGGCACGTCGCTGCGCATGACCTCCGGGCCCGCCCTGGAGCGCGCGGGTGATCTGGCGGCGATGCTCTCCAACATCATGGAGGGCGACGTGTTGTTTATCGACGAGATCCACCGCATCGCCCGTCCCGCCGAGGAGATGCTGTACATGGCGATGGAGGACTTCCGGATCGACGTGATCGTCGGCAAGGGCCCCGGAGCCACGTCGATCCCCCTCGAGATCCCGCCGTTTACCCTGGTCGGCGCCACCACGCGCGCGGGCATGCTCACCGGCCCGCTGCGCGATCGCTTCGGCTTTACCGCGCAGATGGAGTTCTACGACACCGAGGACCTCACCCAGGTGGTCACCCGCGCGGCGGCGATCCTCGGGGTGGATATTGCCGACGACGCCGCCGTCGAGATCGCCTCGCGCTCCCGGGGCACACCGCGTATCGCGAACCGGTTGTTGCGCCGAGTGCGCGACTACGCCGACGTGCATGCCGACGGCCACGTCGACTTGGACGCCACCCGGGGCGCGCTCGAGGTCTTCGACGTCGACGATCTAGGCCTCGACCGCCTCGACCGGGCGGTACTCGACGCCCTGATTCGGGGGCACGGCGGCGGGCCGGTCGGCGTGAACACCCTGGCGATCGCCGTGGGGGAGGAGTCCACCACCGTCGAGGAGGTCTGCGAGCCCTACCTGGTGCGCGCTGGCCTCATGTCCCGCACGGGGCGCGGCCGCGTGGCGACGGCCGCCGCCTGGTACCATCTCGGCCTCACTCCGCCGGAGGGCACGCCGGGAGCCCTATAGAATGCGCGTTTAGAATGAGCGCGGCCATCTGGCACACTGGGCGTCTATGGAGATCATTGTTTTTCTTGTCATTATCGCCCTGTTTTTCATTCCTTCGTTCCTGATGATGCGCAAACAGCGCCAGCACCAGGCGGAGATAACCAAGCTGCAGGAGGCCTTGGGTGTCGACGACTACGTCATCACCGCCGCCGGTCTCCACGGAAGGATCGCGGATCTCGCGGAGACCACCGTCGATCTGGAGGTCGCGCCGGGGACCATCATCACGATGGAGCGCGCCGGCGTTATGCGCAACGTCACCCAGGAAAACCGCCAGGTAGAGGCGCAGAAGACGGAGGAGATCACCGACAACGAGCCGGAAGATGGCTCGGGTGAGCACCCCGAGAATTTCCGATGATCTACGATGGTCTGAGTGTCCACACGGGTACCGTCATCAAGAGGATTGACCTTGTCTGCTGAAAATCGACGTATTGGGCGTGCGCGCCGCGCCTGGCCGAAGCGCGCGCTAGCCCTCTTCGGCGTGTTTTTCGTGCTGGTCTTCGGGCTGGTGTTTTTCACCGGAGACCGCTCGCCCGCCGCTAACCTCGGTATCGACCTGCAGGGCGGTACCCGCATCACGCTGGCCCCGCAGGGGGAAAACCCGACGCAGGAACAGCTGGATCAGGCGCGCCAGATCCTGGAAAACCGCGTCAACGGCATGGGCGTGACCGGCGCCCGCGTCGTCGTTGACGGCTCCACGCTGGTGATCACCGTCCCCGGTGAGGACGCCAGCCAGGCGCAGGCCGTCGGCCAGACCTCGCAGCTTTTGTTCAGGCCCGTCGCCCAGCCGGCGATGGCCGACCCGCTGCAGCTGCCGAGCGTCGCGGAAGAGATGGCCAACGATTGGGTGGAATACGGCGTCGTCACGCCGGAGGAAGCCCAGGAGTCGTTGGACCAGCTGTTTACCCAGTACAACAACTCTTTGCAGCAGCAAGCCCCGGACATGGAGCCGGTGGAAACCCCGACCATCGAGGCCGAGCCGCTGCCGGAGCCGGAGAACTCCATCGAGGCGGGCGAGCGGCGCGAAGAGGAGATCGACATGCTCCTCGAGCACCGCCAGTCGGATGACCCGACCGTGCAGTCGGCCGCCAGCGCGCTTCTGCAGTGCACCCCGGACCGCGTCGACCCGCTCGCGGGTACCGACGATCCGGCCCGCCCGCTGGTCACCTGCGATCCCACCACCGGCCAGGCCCACATCTTGGAGCCCGCGCCGCTGCTCACGGGCGTCGATGACCCCGCGGGCCAGCGCCTCACCGGCGAGGAGATCGACACCGATCGCCCGATCACCGGCGGCTTCAACCCGGAGACCGGCCAGATGGAGATCAACTTCGCCTTCTCCACCGACGGAGAGGTCAACGGTTCGCAGACCTGGGCGGAGCTGACCAACGAGTACCTGCAGCAGCAGATCGCCATCACGCTGGACTCGCAGATCATCTCGGCGCCGGTCATCCAGTCGCCGACGCCTTATGGTTCGGCCACCTCGATCACCGGCGACTTCACCCAGGAGGAAGCCAACGCCTTGGCCAACAACCTCCGCTACGGTGCGCTGCCGATCTCCTTCGCCGGCGAGCAGGGGGAGCCCGGCGGCACCGTGGAGACAATCCCGGCGCAGCTCGGCCAGGCGGCCATGGAGGCGGCCTTGATCGCCGGCGCCGTGGGCTTCGCGCTCATCGCCGCGTTCGTCTTCTTCTACTACCGCCTCTACGGTTTGATCTCTTTGGTTACGCTGGTGGTCTCCACCGCGTTGGCCTACGCGCTGATCGTGCTGCTGGGCCGCTGGATTGGCTACTCGCTGGATCTGGCCGGCATGGCGGGTCTGGTCATCGGTATCGGCCAGACGGCCGACTCCTTCGTCGTGCTCTACGAGCGCATCAAGGATGAGATCAGGCAGGGCAAGACGTTCCGCTCCGCCACGCAGCACGGCTGGGATCGCGCGAAGCAGACGATCGTGACCGGTAACGTCGTCACGCTTATCGGCGCCATCGTGGTCTACATCCTCGCCGTCGGCGAAGTCCGCGGCTTCGCCTTCACCCTCGGCCTGTTGACCGCCCTCGACCTGCTCGTCACCTTCCTCGTGACCGCGCCGCTGGCTATCCTGGCCTCGCGCACGAAGTTCTGGTCGAAGGGCAGCGTCAACGGCCTGACCAAGATGTTCGAACTGGGCAAGAGGAAAAGAAGCAGCACGACCGCGACGCCCACAGCCGAAGAGACCGAGGTGAAGTAGCCATGTCCACTCAACAGACCGGCTCGCAGGGAAACTTCTTCGATAAGCTTTACACCGGTGAGGGCGGGATCGACTTCATCGGCCGGACCAAGACGTGGTACATCGTCGCCTTGGTGCTGGTGTTGATTTCGATCGGTTCGATGATCTTCCGCGGCTTCGACCTCTCCATCGACTTCGAAGGCGGCACGAAGGTCTCGATGCCCGCCGGCGACCTCGTGGTCGAGGAAGTCGACGAGACCTTCCAGGACGCCACGGGCGTCGAACCGGAGCTCGTGCAGATCGTCGGTGCCGGCGACTCCCGCCAGCTGGAGATCAACTCCGTCACGCTCAGCGAGGAGCAGGCGCAAGAGGCGCAGCTCGCCATCGCGGAGAACCACGGCGGCGAGGAGCTTGGCGTCAACGAGATCGGCGTCTCCCAGGTCTCCGAGTCCTGGGGCTCGACGATCACCGAGCGCATGATCATCTCGATGGCGGTCTTCCTGGTGATCGCCAGCATCTACGTCGCGGTCCGTCTGAAGCGAGAGATGGCTATCGCGGCCCTCGCGGCGCTGGCCGTCGACGCCGTGCTCATCGCCGGCATCTACTCGCTGTTCGGCCTGGAGGTCTCGCCGGCCGTCGTTATCGGCCTGCTGACGGTGTTGACGTTCTCCGTCTACGACACGGTCATCGTGTTCGACAAGGTGAAGGAGAATACCCAAGGCGTGCTCAACTCGCGGCGCGCCACCTACGGCGAGCAGGCCAACCTCGCGGTCAACCAGACGCTCATGAGGTCTTTTTCCACTTCGACCATCTCCGCGCTGCCGATCATCGCGCTGTTCGTCGTGGCGGTGTGGCTGCTGGGCGTCGGCACGCTGCGTGACCTGGCGGTCATTCAGCTCATCGGTGTTATCGAGGGGCTTGTGTCCTCGCTGTTCCTCGCCACCCCGTTCTTGGTCAGCATCATGAACCGCAAGAAGGCCTACCGCGAACACAACGAGAAGGTTGCCAACTACCGGGAGACCGGCGACGACGGGGAAGACAACGTCGATGAGGACCATGACGTCGACGGTAAGGACGAGAAGCGTACCGTCGTCACCCCCACCAGCAACACCGGAGCAACCTGGCGCCCGAACAGAGGTTAAACGTGCACGTGAGAAAGCTAGCTCTCGCCGCCGTCGCCACGACCACCGCTGTAACTCTGGCCGCGTGCGGCGAAGAAGGACCCCCACCCGAACCCGCCACCACCGAGTACTTCGGCTACCAGGTGGACAAGCCGCTTTTGACGTCGAACGCCGCCTCCTTAGAAGGCGTGAGCACCAACGCCGAGGCGCTGAGCGCCCGGCTGTACCCGGCGGCGTTCGTCTCCGGGCCGAGCGGGCAGTCGATCCCGAATTCCGATCTCCTGCTGGCACGCTCTGTGCATGGGCCTTCCTTTTCGGTGGAATACCAGATCAACGAGGACGCGACGTTTTCGGACGGCGACCCCGTCGACTGCGTCGACTTCCAGCTCGCGCATACCGCCGGCACGACGCCGGAGCTTTTCGACGCCCACCTGCCCCTGATGAAGCAGGTCGAGCAGTTCCAGTGCGCCGAGGGCTCGAAGCGCTTCCGCATCGTCTTCCGCGAAGGTGACGGTGGCCGTTGGCGCGAGCTTTTCGACGCCGGCTCCGTCCTGCCCGCCCATACCATCGCCCGCGAGGCCGGCCTGGAGCCGGGCCAGATGCACGCCGCCGTCAACGGGGAGGACGAACAGGCCCTCGCCGCGGTCGCAGAGGTCTGGAATACCGGCTTCGACTTAGCAGAGTTCAACCCGCAGCTGCAGGTGAGCTTCGGTCCGTACATGATCGATCGCGTGGGCGCAGAAGGCGAGGTGGTCCTGGCCCGCAACCCGCACTATTCCGGCGATGATGCCGTGTTAGAGCACATCGTCGTGTGGCCGCGGGAGGCCGATTCCGAGCGCCTGCGCGCCGAGGGGGCCTTGCGCATTGCCGATACCCCCACCGCCGAGCCGGGATTCGATACCACCGGGTATGCGGTGGAGTCGGTCGTCGGCGAGCTGACTGATTCGCTGCGTATCTCAGACGAGGGCCTGTTCGCCGACCGCGATAACCGGCAGGCGTTCGCCGCGTGCATCGATAGGAAAGCGGTGGCGCGGGCGTCCTCGGAAGCTTCGGGGGTGGAGGTGCCGCCCGTGGCGGTGCACACCGTGCCGCACCTCGATCCGATCCGGGCACAGCTGGAGGAGATCGACTCCGCACACGCCGAGCCCGACTACGAGGCCGCCGAGCCGCTGCGCGGGCAGACGGTGCGCATCGGGTATCTGGGCCCAGATGAGCGCAAGGCGGCGATGGTCGAGGCCATCGGTGCCTCGTGCGCGGAGGCCGGGATCACCGTCGAGGACGCGTCGGCGGATGGCTCCACCCTGGCGGATCTCGAGGGAGGCATCGACGCCTATCTGTGGGGCACGCATCCGATGCGCGAGTACGGTACGGTATCTGCGCGGCTGACGGAGGTTGATAACCTCCGTAAGGCCGAGGAGGCGATGTGGGAGGAGCTGCCCTCGATTCCGTTGAGCGCGCAGCCCCGCACGTTCGCGATTGATGAAGATGCCAGTAACGTGGTGGTGTACTCGGGCCTGACCGGTATCGGCTGGAATAAGGACCGCTGGCAGTTAACCGAAGACGAGGAATCCAGTGCCGAAGAATCAGAAGACGAAGTACAGTAGCGCGTCCGCAGCCATCTCGGAGAAGATCCGGCTGGTTGAGGACTTCCCGGAAAAAGGTGTCGTCTTCGAGGACCTCACCCCCGTGCTGGCCGACGCCGATACCTTCCACACCGTCGTCCGCGCCCTCTCCGAGGCCTGCCAGGAACTCGGGGCCGACGTGATCGGCGGCCTAGATGCGCGCGGCTTTTTGCTCGGCTCCGCCGTGGCCTATGACTTGGGCCTGGGTATTTTGGCCATCCGCAAGAAGGGCAAGCTGCCGCCGCCGGTGCACTCGGAGGAGTACAACCTCGAGTACGGCTCCGCGGCGCTCGAGATCCCGGCGAACCAGTGGGATCTCACCGGCCAGCGCGTCGTGCTTGTCGACGACGTCCTCGCCACTGGCGGCACCCTCGTCGCCGCCACCCGTCTGCTCGAAAACATCGGTGCCAAGGTCACCGGTTATGTCGTGGTCTTGGAGGTCGACGGTTTGGGTGGCAGGGAGGCACTCGACGGGGCACCGCTCGTCGTTATCAACCAGGACAAGTAGAATCAGACCATGTCTCCTCACAGTGATCGGGTAGGTAGAACCAGCATGCGGAGTATGTCCGCGCGACTCGCCCGGTCCCTGACAGGAAACGGGCGCACGCGGATTAACCCGGTGCTAGACCCGCTGTTGTCGGTGCACCGGCGGTTTCACCCGAAGATCGACGCCGAGGTGCTCTCCCGCGCCTACGAGCGCGCCGAGGCCCTGCACGAGGGCGTGCGCCGCAAGTCCGGCGATCCCTATATCACCCACCCGCTCGCGGTGGCGACGGTCTGCGCCGAGATCGGCATGGACACCACGACGCTCGTGGCGGCGCTCTTGCACGACACCGTCGAGGACACCGACTACACGCTCGACGAGCTGACCGACGAGTTCGGCCCCGAGGTCGCCCGGCTTGTCGACGGTGTCACCAAGCTGGACAAGGTCGCACTCGGTGCGGCCGCCGAGGCGGAGACGATTAGGAAGATGATCGTCGCGATGGCGGAGGACCCGCGGGTGCTCGTCATCAAGGTCGCCGACCGCCTGCACAACATGCGCACCATGCGCTTTCTGCCGCCGGAGAAGCAGGCGAAGAAGGCCCGCCAGACCCTCGAGGTGATCGCCCCGCTGGCGCACCGCCTCGGCATGGCCAGCGTCAAGTGGGAGCTTGAGGATCTCTCTTTCGCGATTTTGTATCCCAAGAAGTACGACGAGGTGGTCCGGCTCGTCGCCGACCGCGCGCCCTCGCGGGACCGCGCGCTCAAAGAGATCAGCGAGAAGCTCTCCGCCGCGCTGAATTCGAACGGGATCAGCGCCGAGGTGCAGGGCCGACCGAAGCACTACTGGTCGATCTATCAGAAGATGATCGTCGGCGGCCGCGAGTTCGATGAGATCTTTGATCTGGTGGGCCTGCGCATCCTCGTCGATTCCATCAACGACTGCTACGCCGCGATCGGCGTGGTCCACTCGCTGTATGCGGTGTTGCCGGGGCGTTTCAAGGACTACATCTCGAACCCGCGCTTCGGGGTGTATCAGTCGCTGCACACCACGGTGATGTCGACGAGCGGGCGCCCCCTTGAGGTACAGGTGCGCACGCACGAGATGCACTACAACGCCGAGTTCGGCGTGGCCGCGCACTGGCGCTACAAGGAGACCAAGGGCTCGCACCGCGGGGATCAGGCGGAGGTCGAGCAGATGGCGTGGATGCGTCAGCTGCTCAGCTGGCAGAAGGAAGCCGCCGACCCGAACGAGTTCCTCGACTCGCTGCGCTACGACCTGACCAGCAGCCAGATCTTCGCGTTCACCCCAAAAGGCGACGTGATCAACCTGCCGGCGGGAGCGACCCCGGTGGACTTCGCCTACTCGGTGCACACCGAGGTCGGCCACCGCTGCATCGGGGCGAAGGTCAACGGCAAGCTCGTGGCCCTCGAATCGGAGCTCAACTCCGGTGACCGGGTGGAGATCTTCACCTCGAAGGACGAAAACGCGGGGCCCTCGCGGGACTGGCAGGATTTCGTGGTCTCGCCGCGCGCGAAGACGAAGATCCGGCAGTGGTTCGCGAAGGAGCGCCGCGAGGAACACCTCGAGGCCGGCCGGGACGCCTTGGCCGCCGAGGTCCAGCGCGGCGGGCTGCCCATGCACCGGCTGTTTACGTCGGAATCGATGAAGCAGATCGCCACGCAGCTGCACTACCCGGACATCGACGCCCTCTACACGGCGATCGGCGCGGGCCATGTCTCGGCGCAGCACGTCACGCAGCGCCTCACCGCGATGTTCGGTGACGAGGACGACGCCGTCGACGAGCTCGCCGCGCGCACCCCGATGACCCAGCTGCTCGAGCAGCGCGAGCGTCAGGTCGAATCGACCTCCGGCATCCTGGTCGAGGGCAGCCCAGATGTGATGGCGAAGCTGGCGAAGTGCTGCCAGCCGGTGCCGGGCGACGAGATCTTCGGCTTCGTCACCCGCGGCGGGGGGGTATCGGTCCACCGGGCGGACTGCACGAACGCGGCGAAGCTCAAAGAGGAGCCGCAGCGGCTGATCACCGTCTCCTGGGCCTCGGAGGAGGGTGGCGACGGCAGTTTCGCCGCCACCTTGCAGGTCGAGGCACTCGATCGCCATGGTCTCTTATACGAGCTCACCAAGGTCTTGAGCGAGCAGAAGCTGCAGGTGACCGCGATGAGCTCGCAGTGCGACGACGATGACGTGGCGACGATCCGGCTGACCGTCGCCGTGCACGACACCCGGCAGCTGGGAGATCTGATCACCCGGCTGCGCAACACCGAGGGTGTCTTCGATGTCTTCCGAGTGACCGCCTAAGGTATCGCGAACATGAATACTTTCCGAAGGGAAGGTAAAATCCCAGGAATCTGCTGATTCATACCTGGCAGGAACCTGAGCGGTGGGTAAAGACTTACATGCAACCTTGTAACGTTTCTGCATAGGAGAGTCTTTCCCGTG
Source organism: Corynebacterium yudongzhengii (assembly GCF_003065405.1). NCBI lineage: Bacteria > Bacillati > Actinomycetota > Actinomycetes > Mycobacteriales > Corynebacteriaceae > Corynebacterium > Corynebacterium yudongzhengii. The sequence continues at coordinate 1,089,141 of NZ_CP026947.1, forward strand.
TCTCCGTACCGTCGCTTTGGGCGCCTGCTCGCCATCTCCACCGCGACCACCGTCGCTGTGGCCAGCACCGGCGTGGCTGTTGCTCAGGAAAACCAAACTGTCTCTTTCTCGATCACCAACTTCACCGACCTCCACGGCTACCTCGAGCCGGGGGAGGGAGATGACAAGGCCGGCGAGCCCATGGGTGTCGCGAACCTCGCGGCGCTCATGGATCACCTCGGCCAGGACAACGATCACCAGATCCGCACCACTTCGGGTGACAACGTCGGCGGTTCGGCGCCGATCTCCGCCATCCAGGACGATGAGCCGACCATCGAGGCGACCAACGCTATGGGTATCGACGTGTCGGCCGGCGGCAACCACGAGTTCGACAAGGGCTACGACGATGTGGTCAACCGCATCATCCCGAACTCTGATTACCCGATCCTCGGCGCGAACGTCGAGGGCGCCGACGAGCTCGCCCCCTCCGCCGTCGAGGAGTTCGACGGCGTCAAGGTCGGCTTCGTGGGCACCGTGACCGACAAGACCCCGAACAAGGTCTCCCCGTCGGCCATCGAGGGACTCACCTTCACCGATCCCGTCACCGCCGCCAACGCTGAGGCCGAGCGGCTGAAGACCAGCGGCGAGGCCGACATCGTCGTCGTCCTGCAGCACGAGGACATCGTCTCCCACTCCGGCTTCAACGAGCACGTCGACGCCGCCTTCGGCGGCGACAGCCACGTCCTGCACGACCCAGAGGACAACCGGGCTCAGGCTTATGAGTACGGCAAGAACCTCATCGAGGTCGAGTTCACCTACGACGTCACCGCCGGTGAGATCACCGAGACCGAGTGGGGCGTCTACGACTACGCCGACGTCATCGAGCTGGGCCTCGCCCCGGAGCCGACCGTCCAGGCAATCGTCGATGAGGCGGCGGAGCAGTTCGAGATCCTCGGCCAAGAAGTCGTGGCCACCATAGAGAACGACTACTTCCGTGGCTCCAACCCGAACGGTGCGCCCGGGACAAACCGCGGTGTCGAGTCGACCCTCAACAACATGTTGGCCAACTCCAACTGCATCGCCATGAACGAGTTCCTGGGCGGCGGCGACCAGATCGATCTGGGCCTGATGAACGCGGGCGGCGTCCGTGCCGACCTCGCCGCTGGTGACGTCACCTTCGAAGACGTCATCACCGTCCAGCCTTTCGGCAACAACCTGGCCTATGCGACGCTCTCCGGCCAGGCGATCCTGGACGCGCTGGAGAGCCAGTGGAAGGATCCGCAGGAATCGCGCCCGCGCCTGTCGCTGGGTGTGTCCGATAACGTCTTCTACTCCTACGACCCGACCGCGGAGCAGGGCGAGCGCATCAACACCGTCTACATCGACGGCGAACCGCTGGACCCGAACGCTGACTACACCGTCGCTACCGCCACCTTCCTCTTCGAAGGCGGCGACGACCACATTAAACCGGAAGAGGTCCGCGACCTGACCGACGTCGGCTTCCTCGACTCCCAGGCCTTCGCTGATTACCTTGCCCTAGAGGGGCACCCGACCTACCGCTCTGGCCAGGGAGAAATCGGCATCACTGGCCACGAGGAGCTTGTCCCGGGTGAGACCGCGACCCTCGAGCTGTCCTCTCTGAACTACTCCAGCGAGGGCGAGCCGCAGGCGCAGGAGGTCACCGTCACGCTCGGTGATGCGACCGCCACCGCTGAGATCGACAACACCACCACCGCCGAGGATGCCGGTTACGGCGAGAACGGACGCGCTACCGTCGAGATCGACGTCCCGGCTGATGTCCAGGACGGCCAGGAGCTGCGGATCACCACCGATGCCGGCACCGAGATCCTGGTTCCGGTCAAGGTTGCTGGCGAGCCGGGTACGCCTGGTCAGTCGAGTGCTGCTGGCAGCGCGAACGGTCTGAGCGCTGGTTCTTCGCAGTTTTTGACGATTGCCACCGTCCTCGCTGTCCTCGGTGGCGTTGCCTGGTTCGTCTGGCCGGTTCTGTCTGAGATCGCCTCCCGCTTCGGTTTCTCCTTCCCGCAGCAGCCGGCGCTGCCGATGTCGTCCTAGAGCGTTCGACCGCTAGGCCGCTAGTCTGCGCAATCCGATGAGCGCCTCGCCTTTGGGCGGGGCGCTTTTCTTATCCATTTTCTTGGCTGTGGGGGGACGTAAGCGTGACGGGGGTGCGGCGAGTTTATGCCATGGCATAGAAGGGGAGTGCCAACTTTTCCAGCGAGGTGTGCGAGGGACTATGCGGCCGCATAATGAGGGGAGGAGACGTTGAGAGATTATGCCGTGGCATAGTTTCTGCGGTTCCGATCGAATCCATTGCCTTCCGGAAACGTGGTGGGGCGCCGCGAGGTTCGCTTTGGCTTTATACTCCGTGCGGGCGGACTTCGGGGTGACGGGGTCAGCCGAATCGCGTCGGGATTTATGCCATGGCATAAACGAACCCTCCGCGGTCGGCCCCGTTCCGGCTGGACTCCGATTACGCACGTGCGTAAAAATGTCAGATACGTTTGTTGGTAGCGTTTCTCCAGCAAGACGGTAGTGACGGTTTCCGGGTAGTTGGCAAAAGCCGCCCCGGCTGCCACGTCCCAGCCTCGGCGGCGCAGACTCCCCAACCCTCAGCAAACCCCGAGCGCGGCGGTACCAGTGCTCGCCGCACGGCGCACTCGGCAGCGGGGACGGGTGCGACGCCACCAAGGGAGTCGACGGCGTTTTACGCAGGTGCGGAAAAACCAGAGGTCTCGAATGACAGTGTGTCTCGTGTGTCTATTAATTCCCCGGGATTCATCGATTTCCGATTACGCACGTGCGTAGAGCTTTCGGCCCGTACTATGCCGCGGCAGAGTGAGTCAGGGGCTGTTCTGGTCGTAGTGTCGACTCAGTGGGCCTGTTATGGGCGAAGGGCAAGCGACGACAGCCGCTCCTGTGTCTCTTCTTCACCTCCGCCAGTAGCCCAAGGCGGCGATCCAGGGATTCCCTTCGAGCTGATCGCCAGGGTGCGAGAAACACTTCGGCCGGCGTATTCCGACGAGTGAGACTCCGCGGGGGCGGACAACGTGGTATGAGGCGTATCGTCGTGGTCTCTGTGCGCCTGAGAAGAAGAATTCCCTCCCGCATTGCTGACACAGGAAACGCCGAACTGCGAGGCCTCCACATCTGAGATGGGAGTCGGAGCTAGGGGTGCTACCAGGTAGACGGAACTCCACTACCAACTACGCGGGCACACGCTATTCCCTACCCCCAACCAGCAAAACCAGAAACCGAAGATGAACATGTGACTCACGTGGTCTAGACCTGCTTTGAGCCGTCCTGGATTACGCACGTGCGTAAAAACTAGAGGCCTGGAGCGAAAAATGCGACTCACGCGCTGTTGCTCCGCCCGCTTTCGGTTGTCCTGGGGTTACGCACATGCGTAATTCCTTTGGCTTTCTGTCCGGGAACCGAGACCTAACTCTAGGGCGTCTCAGCTTGCGACCATATAGTGATTCGGTTTCCGAAAGCCTTTTGAGGTGAGTTGGGCGAGCCGGACTGCGTCGGAATTATGTCGTGGCATAAACGAAGAAATTCCGGAGCTGATCCCGTTCCGGCCGAATTCCGATTACGCACGTGCGTAATAGAGGTATCCACTATGCGGCCGCATAGTGGGATCCGAGGCCGCGGCCGCTTGCGAGCGAGCGTTTTCTTTATGTATTACATCTAGGGTTCCGACTTCTTCTGAGAGCGTCCGATAGTTTGTGTGCGGGGGGTGGTTTACAGGTAGTCCGCGAATCGGTCTGGGTATGCCACAGCTAGTTGGTTGATGGCTTGTTTCCAGCCATTGGCCTTCGCTCCTTGAACATACCCGTTGCACTCAACGGCACGCTTGGCTTGCTTCGCGCGTTTGGCAACGCGTTAGTCTTCGATGGTGCACATCATCAACCAAAGCGTCTTCAGTGCTGCTGTATCGTTCGGGAACTGGCCCCGGTTTCGGGTAGCTTTACGCAGCTCAGCATTGAGTGACTCGATTGAATTCGTGGTGTATATCACCTTGCGCGCCGCTGGCGGGAACTGCAGAAACCCCACGAACCGTTCCCACGCATCACGCCAGATATTCACCGACTGCGGGTACTTCTGGCCAAGCTCAGAGGTTTCGAACGCATCTAAGCTGGCACGGGCGGTATCTTCGTTTACGGCCGTCTAGATCGCACGTAGCGCACTGGAGACGGGTTTTCGGTCCTGATAGGACACCCACCTATTCGCCGCCCGGATCAGGTGCACGATGCAGGTTTGTACCATCGAATGTGGCCAGGTTGCCTCCACAAGCTTCCGGTAGACCTTTAAGACCATCACAGCAGACGATGAAGACATCCTGGACGCCACGGTTGGCCAGATCTGCGCACACAGATGCCCAAAAGGCGGCACCTTCATTATCAGCAATCCACAAGCCCAGGATGTGCTTGATACCGTCTATGTCGATGCCCACCGCCATGTAGCACGCCTTGTTGACTACACGGTGGCCATCGCGGATCTTCACGCGTAGCGCATCAAAAAAGATTACTGGGTAGAACTCGTCGAGTTGACGGTTCTGCCAGATCATCACCTCGTCTAAGACTGCATCGGTAATCGTGCTGATCGTATCCGGGCTCATATCCACCCCCAGGGTGGAGCCAAGATGGTGCTGAATATCACGCACTGTCATCCCACCGGCGTACAGCGAGATGATCATGTCATCGAGCTCTGTCAGCCGGCGTGAGCCCTTGGGCACCATCTGGGCAGTAAACGTGCCGGAACGATCCCTGGGCACGATCCCTTCCAACGCGCCGTGCCCAGAATTGACGGTCTTGGTCTACGACCCGTTGCGGTGGTTACTACCCTGTGTTGGTTCAACCTGGGCCTTCATCGTCCGGTCGGAATGACCGTAGCCCAAATGGGCATCCATTTCCGCCTGCAAAACCAGCGTTAATCGATGCCTGCAACAGGGCTTTGACCAGGTCGCTGGCGTTATCGGTGGACGTCGACAACTCGCCAATCAGCTTGGCGAGCTCAGGATTTTCCATCAGCTTCTCGCTGATCTCGTTGACCTTGTCCTGGTCATGGTTTTTCTTCGTTGTCACCGTTGTCATTATCGGTGAAACTCCTTCTGGATCAGAGCCTCACACACAAATTTCCTGACACCCTCCTTCTTCTCGGTGCCGTGGGTGTCCAGAATCGGTGCCCACCATGTTGTGTACACTTCGGTAGCCAAAATGGAAGAGATACGGCACACTCGGTAACTGGATCCCCTGCAGGGGGATTCGGGGACCGCATCTTTATGCAAGAAATATTCGGGGGAACGTTACTTGTGAATCGCCTCATCGCCATCGCCGTTATGGCCGTACTAGGAAGCCTCGTAGCTGCCTGTGGACTTCCGGGTACCTCGGTTCTAGGACACGTAGTCCAAGACACCACAGATTCGACCGACGAGACACAACCGCAGGAACATCCTGCCGGTTTCTACCTCAGCGGCGAGTTCGTCAAACTCACAGAGTTCGACCCAAACGATCCGAGTCTCGAGCCAATCCGCGCCTGTGAAGAAATACCCCAGGAGGTTTTCGACGAGATAGGGCTCGGGCCAATAACCGTGGAGCAGAAGGACAGCTTCGGAATGACCGGGTGCGCTGGAAGGCTTACTCACAAACTAGGGGAGAGCATGGGCTGGAACCTAGTTTCGGGCCCGACTCTACTTCGAGAAATCAGTGATGATCCAAAAACGTTTATCCACCATTCGAAGCCATCTGCGCTGGGATCTCAAACGCTCCAGAAAGACCTCGAACAAGGAGTTTCCTGCACGTCTTCTGTCGACACGGAGCGAACTCTCTTTTCGGTCTCAGTTAACGACTACACCGGTATGACCAGCGATGAGAATTGTGCAGTGCCTCAACTGACCTCTTCAACCAGATTTACGAAACTCTTCGGGGGATGGAATGAACTTCTTGCAGATTGACTCTGAGAATCTAGGTGCTGCGGCGTCCGTAGCGGCGCAGCTGAGTGACGACTCAAAGCTGGGTCAACAAAAAGCCTCTTCAGCAGCTATAGGGCCGTCCTACTCAGTTGCTTCCGGTTTTGACCAGATGGGTACCATGCATGGCCGGTTCATCAAAGACGGATCAGGCGCCGCAGCCCAAGTACTGCAAGACCTCTCGGGTGAACTCGACGACATACATACAAACCTCAACCGCACCTCTGAGGCCTTCCAAGCCCAAGACGACACCGCAGCCCACGCACTCGACATCGCCGACCACGGAGGAAGCACCCACACCTCCAGTTACAACTTCTCCCCACTGGATGCGACAGGAACTAGCGGGCTCGGGAAGACAACGGTGGGTGTTCTACCAGCACTATCCGTGCAAACACTCATGCACGAACTCCAACAAACAGACGGCAACGCCGCCTACTCATCCCAGAGAATCTGGGTCGAGATCATCAACGCCGCCAAAGACATCGCTTCGGGGCTCCACGACGTCAGCACCACGCTCGGGTCAGAGAATACTGGGGCGGTTATTGATGCAATCCGCGCCCGTATTGACGGCACTGCTCGTCGCAGTGAAGTCATCGCCGCTAATTCCCGCATCATCAACCAATACCTTGGGGCTTTAGACCGCAGCCGGATGACCAAACTCGGTGACGTCACCGGCGTCAAACTCGAACTCGACGCCCTACGCGCACTCGGCCCCAACGGAGAAATGGCCGCACGCATCGCCGAGCACGCCTTCTTGGGTTACTACGCTGCCGCCACCCAAGCGGAACTGGTAGGACTGATCCCACCAGTATCGAACCTGACACTCGAAGACTCCGGCACCTCCGGTGGACACGCAGACGCCATGATGTCTGATGTTGATGGCACCGGTTCTCGTTACTCCACCAACGGCATCATCACCCCACACGGACTGCGTGACCAGTTACTCGAGGCGGCTGCAGCGTATCCGGAGAGTTTTGAGCGTATTAACTCGGTGACCAGGGGTATGGCGGATGCTGCTGGCGTAAGTCTTGGTGAGGGGTTGTTCAGCCCGCAGGCAATTAGTACGGATGCAGCCACGATGACCTCACCGCAGCAGATCACCGGGTTGGCTAGTAACCCTAGTGCTAGCCCCACGGCTTCTCTTCCTGGTGTGTCTGGGGCGTCGAATGTGATCACCCCGATGGGTGCACCGCTTGCCCCGAGTGCCACCACCAATTACGGCGGGGCACAGCCTTCACGACCCAGTACTGGGGCCACGCCTTCAACCACTTCTCCTCAGGCACGCACGAGTACTCCCGGTGCGACTGGTGCTGGTGTCCTGATGCCGGGTATGGCTTCTGCCCGGCCAGGGATCGCGGGTAGCGCCGGTTCAAATCCCTCGGCCGGCACCCGTTTCGGTTCCGGCTTCGCCAGTACTCCCTCGGAAGGCTCACGCGCGATCGGAGCCACCGGTAGTCATAATGCACAAGGCGGTTCATCTAGTACAGGCCTTCGTGGCGTTTCAGGAGTACCACCCACACCCGGCCACAACCCCAGCAACCCTGGCCAGCCTAGTGGTGATGATTCCACCCGCCGCCCTAACCCGGGAGGCAACACCAACACAGGCACTAACCCACACGCCCAAACCGCCACGCAAGGGCAAAACCAAACAACCCGCGCTGGCATGGCACCCATGATGGGCGGAGTACCCGGCGCACGGAATACAAACAGCCCGAACAACAAAGGCAAGATCCGCACGATCACCAGCCAAGTCGAACGCGAAGGTAATATGCGTGACCTTCTCGGCGAACGACCGCCAGTCGTCCCCGGCGTAATCGGGGCGTGGGTACGCGAACCCCGTGACTAACTATGCGGCCGCATAGTGCCCACAGGGGCGTAGCAGACCGCGGCGGGTTTTATGCCATGGCATAATTCGCGCCACCACTAGTCGCACTGCACACAACCGCTCACGAAGTCGAGCTCAGCCGGACCACCACGATCGGCAGACACGAGAAAACCGCCCGTTCCCGCGGGTGGGGAAGGGGCGGTTAGTGCTCAGAACCGTGGAAGGTTTAGAACCACTTGTTGACGAAGCCGAAGATAGCGCCCAGGACGCCGATGGCGGCGGTGACAACGCCGAGCCAGACCTTGATCTCGTTGGCCAGGTCGGTGGAGTTCTCGATGTCGGAGGATGAGGAGGTGGCCTGCTGGCCGTCGTCCTCCTGGGTGTCGCCCTCCTCAGTGTCGTTGTTGCTCGAGGAGAGGTCGGCAAGAGAGGAGGAGGTCTGAGCGCCGGTGTCGGCCTGGGTGGTGTCCGCCTCCTCAGCGTTCGCGATGCCGGTGCCGGCGACACCGATGGCGAGAGCGGAGGCTGCGGCGACCAGGGTCTTACGGATCTTCATAAAGATGGCTCCATCTTTGAATGACGGTGAATGCTGTACGCGAATGCTGTACGCGCCGGATTTTAACCCGCCTTCATGGTTTCTGCAAGGCTTCCTGAAGTTACTTTTCAGTAACTGATTTCAGTTAGCTACTCTACCTGGGCAGATTCGATCGTGACCTGTTCGGCGGGCTGTCCGTCGGGTTGGCCACCGTCGACACCCGCTTCGGCGATGGAGTCAAGAGTGGCAAGGCCCTCGTCGTCGATCTGGCCGAAGTAGGTGTAGGTCGGCGGCAGCGGGGAGTCGTCGTAGTTCAAGAAGAACTGCGAGCCGTTGGTATCCGGGCCGGAGTTGGCCATCGCAATCGAGCCGCGCGGGTAGAGCACCGGTGCGGCGAGCTCTTCGTCGCTGGCTTCGTCGGTCGGGTACTCGTTGGCGAACTCGAAGCCGGGGCCGCCGGCACCCGTGCCGGTCGGGTCGCCGCACTGGAGGACGTAGATGCCGTCAGTGACGAGGCGGTGGCACAGGGTGTTGTCGAAGTAATCCTGCTCGGCGAGGTGCGTGATGGCGTTGACGGTGCACGGCGCCACGGAGCGGTCCAGCTCCATGCCGATCGGGCCCTGGTTGGTCTCCAGGTTGACGGTGACGGTGCCCTCGGTGGAGACGTCCTCGGACTCGGGGAGTGGGACGTCGGATTCTTCCGTCTCGTTGTAGGTGCACGAGACCGTCGGCGGAAGAGCCTCCGCACGCTCCATGGCCAGCGGCTCGGCCTCGGGGATCTCCGAGTCTTCGGCCGTCGTCTCCTCGGCGGTCGTCTCTTCAGCAGCGGTGGTCTCCTCGTCGCCGCCGCGGGAGGCACCCCAGACGATGCCGCCACCGATAAGGGCGATGGCGCCGGCGGACAGCAAAACGATGCCCAGCGGGCGGGTCTTTTCCTTGCGGTCGCGCGCCTTGATTTCCTTGTCGAGCTGCGCGAGGGCCTTCTCTCCGCGCTCCCTGTTCGTGCTCACGCTGAGCTCCACCTCATTTGGTCGTCGACGGTTTATTTGAGCGCATTACAGCTTAACCGGAAAAGAAATCGTGGCGTAAAGCCCCGCCGCATACCTATGGTGGCGTACATGGCTAACGTAACGTTTCAGAATGAACCGACCACCACCTCCGGCGAGCTGCCCGCCAAGGGCGATCAGCTGCCTGACTTCGAGCTCGTCGGCGCCGACCTGTCGCCGGTGACCCCGGCGGACTTCGCGGGCAAGAAGCTCGTCGTGAACATCTTCCCGTCTTTGGATACCGGCGTGTGCGCCAACTCGGTGCGCCGCTTCAACGACCTGGCGAAGGAACACGAGGACACCGTCGTCATCAACGTCTCCCGTGACCTGCCCTTCGCCCAGGCCCGCTTCTTCGAGGACAATAACATCGACACCGTCGCCGGCTCCGCCTTCCGCTCCAGCTTCGGCGAGGACTACGGCGTCGAGCTCGAGGGTTCCCCGCTGCAGGGCCTGCTCTCGCGCAGCGTCGTCGTCACCGATGCTGACCACAAGGTCGTCTACACCGAGCTGGTCGAGGAGATCGGCAACGAGCCGGACTACGAGAGCGCCGCAGCCGCGCTGAAGTAGTATCGGCTCCTATGAAACTGTCCGGATTCGCCGCAGGTCCCTACCAGACCAACACCTACTTCCTCACCACCGAGACCCATGCGGTGGTGGTGGACCCGGGGATGCACACGGCGGACCGGACAGTTGACTTTTTGGCCGAGCACAACTTGGAACTGGATGCGGTCGTGCTCACCCACGGCCACATCGACCACACCCGCGATGCCGGCACGATCACCCGGCGTTTCGGGGTGCCGGCCTACATCCACGCCGCGGATGAGTTCATGCTTATCGACGGTCGCGGCGTCTCCCCACAGTCCCGCATCGTCTTCGATGCCGACAACATGACCCCGATCGACGAGGTGCGGCACTTAGAAGACGGCGATACGCTCACCCTTTTGGGCGAAGAGTTCACCATCCGCCACGCCCCGGGCCATTCGCCGGGTTCGACTCTTTTGGTCCACGAGGATTTCGCGCTCGTCGGCGACGTCATCTTCCGCGGCTCCATCGGGCGTACGGACCTGCCGCAGTCCGATCCGGACGCCATGGAGGCCACTCTGGCCGGTCCCGTCTGGGAGTTAGAGGACGCTACCTTGCTGCTGCCCGGCCACGGCCCGACGACCACGATGCGCGCCGAGCGCACCACCAACCCCTTCCTCACACAGCTTAAGCGGTGACTAAGCTGTGAGGTCGTGAGCGATAAGCAGAAGTTTCAGCCCCTACACGCCCCCAAGGGAATCCCGGACTACGTCCCGCCGCAGTCGGCGACCTTCCTCGCCGTGCGCGACGAGTTCGTCCGCCAGACCCATCTCGCCGGCTACCAGCACATCGAGCTGCCCATCTTCGAGGACACCGGCCTGTTCGCGCGGGGAGTGGGCGAGTCCACGGACGTCGTCAGCAAGGAGATGTACACCTTCGCCGACCGCGGCGATCGCTCCGTGACCCTGCGCCCGGAGGGCACCGCCGGGGTGATGCGCTCGGTGATTCAGCACCACTTAGACCGCGGCCAGCTGCCCATCAAGCTCAACTACTACGGCCCGTTCTTCCGTTATGAGCGCCCGCAGGCCGGGCGCTACCGGCAGCTGCAGCAGGTGGGCGTCGAGGCCATCGGTGTCGATGACCCGGCGCTGGACGCCGAGGTCGTCGCCCTGGCGGATCGCTGCTACCGGGCCGTCGGACTGCGGGATTTCCGCCTGGAGCTCACGAGCCTCGGTGACAACACCTGCCGCCCGGCTTACCGCGAGAAGCTGCAGGAGTTCTTGTTCAAACTCCCGCTCGACGAGGAGACCCGCCACCGCGCCGAGATCAACCCGCTGCGCGTGCTCGACGACAAGCGCCCCGAGGTCCAAGAGATGACCGCCGAGGCGCCGCTCATGCTCGATCACCTCTCGGATTCGGCGCGCGAGCACTTCGAGACGGTCCGCGGCCTGCTCGACGACATGGGCGTGACCTACACGATCAACCCCCGCATGGTCCGCGGCCTCGACTACTACACCAAGACCACCTTCGAGTTCGTCCACGACGGCCTCGGCGCCCAGTCGGGCATCGGCGGCGGCGGGCGTTATGACGGCCTCATGGCCCAGCTCGGAGGCCAGGAGCTCTCGGGCATCGGCTACGGGCTCGGCATCGACCGCACCGTGCTCGCCCTCGAGGCCGAAGGCGTCCAGATCGACGGCGCCGAGCGGCGCGTCGACGTCTACGGAATTCCCCTCGGCGCGGAGGCGAAGCGTCGCATGGCGGTGCTTATCGACGAGCTGCGTGCCGCCGGCATCGCCGCCGACATGGCCTACGGTGACCGCGGGCTCAAGGGGGCGATGAAGGGCGCGAACCGCGCCCAGGCCCGCTACGCGCTGGTGTTAGGCGATAGCGAGCTGGAAGCTGGCACCGTGGCCGTGAAAGACCTCGGTTCCCAGTCGCAGGAGTCGGTGGCGCTGGGAGAGGTCGTCGAGAAGCTGCGCTGACTTAGCACTCCGTCAAGGAGACCGGGAAGCCGAGGCGGGTGGCCAGCCCGCCGGTGGAGGTCTCCTTGTACTTGGTGTGCATATCCCGGCCGGTGGCGGCCATGGTGTGTACGGCGTCGTCGAGGCTGACGTGGTGTTCGCCGTCGCCGTTGAGGGCGAGGCGCGCACCGTTGACGGCCTTGACCCCGCCGATGGCGTTGCGCTCGATGCACGGGATCTGCACGAGCCCACCGACGGGATCGCAGGTCAGGCCCAGGTTGTGCTCGAGGGCGATCTCCGCGGCGTTGCCGATCTGCTCGGTGGTGCCGCCCAGGACCGAGCACAGGCCGGCGGCGGCCATCGCGGAGGCCGAGCCGACCTCGCCCTGGCAGCCGACCTCGGCGCCGGAGATCGACGCGTTTTCCTTGATGATGATGCCCACGGCCGCCGCGGTGAGCAGGAACTTCCGGGCGGTGTCGCAGTCGAAGTTGCCGATGAAGTCGCGGGCGTAGTGCATCACCGCGGGGATGATGCCGGCCGCGCCGTTGGTCGGGGCGGTGACGACCTTGCCGCCGGCGGCGTTTTCCTCGTTGACCGCTAGGGCGTAGAGATTGATCCAGTCCATGGCGGACAGGCCGTCGCTCTGGTCGGTGGCGTCGCGGTTTTTCAGGTTGTTGAGCAGATCCGGGGCGCGGCGGCGCACGTTGAGCCCGCCGGGCAGGGTGCCGGAGGCGGAAAAGCCGTTATCGACGCAGTCCTGCATGGCCTTCCAGACCTCGTCGAGGTGGTTCAAGGTGGTCCCGGAATCGCCATGGATGGCTTGTTCGTTCTCGAGCATCACCTCGGCGATGGTGCGCGAACCATGGGCGCAGATCCCCTGCAGCTGCTCCCAGGTGGTGAACTCGTGCGGGATGGATGCGCTGGTCTGGGCGGCCTCGGCCATGCCGTGGGGGCCGTCGCCGTCGATCTCTGCGCGGGTGACCACGAAGCCGCCGCCCACCGAGAAGTATTCGACGCCCGTGGCGAGCTCCGTGCCGCGAGCGTCCCAGGCGCTGAAGATCAGGCAGTTGGGGTGTTCCGGCACGGGCGTGGGATCGAAGACGAGCTCGTAGTCGATCTCGCCGGTGGGCCCGGAGATGTGTCCCTGCGCGTCGATTCTGTCGCCGAGGGCGGGGGTCACGTCCGTCGTGACGGTCGTCGGCGTCCAGCCGACGAGCCCCAGCAGCGTGGCCCGGTCGGTGCCGTGGCCGCGGCCCGTCGCGGCGAGGGAGCCGCGCAGCTCTACCCGCACTTTTGCCGGGTAGTCGGGGAGGGAGTCCAGAAACAGCGCGGCGGCGCGCATGGGGCCGACGGTGTGGGACGACGAAGGTCCGATTCCGATGCTGAACAGGTCAACAGCGCTGATAGTCATGGCACCACACTACTGGGGATTACCCCCGTAGCGTTTTAACAATTCGGTAAAAGGTGTGACATTTTCCTCGGGGTCGACGCCGGAGCTGCGGCGACGCGTGGTAACCTGGCCCTCGGCCGTCACGCCACCGAGCCCGCCGACCGAATCAGTGCCGGCGAGCATGCGGGAGGCGAGCTCCCCGGCGGCGCGGTGCACGCGGCGAGAGAACTCGTCGGAGGCGCTGCCGAAATCCTCGGTGGCGGCGAATAAGGAGGTGGGCATGACGTCGGCACGCAGATAGACCAGCAGCGGGCGCAGGGCGTGCTCTAGGGCCAGCGAGTGGCGGGCGGTGCCGGCGGTGGCGGCGATGATCGTCGGCATGCCGTTGAGCGCGTCGGTATCCAGGGCGTCGAAGAACATCTTGAACACGCCGGAGTAGCTGGCCTTGAAGATCGGGGTGACGGCGATGAGCCCGTCGGAGGCGGAGAGGTGTTCTTTGACCTCGTCGAGACGCGGCGAGGAGATGCCGGTGGACATGACCTGGGCGAGGTCGTTGATGAGCTCGGAGACCTCGAAGACCTCGACGGTGAGTGCCTCGCCGCGGGAGGTCACCGCCGCGGAGACGGAATCTGCGATCTTCTCGGCGACCTGACGGGTGCTCGACGGCGTCGATAAGCCAGCCGTGATGACGGTGAGGGTGCGCAACGCTACTCCTGAGTCTTACCGGGGTTGATGGAAAAGTGCCGGTGATCGCGGTGGCCGGCGAGCCACTGGTGGGTCGGCGGGTCCGAGGGCACGTGCCCCGGGCGGCGGGCCTCCATGCGGCGGCGCAGCTCGGGAACGATCTGGTGACCGAGGATCTCGATCTGGTGGAGCACCGTCTCCAGGGGCAGGCCGGCGTGGTCGATGAGGAAGAGCTGGCGCTGGTAGTCGCCCACCCAGTCCGCGAACTGCATGGTGCGCTCGATGACCTGCTCGACGGTGCCGACGGTCAGCGGGGTCATCTCCGTAAACTCCTCGAGCGAGGGGCCGTGGCCGTAGACCGGCGCGACGTCGAAGTAGGGGCGGAACTCCTTCTTTGCCTGCTCCTCGGTATCGGCGACGTAGAACTGCCCGCCTAGGCCCACGATCGCCTGATCCTTCGCCCCGTGGCCGTACTTCTCGAAGCGGCGGCGATAGATATCCACCATCTTCGCGGTGTGTTCCTTGTTCCAGAAGATGTTGTTGTGGAAGAAGCCGTCGCCGTAGAAGGCGGCCTGCTCGGCGATCTGCACGGAACGGATCGAGCCGTGCCAGACGAACGGCGGCACCTCGTCGAGCGGGAACGGGGTCGAGGTAAAGCCCTGCAGCGGGGTGCGGAACTCGCCGGAGAAGTTCACGGAGCGCTCGCGCCACAGCCGGCGCAGCAGGTGGTAGTTCTCGATCGCCATGGGAATGCCTTGGCGGATGTCCTTGCCGAACCACGGGTAGACCGGCCCGGTGTTGCCGCGGCCGAGCATCAGGTCGGTGCGCCCGCCGGAGAGGTGCTGCAAGAAGGCGTAGTCCTCGGCGATTTTCACCGGGTCGTTGGTGGTGATGAGGGTGGTGGCCGTCGACAGGCGGAGTTTTTCGGTCTTCGCCGCGATATAGCCGAGATGCGTGGTTGGCGAGGAGGGCACGAACGGCGGGTTGTGGTGCTCGCCGGTGGCGAAAACATCGAGGCCGACCTCCTCGGCCTTGAGCGCGATCTGGGTCATCGCGTGGATGCGCTCGCCCTCGGTCGGAGTAGTGCCGTGGACCGGATCCGGGGTGACGTCACCGATGGTGAAGATTCCGAACTGCATGCTGAGACATTCCTTTCTCTATTCGCCAACAAGTGTATATGACGTGTCAACAATTACGGGTTTCGGTAGACAGCATGCAGCAAAAGCGCCACGTCATGGCCCGCAATCACCCGAAACGGCCGGTGGTCCGGGCGCCCCACCTCGGTGACGATGCCCAGCTGGGGCAGCAGGCCGTTATCGTCCGGCGTCGACAGCTTCTCGACGGCCTGTTGCGCCGTAGCATCGCGGGACAAAAACACCGCGCGGTTCGGGGTGCCGGAATGCTCCATCACATAGCCGATGCGGGTGGCGGGATCCACCTGCCCGTCGTGGGCGGCGAGCCAGCGCGCGATCATGTCCGTGTTGACCAGCCCGCGGTAACGCTCTTCGTCATACACCGGAAACTGCGAGATCGTGGTGGTGCGCAAGACCTCGAAGGTATCGGCGATGTGATCATCGGGGCCAAAAGTCACCACCTCCTGGTGGCCGAGCACCTCGATCGCCAACGGTGGATCGAGCAGGACGTCCCGCAGGAACGTGATGGCCTCGACCGTCTCGGGCAGCGGCTCGGCGATGGGGCGGAAGTCCCGGTACTCGCCGTGGCTGATCGCATTACGCAGGTCCGTGTAATCCGATAAGTCGTCGGCCTGGCCATCGCGCAAGTGACCGTTCTTGCGGGCCCAGCGGATGACGTGGCAAAAACTGTCCGAGTTGCGCGCGCCCACGAGATCACGCAGGTGGGACTCGATGTCATTGAAGGCAGCCAGAAACGCCGTGGCCCGATTCGCGGTAGTCATCACCTTCCTAAGCGTAGTGAAACCACGGGTATATCGAACGCCGCCTGTCCAAAGCGGTAGACTGACCGCGGAAAACATTCGACTAGTCGGAAGGACGTAGAACGACCGTGCTGCGAACCCATCTCGCGGGAGAACTCCGCCTCAATGACGCCGGTTCCACTGTCACGCTCACGGGCTGGGTCGCCCGCCGGCGTGACCACGGTGGAGTCATCTTCATCGACCTGCGCGACCGCTCCGGCTACGCCCAGGTGGTCTTCCGCGATTCCGAGGTCGCCGAACGCGCCCACGACCTGCGCAGCGAATACTGCATCCAGGTCACCGGCGTCGTCGAAAAGCGTCCCGAGGGTTCCCGCAACGACAACCTCGCCTCCGGCGCCATCGAGGTCAACGTCACCGAGCTCGAGGTGCTCAACACCGCCGCCGCGCTGCCCTTCCAGGTCGAAGACGCCTCCTCCTCCGAGGTGGGCGAGGAAGCCCGCCTGAAGTACCGCTACCTGGATCTGCGCCGTGAGCGCCAGGCCGAGGCACTGCGGCTGCGTTCCAACGTCAACCGGGCGGCGCGCCGGGTGCTCGATAACCACGACTTCACGGAGATCGAAACCCCGACGCTGACCCGCTCCACCCCGGAGGGTGCACGCGACTTCCTCGTCCCGGCCCGCCTGCGCCCGGGCAGCTTCTACGCCCTGCCGCAGTCGCCACAGCTGTTCAAGCAGCTGCTCATGGTCGCCGGCATGGAGCGCTACTACCAGATCGCGCGCTGCTACCGCGACGAGGACTTCCGCGCCGACCGCCAGCCCGAGTTCACTCAGCTCGACGTGGAGATGAGCTTCGTCGACCAGGAAGATGTCATCGCCCTGGCAGAGGAGATCATCGCCGCGATCTGGAAGGAGGCCGGCTACGAGATCTCCACCCCGATCCCGCGCATGACCTATGCCGAGGCCATGCGCCGCTACGGCTCCGACAAGCCGGACCTGCGCTTCGACATCGAGATCGTCGAGTGCACCGACTTCTTCACCGACACCACCTTCCGCGTCTTCCAGAACGACTACGTCGGCGCCATCGTGATGGAAGGCGGCGCGGACCAGCCGCGGCGTCAGCTGGACGCCTGGCAGGAGTGGGCCAAGCAGCGCGGCGCCAAGGGACTGGCCTACATCCTCGTCGGCGAAGACGGCGAGCTCTCCGGCCCGGTGGCCAAGAACATCACCGACGCCGAGCGCGCCGGGATCGCCGAGCACGTCGGCGCCCGCCCGGGTGACTGCATCTTCTTCGCCGCCGGCGATACGAAGAGCTCGCGGGCGCTGCTCGGCGCCGCCCGCGGCGAGATCGCCGAGAAGCTCGGTCTCATCAAGGACGGCGACTGGGCGTTTACCTGGGTCGTCGACGCCCCGCTGTTCGAGCCGGCGGCCGACGCCACCGCCGACGGCGACGTCGCCCTGGGCAACTCCAAGTGGACCGCCGTGCACCACGCCTTTACCTCCCCGAAGCCGGAGTGGAAGGACACCTTCCAGGACCACCCGGGCGAGGCCACCGCGTACGCGTACGACATCGTCTGCAACGGCAACGAGATCGGCGGCGGCTCGATCCGTATCCACGAGCGCGATGTCCAGGAGCGCGTCTTCGAGGTCATGGGCATCACCGAGGAAGAAGCCCGCGAGAAGTTCGGCTTCCTGCTCGACGCCTTCGCGTTCGGCGCCCCGCCGCACGGCGGCATCGCCTTCGGCTGGGACCGCATCGTCTCGCTGCTCGGCGGCTTCGACTCCATCCGCGACGTCATCGCCTTCCCGAAGTCCGGCGGCGGCGTCGACCCGCTGACCGATGCCCCGGCCCCGATCACCGCGGCCCAGCGCCGCGAATCCGGCATCGACGCGAAGCCCAAGAAGGCGGAGTCGTAGTTTCCGTGACCATCCCCGCATCGGAGATCGTCGACAAGGCGCAGGCGCTGCTCAGTCGCAAATTCGGCGGTGGTCAGCGCTTCACTGAGACCCAGCGTCTCGAGGGCACGGGCACAGCCACCGTGCTGCGCGCCCGCCTGGCGCCGCAGGCCTTCCTGCAGCAGCGCTCGGTTGTGGTCAAATACGTCCCCGAAACCGGCGACCTTTTCGACGACGCCGCCCTGCTACGCGAGATCGCCGCGTACCAGTTCACCACCTCGCTGAGCGAAAACGTCCGCCCGGGCCCCTATATGCTCGCCCATGACATGGACGCCCGGCTCATGGTGATCTCGGATTCCGGCGACGGCGATCGCTTCTCCGAGCTGCTGGAAAGCAACGACCCCGAAGCCCGCGAGCAGATGCTGCGCAACCTCGGCTCCGCGCTGGGGCGCATGCACGCCGGAACCGCCGGGTCAGAGAAGAGCTTCCGCACCCTTTTGAACCGGATGTTCAAGCAATACCCCGAGCTCGAGCCCAGCCGCGACTTGCGCGATCGCTCCATCGGGCCGGCGACCTTCCACGGCGCCACGTTGATCCGCAACGCCGGCATCCGGGTGCCCGAGTGCGTCGCCGCGCTCGCCGAGGACGCCACCACGCGCCTGGCCCACAGTCGCTCGCGGGCCTTCACCCCTTTCGATTTGTCGCCGGATAACATCATCGTCGCCCAGCGCACCGAGTTCCTCGACTACGAGTGGGCGGATTTCCGGGACGTCAACTACGATCTCGCCTGCGTGATCGGCGGGTTCCCGCAGTACGCCGGGCGCAGCGTCATCTCTGACGAGGAAGGAGACGCCTTCCTCAAAGCCTGGGTCGAAGAGGTCGAAGATATCTGGCCGGATACCGCCAACGAGGCTCATCTGCACGAGCGCATCACCGCCGCCTTGATCAGCTGGGCGCTGTCCTCGGTCTCTGTGCTGCATCACGGCTCGATCGGCAGCGCGCTGACTAGCCTGGACGATGATGATCCCGAGACCAGCACGCGGCTTTTCAATTCCGACGAGGACTTCACCGACGCCGAGCACCTCGTGCGCCGTGACTTCTATGAGACGTTCTCCTCGCTCGCCCGCTACGCCCGCCAGGGCGGGGACAACCGTTTCGAGGTCGTGGCCTCCTTCGCCGAAGAGGTGGCCGAGCGCGTGAAAGAACCGGAGCACTAGATGAGCCAGGACGCACTCTTCGGCGCGCCCGCCGGCGGCGAACAGGGGCCGGCCGCCGGGCAGCGCGGCTCCGAGTTCTTCGCCGCCAGCGCCGGGGCGCCCCTGGCCGCCCGGATGCGCCCGCGCAGCCTGGACGAGATCGTGGGCCAGGATCACCTGCTGGCCGATGGCAAACCGCTGCGCCGGCTCGTCGAAGGCTCCGGCGAGGCTTCGGTGATCCTCTATGGCCCGCCCGGTACCGGCAAGACGACGATCGCCTCGCTCATCGCCTCCGCGATGGGCCAGAACTTCGTCGCGCTCTCGGCCCTGGACTCCGGGGTCAAGCAGGTGCGCGCCGTCATCGACCGCGCCCGCCAGGATCTCGCCCACGGCGAGCGCACCGTGTTGTTTATCGACGAGGTGCACCGATTCTCGCGCACCCAGCAGGACGCGTTGCTGCAGGCCGTCGAAAACCGCACCGTGCTGCTGGTGGCCGCCACCACCGAGAACCCCTCCTTTTCGATCGTCGCCCCGCTGCTCAGCCGCTCGCTGCTGCTCCAGCTCGTCTCCATCGAGCCCGATGACCTCAACCGGCTGCTGCGCCGCGCGCTGGCCGATCCCCGCGGCCTCGACGGGCGCGTGGAGGCCACCGACGAGGCCATCGAGCAGATCGTTTTACTCGCCGGCGGCGATGCGCGCCGCAGCCTGACCTACCTCGAGGCGGCCGCCGAAGCCGTCGGCGACGGCGAGACGCTGGACATCGACGTCGTGCGCGACAACGTCAACCGCGCCGTGGTGCGCTACGACCGCGACGGCGACCAGCACTACGACGTGGTCAGCGCGTTCATCAAGTCGATCCGCGGCTCCGACGTCGATGCCGCGCTGCACTATTTGGCCCGCATGATCGAGGCGGGGGAGGGCCCGCGGTTCATCGCGCGGCGGCTGGTCATCCACGCCTCCGAGGACATCGGCATGGCCGACCCGACCGCCCTGCAGACAGCCGTGGCCGCCGCCGACGCCGTGGCTTTTATCGGTATGCCCGAAGGTCGGCTGCCGCTGGCGCAGGCCACCATCCACTTAACCACCGCGCCGAAGTCACCGTCGGTGATCAAGGCGATCTCGAAGGCGCAGGAAGACGTGCGCAACGGGCACGTCGGGGCGGTGCCGGCGCACCTGCGCGACGGCCACTACGAGGGCGCGAAGGCCCTCGGCAACGCCGTGGGGTATAAGTACCCGCACGACGATGAGCGCGGCGTCGTCACGCAGCGCTACATCCCGGAAGACTTGGACGACGCCGTGTACTACGAGCCCACCGACCACGGCGGCGAGAAGCGCATCCGCGACTACCTGGGACGGCTTCGTCGCATCGTGCGCGGCGCGGGTAACATGAAGCGTCGATAAATACCCGTCACTTTTCGCCTAACGGAGGAACGACTTTTCCGTGCAGACTCACGAGATCCGCGACCGCTTCACTCAGCACTTCGTCGACGCAGGTCACACGGCCGTTCCCAGTGCCTCGCTGATCCTGGACGACCCCACCCTGCTGTTCGTGAACGCGGGCATGGTGCCCTTCAAGCCCTACTTCTTGGGCCAGCAGAATCCTCCGTTTGAGAACCGAACCGCCACCAGCATCCAGAAGTGCGTGCGCACCCTGGACATCGACGAGGTGGGCATCACCACCCGCCACAACACCTTCTTCCAGATGGCGGGCAACTTCTCCTTCGGCGGGTACTTCAAGGAAGGCGCCATCCGCAACGCCTGGTCGCTTCTGACCAAGCCGGTCGCCGAGGGCGGCTTCGGGCTCGACCCTGAGCGCCTGTGGGTCACCGTGTACTTAGACGACGACGAGGCCGCCGACATCTGGGAGAACATCGTCGGCGTGCCCGCCGAGCGCATCCAGCGCATGGGCATGGAGGACAACTACTGGTCCATGGGCGTGCCCGGCCCGTGCGGTCCGTGCTCCGAAATCTACTACGACCGCGGCCCCGACTACGGCGCCGAGGGTGGGCCGGAGGCCGACGAGCACCGCTACATGGAGATCTGGAACTTGGTCTTCATGCAATATGAGCGCGGCCCGAGCGATGAGAACGGCAACTTCGAGATCTTGGGCGAGCTGCCGCAGAAGAACATCGATACCGGCTTAGGCATCGAGCGCGTCGCGTGCCTTTTGCAGGGCGTCGACAACGTCTACGAGACGGACCTTCTGCGCCCGGTCATCAACGTCGCCGAAGAGCTCACCGGCGCCACCTACAACGAGAACCACGACAACGACGTGCGCTTCCGCGTCATCGCCGACCACACGCGCACCGCGATGATGCTGATCCTCGACGGCGTGACCCCGTCGAACGAGGGCCGCGGCTACATCCTGCGCCGGCTCATGCGCCGCGTTATCCGCTCGGCCCGCCTGCTGGGCGCGGAAAGCAAGACCCTGGAGTCCTTCCTGGCCACCGTGATGGACACCATGAGCCCGTCGTTCCCGGAGATCGAGGACAACCGCGACCGCATCCTGCGGGTTGCCGCCACCGAGGAGAAGGCATTTTTGCGCACCCTCGAATCCGGCACCGAGCTCTTCGACCGCACCGCCGCCAGCATCAAGGAGGCCGGGAAGACCACCGTCGGCGGCCACCAGGCGTTCGAGCTGCACGATACCTATGGCTTCCCGATCGACCTCACCCTCGAGATGGCCGCCGAGGCCGGCCTCGAGGTGGACATGGATGGCTTCAACGCGGAGATGACCGCGCAGCGCGAGCGCGCCAAGGCCGACAACAAGGCGAAGAAGCACGGCCACGCCGACGAATCCGTCTACCGCCAGTGGGTCGATGACAACCCGACCGAGTTTCTGGGCTATGAGCAGCTCACTGCCGATGCCACCGTCTTGGGCCTGGTGCGCGGCGGCCAGTCGGTGACCACCGCTAAAGCCGGCGATGAGATCGAGGTCATCCTCGACGTCACTCCGCTGTATGCGGAATCCGGCGGCCAGCTCGCCGACCGCGGCCGGCTGGTGGCCGGCGATACGGTGATCGAGGTCAAGGATGTGCAGAAGATCGCCAAGCGCGTGTTCGTGCACAAGGCCACGGTGGTCTCCGGTGGGGTAGAGCTCGGGATGTCGGTTAAGGCGGAGGTCGACGAGACCTGGCGCCACGGCGCCCGCCAGGCGCACACCGCCACCCACCTCATCCACGGCGCGCTGCGCCAGGTGCTGGGGCCCACCGCCGTGCAGGCCGGCTCGCTCAACCGCCCCGGCTACCTGCGCTTCGACTTCAACTACACCGAGCAGCTCAGCGACGAGCAGCTCGAGGAGATCGCCCTGATCGCCAACCAGGTCGTCGACGCCGATTACCCGGTCAACACCGTCGAGACGACCCTCGACGAGGCGAAGGCCATGGGCGCGCTGGCCCTGTTCGGCGAGAACTACGGGGACAACGTCCGCGTCGTCGAGGTCGCCGGGCCTTTTTCCACCGAGCTCTGCGGCGGCACCCACGTGGCGTCCTCGGCGCAGATCGGCCCGGTGGCGGTGCTCGGCGAGTCCTCGGTCGGCTCCGGGGCACGCCGCATCGAGGCCTACTCCGGCATGGACGCCTTCCGCTATTACTCCCGCGAGGCCGCGCTGGTCTCCGGGGTGGCCAGCACCTTAAAGGCCAAGAGCGACGACTTGCCCGCGCGCATCAGCCAGCTCACCGAGCGCCTCAAGGCTGCGGAGAAGGAGATCGCCGCGCTGCACCAGCAGCAGCTCATGTCGAACACCGCGGCGCTTGTCGACGAAGCGGAAACCCTCGGCGATGTCACCGTGCTCATCCGCCAGCTCCCGGACGGGGTCACCGGTGGCGATCTGCGGACCGTCGGCAGTGATCTGCGCGGCAAACTCGCCGGCCGCCCGGCCGTGGTGGTGCTCGCCTCCCGCAACGACGCCAAACTGCCGTTTGTGGTGGCCGCGACCGCCGAGGCGGTGGATATGGGCGTGAAAGCCGGCGATCTGGTGAAGACGTTCGGCGAGTACGTCGACGGCCGCGGCGGCGGCAAGCCGGACATGGCGCAGGGCTCGGGCGCCACCCCGGAAGGCGCCGAGGCCGGTTTCCGCGCCGTGAAAGATGCCCTGGGTGGACTCTGAGGTAACCTTTCGCATACGGTAATGTCACGGAAGTGTCACAGACACGCCGCGTAGGGTCCCTTAATCTTTTCCTAGGGACGCTACATTGGCTCATGTCCGACGACTTATCTGTATCGATCACGAGAGGACCTGCATGCCCACTCCGGACACCCCGGGTCTCGAGGACCCGGGCCGCGGCCGCCGCATCGGCATCGATGTCGGCACCGTACGTATCGGTGTGGCATCCTCGGACCGCGACGCCCGCCTGGCCACGCCGGTGGCCACCGTGCGCCGGGAGACGGGCTTCAAGGATCGGGATAAAGCGGATATTGATCAGCTGATTCAGATCATCGAGGACTACGAGGCTGTCGAGGTCGTCGTGGGGCTGCCTCGAGATCTGAAGGGCAACGGCTCGCGCAGCGCCAAGCACGCCAAGGAGATCGCCTTCCGTATCCGGCGGCGTTTGAAACGCGCGGGCAGCGACGTTCCGGTCCGCTTCGCCGACGAGCGGCTGACCACGGTGGTGGCCACCACCGCGCTACGCTCGTCCGGGGTCAGCGCAAAGGCCGGCCGTGGGGTCATCGACCAGGCCGCCGCAGTAGAGATCTTGCAGTCTTGGCTGGATGCCCGCAGCAACTACCTCGACCGGAACGAGAACGACCCAATCGACAGTGAGGTGTAGCAGGCAATGACCAAGCCCGCCCGCAACCGGGGCTTCCAACGGCGCATGGAGCCGAAATACGTCAAGCGGCGCCAACGCGGCCTGGCCGTCCTGATCGCCTCGTTCGTCCTGCTTATCGGAGCGGTGGTGTGGATCGCAGTGCAGCTCTCCGGAAACGCCAACAACCCGCAGGCCCAGGTCAACGACTACGAGGGCACTGGCAATGGCGTCCAGCAGCTCGTCGAGATCCCCGAGGGCGCGGCCCTGGCTCAGCTCGGCCCGGAGCTTGAAGAACGTGACATCGTCGCCTCCGACAGCGCCTTCCAGACCGCGGCGGCCAACAACCCGGCGGCCGGCAACATCCAGCCCGGCTTCTACCGCCTCGAAGAGCAGATGAGCGCCTCGGCTGCCGTCGACGCGCTCACCAACCCGGATAACCAGGTCGACCTGCTCGACGTGCACGGCGGCGCGACCCTGATGGACGTGGTCGTCGTCGGGGGAGAGACGCGCCAAGGCATCTACTCGCAGATCGCCGCGGTCTCCTCACAGGGTAGCGCCGACGGCAGCGGGGTCACCGTCCAGGAGCTCCACGAGGTCGCCGCGAACGTCGACCCGGGGGAGCTCGGCGCCCCGGAGTGGGCCTTAGACCGCGTGCGCGAGCGCGGCAACGACCCGCGCCGCCTCGAGGGCCTGATCGCCCCGGGCCAGTACGTCGTCGATCCCTCTAAGTCCGCGCAGGAGGTCTTGACCGACCTCGTCAGCCGCTCGACGAAGCTCTACAACGAGACCAACATCGAAGAGCGCGCCGGCGCCCTCAACCTGTCCGCCTATGACCTGCTCACCGCGGCCTCGCTCATCGAGCGCGAGGCGCCGGCCGGCGAGTTCGACAAGGTGGCCCGCGTGATCCTCAACCGGCTTGAGGAGCCGATGCGTCTCGAGTTCGACTCGACGGTCAACTACGGGCTCGACGACGTCGAGGTCGCCACCACCGACGAGGACCGCGCCGAGGTCACCCCGTGGAACACCTACGCGATGGACGGGCTCCCGCAGACCCCGATCGCCTCGCCGAGCGTCGAGGCCATCGAGGCCATGGAGAACCCGGCCGAGGGCAATTGGCTCTTCTTCGTCACGGTTGACGAGGATGGCACCACGGTGTTCAACGACACCTTCGAAGAGCACCTCGCCGACGTCCAGCGCTCCGCGGACAGCGGCGTCCTCGACTCCAACCGCTAGAAGTAGGTAGACAGTGACGATCACTCACCGCGCAGCGGTCCTCGGCAACCCAGTTGAGCACTCGCGCTCGCCGATCATGCACAACGCCGGCTACGCCGCCTTAGGCCTTAACGACTGGGAGTACACCCGCATCACCACGGACGCCGAGGACGTGGCCCGCATCGTGGGCGAGGCCGACGAGAGCTACGCCGGCTTCTCCGTGACCATGCCCGGCAAGTTCGCCGCCCTCGAGGTGGCCGACAGCCTCTCCGAGCGCGCCGAGCTCATCGGCGCGGCGAATACCTTGGTGCGCACCGGGGCTGGCTGGCATGCGGATAACACCGACTGCGTCGGCGTGCTCGGCGCACTCGGAGAGCTTTTCGACGGCGCCACCGTCGCCGCCGCCGTCCTTTTAGGCTCCGGCGGTACCGCGCGCCCGGCGCTGTGGGCACTCGCCAAGATCGGCGTATCCGAGGTCACCGTGGTCAACCGCAGCGATCGCTCGGAGGCGCTCGCCGATCTCGTCGACGCTGTCGGCCTCGAGGTCACCTTCTCTACCTACGACACCGACCTCCAGGCGTTGACGCGTCAGGCGGACGTGGTGGTCTCCACCGTGCCCTCGGCCGCGCTCGATGGGCGCGAGCAGGCCTTAGGGCATGCGCCGGTACTCGATGTCATCTATGATCCCTGGCCCACGCCGCTGACCACCCAGGCGGCGGCCAACGGCTATAGCACAGTCGGCGGGCACGTGATGCTCGCTCACCAGGCTTATCCACAGTTTGAGGCTTTTACAGGTCACAGTGCCCCGCGTCCACAGATGTGGGACGCTTTGGTGAACTCCCTGCGCTAACGTTGTCCCCGTGGGGGGAATTCTTCTGGTTGCCGTGCTTGCGGCCTGGTCAGTTGTGTTGTGCTTGACCGATATGCGCCACCGGCGCCTGCCGGATCCTTTGACGCTTCCGCCGGGGGTGGCAGCCATCGCGGTCTCGGCGGTGTTGGACGTGGAGGTGACCGCTACGGGGGTGGTCTGGCCGGCGCTGTATCTGCTGATGGGTCTTATCGGCGGCGGGATCGGGGGAGGCGATCTCAAGCTCGCGGTGCCTCTGGGGATCCTCGTGGCTGCGATCGGCGGTCTGCCCGCGGTGCTCACGGCGATCGTCGCTGCCGGGCTTATCAGCACGCTCACGGCGTGGCGCAGCGGAACCACACCGCACGGCCCGGCGATGATCCTCGCTACCGCGGGGTGTGCTGTGGGGTTCTCATAATGCTCGATACCCCGCTTATACCCCCTTGTGCGATAATGCCTCCATGCTTCGTTGGACTACAGCCGGAGAATCACACGGTCAGGGTCTAGTGGCCCTCATGGAACACATGCCCGCAGGCGTGCCTATCACCGCAGAAGAGATCGCCACCCAGCTGTCTCGCCGCCGTTTGGGATATGGCCGCGGCGCGCGCATGAAGTTCGAGGCCGACGAACTCACCCTGCTCACCGGCATCCGCCACGGGCGTACCCTCGGCAGCCCGATCTCTATTCTGATCGGCAACACCGAGTGGCCGAAGTGGACCACGATCATGTCGCCGCACCCGCTGGATATGGACGACCCGGAGGTCGCCAATGCCATGGAGTCCGGCCGCGGTGCGAAGCTCACCCGCCCGCGCCCGGGGCACGCTGACTTCGCCGGCATGATCAAGTACGACACCGACGAGGCCCGCCCCATCCTCGAGCGCTCCTCGGCGCGCGAGACCGCCGCCCGCGTGGCGGTGGGCACCGTCGCCCGTAACTTCCTGCGCGAGACCCTCGGCGTCGAGGTGCTCTCGCATGTGATCTCGATCGGTGCGTCCACGCCTTATGAAGGACCGGCGCCGTCGGCAAGCGATAGTGCAGCGATCGACGAGAACCCCACCCGCGCCTTCGGTAAGGAAGCCGGCGAGTCCATGGTCGCGGAGATCGATGCCGCGAAGAAGGCCGGCGATACCCTCGGCGGAATCGTCGAGGTGGTGGTGGAGGGCCTGCCGATCGGGCTGGGCTCGCACATCTCCGGCGAGGATCGTCTCGACGCGCAGCTCGCCGCCGCGTTGATGAGCATCCAGGCGATCAAGGGCGTCGAGATCGGCGACGGCTTCGAGGAAGCACGCCGGCGCGGCTCGGCCGCCCACGACGAGATGGTGCGTAGCGACGACGGCGTCGAGCGTCTCACCAACCGCGCCGGCGGTCTGGAAGGCGGCATGACCAACGGGGAGATCCTGCGGGTGCGGGCGGCGATGAAGCCGATTTCCACCGTGCCCCGGGCACTGAAGACTGTGGACATGGCCGATGGCTCCGCGGCGACCGGCATCCACCAGCGCTCCGATGTGTGCGCGGTGCCGGCCGCCGGTGTGGTCGCCGAGGCGATGGTCGCGCTCGTGCTCGCGCGGGCGGTACTGAATAAGTTTGGCGGTGACTCCCTGACTGAGACCCGTCGTAATATCGAGGCATACCTGGACTACGTGGATAAGCGTCTGCAGTTTGGAGGTCACTAAGTGGTCAGCCACACCCATCCTCGGGCCGTGCTCGTGGGCCCGCCCGGAGCCGGGAAGTCCACCATCGGGCGGCGTCTGGCCCGGGCGCTGAACCTCCCGCTCGTCGACTCCGATGAGCTTCTCGAACAGCAAGAGAACAAGCCCTGCGGCGAGATCTTCTCGACACTCGGCGAGCCGGCTTTCCGCGAACTCGAGGCCGAAGCCGTGGCGCGGGCACTGTCCACCGGCGGAGTGGTGAGCCTCGGCGGGGGTGCCGTCATCACCGAATCCACCCGCAGCCTGCTCATGCAGCACACCGTCGTCTGGCTGGACGTCAGCGTCGACGAAGGCGTGCGCCGCACCCAGGACGCCGGCACCCGGCCGGTCTTGGAGGCGGAAGACCCGCGCGAGCACTACGCGCAGCTTCTGGCCTCCCGCGAGGAGTACTACCGCGAGGTCGCCGATTACCGGGTGCGTTCCGACGGCAAGTCGCCGCAGAGCATCGTCGCCGACATCTTAAGTTTCTTGGAAGCCCTGTAGGAGAATCGTGAGCACCATTACCGTCAACGGCCCGCGGCCCTATGACGTGACCGTCGGTCACGCGCTCGATGGCGCGATCGCCGCGCAGGTCGCCACCCACGGCGCCCGCCAGGTCGCGCTCATCCACCAGCCCCCGCTGGCTGACGTCGCAGCCCTCATCGCGGAGAAGATCGACGCGCGCGTCCACCTCATCGCGGTGCCGGATGCCGAAAGCGGCAAGACCTTAGAGGTCGCCGGCAGGATCTGGGACCAGCTCGGCGAGGCGGCGTTCGGGCGCCGGGATCTCGTCATCGGGCTCGGCGGGGGAGCGGCCACCGATTTGGCCGGTTTCGTCGCGGCGGCCTGGATGCGCGGCGTCGACGTCATCCAGGTGCCCACGACCCTGTTGGCGATGGTGGATGCGGCCGTCGGCGGCAAGACCGGCATCAACACCGCGGCCGGCAAGAACCTGGTGGGCGCCTTCCACGAGCCGCTGGCCGTCTACATCGACTTAGAGCGCCTGCGGACCCTGCCGCAGCGCGACATCATCGCCGGCTCGGCGGAGATCATTAAGACCGGCTTCATCGCCGACGAGGAGATCCTCGCCCTCTACGAGCGTGACGCTGCCGCCTGCCTCGAGCCGAACGAGATCATGACCGAGCTGATCACCCGCAGCGTGGCGGTAAAGGCGGAGGTCGTCGGCAACGACCTGAAAGAGGCCGGCCTGCGTGAGATCCTCAACTACGGCCACACCTTCGGCCATGCCGTGGAGCAATATGAAAACTACGCCTGGCGCCACGGCGATGCGGTGGCTGTCGGCATGATGTTCATCGCCCAGCTCGCCTGCGACCGCGGGCTCATCGACGAGGATCTGCGCGAGCGCCACCGCAAAATCCTGACCTCGGTCGGCCTGCCCATCAGCTACGCAGCTGGGCGTTTCGATGAGCTCTACGACGTCATGACCCGAGATAAGAAAAACCGCGACGGCAAGGTCCGCTTCGTCGCCCTCGACGGCGAGGTGGGGAAGATGACCCGCATCGAAGGCCCCACGACCAGCGAGCTCGCCGCCGCCTACGACAAGATCGCGAAATAATAATGACCCACGTGCTTATCCTGAACGGCCCGAACCTGAACCGGCTGGGACGCCGCCAGCCGGAGATCTACGGTGCATTGACGCTTGCAGACATCGAAAAGATGTGCCAGCAGCGCGCCGAAGAGCTGGGCTTGGCCATCGAGCTGCGCCAGTCTAACCACGAAGGCGAGCTCATCGAGTATGTCCACGAGGCCGCCGATCAGAACTGGCCCGTGATCATCAACCCGGGCGGTTTCACGCATACCTCCGTGGCCCTGCGCGACGCGCTGGCGGAGGTCGCCGACGGCGCCGGTTTCGTCGAGGTGCACATCTCGAATGTGCACGCCCGCGAGGAGTTTAGGAAGCACTCTTATCTCTCGCCGATCGCGAAGGGCGTTATCGCCGGGCTCGGCTCTTATGGATATCTCGCCGCGCTAGGCTATCTCGCGGGTTAGTCTGTGGGGTATGGCTTTTGTAGATAACCGTTTCGAAGAACGTCGTCGCACCGTCGCCACCGAGTTGGCTGAGCGGCGCATCGACAAGCTGTTGATCACCCACCTGGTCAACCTGCGCTACCTCACCGGCTTCAGTGGCTCCAACGGGGCGCTGCTGCTCGGTGCCGAGCGCTCGGTCGCGCTGGCGACCGACGGGCGATACCAGACCCAGATCGCCCAGGAAGTCCCCGACATCGAGGCGCGCATTACCCGGCCGGTCGCACCCGCGTTGCTCGCGGATGTCGACGGCCCGCAGCGCGTCGGCATCGAGGCTGACCACTTAAGCGTCGCGGAGTTCGAGGCGCTTCAAAAGGCGTGCGATGAGCAGGTGACGCTGGTCCCGGTGCGCGGGCTCGTCGAGAAGCAACGTCGCATCAAAGACGCCGGGGAGATTGAGCAGCTCGCCGAGGTTGCGGAACTCGCCGCCGCCGCGCTGCGCGGGATGCTTGCCGACGGCGCCGTGCGCGTCGGCCGCACAGAACGCGAGATCGCCGCCGAGCTCGAATACCGCATGCGCACCGCCGGATCCGAGCGCACGAGCTTCGACACCATCGTCGCCTCCGGGCTGAACTCCGCTAAGCCGCACCACGGCGCCGAGGACCGCGAGCTGGTGGCAGGGGATCTGGTCACCATCGACTTCGGTGCGCACGCGCGCGGCTACAACTCCGATATGACCCGCACCTACGCTGTCGGTGAGCCCGATGACTTCAGCCGCGAGATCTACGAAGTGGTCCAGCGGGCGCAGCAGGCGGGCGTGGAGGCGGCGATCGTCGGCACGCCGCTCGTGGATGTCGACGCCGCCTGCCGCGACGTCATCGAGGCCGCCGGCTACGGCGAGTACTTCGTGCACTCGACCGGCCACGGCGTGGGCATGGACGTCCACGAAGAACCGGCCGCCTCGCGCAACGGGGAGGGGGAGTTGGAAGACGGCATGACCGTTACCATCGAGCCCGGCATCTACGTCCCCGGGCGCGGCGGGGTGCGTATCGAAGACACCGTCGTGGTCACGGAGAAAGGCCCGCGGGTGATCACCGATCTCGGCCGTGACCTGCTGGTGGTGTAAGCTGGACCCGCTTTCGAACCAGATCGCGAACAACTAGGAGATTATTCGTGGCAACCACCGCCGACTTCAAAAACGGCCTCGTCCTCAAGATTGATGGCAAGCTCCAGCAGATCGTGGAGTTCCAGCACGTCAAGCCCGGCAAGGGCCCGGCCTTCGTGCGCACCAAGCTCAAGGATGTGCTCTCTGGCAAGACCATCGACAAGACCTGGAACTCCGGCGTGAAGGTGGAGACCGCCACGGTGGACCGCCGCGACATGACCTACCTCTACAACGACGGCACTTCGTACGTGGTCATGGACGACAAGACCTTCGAGCAGTACGAGCTCGACGGCGACAAGTTCGGCGACGCCGCTAAGTTCCTGCTTGAGAACATGCGCGTCCAGGTCTCCTTCCACGAGGACGAGCCGCTGTTCGGCGAGCTGCCGGTCTCCGTCGACCTCGAGGTCACCGAGACCGCCCCGGGCCTGCAGGGCGATCGCTCCACCGGCGGCACCAAGCCCGCCACCGTCGAGACCGGCGCCGAGATCCAGGTCCCGCTGTTCATCGAGACCGGCAACGTCGTCAAGGTGGATACCCGCAGCGGCGAGTACCTCTCCCGCACCTCCCAGTAGGGCAGAAGACGTTGTCCACTAAGGAGAAGAACTACCGGCGGCACGGCAAGCGCTACCGGGCGCGCCGGCGTGCGGTCGACATCATCTTCGAAGCCGAAGCCCGGGACATCGACCCGGTCGGTATCGTCGACGAGCGTGCCGAGATGGCGCGCCAGCCGGAAAGCTCGGTCGCGCCCATCGCGGAATACACCCGCGAGATGGTTTTGGGTACCGCCACGATGCTCGACGAGATCGACGAGCAGATCACCCGGTTCCTCTCGGATGACTGGGAGCTGGATCGCCTGCCCGCCGTCGACCGCGCTATCCTGCGCGTGCTCGGCTGGGAAATCCTCTACAACCCAGAGGTTGACGCACCGATCAGCGTCGTTGAAGGCGTGGAGATCGCCTCCGAATACTCGACCGACAGCGGTGCACCGTACATCCACGCGGTGCTCGACGACATCGCGCAGTCCGCTTCCGAGGACAACCCGATGAACGTCGAGGTGGAAGAGTCGGAGGACTCGGAGGACGAGGAAGACTCGGAGGACGAGGAAGCCTCCGGTGATGCGGACGACTCACGCGACTCGCGCGACGATCAGTCGCCGACAGGGCACTAGGAGCTTGAGGCGTCAGATGCGGTTTGTTGGCGCTTCTCCGGCAGGACGGTAGCGGCGGTTCTTGGGTAGTCGGTAGAAGTCATCCGGCCCCGGCCGCCATGTCCCAGGCCTCGGCGGCGCGGGGTCCCCAACTCTCAGAATTACCTGAGCGCGGTGGTGGCACTAAGCCAACCAACGGAGTTTTTACGCACGTGCGTAGAAAACAGAGGCTTCTGGTGACAGTGGGTCTCGCGTACCTATAAGTTCCCCGGGATTCATCAATTTCCGATTACGCACGTGCGTAAAAATCCGGCCCGCACTATGCCGCGCCATAGTCGTAGGCCTGTTCCGTTTCTTTACCTCCGCCAGAAGACCAAGGCGAGAGAAACACTTCGGTAGGCGCATTTCGAAGAGAGAGACTCCGCAGGGCCGTGAACCGTGGGATGAGGCGTATCGCCGTAATCTCTGTGTGCCCGAGAAGAAGAAATCCCTTCCGTATTGCCGACACAGGAAACGCCGAACTGCAGCGGCCTCCCCGCCAGACATTCGTCCGAGCTAGAGGACGGTCCCACCACGTACCCGAAACCCTATGACCAACTACGCGGATACACACTACCACCTACCCCGAACCGGCCAAAGGCAATCTCGTCACAACCCGCTAGTTTCGCCTTTCAAGGCTAGATACTTACTCGTCGTGCTTTGGAGATTTCCGTCATCCAGGCTCCAGTCGCAGGCAATCTGCCCTGGTAATGCTTTCGTGACCGCGCCTCTTCTTATCCCACCAATCGGTCTTCGTGGAATAGGACCGTTCGGCCGTTAACCCAGCCTTATTACCTTTTCCGCGCAACCACTGGGGAGGCGGACGATGGAATAGGACATCGCCTTATACTTTGAGTCGCTTGTAGACAGTTGATGGCGTGCTACCGGATACTCGGCCGACCGCGTGTCAAGACCTGCGCGTGTCAAGACATCCGCGTGTCAAGAATGGGTGCTTAGGTAAAGGGAGCCTAAGCCCCGGCAGCTCTTCGGCAATCCCGACTACTCGCCGCCAGAGAATTGATTCCGGACCTCCCCGAGAGCATCGTGGACTTGGAGAACGCCGTCGACGGAGCTAACGAGCGCGGCCTCCAGCTGCTCGTCGGTGAGCCCGGCGGCGGCACAGATCTCCGATTCGGTGCGCACGATGAGCTTGTCGGCCTGGTCGACGATCACCGCGGAAGCCTTCATCTGGACGCTATTGAGATGATTGGCCGCCATGTACCAGGCCGCCGCGTCAGGCGCGGAGGTCCCAGTCTCGGTCAGTGACTCGGCGCGCACGATCGCGACGGAACCGAGCGCCGCGAAGGTCACCTGCCGGCCATTTAGGTTCGCCATCGCTGCGGGCGCACTTTCGGCATTCTCGAGCGTGACGCCGCGGTGTTTCATCGCCTCGACGATGCGGTCGATCGTCACCTCGTCGGTGCTGATCTCACTCACGGGGTGTACCTCCAAGTCACGAGTTCCGGGAAACGCTCCTCCACAGCCGCGAAGGCCTCGCGGACCGCCTCCATCGACGATAAGACGAAGTAGCCGAGCTGCTTTTCGCTGAGTCCGCAAGAGACGTCGGTGCGGCGATACGCGCTGACCACCAAGTGGGAACCCTGCTGCTCGAAGAAGCGCAGCGTCGGGGTGAAGTGGTGCTGGTTCCACTGGTTGATCAGCGCGAGCAGCGCCGCACCGTCGCTCAGCGACACCTGGCCGCGCCAGAGTGAGTCGCAGATCACCGCGTCGTCGTCAAGCGTGAACGCGATGGCGCAGTTGTTGTAGCCGGTGCGGACGATCTCGCGGCTGTCGACTTCTTCGGTCTCAAATTCGACGCCGTCGGCGACCAGCACGTCACCGACGCGCTGCGCGGTCACCTCGGGCAGTGAGTTGTCTGGTGCCATGAACCCACAGTCTAGTGCTGCAGCTGCTCGCGGCCGAGCTCGTGGGCGAAGGCGTCGTCGATCACCCGGTAGCGGAAGTGGTGCCCGCGCTCGTTGAGCACGCGTGCCGCGACCCGCTGGTTGGCCAGCGCGAGCTCCTCGGCGCCTTCGCGGCCCAGCAAGATGGCGGGGCCGAAACCGGGCACCGGTAGGAGAGTGGGCCTATTTAGCGTGCTGCCGAGTGCGCGGGTGAGCGCGACGTTGCGCACCGGCTCGGGGGCGACGGCGTTGACGAGGCCGTTCAGGGTGTCGTCGAGAACCGCGGTGGCGTAGATGTCGGTGAGGTCGTCGATGGCGATCCAGGACATCCACATCTGCCCGTCGCCGATGCGCCCGCCCAGCCCGGTGGCGAAGAGCGTGGATAACAGCGGGAGCATGCCGCCGTCGCCGGCCATCGCCACGCCGGTGCGCACGTTGACCACGCGCTTGCCGGCCTCTTTCGCGGGCAGGGTGGCGTGCTCCCAATCGGCGACAACGTCGGCCAAAAAGCCCTCGCCGCGCTCGGAGTCCTCGGTGAGTACCTCGTCGCCGCGGTCGGCTCCGTAGATACCGATCGCCGAGGCGCACACCAGCGCCTGGCAGGTATCCACGCGCCCGACCAGCTCCGCGAGCCGGCGGGTCGGGCCGACGCGCGAGGAGTAGACCTCGGCCTTGTGACTGTCGTTGAAGCGGCCGAACAGCGGCTCGCCGGCGAGGTGGACGAGCACGTCGACGCCGTCGAGCAGGTTGTGGGCGGGATGATCGGTATCCCAGTGGCGCTCACCCTCGCCGGCCTCGCCGCGCACGAGGGGAATGACGGTGTGCCCGGCGGTGGTCAGAAGGGCCTTCAGCGCGCGGCCGACGGTGCCATGAGAACCGGTGAGAGCGACGGTGACGTTCTTCTCGCCATAGGCGCGCAGCCGGTCGTGGGCGGCGAGATCCCCGATGAGCTGCTGTTGGCGGTACGCCCAGGCGGGGTGCAAAAGGTTGGCGGGCGCGCGGGTATCCACCCGGTCGGTGATTTCCGTGCCGCCGTCGTCGGTGTCGGCGAAGCTGTGGATGTGGGTCCAGTTCGCTATCTGGCGCAGCGGCGCGTTGACCACCTGGTCAGCGAAGGAGACGTATTCCTCATAGTGCTCCGGCAGGTGGCGGGCCTCCCACCGCAGACCCGCCGGGAGACTGAAGATGGAGGTGCCATCGCGCAGGCTCTGCGTCTGCCTGGTGGGGGTCATCGGTAGAAACGGGGGCGTAAGCCGCGTCAGGGCCCCGGGACGGGTGTGGTAGTCCCAGACCGTGGTGCGGTCGTGAGCGAGTGTGTGGCGTGCGTGCAACGACATGGCCCCAATGTACGTGCGTGCTATATTAAAGTGCGGAAAAAGTTCATTCACCATCCTTTAAGGACCGCACAGAGAGGCGGGGAAGGAGGTCACGATGAGCGATACCACAGCGGCAGAGACGGAACTCATGGGTTCTGCCGACGTCGCCCGTACCGTCGCACGCATCGCGCACCAGATCATTGAAAAGACGGCGCTGGATCAGACACCGGATAACCCTCCGGTGCTGCTCGGCATTCCCTCCGGCGGGGTGCCTTTAGCGAAGCGCTTGGCGGATCGCATCGGGGAGTTCTCCGGGGTCACCCCCGCGACCGGCTCGCTCGACATCACGCTGTATCGCGACGATCTACGTTCGCGCCCGCATCGCGCCCTTCTGCCCACGAACATCCCGGCCGGCGGCATCGACAACTGCATCGTCGTGCTAGTCGACGATGTCCTCTACTCCGGCCGCACCATCCGCGCAGCCCTCGACGCGCTGGCGGACCTCGGCCGCCCCCAGAGCATCCAGCTGGCCGTGCTCGTCGACCGCGGCCACCGCGAGGTTCCCATCCGCGCCGACTACGTAGGCAAGAACATCCCCACCGCCCGCGGGGAGGACGTCACCGTCTACAACGGTGAGATCGACGGCCGCGATGCCGTCGTGCTCACCCGCCTTAAGGAGGGGAGCCAGAAATGAAGCACCTGTTGAGCATCAGCGATCTCTCCCGCGAGGAGATCATCGCCCTCATGGATGAGGCCAACCGCTTCCAGGAGGCACTGCTCGACCGCGAGGTCAAAAAGCTGCCCACCCTGCGGGGGCGCACCGTTTTTACCCTCTTCTACGAAAACTCCACCCGTACCCGCGCCAGCTTCGAAACGGCCGGCAAATGGATGAGTGCGGACGTCATCAACTTGTCGGCCTCGTCGTCTTCGGTGAAGAAGGGCGAGTCGCTGAAGGACACCGCGCTTACGCTCAAGGCCGTGGGCGCCGATGCGATCATCCTCCGGCATCCCTCCTCCGGCGCGGCGAAACTGCTGTCCCAGTGGGTTGCCCCCGGCGGCGACGGTCCCAGCGTCATCAACGCCGGCGACGGCCAGCATCAGCACCCCACCCAGGCGCTTCTCGACGCCGTCACCCTGCGCCAGAAGCTCGGCGACATCGACGGCCGCACCGTGGTCCTCGTCGGCGACTGCCTGCACTCGCGGGTGGTGCGTTCGAATGTAGACCTGTTGAGCACCCTCGGAGCCGAGGTCGTGCTCGTCGCCCCGCCGAGCCTGCTGCCGACCGGCGTCGAGACCTGGCCGGTGACCGTCTCCCAGGATTTGGATTATTGGATCCCGCGCGCCGATGCGGTGATGATGCTGCGCGTGCAGGCCGAGCGCATGCACGGCGGTTTCTTTCCCTCCCAGCGTGAGTACGCGACCTACTACGGCCTGAGTAAAGAGCGCGAAAGGCGCATGAAAGAAGGCGCGATCGTCATGCACCCCGGCCCGATGCTGCGCGGCATGGAGATCAATTACGCCGTCGCCGACGCCGAGCGCACTGCCGTGCTGCAGCAGGTCTCCAACGGTGTGCACGTGCGAATGGCCGTCCTATTCACCCTGATCGCTGGATCCGGCGCCCCGCTGAGCTGAGAAAGCCGAGGACACCAATGACCGAGAACACTTTTCCCACTCCCGGCACGTTCACTCTGATCACCGATGTGCGGCCCTACGGCGAGGGCGAGCCGGTCAACGTGCTACTCGACGGCGGCGTCATCGCCGAGATGGACCACACCGTCGATAAGAGCCGCACCTACCACCAGCGCATCGACGGCCGCGGCGCCGTGCTGCTGCCCGGCCTCGTCGACATGCACGTTCACCTGCGCGAACCCGGCCGCGAGGACACCGAGACCATCGTCACCGGCTCGCAGGCCGCTGCCCTCGGCGGCTTTACCGCCGTGTTCACCATGGCCAACACCCAGCCGGTGACCGACCAGCCCGTCATCGCCGACTCCGTCTGGCACAAGGGCCGCGCCGCCGGGCTGTGCGATGTCCACCCGGTCGGCTCGATCACCAAGGGCCTCAAAGGCGAAACGCTCACGGAGTTCGGCATGATGACCCGCGGAGATGCGCAGGTGCGCATGTTTTCCGACGATGGTCGCTGCGTCAACGACCCGCTGGTCATGCGCCGGGCCGTCGAGTACGCCGCGGGTCTCGACGTCCTGCTCGCCCAGCACGCCGAGGAACACCGCTTGACCGAGGGTGCGGTCGCCCACGAGGGTGAGAACGCCGCCCGCCTGGGTCTGCGTGGCTGGCCGCGCGTCGCCGAGGAATCCATCGTGGCCCGCGACATCCTCATGACCCGCGACTACGGCGGGCGTATGCACATCTGCCACGCCTCGACCGCCGGCTCTGCCGAGCTTTTGCGCTGGGCGAAGTCCCAGGGCGTGAAGATCTCCGCCGAGGTCACCCCGCATCACCTGCTGCTGACCGACGCCAAGCTCGACACCTACGACGGCGTCTACCGGGTCAACCCGCCGCTGCGCGAGGACTCCGATACCGCGGCGCTGCGCCAGGCGCTTCTCGACGGCACCATCGACGTCGTCGCCACCGACCACGCCCCGCACGGCAGTGAGGACAAGTGCGTCGAGTTCGATCAGGCCAAGCCCGGCATGCTCGGCTTGGAGACCTCGCTCGCCGTGATCGCCGAGATCTTTGTGAAGCCTGGTCTCGCGGACTGGCGTTTCGTCGCCAAGGTCATGAGCGAGCGCCCC
This sequence comes from Corynebacterium yudongzhengii, assembly GCF_003065405.1. NCBI lineage: Bacteria > Bacillati > Actinomycetota > Actinomycetes > Mycobacteriales > Corynebacteriaceae > Corynebacterium > Corynebacterium yudongzhengii. The sequence goes on from NZ_CP026947.1 coordinate 1,126,859, forward strand.
GCCGAGATCACCCGGCTTGCCGACCACGGCCGCCCGCTGGCGGTAGGGGAGCCGGCGAATCTCACGCTGGTCGACGACGATCACACCTGGACCGTCGACGGCACCCAGCTCGCCTCCAAGTCGGAGAACACCCCGTATGAGGGCATGACCTATTCCACCCGAGTGGCCGCCACGCTGCTGCGGGGCCGCGTGACGGCCCGCGATGGTGTCGCGGAAAACCCGCTCTCCGAATAACGCATACAATACGAAACGATGAATAATTTGCAGCGAAAGGGTTCCACTGTGAGCAGCACCCCTCAAACCCCGGCCGCCCTGGTCCTTGCCGACGGCCGGATCTTTCGCGGCCGCGCGTTCGGCGCGACCGGAACCACCCTGGGCGAGGCCGTCTTCACCACGGCCATGACCGGCTACCAGGAGACGATGACCGACCCGTCGTATCACCGACAGATCGTCGTCACCTCCGCCCCGCAGATCGGCAACACCGGCTGGAACGACGAGGACAACGAGTCCCGCGACGGCCGCATCTGGGTCGCCGGCCTCGCCATCCGCGACCTAGCGCGCCGCGTGTCCAATTACCGCGCTGAGCGCAGCCTGGCAGAGGAGATGGAGGCACAGGGCATCATCGGCATCGCGGGCGTGGCCACCCGCACCATCGTGCGTCACCTGCGCAACGAAGGCTCGATCGCCGCGGGAATCTTCTCCGGGGCTGATGCCGAGGCCAGCGACGAAGAGCTGATCGAGGCCGTGAAGGCGCAGCCGGCGATGACCGGCTCCGATCTGGCCAGCGAGGTCTCCACCCAAGAGCCCTATACGATCCCGGCGGAAGGCGAGAAGCGCTACACCGTCGTCGCCTATGACATGGGCATCAAGATGGCCACCCCGGGGCACTTTTCCCGCCGCGGGATCGAGACGGTGGTGGTGCCCGTCGGCACCCCGCTGAGCGAGGTGGCCCAGTACTCACCCGACGGCATCTTTTTGTCCAACGGCCCGGGGGACCCCGCCACCGCCGACGAGATGGTGGCCATTACCCGCGAGATCATTGAGAAGAAGATCCCGCTGTTCGGGATCTGCTTCGGCAACCAGATCTTGGGACGCGCGCTCGGGCTGGAGACCTACAAGCTCACCTACGGCCACCGCGGCATCAACGTGCCCGTGATCAACCACGTCACCGGCAAGATCGACATCACCTCCCAGAACCACGGCTTCGCCCTTCAGGGCACCCCCGGCGAGAGCTTCGCGACGGACTTCGGCCCCGCCACCGTCACCCACTCCTGCCTTAACGACGGCAGCATCGAAGGTGTCGCGCTCGATTCGGGGCTGGCCTACTCCGTGCAGTACCACCCGGAGTCCGCCGCCGGCCCACACGACGCTAACCCGCTGTTCGACCAGTTCATCGAGCTGATGGACAACCACTCGCCGAATAACTCTTAAAAGGATTTACCCATGCCCAAGCGCACAGACATCACGCACGTCCTGGTCATCGGTTCCGGCCCGATCGTCATTGGCCAGGCCTGCGAGTTCGATTACTCCGGCACCCAGGCCTGCCGAGTCTTGAAGGAAGAGGGCCTGCGCGTCACGCTCATCAACTCGAACCCGGCGACGATCATGACCGACCCGGAGTTCGCGGACGCGACCTATATCGAACCGATCCACCCCGACTACATCGACAAGATCCTCACCCGCGAGGCGGAGAAGGGCCATCCTGTCGACGCGGTGCTCGCCACCCTGGGCGGGCAGACCGCGCTCAACGCCGCCATCCAGCTCGATCGCCTCGGCATCCTGGAGAAGCACGGCGTGGAGCTCATCGGCGCCGACATCGAGGCCATCGAGCGCGGCGAGGATCGCCAGAAGTTCAAGGACATCGTGGAGAAGGTCGGCGGCTCGTCGGCACGCTCCGCCGTCTGCTACACCATGGACGAGGTCCACGACACCGTCGCCGAGCTGGGCCTACCGGTCGTCGTGCGCCCGTCGTTCACCATGGGCGGGCTGGGCTCCGGCCTGGCCTATAGCTACGAGGACCTCGAGCGCATCGCCGGAGATGGGCTGGCTGCCTCCCCGGAGGCCAACGTGCTCATCGAGGAGTCCATCCTGGGCTGGAAGGAATACGAGCTCGAGCTCATGCGGGACGGCGACGACAACGTCGTGGTCATCGCCTCGATCGAAAACGTCGACGCCGTCGGCGTGCACACCGGCGACTCCGTCACCGTCGCTCCCGCTCTGACCCTGACTGACCGCGAGTTCCAGCACCTGCGGGACCTGGGTATCGGCATCATCCGCGAAGTCGGCGTCGATACCGGCGGCTGCAACATCCAGTTCGCGGTGAATCCGGACAACGGCCGCGTCGTGGTCATCGAGATGAACCCGCGCGTGTCGCGCTCCTCGGCGCTGGCGTCGAAGGCCACCGGCTTCCCGATCGCCAAGCTCGCCGCCAAGCTCGCCATCGGCTACACCCTCGACGAGGTGAAAAACGACATCACCGGCGTCACCCCAGCGGCGTTCGAGCCGACGCTCGACTACGTCATCGTCAAGGCCCCGCGCTTCGCGTTCGAGAAGTTCCGCGGCTCGGATGAGACCCTGACCACCTCGATGAAGTCCGTCGGCGAGGCCATGGGCATCGGCCGCAACTACATCGCCGGCCTCAACAAGGTCATGCGCTCCCTCGAGGGCACGACCAACGGGTTCTGGACCCGCCCGGATGTCGATATCGCCGCCGAGCACGCCGAGGACGTCAACGCCGTGCTGGAGAGCCTGCGCACCCCGAGCGACGGGCGCATGTACGACGTCGAACTCGCCCTGCGCCTCGGCGCCAGCATCGAGCAGGTCCACGAGGCCAGCGAGATCGACCCCTGGTATCTGGCGGAGCTCAAAGGTCTCGTTGACTTCCGCGAGCAGCTTCAAGAGGCACCGGTTCTCGACGAGCCGCTGTTACGCGAGGCGAAGTACTTAGGGCTTTCCGACGCCCAAATCGCCGCCCTGCGCCCCGAGCTGGCCGGCGAGGACGGCGTGCGTTCCCTGCGCTGGTCGCTGGGGATCCGTCCGGTGTTCAAGACCGTCGATACCTGCGCCGGGGAGTTCGAGGCCCAGACGCCGTATCACTACTCTGCCTACGAGCTCGACCCGGCCGCCGAGTCCGAGGTCGCCGAGACTGGGCGGGAGAAGGTCATCATCCTAGGCTCGGGCCCGAACCGCATCGGCCAGGGCATCGAGTTCGACTACTCGTGTGTGCACGCCGCCCTCGAGCTCTCCGAGCGCGGCTACGAGACCGTCATGGTCAACTGCAACCCGGAGACCGTCTCCACGGACTACGACACGGCCGATCGTCTCTACTTCGAACCGTTGACCTTCGAAGACGTCATGGAGGTCTACCACGCCGAGCAGGCGTCCGGCACCGTCGCTGGGGTCATCGTCCAGCTCGGCGGGCAGACCCCGCTGGGCCTGGCGCAGCGCCTGGCGGACGCGGGCGTGCCGATCGTCGGCACCAGCCCTGAGGCCATCGACCTAGCCGAGGACCGCGGCGAGTTCGGCCGCGTGCTGTCCGATGCGTCGCTGCCGGCGCCGGAGTTCGGCACTGCCACCTCCTTCGCGGAGGCCACCGAGGTGGCCCGTTCCATCGGTTACCCGGTGCTCGTGCGCCCGTCCTACGTGCTGGGCGGCCGCGGCATGGAGATCGTCTACGACGAGGCCAGCCTCGAGGACTACATCGACCGCGCCACCGAACTCTCCCCGGATCACCCGGTGCTCGTCGACCGCTTCTTGGACTCCGCCATCGAGATCGACGTCGACGCCCTGTGCGACGGCGAGGAGGTCTACCTGGGCGGCGTCATGGAGCACATCGAGGAAGCCGGCATCCACTCCGGCGACTCCGCGTGTGCGCTGCCGCCGATGACGCTGGGCCCGGAGGATGTGGAGAAGGTACGCGCCTCGACCACCGCCATAGCCCACGGCGTGGGCGTGAAGGGCCTGCTGAACATCCAGTTCGCCTTGAAGGACGACATCCTCTATGTCATCGAAGCGAACCCGCGTGCGTCGCGCACCGTGCCTTTCGTGTCCAAGGCCTCCGGCGTGCACCTGGCGAAGGCCGCCGCCCGGATCATGATGGGCTCGACCATCGCCGAGCTCAAGGCCGAGGGCATGCTGCCGACCAGCTACGACGGAGGCTCGCTCCCGCTCGAGCACCCCATCGCTGTCAAGGAGGCGGTGCTGCCGTTTACCCGCTTCCGCCGCCCGGACGGCTCGATGCTGGATACCCTGCTCGGCCCGGAGATGAAGTCCACCGGTGAGGTCATGGGCCTTGCCGCCAACTTCGGCGCCGCCTACGCCAAGGCCGAGCACGCCGCCTTCGGCGAATTGCCGACGGAGGGCACCATCTTCGTCAGCGTGGCCAACCGCGACAAGCGCACCCTCATCCTGGCGATCCAGCGCTTGGCCTCGATGGGCTTCGAGCTGCTCGCCACCGCGGGCACCGCGCAGATGCTGCGCCGCAACGGCATCGAGTGCGAGACCGTGCTCAAGGCCTCCGATGTGCGCGAGGGCGCGGAGGGTAAGTCGGTCGTCGACAAGATTCTCGACGGCGAGATCGACCTCATCCTTAACACCCCGGCCGGCTCCGCGGGCGCGCGTCACGACGGCTACGACATCCGCTCCGCCGCCGTCGCCGTCAACGTTCCGCTCATGACCACAGTTCAGGGGGTCTCCGCCGCTGTGCAGGGCATCGAGGCGTTGCGTCGCGGGGGACTCAACGTGCGGGCGTTGCAGGAGCTCAACCACACCCCGGTGGGCGACAACTGATGCCCGCGCCAGGATTCGGCGCCCGGCTGCGTGCCGCGGGCGCCCGGCACGGCCGGTTGTGCGTGGGCATCGACCCGCACGCCCAGCTGCTGGAGCAGTGGGGCTTAAGCGATGATATCGACGGGCTGCGGGCGTTTACCGACGCCTGCGTCGAAGCCTTCGCCAGTGAAGTCGCCTTGATAAAGCCGCAGGTCGCGTTCTACGAGCGCTTCGGCGCGGCCGGATTCCAAGTGCTGGAAGAGGCACTCGCGGAGCTGCGCTCCCGTGACACGCTGGTGGTCGCCGACGCTAAGCGCGGCGATATCGGCTCGACGATGGCCGGCTACGCCGAGGCGTGGCTGGGAGAGCGTTCCCCGCTGCGTGCCGATGCCGTGACGGTCTCGCCTTATCTCGGCATCGGCGCCTTGAACCCAGTCTTTGAGCTCGCACATAAGCGCGGCGCCGGCGTGTTCGTGCTCGCGGCGACGTCGAACCCGGAGGCCCCGGCGGTGCAGCGCGCCGATACCGGCGGCGGGGTGACGCTAGCGCAGTCGGTCGTCGATCACTGTGCGGCGTTCAACCGCGGCGGTAAACCGGGCGATGTGGGCGTTGTCGTCGGCGCCACCGTGGATGATCCGCCGGCGCTAGACGAGCTCAACGGCCCAGTGCTCATGCCGGGCGTGGGTGCCCAGGGCGCCGGTAGCGAGGATGTTGCGCGGATCGCCGCGGGGGTCACTGACCTGGCGTTTCCCAACGTCTCGCGCTCGGTGCTCAAGGCCGGACCCAAGGTGGGGGCGCTGCGGGCGGCGGCACGCGCGCAGGCCGAAGACTTTCCTGGAAACTTTCCTGGAGGGTCAGTTCACGCCTAAGCCCGATGACCTGGTAGTTTAGATTTCGCAACGCGTTGACGTGCCCGTATGCAGGGCGCGTAACGTCGATAGTCCACCACCCGGTGCTACACTTGCCCGCAGCTATCCCGCAGACGGGATGCGGACGGGACCACCGTGAGTGGCCCATTTCCTGTACAGACAGACGAAAACGGAGGAACCCCGTGGCCCTTCCCAAGTTGACCGACGAGCAGCGCAAGCAGGCTCTCGCTAAGGCTGCCGAGGCACGTAAGGCCCGCGCCGAGCTCAAGGCTGAGCTCAAGCGTGGCGGCACCACCTTGAAGGACGTGCTCGAAAAGGCTGAGTCCGACGAGATCATCGGCAAGACCAAGGTCTCCGCCATTCTCGAGGCTCTGCCGAAGGTCGGTAAGGTCAAGGCCAAGGAAATCATGGACGAGCTGGAGATCGCCCCGACCCGCCGCCTGCGCGGTCTCGGTGAGCGTCAGCGCGTCGCCCTGCTCGACCGCTTCGGCTTCTCCGGAGAGTAAGACATGGCGGACGGTAAACCCCAGGGGCGCCTGGTCGTCCTCGCCGGTCCGTCCGCGGTGGGCAAGTCCACCATTGTCTCCCGGCTGCGGGCCGGGTTGGAGGACCTGTACTTCAGCGTGTCCATGACCACCCGTTCACCGCGGCCTGGAGAGAAAGACGGAGTCGACTACTTCTTCGTCACCCCGGAGGACTTCCAGGCGCGTATCGACGAGGGGCTCATGCTCGAGTGGGCAGACATCCACGGAGGCCTGCAGCGTTCGGGCACCCCGGCCAAGCCCGTGGAGGACGCCATGAAAGTCGGCCGCCCGGTGTTGGTGGAGGTAGACCTCGAAGGCGCCCGTGCCATTAAGGCCCTCAAACCCGAGGCGGTGACGGTCTTTCTCGCGCCGCCGTCGTGGGAGGAGCTCGTGCAGCGGCTTACCGGCCGTGGCACCGAGGCGGAAGAGGTCATCGCCCGCCGTCTCGAGACCGCTAAGAACGAGCTCGACCATCAGAGCGAGTTCGACTACGTGGTCGTCAACGACGATGTGACGGCCGCCGTCGAAGAGATCACATCCATTCTGCGGGGCGAATAGCCCACTTCCCCCGCGTTTTCGACCAGACGAGGTGCACGTGACCAACCCGACCAACGAGACCCAGGATCCCGCCTACGATCAGCCCGAGGGCATTACCAACCCGGCGATCGATTCGCTGCTGGACAAGGTCTCTTCCAAGTACGCACTGGCGATCTTCGCTGCCAAGCGCGCACGCCAGATCAACAGCTACTACCAGCAGCCGGATGACGGTGTCTTCGAGTTCATCGGCCCGCTGGTGACCCCGGAGCCGGGGGAGAAGGCCCTGTCGATCGCACTGCGTGAGATCGAGGCTGGACTCCTCGAGCACGAGGAAGGCCAGTAGGCCTAGGCGATCTTTCGACCGCCGCCGAGCACTTTTGTGGTGCCGGCGGCGGTTTTCTGTGTTTTATGAGCTGCTCGGATCGGTGTGGTGTCGAACATCTGTTCCGTGGAGAAATAGTCGCTGGAATCGGTCCTTTTCGATCACCGATTGGCACATCGCGATGATTGAGGGGTATGTGTTTACCTGGCGGTATATACCTACTACCCCTGTTATTTACCCCCGGCGGGGAGTGATGTCCACCCCCTGTTTTAGCCTCGTAAGTGATTAGAACACATGAACGAGTTTGTTGACGTGGGGTCAACTGGGTATCGGGGAGTCGGGGTCTGCGTCCTATGGCGATGGGTCAAGTCCTGGGTAGTGGTGTATCTGTAGCTGCCGGTGAGGCCCCATGAACGATGTGGGCGGCCACCGCAGTACCTTTCGAATCCGTAACCACACTTCCTCGAAAGGGACACCACGATGGCCGCTGGCCCCCATTCTATCGACCCCACCACCTACCTCGACGAACTACTAGCCCAAGCCTCCCCGGACCTAATGCGCGAGATGCTCCAGCGCTTCATCAACCAGATCCTCTCCACCCAGGCCGACCAGATCTGCTGCGCCGAATACGCCACCACATCCGAGTCCCGCACCAACGTCCGCAACGGCTACCGCCACCGCAACCTCGACACCAGAGTCGGCACCATCGACGTCGCCGTGCCGAAACTACGCACCGGTTCCTTCTTCCCGGACTGGCTGCTTAAACGGCGCACCCGGGCCGAACGGGCCCTGACCACCGTGATCGCCACCTGCTACCTCAAGGGTGTCTCCACCCGCAGGATGAACGACCTCGTCGCCACCCTGGGGATCAACAACCTCTCAAAATCCCAGGTCTTAAGAGATGGCCAAAGATCTCGATCAGATGGTGGAGGACTTCCGCACCCGACCCCTGGATACCGTCCCCTACCTGTATGTTTCCTGCGACGCGTTGACGATGAAGGTGCGTGAAGGCGGACGGGTCGTGAAAACCTCCGTGCTGCTGGCCACCGGCGTGAACGCGGAAGGCTACCGCGAACTACTCGGTATGCAGGTCGCCACCTCCGAGTCGGTGGCCTCGTGGACCGGGTTTCTTCCGCGACCTGAAAGCCCGCGGCTTAAACGAGGTGTACCTGGTCACCAGCGACGCATACGTGGGCATCCAGCACGCGTCATCGGCGAGGTCCTGCCCAACGCCTCCTGTCAACGCTGCCGGACGCATTTCGCGAAGAACCTCTCCGGACTGGTGCCCAAAAGCCAATGGCCGACCTTGTCGGCGATGTTCCAGACGATCTTCCAGCAACCGGACGCCGCATCGGTGTGGAACCAGGCCCGGGAAGTAGTGACTTTCTGTGAGCAGAAGTTCCCGCACGTGGCCGACTACCTGGAAGAAGCCCTGGATGAGCTACTCGCGTTCACCCACGCCCCGAAAGCAGTGTGGACGAAGGTGTGGTCGAACAACCCCACCGAGCGGCTGAATCGGGAGATCCGCCAGCGCACCGACGTGGTGGGGATCTTCCCGAACCGAGATGCCGTCGTGCGACTGGTCGGGGCGGTGCTGGCAAAGCAGCATGAGTGAGCAGGATCCAGCAGAAGCGCTACATGTCGCTGACGAGCCTGGAGCAGACGAAGACCATGATGGCTGCCCACCACATCGATGCCGGCGACACCGTTCAGGAGGTCGCATGAGCCAGTCTCACCATCGGGCTCGTGCCGGTCCCTGAGATCGTCATGCTGCCTGTTTTATCGAAAGGGCAGATACACCACTCGCGTGGACTTGACCATTCATCGATTCCCGATTACGCACGTGCGTAAAAACCCAGTCCGCACTATGCGGCGGCATAGTAGCGTATCTGGATGCCTTCACCTAGCCCAGTGGACTAAGGCGGCGATGGAGCAATTCTCTTCGGCTAACCAAGGTACAAGGAACACTCCGGCAAACGCATCCCGGCAAGAGAGACTCCGTGGGCCCTGCAGCGCGGAATGAGGCGTATCGCCGCAGCCTCTGTGCGCCCGAAAAGGAGTCTGCTCCGTGTTACGGACACAGGCAACGCCGAAACAACGGGGGCCTCCGCATCAAAGATGCGTCGGAGCCAGGAGGGCTACCAGGTAGCCGGAACCCTACCAACTACGCGGACACGCATGACCACCTACTCCGAATCGGCACCCTCATGATGTCTTGCCTGGGTTCCTTCGCCTTTACGGTCTGCGCCGGTGTGTGATCGCGTATTCTGTCGATCAGCGAGCACGGCGACCTGGTCGTTCTGCCGGGCCAGCTGACCGGAACCAGTCCGACCCCGCGACACACCATCCCGCGCCGAAGAGGAAACTGCAGGCGGTTATGCGTGTTGAGCACTAGACTGGCACGGGTGAGCGATCAGAGGCGAAGTGAGTGTGACCGTATTGTCGTCGGCGTCGGCGGAGGCATCGCCGCCTACAAGGCGTGCTATGTGATCCGCGACTTCACCGAGGCCGGGGCGCAGGTGCGCGTGGTGCCCACCGAATCCGCTCTGCGTTTCGTCGGCGCCGCGACCTTCGAGGCCTTGAGCGGCAACCCGGTATCCACCACGGTGTTCGACGATGTCGACGAAGTGCAGCACGTCCGCATCGGCCAGGAGGCCGACCTCATCGTCATCGCCCCAGCCACCGCGGACCTCATGGCCCGCATCGCCCAGGGGCGTGCCGACGACCTGCTGACCGCCACCGTGCTCGTCGCCACGTGTCCCGTCTTGATCGTGCCCGCCATGCATACCGAGATGTGGCAGAACCCGGCCACCCGCCGCAACGTGCGTATCCTGCGCGAGCATGGCATCACCGTCATGGAACCCGCCCACGGGCGCCTCACCGGTGCCGATTCTGGCGCAGGCCGCCTCCCGGATCCGGAGCAGATCACCCAACTCGCCCGGAGCCTGCGGGCCGGTTTCGCGCCGCGGACAGATTGGTCTGATCGGAAGGTTCTCATCACCGCCGGCGGCACGCAGGAAGACATCGACCCGGTGCGCTATATCGGCAACCGATCTTCGGGGCGTCAGGGCTTCGCGCTCGCCGAGGCGGCGGCTCAGCGCGGCGCCCAGGTGACGGTGGTCGCCGGAAATACCGCCGAGCTGCCCACCCCGATCGGTGCGGAGGTCATCTCCGTGCGCTCGACGCGGGAGATGTACGACGCGGTCCATGCCCGCGCCAACGACAACGACACCATCCTGATGGCCGCGGCCGTCTCCGATTTCCGCCCGGAGAGCAGCGCGGAGAACAAACTGAAGAAGGGCAGTGACGATGACGCTCTGACCACGGTGCGCCTCGTCGAAAACCCGGACATCTTGGCCTCCGTGGTCGACGCCCGCCACGACGGAAAGCTCAATGCGGAGACCGTGATCGTGGGTTTTGCCGCCGAGACCGGCGACCAAGAACACACGCCGCTGGAGATGGGCCGGGCGAAGCTGCGCCGCAAGGGCTGCGATGTGCTCATGGTTAATGATGTCGCCGGTGGCGCTGTCTTCGGGGCGACGGAGAACGCGGGGTGGCTCGTCGATAAGCACGGCGATGAGCGGGTGGTCGCCGATGGCTCGAAGCTCGACGTGGCCTTCCAGATTCTCGACGCGGTGGATCGCTGCATGCAGGATCGTTGAAATATTAGACCGCTTGGTCTATATTGGGGCGATGTCGCCGTCCGGCGATAGTTGAAGAACACACCTAAGTAGAGGAATCAAGTACATGGTCGACACATCCGCCGTGCGTCTGTTTACCAGTGAGTCCGTAACTGAGGGCCACCCCGATAAGATTTGTGACGCGATCTCGGACACCATCCTCGATGCGATGCTGGAGCAGGATCCGCATTCCCGCGTCGCCGTCGAGACCCTCGTGACCACCGGTCAGGTACACGTTGTCGGTGAGGTGCGAACCGAGAGCTACGTCGAGATCCCGGATCTAGTACGCAAGCGCCTCGTCGATATCGGCTTCACCTCCTCGGACGTCGGCTTCGACGGCACGACCTGCGGCGTGAACATCGCCATCGGCGCGCAGTCCCAGGAGATCGGCGACGGTGTCGACACCGCCCTGGAACACCGCGAAGGCACCTCCGGCGACGAGGTCTCCAAGGCCGGCGCCGGCGACCAGGGCCTCATGTTCGGCTACGCCACCAACGAGACGCCGGAGTACCTGCCGCTGCCCATCGCTTTAGCCCACCGGCTGTCGCGCCGGCTGACCCAGGTGCGCAAGGAGGGCATCGTCGACCACCTGCGCCCGGACGGCAAGACCCAGGTCACCTTCGCCTACGACGGCGACAAGCCCTCGCACCTGGATACCGTCGTGATCTCCACGCAGCACGACGCCGAGGTCACCCAGGACTGGCTGCGCGAGAAGCTGCGCACCCACGTCATCGACTGGGTCATCGAGGACGCAGGCCTTCAGGAGTACGTCACCGACGAGCTCACCGTCCTCATCAACCCCTCGGGCTCCTTCGTGCTCGGCGGGCCGATGGGCGATGCGGGGCTGACGGGCCGCAAGATCATCGTCGATACCTACGGCGGCATGGCCCGCCACGGCGGCGGTGCCTTCTCCGGCAAGGACCCCTCGAAGGTCGACCGCTCCGCCGCTTACGCCATGCGCTGGGTGGCCAAGAACATCGTCGCCGCCGGCCTCGCCGAGCGCGCCGAGGTGCAGGTGGCCTACGCCATCGGCCGCGCCCAGCCGGTGGGTCTGTACGTTGAGACCTTCGGCACCGCCGCCGAGGGGCTCACGGATGAGGCGATCCAGCAGGCCGTCGGCGAGGTCTTCGACCTGCGTCCCGGCGCCATCATCCGCGATCTGGATCTGCTGCGCCCGATCTACGCGCAGACCGCCGCCTACGGTCACTTCGGTCGCACCGACCTCGACCTGCCCTGGGAGTCGACCGACAAGGCAGAGGAGCTCGCGCGCGCCGCTGGCCGGTAGACTCTGGCCCCATGGCCTCTCGCAGCACCCACGACATCGCCCGCAACCGGCCGGTGGCGCGGGTGCTGCCGCTATTAGGCCCGGCCCACCTCGACCGCGGCTTCGACTACCTGGTTGCCGAAGACCAATCCGCGACCGCCCAGCCCGGCACGAAGGTGCGGGTGCGCTTCGCCGGCAGGCTGGTCGACGCCCTCGTCCTCGAGCGCCTTAGCGACAGCGACTTCGACGGCAACCTGCGCTTTATCGAGCGCGTCATCTCCCCGGAGGTGGTTTACCCGGAGCGGATCGCTAAGCTCATCGATTCTTTGGCCAAGCGCTACGCCGGCACGCGCTCGGATATCATCCGCCTGGCAATTCCCCCACGCCACGCCGGCGCCGAGGACGCCGATACCACCACCTCCTGGCAGGATCTCGGCACCGCCGCCGAGCCGGACCTATCGGCTTTTAGTTCGTACCGCTTCGGCGAGTCCTTCGTCGACGCCGTGATCGCCGGGCACACCGCCCGCGCCGCGTGGCAGCCGGCGCCGGGGGAGGACTGGGCCGCCGCCTTGGCCGCGCTCGCCGTCAAGGTCGCCATCGAGGGCCGCGGCGCGCTCATCGTCGTCCCCGACCAGCGCGACCTGGACCTTTTGGAGCACGCCGTGCGCGCGCATGTCTCCGCCCGCCAGGTCACCGTCTTGCACTCCGGGCTGGGCCCGCAGGCGCGGTATCGTCGCTACCTGTCAATCCTCAGCGGGCAGGCGCGGTTGGTCATCGGCACCCGTTCGGCCGCGTTCGCGCCGGTAAAAGACCTCTCGCTCGCGGTCATCGTGGCCGATGGCGATGATAGCCACGTCAGCCCGCTGGCGCCTTATCCCCACGTGCGCGAGATCCTATCCACCCGCTCGAGTATCGAGCAGTGCTCGCTGGTGATCGCCTCCGCGACGCGCAGCGCGGAGGCCCAGCTTCTGGTGCGCAGCGGGTGGGTGCACGAGCTCGTCGCCACGCGGGAGAGCGTGCGTGCCCGCATGCCGCTCATCCGCGCCGCCGGCGACAGCGAGTTCGAGATGATCCGCGACCCCCGGGCCCGCTCCGCGCGGCTGCCGCTGGTCGCCTTCGAGGCCGCGCGCAAGGCCCTCGATCGCGATGAGCCCGTGCTCATCCAGGTGCCCCGCAAGGGCTATATCCCGGTGCTGGCCTGCGGGAACTGCCGGGCCCCGGCGCGCTGCCGAGCGTGCAACGGGCCGCTGGGCCTGCCACCGGATACGGGGGAGACCGGTAGCGTGCCGACGTGCCGCTGGTGCGGGCGCCCCGATTCCAAGCATCGTTGCGGCGAGTGCGGCTCGCCGAAGCTGCGCGCGGTGGTGCTGGGCTCTGAGCGCACGGCGGAGGAGCTGGGGCGGGCATTTCCGTCGACACCCGTGGTGCACTCCGGCGGTAACCGGATCGTGGACACGATCGAGCAGAAGACGGGCCTGGTGGTGGCCACCCCCGGCGCGGAACCCGTGGTGGCCGGCGGCGGCTACTACGGCGCCGGGTTGTTACTGGATACGTGGGCGCTGCTGGGACGGCAGGACCTGCGCGCCGGCGAGGACACGCTGGCGAAGTGGGTGGCGGTGGCCAACCGGGTCGCCCCGCAGCGCGCCGGTGGCGAGGTCATCGTCGTCGCGGACCCGGGCCTGCGGGTGGTGCAGGAGTTTGTGCGTTGGGATGTCGTCGACGCGGCCGAGCGTGAGCTCGCCGAGCGTGGCGAGGTCGGTTTCCCGCCGACGGTGCACATGGCCGCCGTCGACGGCGCGCACGAGTCCTTGGAGCGCTTCCGCAGCTTGCTCGAGCTGCCGGAGGGGGCCGATATCTTAGGACCGGTCGATCTGCCCGCCAACGACCGCCTGCCCGGCGAGTACGACGAGAAGCGTTTCGGCCCGGCCCAGCGCATCCTCGTGCGCACCCCGCTGGGCCCGCGTTCGCAGCTGGGCGAGGCGCTGAAGGCCGCCGCGGTGGCACGCAGTCTGCGCAAAGACGACCTGCCGCTGCGCATCCGCGTCGACCCGGTGAAGATCGGGTGATTTAGGATCGAGTTCTAAGGCCCGAACCGCCGGAAGGAGCAGAGTCGTTGACGTTAAGAGAAATCCGCCTATTCGGTGACCCCGTGCTCACCACGCAGGCAGCCGAGGTGGACAAGGCCGACTTTGGTAGTGAGAAGCTGCGTCTCCAGGTCGAGGACATGTTGGAGACCATGGACGAGGCCGGCGGGGTCGGCTTGGCCGCCAACCAGATCGGCAGCCTACGCCGCGTGATCGTCTTCGACACCACCCATCAGCCCGGGGGCCTGCGCGGCCACCTCATCAACCCGCGCTGGCAGCCTTTGACCCGGGAAAGCCAGTTGGGTCCCGAGGGCTGCCTGTCGATCCCGGGCATCTCCGCCGACACCCCGCGCTCCTACCGCGTCCAGGCCTCCGGCTACGACGTCGAGGGCCGCCCGATCGGGATCGCCGCCACCGGGCTGCTGGCGCGCTGCCTCCAGCACGAACACGATCACTTAGAGGGCGTGCTGTTTTTATCGCGTCTCGACGACGCTGCCCGCCGCGAGGCCATGGCCGCGATCCGCCGGGCGAACTGGTTCACCACGAGAAAGGACACCCTGTAACACCATGCGTCTGGTATTCGCCGGAACCCCGGAACCCGCGGTGGTGGCGCTCGAGCGTCTGCTCGCCAGCGAGCACGAGGTCGTCGCCGTGATCACCCGCCCGGATGCCCGCCGTGGCCGCGGCCGGAGCCTGCACCCTTCGCCGGTGGCGAAGCTTGCGGAAGAACGCGGCATCGAGGTGCTCAAGCCCGCCACCCTGCGCGCCGACAGCGAGGACGGCGAGGCCGTGCGCGAGCGCCTGCGCGGGCTCGCCCCCGAGGCCATCCCCGTGGTGGCCTACGGCAACCTGATCCCGGCCGACCTGCTCGAGCTGCCCACCCATGGCTGGGTCAACCTGCACTTTTCGGTGCTGCCCGCCTGGCGGGGCGCGGCCCCCGTCCAGGCTGCGATCGCCGCGGGCGACGACGTCACCGGGGCTACGACCTTCCGTCTCGACGAAGGCCTCGATACCGGCGATATCCTCGGCCAGATGACGGAGACCATCCGCGCCGATGACACCGCCGATGACCTGCTCACCCGCCTGGCGTATGCGGGTGCGGACTTACTCGTCGCCACCATGGACATCCTCGCCTCCGGCGAGGCCCGCCCGGAGAGGCAGACCGGGGAGGCGACGTATGCCCCGAAGATCACCACGGAGCAGGCGCGTATCGACTGGTCAGCGCCCGCGCTCGCCGTCGATAGGCACATCCGCGCCCACACCCCGGCGCCAGGGGCCTGGACGATGATGGACGACGTGCGCCTGAAGATCGGCCCTGTCACCCACACCGAGCGCGAGCTGCAGGCGGGCGAGATGGTGATCGAGAAGAATGACGTCTACGTCGGCACCGCCACCACCGCGGTGCGCCTCGGCGAGCTGCAGGCCCCGGGCAAGAAGCGCATGGACGCCGCCGCCTGGGCCCGCGGCATCGGCAATCCAGAGCAGCAAAGGAGCCTGAAGTGAGCGGAGGATTCCGATCCCGGTCGACCCACGGCGACCGGCCGAAGAAGAAACCGGCGGCGAAGAAACCGGCCGCGCCGAAGCCGGCGGATGTCGACGTCGACGCCGCCCGGCGCGCCGCCTTCGACACCCTGCGCCGCGTCCACGGCGACGGCGCCTACGCCAACCTGACGCTGCCGAAGCTCTTGCGGGAGCGCAAGATCCGCGACCGAGACGCCGCCTTCGCCACCGAGATCACCTATGGCACGCTGCGGCTGACCGGCAACGTGGACGCGGTGATCGCCGAGTGCTCGTCACGCCCGCTGGCAGAGATCGCCCCGGAGGCGCTCGACGCGCTGCGCCTGGGGACCTATCAGCTGCTGCATACGCGCGTGGACGCGCACGCGGCCGTCGACACCTCCGTGCGCCTGGTGGACTACGCAGGCCTGCCGCAGGCCAAGGGCTTCGTCAACGGCATTCTGCGCACCGTCAGCCGCACCCCGGCGCAGGCGTGGGCCGAGAAGCTCACCCCGCAAGATCCGACCGCGGCGCTGGCCTACACCACGGCGCACCCGGAGTGGATCGTGCGCTCCTTTGCCGCCGCACTCGGCGACGACGAGCAGCTCCGCGACGCCCTCGCCGCCGATTCCGAGCGCCCCGCGGTGCACCTGTCCGCCCGGCCCGGTGAGATCTCCGCCGAGGAGCTCGCGCTGATCACCGGCGGCACCGAAGGTCAGTACTCGCCCTATGCCGTCTACCTCGACGGCGGCGATCCCGGCCAGCTGGAGCCCGTGAAATCTCAGCTCGCCGCGGTACAGGACGAGGGCTCGCAGCTCATCGCCCGCGCCCTCACCAAGGCCGAGGTGGCCAACGACGCCGGCCGCTGGCTCGACCTATGCGCCGGTCCGGGCGGTAAGGCGGCGCTGCTCGGCGCGCTCGCGCGGATCGAGAGGGCGCATGTCGACGCCGTCGAGATCTCCGAACACCGCGCAGCGCTCATCGAGAACGCCGTGCGCGGCCTGCCGGTGACGATTCACCGCGCGGACGGCCGCGAGCCCGGGCTCGAGGAGGGCTACGACCGCGTGCTGGTCGACGCCCCCTGCTCCGGTCTGGGTGCTTTGCGACGCCGCCCTGAAGCCCGCTGGCGCAAGCAGGAATCGGATATCACCGAGCTCAACGAGCTGCAGTATGAGCTGTTGCGCTCCGCGCTGCGCCTAGTGCGGCCCGGCGGGGTGGTGGTCTACTCGACGTGTTCGCCGGATCTGCGCGAGACCCGCGGTGTGGTGGATCGCGTGGTGGGCGAGAGGCTGGCCGTCGAGGAAGACGCGCGCGGGCTCGTGGAGCCGATGACCGACGTCGGAGCTGGGCCGAGCGTGCAGATGTGGCCGCATCGCCACGGCACCGACGCGATGTTCTTCGCGCTGCTGCGCAAACCGTAGGCGAGAGCCGGCCTAAAGGCCCCGAAAAACGGGCGCGCGCTTTTCCGCCCGCGCCTTCGCGGCCTCCACGAGGTCCTCGGAGTTCGCCGCCGCCTGCCGGAAGCGCTCGCGCTCGGCCTCGGTGTAGGGAGCGTAGCCGTCGTGGGTGAACTCCGCTTTGAGGTGGCGCAAGGTCAGCGGGGCCTTGTCGGCGAGGCGGCGGGCGAGGGCGCAGGCGTCGTCACGCTCGCCGGAGCGTAATGCGAAGCCGCACTCGAGCGCCTCCGCGGCCGAGACCGTCTCGCTGGCCAGCAGCAGAGCCCGCGCCCGCGCCCCGCCGAAGAGGCGTTCGGCGGCGCGCACGCTCACCCCGTCGAGGGCGATCGCGACGTCGACCGCCGGGATCTTAAACCACGCCCGCTCAGAGACAATCCGCAGATCACACGCCATCGCCAACAGTGTGCCGGCACCGACCGCCGGGCCATTGACCGCCGCCACCACGGGCACCGGCGCGTTCTGGAGGCAGGCTAAGGTGGCGGTGATCTCGTCATAAAGCCCCTCCGATTCTGGGCCGAGATCCAGATCCGCGCCGGCGCAGAAGGCGGTGCCGGCGCCGGTGAGCACGAGGGCGCGGGCGCCGGCCTCAAGAGCCTCCGACACCTGCCGGCGGATCGTGCGGCAGAGTTCGTGGTTGAGCGCGTTGCGGCGGGAATGCCGATCGAGAGTTATCACCGCGATGTGATCGTCCACGGGCACCTTCTTTCTCGTGGTGTACGGGCAGGTATTCTGGCCACCATGAGTGCACCGTACATTGCCCCGTCGATCCTAGCGGCTGATTTCGCCGTGCTCGGCGAGGAGATCTGCGCCAGCGCCCAGGCCGACTGGATTCACGTGGACATCATGGATGGCCATTTCGTCCCCAACCTCTCGTTCGGGCCGGGGGTGACGGGGGTCGTCGATAAGCTCACCGACCTCGAGCTCGACGTCCACCTGATGATCGAGGAGCCGGAGCGCTGGGTCGAGACCTACATCGACGCTGGTGCCGATACCGTGATCTTCCACGTCGAGGCGACCGACGATCACGTCGCGCTCGCCCGGCGCATCCGCGAGCTCGGCGCGAAGGCGGGTTTCTCCCTGAAGCCGGCCACCCCCATCGAGCCCTACCTCGAGCACCTCGAGCACTATGACGAGGTGCTGGTCATGAGCGTTGAGCCGGGCTTCGGTGGCCAGTCGTTCATGCCGGATCAGCTGGAGAAGGTCCGCGCGCTGCGCGAGGCGATCGACGCCCGCGGCCTGGATACCATCATCGAGATCGACGGCGGCATCAACGCTAAGACCATCGCCGAGGCCGCGGCCGCCGGGGCGGACGCGTTCGTCGCCGGCTCCGCCGTCTACGGCACGGGGGACCCGGCCCGCGCCATCGACGAACTGCGTTCGCTGGCGAGCTAGATGCTCGCCGCCGCGATCGACGCCGCGCTGGCGGCCGGACGCCAGGCCCACGGCCTGACCAGCCCGAATCCGCCGGTGGGATGCGCGCTTATCGACGATCACGGCGCCCTCATCGCCGTCGGCTCCACCCGCCCGGCCGGGGGTCACCACGCCGAAATCGTGGCGCTGCGCCACGCGGGTGAGAGGGCGCGCGGGGCGACGGCCGTCGTCACGCTGGAGCCGTGCAACCACACCGGGCGCACCGGCCCGTGCGCGCAGGCGCTCATCGACGCCGGTATCGCCGCCGTCTACTACCTGCAGCCGGATCCGAACCCGGCCGCCAGCGGGGGAGCGCAGCACCTGCGAGACGCCGGCATCACCGTCGGCCGCATACACCGGCGGGTCCCGGAACTCGAGGCCTGGCTGCGCGCCACCCGGCTCGGCCGGCCGCATGTGACCGTGAAATTCGCGCAGAGCCTCGACGGCTACACCGCGGCCGTAGACGGCACCAGCCAGTGGATCACCTCGACCGTCTCGAGGCGCGATACGCACCGGGACCGGTTGCGTCGAGACGCGATTATCGTCGGCACGTCCACAGCGCTGGCGGATAACCCGTCGCTGAATGCGCGGGCGGTCGATGGCACGCCTTTTCCGGAGGAGCGCCAGCCGCGGCGGGTGGTCATCGGCAGCCGGGACGTGCGCGGGGCAGCGAGAAACCTCACCCGCCTGGGCTTTGAGCAATACGCCACGATCGACGAGGCGCTCGCGGCGCTCTACGCCGACGGTGCGCGCGACGTGCTCGTCGAAGGCGGCGCGACGCTGGCGGGCAGTTTCCTACGCGCCGGCCTGGTCGACGCCCTGCGCGTGTACTTAGCCCCAGTGCTGCTCGGCAGCGGCGCCTCGACGGTCGGCGGCGGGCTGGCGCGCACGCTGGCGGAGGCGGAGCGCTTCGAGCTGGTGGGGCAGTGCCGGCTGGGCGATGACATGCGACTCAATTACGCAAGGAGATAGCTGATGTTTACTGGAATCGTGGAGGAGATCGGCACGGTGGCCGAGGTCACCGGGGATAGCGAGCATGCGCGGCTGCGGATCAACGCCGGGCGGGTGCTCGAGGATGCCGCGCTCGGCGACTCGATCGCAGTCAACGGTGTGTGCTTGACTATCGCGAGTAAAGACGACTCGAGCTTCAGCGCCGATGTGATGCGCGAGTCCCTCGATCGTTCCACCCTCGGTGAGCTGCAAGCCGGCTCGCCGGTCAACCTGGAGCGCGCGCTGGCCGCCTCCAACCGGCTCGGCGGACACATCATGCAGGGCCACGTCGATACCACCGTGCGCTTAAAGCACCGCGAGCACACCGACAACTGGGACATCCTGCGCTTCGAGCTGCCCCAAGGGATCAGCCGATACGTGGTGGAGAAGGGCTCGATCGCGGTGGCGGGCACCTCGCTGACCGTCAGCGCGCTCGGCGAAGACTACTTCGAGGTCTCGCTGATTCCCACCACGCTGGAGCAGACGATCCTCGGCGAGCTGGCCGAAGGCGCGCGAGTCAACCTGGAGGTGGACATCCTCGGCAAGTACGTCGAGCGGATGCTCGCGGGACCAGATGCTCAGGTGTCGCAGACGGGGAACTAAGCTTTCCGGTCATGAGCGACGACACTGCCCGCGTGAGACTCGACGAGGTCACCGACGCCATCGACGCGATCCGCGCCGGTAGGCCCGTGATCGTGGTCGACGACGAAGGCCGCGAGAACGAGGGAGACCTCATCTTCGCCGCCGAGTGCGCCACCCCGGAACTCGTGGCGTCCATGGTGCGCTACACCTCCGGCTACATCTGCGTCGCGCTGGACAACGAGACCGCGGACCGCCTGCAGCTGCCGCCCATGGTCGCGGTCAACGAGGACGCCCGCTCCACCGCGTACGCGGTCACCGTCGACGCCGCCACCGGCACCACCGGCATCTCGGC
This sequence comes from Corynebacterium yudongzhengii, assembly GCF_003065405.1. Taxonomy (NCBI): domain Bacteria; kingdom Bacillati; phylum Actinomycetota; class Actinomycetes; order Mycobacteriales; family Corynebacteriaceae; genus Corynebacterium; species Corynebacterium yudongzhengii. The sequence goes on from NZ_CP026947.1 coordinate 1,147,194, forward strand.
GACCTCGCGGGCCGAGACGATCAGCCGGCTTGCCGACGTCCACCGCACCGCCGCCGACTTCACCCGCCCCGGCCACGTCGTGCCGCTGCGGGCGCGCGCAGGTGGGGTGCTGGTGCGCGACGGCCACACGGAAGCCTCCGTCGACCTCGCCCGCCTGGCCGGCCTGCGCCCGGCCGGCGCGCTGTGCGAGATCGTCTCCGAAGACGACCCTACCGACATGGCCCGCGGCCCGGAGCTGCGGCGCTTCGCCGATACCCACGGGCTGGTGATGATCTCGATCGAGCAGCTCATCGACTATCGCCGCCGCCGCGAATCCCAGATCGAGCTCGCCGCCCCCGTCCGCCTGCCCACCGACTACGGCGAGTTCGCCGCCTACGGGGTGCGCGGCACGATCGACGGCGGAGAGCATATCGCGCTCGTGGTCGGGAATGTCCGAGGCGCCCAGGACGTGCCGGTGCGCGTGCACTCCGAGTGCCTGACGGGCGATGTCTTCGGCTCGAGGCGCTGCGACTGCGGCCCGCAGCTGCAGGAATCCCTGCGCACGGTGCAAGAGGCGGGACGCGGCGTGGTGATCTACCTGCGCGGCCACGAGGGCCGCGGCATCGGGCTGCTGGCGAAGCTCAACGCCTACCGCCTCCAGGACGAGGGCTTGGACACCGTCGACGCGAACCTCGAGCAGGGCCTGCCGGCCGATGCCCGCGAATACTCGGTCGCCGGCCAAGTGCTCGAGGCGCTGGGCGTGAAAAGCGCCGTCGTCCTCAGCAACAACCCGGCTAAGTGCGCCGCGCTCTCCGGCTACGGGCCGACCATCAGCGGCCGGCGGCGCGTAGAGATCACCCCCAACGCGGAGAACATCGCCTACCTGCGGACCAAGCGTGACAGGATGGGACACGACCTGCCCGCCGTCGCCGAGTGGGATAAGACACACGAGTAAGGAAGGCGCCACCCATGAGCAAGGAAGGCCTGCCCACCCAGAAGACGCTCGACGCGCGGGGACTGCGCGTCGCCGTTGTCACCGCCAGCTGGAACGCGGACATCTGCGACCAGCTGCACGCCCGCGCCGTGGCCACTGGTAAGGAGGCCGGGGCGGTCGTCGATGAGTACCGGGTCGTCGGCGCCCTCGAGCTGCCGGTCATGGTGCAAGAGGCCGCGCGTCAGTACGACGCCGTCGTCGCCCTCGGCTGCGTCATCCGCGGGGGCACGCCGCACTTCGACTATGTCTGCGACTCGGTGACCCAGGGGCTGACCCGCATCAGCCTGGACGAATCCACCCCGATCGGCAACGGCGTGCTCACCGTCAACGAGCACGCCCAAGCCGTCGAACGCGCCGGCGGTCCCGGCTCCACCGAGGACAAGGGAGCGGAAGCAATGTATGCCGCGGTGGACACCGCGCTCAGTCTTTCGCGTTTACGTGGTCGACGGGGCTAGACTCGACCGGTAGTCAAAGATAGAGAGAGGCGTTTCGTGGCTGAGACCGACAGCAGCGGTACCCACCCTGCGGACGGGCGGATGAGCGACCGGGAGGTCGCCTACTTCAACGCGCTCGATCCGCACGCGTCGTACACCACCAAGGAGTGGGAGTTCGAGGCGCGCTCGAAGTTTCTGCGCCGGCTGTCGATCGCGCTCATCGTCCTCGTCATGGCCATCCACATCTGGGTCGGCTTCACGGTGGATATCGAATACACGGGCGCGACGATCACCACGCTGGATAAGTGGGCCTTCCCCGGGGTGGGGCTGATCATCTCCGTGCTCATCTGGTTCGCGCTGAACCGGCCGCGCATCCGGGCGAACTCTGACGGGGTGGAGGTGCGCAACATCATCGGCACCCGCTTCTACTCCTGGTACGTGATCTACGGCCTGTCGTTCCCGCAAGGCTCCCGCATGGCCCGCCTCGAGCTGCCCGAGTTCGAATACGTGCCCATCTGGGCGCTGCAGTCCGCCGACGGGGCGCACACGATCCAAAAGGTCAGCGAGTTCCGCGAGCTCGAGGCCAAGTACATGCCGCAGGATTAGCCGCTATGGCCGATCCCACCACGTATCGCCCGGCCCCCGGGTCCATTCCGACCGACCCCGGCGTCTATAAGTTCCGGGATGCCGACGGGCGCGTCATCTACGTCGGCAAAGCGAAAAACCTGCGGGCGCGTTTGTCGAACTACTTCCAGGACATCACCCAGCTGCACCCGCGCACCCGGCAGATGGTGCTCACCGCCGCCAACGTGGAGTGGACCGTCGTCACCAGTGAGGTCGAGGCGCTGCAGCTCGAGTACACCTGGATCAAGCGCTTCGACCCGCGGTTCAACGTCATGTACCGCGACGACAAGACCTACCCCATGCTCGCGGTGAGCGTGGGGGAGAAGATCCCGCGCGCGTACTTCTACCGCGGCCCGCGGCGCAAGGGCGTGCGCTACTTCGGGCCCTACTCGCACGCCTGGGCGGTGCGCGAGACGCTGGACTCGCTGACCCGCGTCTTTCCCATGCGCACCTGCTCCCGCGGCGTGTACAAGCGCCACGAGCAGCTGGGGAGGCCGTGCCTGCTCGGCTATATCGACAAGTGCGCCGCCCCGTGCGTCGGGAGGGTCGACGAAGACGAGCACCGCGAGATCGTCGACGGCTTCGTCTCGTTCATGAGCGGGCGCACCGATAGGCTCGTGAAGTCTTTGAAGCAGAAGATGCAGGACGCCTCGGAGGCCTTAGAGTTCGAGCGGGCCGCTAAGCTGCGCGATGACCTCGGAGCGATCAACAAGGTCATGGAACAGCAGGCCGTGGTGTTAGGCGATGCCACCGACGCCGACCTCATCGCGTTTTATACCGACGAGCTCGAGGCCGCGGTGCAGATCTTCCACGTCCGCGAGGGGCGCATCCGCGGGCAGCGCGGGTGGGTCGTCGAAAAGGCCGGCGAGCAGGCCGGCTTCGAGCCCATCGAGGAGGGCGAGCCCGACCCGGCGATCGGGGAGCTCATGCAGAACTTCCTCGTGCAGTTCTACTCGGATGCCATCGAGCGCGAGAAGGTCGACGGCCGCGACAGCGTGAGCCGCCGCGGGGTGGACAACTACTCGGAGTCCGAGCGCTTCCACAAGGTGTTGCCGCGCGAAATCCTGGTCCATGACCTGCCGACGGACGTCGAGGAGGTCACCACCATCCTGCGGGGCTTAAGGGGCGGGCCCGTGGACCTGCGCGTGCCGCAGCGCGGGGACAAGCGCTCGCTGATGGACAACGTCGAGCGCAACGCCAAGGAGATGCTCAAGCAGCACAAGCTGAAGCGCGTGGGCGATCTCACGGCGCGCTCGGCGGCGCTGGCCGATATCCAGGAAGCCCTCGGGATGGAGGAGTCGCCGCTGCGCATCGAGTGCACGGACATCTCGCACATCCAGGGCACGGACGTGGTCGCCTCCCTCGTGGTCTTCGAGGACGGCCTGCCGAAGAAGTCCGACTACCGGCGCTATCGCATCAAGGAGGCCGCCGGCGACGGGCACTCGGACGACGTCGCCTCGATCGCCGAGGTCACCCGCCGCCGCTTCCGCCGCTATCGCGACGACAAGCTGTCGCACCCCGAGGAAGACGACACCGTCTTTTCGGACGAGAAGGTCACCGAGGAATCGACCGATAACCGGCGCTTCGCCTACCCGCCGCAGCTGTTCATCGTCGACGGCGGCGCGTCCCAGGTGAAGGCGGCGGCCGAGGTGTTCGATGAGCTTGGCATCGTCGACGTCACCCTCGTCGGGCTGGCCAAGCGCCTCGAGGAGATCTGGGTGCCGGGTGACGACGAGCCCGTCATCCTTCCCCGCAACTCTCAGGCGCTGTATTTGCTGCAGCAGATCCGCGACGAGGCCCACCGCTTCGCTATTAGCTATCACCGCCAGCAGCGTTCGAAGCGGATGCGGCGCAGCGAGCTCGACGGCGTGCCCGGCCTCGGCCCGGCACGGCGGGCAGATTTGGTCAAGCACTTCGGCTCGGTGAAGAAACTCAAGGCCGCCAGCGTCGACGAGATCACCGAGGTGCGCGGATTCGGGCCGAAGCTGGCCACCGAGGTTTATGACCACCTGCACAAAACCTGAAAGAACCCTCTAGAATGGGTGCCATGACTGCGACCGAGCCGCGCTTTGAAACGGATCCCGTGTTGATCACCGGCATGTCCGGTAGCGGCCTGTCCAGCGCAGCCCGGGTCTTCGAGGACAAGGGCTTCTACGTCGCCCACAACATTCCCGCCCAGATCATGGTCGATCTCTTCGAGTTGTGCGCGTCCGAGAATTCGCCCGTCGATAGGCTCGCCGTGGTCACCGACGTGCGCACCCGCATGTTCGAGGGCAGCCTGCTCGAGGTCCGCCACCAGCTGCGGGAGCGCAACATGGCGCCGACGATGCTGTTCATGGACGCCCGCGATGACGTGCTCATCCGCCGCTTCGACAGCGTGCGGCGCACCCACCCGCTGCAGGGCGGGGACAGCCTGCAGGACGGCATCGAGCGGGAGCGCCGCGCGATCGCCGACGTGCGGGCGAACGCCGACATCGTCATCGACACCTCCTCGCTGTCGATCCATGACCTGCGCCGAGCCATCGAGGCCAGCTTCGGTGACAGCTCACGCGACAAGCCGCACGTGACAGTCAAGTCCTTCGGCTTTAAACACGGCGCCCCGCTGGATATTGACCTCATGCTGGATGTCCGTTTCCTGCCGAACCCCTACTGGGTCCCCGAGCTGCGCGACTACCGCGGCATCGACCAGCCGGTGGCCGACTACGTGTTGTCCCGCCCGGCGGTCGACGGCTTCATCTCGCGTTTCGAGGACATGTTCGAGACCATGCTCGACGGCTATCGCCACGAGGGTAAGAACTTCATCACCGTCGGGGTAGGATGCACCGGTGGACACCATCGCTCTGTCGCGATCGCCGAGGAAATCGGCCGACGCCTGGCAACACGCGGAGACCTCGAGGTCAACGTGCTGCACCGCGACATTGAGCGCCACTGACCCTCTTTAAGGGAAAGGTTTGCACTCTATGACTGACACCAGCCTTATATCCGTCGCCTCCCTCGGCGGCGGTCACGGGCTCTACCAGACGCTCAAGGCGGTCCGCCTGGCCGGCCCGGCCAACCTCACCGCGATCGTCACGGTCGCCGACGACGGCGGCTCCTCCGGGCGCCTGCGCCGCGAGCTCAACCAAATCCCGCCCGGGGATCTGCGCATGGCGTTGGCCGCGCTTGCCGACGACGCCGACACCCCACAAATGTGGGCACAACTACTCCAGCATCGCTTCGGGGGCACCGGGGCGCTGGCCGGGCATGCCGTGGGCAACCTGCTGCTGGCCGGACTGACGGAGCTGCTCGGCAGCGAGCAGCAGGCGCTGGATACGGTCACCAGCTTGACGAATTCGGCGGGCCGGGTGCTGCCGATGGCGCTCGAGCCGCTGGAGATCGAGGCGGATGTCTCCGGGCTTGCCGACGACCCGCGCGTGATGAATACGGTGCGCGGCCAGGTCGCCGTCGCCACGACGCCGGGCACCGTGCGCCGCGTCCGCCTCATCCCGGAGCGCCCGCGCGCGAACCCGGCGGCCGTCGAGGCGCTGCGCAAGGCGGACCTCATCACCCTAGGGCCCGGCTCCTGGTTCAGTTCGGTCATCCCGCACTTGCTCGTGCCCGAGCTCGTCGAGGCGATCAACGACTCGTCCGCGATGGTCGTAGTAGTGCTCAACTTGTCCGCCGAGGCGGGCGAGACCTCCGGCTTCAACAACGAACGTCACCTGCACATGCTCTTCCAGCACCGCTCTGATCTGCGGATCGACCGCGTGCTGGTTGATGAAACCGTCCTCGGCAGCGACACCGACCGCCGCTATCTCGAGCGCGCAGCCGCGAACCTCGGCGCCGGCGTCGTCTACGCTGACCTGCGCGCACAGGGTGAGAGCGGCGAACTCCTCGACATCCACGATCCCGAGAAGTTGTCAGCCGCCCTCAAGCGGGTCTACCGCGGTAGCTAGAATGATCCTGATCCCAGCAGGAAACCGGAGAAAGGGTGGCCGAGGGGCGTGTCACTGACAGAAAAGGTCAAAAGCGAGCTAGTCGAGGTCGAGGTAGCGCGCCAGTCCGCCCGCGCGGCGGAGGCGGCCGCCCTCCTGCGTTTCGCCGGGGGTTTCTCGACCCACGGCCGCGGCGTGCTGGTGGAAGCGGAGCTGGATAACCGCGTCGTCGCGGAGCGCCTGCGCTCCTACCTCGACGAGCAGTTCACGGTGACCACGTCGCTGCACACGATCGGACCCGGCGGCACCCGCAAGACCACGCGGCATCTGCTGCAGGTCACCGAAGGTGGCGACGAAGTCATCCGCCGCCTCGGCCTGATCACCAGGGGAGGGGTGCCCGTCGTGGGCCTGCCGCCGCAGGTCATCTCGGGTGGTGTCGCCGACGCCGAGGCCGCCTGGCGCGGCGCCTTCCTCGCCCACGGCAGCCTGACCGAACCGGGCCGCACGTCTTCGCTCGAGGTCGCTTGCCCCTGCGCGGAGGCCGCGCTGGCGCTCGTGGGCTGCGCCCGCCGTCTCGGTATCTCGGCGAAGACCCGCGAGACGCGAGGCATCGACCGTGTCATGGTCCGCGACGGCGACGGCATCGGCGCACTGCTGACCCGCATGGGCGCGCAGAAGGTCCGCCTCGAGTGGGACGACCAGCGCCGCAAGCGTGAGGCCCAGTCCGGGGCGAACCGCCTGGCCAACTTCGACGACGCCAACCTGCGCCGCTCCGCCCGCGCGGCCGTGGCCGCCGCCGCGCGCGTGCAGCGCGCCATGGAGATCCTGGGCGACGACGTCCCCGAACACCTCGCCGAGGCCGGCCACCTCCGCGTCACCCACCGCCAGGCCTCCCTCGAGGAGTTGGGCCGGCTTGCCGATCCGCAAATGACCAAGGACGCCGTGGCCGGCCGGATCCGGCGTCTGCTCTCCATGGCCGACAAGCGTGCCGAAGAGCTCGGCATCCCGGATACCAGCGCCGCCGTCAGCGAGGACCTGCTCGGGGAGTAGGGGGCTGGGGTTTCGTGCTGGTGCGCTTTGGGTTTCGCGCTGGTGCTTGCATGTTGCGTTAGCGCTGGTCGAAAGGAGTTGCTCCTAAAGGAGTCCAGCGCGGTCGAAAGGAGGAGTCCTTTCTATGAGGGTGATTTCGACCAGCGTTAGCGTGGTATGCAGGATCGGCGTGCGGGACGTCAGGCGTCGACAGTCATTCGCACCACCAGTCACGCCTTCCTCAACAATCTCGTCCGGAGCTCATCACATTCGCTTCGAGCATCCGCGTACTCGCCTGGTCGAAAACAGCCACCCCTAAAGGAGTCCTGGTTTCGACCTCGCGAGAGCCCTTTCTATGAGGGTGATTTCGACCAGCGATAGCGCATCATGCGAACGCAAAGCGAACCCGCACCAAAAGCAGGCCACAGCCAGCCTGGCGCCTCAGTAGCCATACGCCCCCATACCGCGCTCACGCTGGTCGAAAGGGCCACCATAGAAACGAGTCCCGCAAGTCGAAAGGGCGCTGTTTTCGGACTCCTTTCGTCGCCGTGATTTCGACCAGCGATAGCGCATCATGCGAACGCAAAGCGAATCCGCACCAAAAACCCAAACCAGACCGCGCCACCCACCCCAGCCCTTTCGCCCGCAAAACGATGCCTCTGCACCGGCGGAGTGAACTCGGTAGAATCGGTTGCTGTAAGGGAGCTGCGCTTCACGGAGTAGCCCCCGGACTCACAGGAACTCGACCACTGAGGAGAACGACAGTGACCACCCGTGTTGGCATTAACGGATTCGGCCGCATTGGCCGCAACTTCTTCCGTGCTGTGCTGGAGCGTAGCGAGGATCTCGAGATCGTCGCAGTCAACGACCTGACCGACAACAAGACCCTGTCCACCCTGCTGAAGTTCGACTCGATCCTTGGCCGCCTCGGCCGCGACGTCGAGTTCGACGATGAGTCCATCACCGTTGACGGCAAGCGCATCGCCGTCTCCGTGGAGCGCGACCCCAAGGATCTGAAGTGGGGCGAGCACGACGTTGACATCGTCATCGAGTCCACCGGCATCTTCACCGATGCCACCAAGGCTAAGGCGCACATCGACGCCGGTGCCAAGAAGGTCCTCATCTCCGCCCCGGGTAAGAACGAGGACGCCACCTTCGTCTACGGCGTCAACCACGAGGACTACGATCCGGAGAACCACCACATCATCTCCGGCGCATCCTGCACCACCAACTGTCTGGCCCCGATGGCGAAGGCCCTGAACGAGGCCCTCGGCATCAAGCACGGCCTGATGACCACCATCCACGCCTACACCGGTGACCAGCGCATCCACGACGCCCCGCACAAGGACCTGCGTCGTGCCCGCGCTGCCGCTCAGAACATCGTCCCGACCTCCACCGGTGCCGCCAAGGCCGTGGCCTTGGTCCTGCCGGATCTCAAGGGCAAGCTGGATGGCTACGCTCTACGCGTGCCCACCATCACCGGCTCCGCCACCGACCTGACCTTCACCGCCGACCGGGAGACCTCGGTCGAGGAGGTCAACGAGATTATGAAGAAGGCCGCCGACGCGGACGAGACCGGCGCTCTCGGCTACACCGAAGAGCCTCTCGTCTCCACCGACATCATCACCGACGATCACGGCTCGATCTTTGACTCGGGCCTGACCAAGGTCATCGGCGACCAGGTCAAGGTCGTCGCCTGGTACGACAACGAGTGGGGCTACACCTGCCAGCTGCTGCGCCTGACCGAGCTGGTTGCCTCCAAGCTCTAAGGCTTTAGTCCCTCACCCGCGTGGCCCGGGGTGTGCCTCGGCACGCCCCGGGCCTTTCGCCATCCGCACCCATCGACCGCGATACCGAAGGAAACACTATGTCCTACGCAACCTTGAAGGATCTGCTCGACGAGGGCGTCGAGGGCCGTCACGTTCTCGTGCGCTCCGACTTCAACGTCCCCCTCAACGACCAGCGCGAAATCACCGACGCTGGCCGCATCACCGCCTCGCTGCCGACCCTGAAGGCGCTTCTCGACGGCGGCGCCAAGGTCATCGTCACCGCCCACTTGGGTCGCCCGAAGGGGCAGGTCAACCCGGATTACTCCCTGGCCCCGGTCGCTGAGGCGCTCTCGGAGGCCCTGGGCCAGTACGTCGCCCTAGCGTCCGACGTGGTCGGCGAAGACGCCCACGAGCGCGCCAACGGCCTGACCGAGGGCGAGATCATGCTCGTCGAAAACGTGCGCTTCGATCCCCGCGAGACCTCGAAGGACGAGGCCGAGCGCGGCGAGTTCGCCGACCAGCTCGCAGCCCTGGCCGCCGACAACGGCGCCTTCGTCTCTGATGGTTTCGGTGTGGTGCACCGTGCGCAGGCGTCGGTGTACGACGTCGCTAAGCGTCTGCCCGCCTACGCCGGCAACCTGGTGGAGAAGGAGCTGGAGCGGCTGAACCAGGTCGTCGAGAAGCCGGAGCAGCCCTACGTCGTGGTGCTCGGTGGCTCGAAGGTCTCCGACAAGCTCGGCGTCATCGAGGCGCTGGCCGGCAAGGCCGACAAGATCCTGATCGGCGGTGGCATGTGCTACACCTTCCTCACCGCGCAGGGGCACAACACCCAGTCCTCCCTCCTGCAGGAGGAGATGGTGGATACCTGCAAGGACCTGCTGAAACGCTTCGGCGACAAGATCGTTCTGCCCGTCGATCTGCTCGCCGCCAGCGAGTTCGACTCCGAGAAGGCCGAGCTCAAGACCGTCGATCTGGACGGCATCCCCGAGGCCTGGCTGTCCACCGACATCGGCCCCGAGTCGGTGAAGAAGTTCGCCGAGGTCCTCGCCACCTCCAAGACCGTGTTCTGGAACGGCCCGATGGGCGTGTTCGAGCAGGAGGCCTACGCGAAGGGAACCGAGGGGGTCGCCCGCGCGATCATCGACGCCACCCGCAACAACGGCTCCTTCACCGTCGTCGGCGGCGGCGACTCCGCGGCCTCCGTGCGTACCCTGGGCCTCGACGAGGACGGCTTCAGCCACATCTCCACCGGCGGCGGCGCCTCCCTGGAGCTGCTCGAGGGCAAGGACCTGCCCGGCGTGGTCGTCCTGACCCGGTAGTACACGCACATCCACTAGCACGAAGGGAAACCCCATGGCACGTACCCCGCTGATCGCCGGCAACTGGAAGATGAACCTCGATCACCTGGAGGCGATCTCCACGGTGCAGAAGTTCGTCTTTACCCTGCCGAAGGAGTACTACGAGAAGGTCGACGTGGCGCTGACCGTCCCGTTCACCGACCTGCGCTCCATCCAGACCCTCGTCGAGGCCGAGAAGTACGACCTCACGTTCGGCGCCCAGGACGTCTCCGAGCACGAGAAGGGCGCCTACACCGGCGACATCTCGGCCGGCATGCTGGCGCGTCTGGGCTGCTCCTGGGTCGTCGTCGGGCACTCCGAGCGCCGCGAGCACCACGGTGAGACCAACGAGCAGGTCGCGGCGAAGGCCGCGGCGGCGCTGAGCAAGGACATCAGCCCGATCATCTGCGTCGGCGAGCCGCTCGAGGAACGCGAGGCCGGCAACCACGTCAGCTTCGTCACCGAGCAGACCCGCGCCTCGCTGGGGGGTCTGAGCACGGAGGATCTCAAGAACACGGTCATCGCCTACGAGCCGGTTTGGGCGATCGGCACCGGCAAGTCCGCCTCGGCCGCCGATGCCCAGGTAGTCTGCAAGGCGATCCGCGGCCTGGTGGCTGAGCTTGCCGACGACTACGTCGCCAACAACATGCGCATCCTCTACGGCGGCTCGGTCAAGACCGACACGATCGCCGACGTCATCACCCAGCCGGATGTCGACGGCGGCCTCGTCGGCGGCGCCTCCCTCGACGGCGAGGAGTTCGCGAAACTCACCGCCGCCGCGGCCCAGGCGGTCTGACGATAAGCACGCCTACTCGTGTAAGATGAAGCGCTAGCTTCCTGCCAACGTCGACTAAGGACAAAGAGGTCACACCCTGATGGTTCTCACGCTGCAGATCGTGCTCGTCGTCATCGCCGTGCTGATGACCGTGTTCATCCTGCTTCACAAGGGCAAGGGTGGCGGCCTGTCCAGCCTGTTCGGCGGCGGCGTGCAGTCGAACCTGTCGGGTTCGACGGTGGTGGAGAAGAACCTGTCGCGCTACACCGTCGTCATGGCGCTGATCTGGGTTGTGTGCATCGTCTCGCTCAACCTGATCACCGCCCTGACCTAGAGCCCGGCGACTAGAGCTCCGCGGCGGCGTCCTCGGTGACATAAAGCACCGTCTCTTGGCGCCCGCGCGCCCCAGCGGCCGGCCACCCCACGGGATCCGATTCCCGGAGGATGTGGCCGGCCGCTTCTGCTTTCGCGGCACCCGAGACCAACAGCCACACCCTTTCGGCGGAGTTGACCGCCGGCAACGTCAGCGTGACCCGCTCTGCCGGCGGCTTGGGGGAGTGGTACTCGGCGACGACGAGCTCGTCGCGCTCACGCACGGCGTCAGTGTCCGGAAACAGTGTGTTGATGTGGCCTTCCGGGCCCATCCCGAGCAGGTGGATATCGAAGCCCTCGGGGGCGTGTTCTGCCAGCAACTGCCGGTAGGTGGCCACGGCTTCCTCCATCCCCAGCTCGCCGAGGTGGTAGCCGTGGATGCGTTTTTCGGGGATACCGACGCCGTCGAGAAGCGCCTCGCGGGCCTGGCCCTCGTTGGATTCCGGGTGGCTGACGGGCACGTTGCGTTCGTCGCCGAAGAAGACGTGGATGTTTTCCCAGTCGATGCGCTCGGCGAGACTTGCGATCTTGCGTAGCGTCTCGATGCCGGCGCCGCCGCCGGTGAGCACCACCCGGGGCGTGCGCCCGGCGGCCTGGAGATCGCTGACAACGGAGACGAAACGTTCGGCGACGCGGGTGGTCAGATCTGCGGTGTCGGTGCAGCGGGCTACGGAAACCATCGGGAAGGCCTTTCTGATCGGGAAAACTCAGGAGGTGACGGTGACCTCGCGGATCGCAAAGAGCGCAGAGGCATAGGCGAGGTCAGGATCGAGGTGGCGCAGCTCCTCGGCGAGGCAGTCGGCGGTGGAGCGCTGATCCATCGCCACCTGCGCCGGCGGCTGGCCCGGGACGCGCACCCGGATGGTGCGGCTAGCGGTGGCCTCGATGACGACGGCACCGCTTGCACGGTTGATGGTAGTGGAGTAGATGGGAAACAGCTCGGGGTTTTCTTGCTTGGCGACGACCCGCTCGACCGGCACCCCCAAACGATTGGCCAACCAGCCCGCGGCGATGTCCACCGAGGGGTCGCGCGAGCCGCAGATGGTTACGCTGTCGATCGCGTCGTGCGGCGGGCGATCCACGGCGGAGGCGAGGATGCCGCGCCAGCTCGTGATCCGCGACCACATCATGTCGGAATCGCCGGGCCGGTAGCTGGCGGTGAGTCGCTGGAGCGCGGCGCCGTCGAGACCCTCGCGGGTGTTGGTGATGCGGCGCTGCGCGATCTCCCCGATGGGGTGCGCGCTGGGATCCTCCGGCGCCTGGGTCGGCCACCACGCGACGATCGGGGTGTCCGGCAGCAGCAGCGGCGTCACCAGGGAGGCGGGGTGGTCGGCCATGGCGCCGTGCAGGGTCATCACGACGGTCTCGGAGGCGCCGGAGTCGCCGCCGAAGAGGACTTTGGCGTCGAGAAGCGAGTCCTGGCTGTCGTGATTGGACAGCACCACCAGCACGCGTGAGGGGTGCTCGTGGGAGGCATCGCGCACGGCGGAGAGGATGGCGTCGATGTCGTCGCCGGCGTCGGCGACCACAATCAGCGTGAGCACGCGGCCGGTGGCCATGGCGTAGTCCTCCTGGTGTTTGACCAGGGTCTTGGAGATGGTGCGCGTGGTGGTATGCGGCAGGGTGATGATCACGTCCGACGTCTACCTTTCTCGTGTCAATCAGGGACGACGCCAGGTGCGTCCGTCGCGGGCGAGCATGTCGTCGGCACTGCGCGGGCCCCAGGTGCCGGCCGGGTACTCATCGGGGCTGCCGTGATGTGCCCAGTACTCGAGGATGGGATCGAGGATGGCCCAGCTGAGCTCGACCTCCTCGTTGGTGGGAAAGAGGCTCGACTGGTCGAGCAGCGCGTCCAAGATGAGACGCTCGTAGGCCTCGGGGGACTGCTCTGTGAAGACTTCGGAGTAGGAGAAGTCCATGTTGACGTCGCGGACCTCCATGGTGGAGCCCGGCACCTTCGAGCCGAAGCGCATGAGCATGCCCTCGTCCGGCTGCACGCGGATGACCATGGCGTTTTCCCCCAGCGAGGCGGTATCGAGCGCGCCGAAAGGTTGGTGCGGGGCCTCCTTGAACACGATCGCGATTTCGGTGACGCGCCGGCCTAGGCGCTTACCGGTGCGCAGGTAGAAAGGCACCCCGGCCCAGCGGCGCGACTGGATCCCTAAGGTCATCGCCGCGTAGGTCTCGGTCTGGGATTCGGGATCGAAGCCCTCTTCCTCGCGCAGGCCGACGACCTGCTCGGAGCCCTGCCAGCCCGCGGTGTACTGCCCGCGGGCGGTGGTCTCCGAAAACGGGGTGATCGGGCTCGTCGCGCGCAACACCTTGACCTTTTCGTTCTGCAGCTCGCGCGGCGAGAAGCTCACCGGCTCATCCATCGCGACGAGCGCAAGCAGCTGGATGAGGTGGTTCTGGATGACATCGCGGGCCGCGCCGATGCCGTCGTAGTAGCCGGCGCGGCCGCCGAGGCCGATGTCTTCGGCCATGGTGATCTGCACGTGATCGACGTAGTGCGCGTTGAGCAGCGGCTCGAACATCTGGTTCGCGAAGCGCAGCGCCAGGATGTTCTGCACCGTCTCCTTGCCCAGGTAGTGGTCGATGCGGAAGACGGCCTCTTCCGGGAAGACCGCGTTGACCACCTCGTTGAGCTCGCGGGCGGAGTCCTGGTTATGGCCGAAAGGCTTCTCGATGACCACCCGCCGCCAACTGTCCCCGTGGCCTTCGGCCATGCCGGTGCGCTGCAGCTGGTGGCAGACATTCGAGAAGCTCTCCGGCGGAATCGAGAGATAAAACGCCCAGTTCGCGCCGGTGCCGCGGGTGGAGTCGAGCTCCGTCAAAGTTGCTGCGAGCCGGTCGAACGCGGCGTCGTCGTCGAAGTTGCCACGCACGAAGTGCAGCCCCTCGGCGAGCCGAGCCCAGACGTGCTCGTTGAAGGCCGTGCGGGCGCCGGCGCGGACCGCCTCGAGGACATAATCTTCGAAGTCCTGTTTGCTCCACTCGCGGCGGCCGAAGCCGACCAGCGTGAAGCCTGCGGGCAGAAGGCCCCGGTTGGCGAGGTCATAAATGGCGGGAAGCAATTTACGACGGGCCAAATCACCAGTAATGCCGAACAACACCATGCCGGAGGGCCCGGCGATGCGCGGCAGACGCTTGTCGTGCTCCGCGCGCAGCGGATTCGACCAAGTCTCAGAAGTGGGCACGAAAAAGACTCCTTTGGGGACAGGAAACACCACCCGAGCATAGTGCCCGGGTGGCGTGTACGCGTCAGTGGTGCGCTACAGGCGCGAGCCCATGGACTCCAAGAGATCGGACCAGGCGGTCACGAACTTCTCGACGCCCTCGGTCTCCAACACGCTGACCACATCGTCGAGATCGACGCCGGCCTCGCGCAGCGCCGCGAAGACCTCGTGGGCATCGTCGGCGCTCTCGCTGAGGGTATCGCCGTGGAGGCCGCCGTCGGCAAGCACCGCATCCAGGGTGTTTTCGGGCATGGTGTTGACGGTCTGCGGGCCGGCGAGCTCGGTGACGTACATGGTCTGCGGGTACTCCGGGTTCTTCACTCCGGTCGACGCCCACAGCGGGCGCTGCACGTTTGCGCCTTCGGGCAGGCTGTCCTTGCCGAACCCGCGGAGGAACTCCGTATAGGCGAGGCGGGCATTAGCGATGCCGGCCTTGCCGCGCAGGGTGAGCGCCTCGTCGGTGCCGATCTCCTCGAGGCGCTTGTCCACCTCGGTGTCCATGCGTGAGACGAAGAAGGAGGCCACGGAGAAGATCTTCGAGACGTCCTTGCCGGTGTCTGCAGCGCGCTGGATGCCCTCGCGGTAGGCCGCGATGACCTCGAGGTAGCGGCCGACGGAGAAGATCAGGGTGACGTTGACGGAGATACCCTCGGCGAGCGCGTCGGAGATCGCTGGCAGGGACTCGTCGGTCGCCGGGATCTTGATCATGACGTTCGGGCGATCCACCTTCGACCACAGCTCGCGGGCCTGGATGAGGGTGGCCTCGCGGTCGGCGGAGATCCGCGGGTCGACCTCGATGGATACTCGGCCGTCCTCGCCGCCGGAGCGGGAGAACTCCTCGGCGAAGATGTCGCAGGCATCGCGGACGTCGTCAATGCTCATGGCGTACACGGCGTCCTCGACGGCGGTGCCGGCGGCCTTCAGCTCGTTGATCTGTTCGTCGTAGGCGGTGCCGGCGGTCATGGCCTTGGCGAAGATCGCCGGGTTCGTGGTCACTCCCACGATCGACTTCTTTTCGATCAGCTCGGCGAGGTTGCCGGAGGTGATGCGCTCGCGGGAGAGATCGTCGAGCCAGGTGGAGGTTCCCAGCTCGTGCAGTTCATCAATGGTGCTCATGGGTACTCCTAGCGATTCAGGGTCTGGTGGGCGGCCTCGACGACGGCGTCGGCGGTAATCCCGAACTCCTCGAAGAGGGTGGCGAAAGGCGCGGACTCGCCGTAGGTCTCCAGCGCAACGTTCTCACCGCGATCGCCGGTGTAGCGGTGCCACGGCTGCGCGATGCCGGCCTCGACGGAGACGCGGGCGGTCACCTCGGAAGGCAGCACGGACTCGCGGTAGTTCTCGTCCTGGGCCTCGAACCACTCGAAGCACGGCATGGAGACCACGCGGGCCGCGGTGCCCTCGGCCTCGAGGGTCTGAGCGGCGGCGGCGGCCAGCTGCACCTCCGAGCCGGTGGCCATGAGGATGACATCCGGAGTCTCCTTCGAGGACTCCACGAGCACATAGGCACCGCGGGCGACGCCCTCGCGGGCAAGCTCGGCGGTCTTCTCGAGCACCGGCACGTTCTGGCGGGTCAGCACGAGCGCCTTCGGCGAAGGCTCGGCTTCGAGAGCGGCGGCCCAAGCGGCCGCGGTCTCGTTGGCGTCGGCCGGGCGGATCACCGACAGCCGCGGGATCGCACGCGCCGCGGCGAGGTGCTCGATCGGCTGGTGGGTCGGGCCGTCCTCGCCGAGGCCGATCGAGTCGTGGGTCCAGACGTAGTAGACATCCGACTTCATGAGCGCACCCAGGCGCACAGCCGGGCGCATGTAGTCGGAGAACACGAAGAACGTCGCGCCGTAGGGGCGGGTCGGTCCGTGCAGGGCGATGCCGTTGAGGATCGCGCCCATAGCGTGCTCACGGATACCGAAGTGCAGGTTGCGTCCGTAGGGATCCATCTCGAACATCTCGGTCGAGCGGGCCTTCGGGCCGAAGGACTTAGAGTCCTTGATGATCGTGTTCGTGGAACCCGCCAGATCGGCGGAGCCGCCCCAGAGCTCGGGCAGGGTAGCGCCGAGGGCCTGCAGCGCGGCCTGGGAGGCCTTACGGGTGGCCAGGCCCTTCTCGTCCGGCTCCCAGGTAGGTAGCTCGGCATCGAAGTCGGCGGGAAGCTCGCGGGCGACCAAGCGATCGAAGAGCTTCTTGGCCTCCGGGTTCTCCTGCGCCCAGCGCTCGAAGCGCTCGTTCCACTGCCGGTGGTACTCGGCACCGCGCTCGACGAGGCTGCGGGTGTGCTTGATGACCTCGTCGTCCACCTGGAAGGAGCGCTCCGGGTCGAAGCCCAGCACCTCCTTGGTGGCGGCGACCTCGTCCTCGCCCAAAGCGGAGCCGTGGGAAGCACCGGTGTTCATGGCGTTCGGGGCCGGGTAGGCGATGACGGTGCGCACGCGGATGAACGACGGGCGGTCGGTGACCTTCTGCGCCTCGGCGATCGCCTTTTCGATGGCGACGACGTCCTCGCCCGACTCGACCTCCTGGACGTGCCAGCCGTAGGCCTCGTAGCGGGCCGCGACGTCCTCGGTGAAGGTGATGTCGGTGTCGTCCTCGATGGAGATCGAGTTGTCGTCCCAGAAGACGATCAGGTTGCCCAGCTGCTGGGTGCCGGCGATCGACGACGCCTCGGAGGTCACGCCCTCCTGCACATCGCCGTCCGAGGCGATGACGTAGATGTAGTGATCAAACGGCGACTCGCCCGCCGGGGTGTTGGGGTCGAAGAGGCCGCGCTCTCGTCGAGAAGCCATGGCCATGCCGACGGCCGAAGCCAACCCCTGGCCAAGGGGGCCCGTGGTGATCTCGACACCGTCGGTGTACTTGTACTCCGGGTGGCCCGGGGTCTTCGAACGGTAGGTGCGCAGCGCCTTGAGATCCTCCAGCTCTAGGCCAAAGCCGCCCAGGTAGAGCTGGATGTACTGCGTCAGCGAGCTGTGGCCCGGGGAGAGCACGAAACGGTCGCGGCCAGTGAACTCGACGTCCGCGGGGTCGTGGTTCATCGTGCGCTGGTAGAGCGTGTAGGCCAAAGGAGCCAGGGACATGGCGGTGCCGGGGTGACCCGAGCCGGCCTCCTGGACGGCGTCTGCGGCGAGCACTCGGATGGTGTCGACGGCACGCGTATCGACGTCGCTCCAATCCTCCGGGTAGCGGCGGACGGTCTTGGCCTTCTGCTCTTCAGTCAGGGACACGGATAACCTCACTTGTTCACTCGGTCTTAATGTCGGTTCCCATCGTAGCTATTCCACCCGCCGCGGTGTCGCGTTGAGGCAGTGTCGGGTTTCAGTCGTTGAAGCCTCGGCGGTAGCATGAACATTTGCTGCCTCATCGCAGGCATTCGGCCCCCGGGCACCCTGGTCCGGGAACTTTCCGCCCCTACGGGCCGACCACTGAAGAGTTGGGGCGAAAGGCCCCGCACGTGAACCCACCCGGACATGTTGGAGGAATACCCCTTGGAGACGATCAAGGCCTACTTCGCATTGACGAAACCGAGGGTGATCGAACTTCTCCTGGTCGCCGCGATTCCGGCGATGCTCCAGGCATCGCGGGGCACGGTCGACCTATGGCTCATCCTCGGCACCCTGATCGGTGGATGGGCCGGCGCCGGAGCGGCGAACACCTTCAACATGGTCGCCGACTATGACATCGACATGAAGATGGGGCGCACCCGGGCCCGGCCGCTGGTGCGCGCCAAGATTACGAAGACCAAGGCAGCGATCTTCGCCTGGGTGCTCTTGGTCATCAGCGTGCTGTGGCTGTGGCTGCTCATGGACTCGCCGCTGGCGGCCGCGTTCATCCTGCTGACCAACTGGTTCTACGTCTTCATCTACACCAAGTGGCTCAAACGCCGGACCTGGCAGAACGTCATCTGGGGTGGCGCGGCCGGCTGCATGCCGGTGTTGATCGGCTGGGCCGTCATCCGTGCGCATGCGCCTGACGAGGAGCCCGACCGCTGGTGGCAGGCCATCGTGATGTTCCTCATCATCTTCTTCTGGACGCCCCCGCACACCTGGGCGCTGGCCATGAAGTACCGGGACGACTACGCGAAGGCGCAGGTGCCGATGCTGCCGGTGGTCGCCAAGCCGGTGGAAGTCACCCGCAAGATCCTCGCCTACACCTGGGTGACCGTGCTCGTGTCCTTCCTCCTGATCCCGGCGACGTCCTGGATCTACCTCATCGGCTCGATCGTCTCCGGCGCGGCATTCATCATCATGGCGGGCGGCCTGCATGCAGGAGTCGCGCGTGGCGAGGAGGTCAAGCCGCTCAAGCTGTTCATCCTCTCGAACAACTACCTCGCCGTGCTGTTCCTGGCTCTGTCGGTCGACGCCGTGATCGGGTGGACGACGATCGGGGAGATGGTTCTGTAGCGGGGTTGTTCGGGGGCTGGTTGGCGTTTGTTTGCGTGTGTTCGCGCTGGGTGGCGTGTTGCGGTAGCGCTTCACGAAAGGAGGGGACCCTAAAGGGGTTCCGGGCGGTCGAAATGAGGAGTCTTTTAGGGGCGGCTCCTTTCGACCAGCGCTAGCGCGCTATGCGGATATGGGGGCTTAGTCTGGGTCGCGGTCGGTTCTGTGGGGCCTGCGTGGCGCTCGGACGCAAATGCTTAAAGGAAGAACCTTGAAGGGCGCGCCCCTCAACCATCTTCCTACAAGGGTTTGCGCAGCAGTAGCGTCAAACCGCGGCGAAATGCAGGCCGCCAGTACGTCAGACGCTCTAGCAGTCATACATCGTTATCGTGTTCGCGCGCCTGGTCGAAAGGACCCTGGCAGAAAGGAGTCCCGCGAAGTCGAAAGGACCCCGAAACCGGCCCTCTTTTCGACCGGCTCCTTTCGACCAGCACTAAAGCGGTATGCGGATCAGTGTAGCCGGCCAAGGTTTTACGGGCTGCAGAGAGCAGGGGAACGTCAAAACCATGCTGCTGTATCGCTTTCGCGCGCCTGGTCGAAAGGACCCCGATCGTAAGGAGTCCCGCGAAGTCGAAAGGACCCCGAAACCGGCCCTCTTTTCGACCGGCTCCTTTCGACCAGCGTTAGCGCAACACGACCCCCAAACCGACCAGAAACGCTCCCCGCGCCAAACCCGCGCTAAACCTCCAGCACGATCGAGCCGGTGGTCTTGCGGGCTTGGAGGTCTTCGTGGGCGCGCTGAGCGTCGGCAAGCGGATAGACGCCGGAGACCCGCATCGTGATGGTCTCCTCAACCAGCGCCTGCACGACGGCCTGGGCGCGGGCGGTGAACTCCTCGTTGCCCGCGGTGTAGGGGCCGAGCGACGGGCGGGTGAGGTAGATCGACCCGTGGGCGTTGAGCACCTGCGGGTCGATCGGATCGACCGGCCCAGAGGCGGCACCGAACAGGCACACGAGTCCGCGCGGGCGCACAGCCTCGAGCGATTCGCCGAAGGTGGCTTTGCCGACGCCGTCGTAGACCACGTCTACGCCGCGGCCGCCGTTGCGGCGGCGGACGGTTTCGGCGAGTTGGTCGGAGTAGCGGAAGACTTCGTCGGCACCTGCTTCGTACGCCAGCTTCTCCTTGCTATCCGAAGACACCACCGAGTAGACGGTGGCGCCGCGGGACTTCGCGAACTGCGTGGCCAGCCGGCCGACTCCTCCCGCGCCGGCAGTAATCAGGCAGGTCTCGCCTTCTTGGAGCTGGTAGGTGGAGTGGGTGAGGTAGTGGGCGGTCATGCCCTGCAGCAGCATGCTGGCCGCCTGTGTGTCCTCGAGCTCCTGCGGGACCGCCACGAGGCGGTCGCGGTGGACGGTGACGTACTCGGCGTACGAGCCGAAGGCGTCCATCCAGGCGACCTTGGTTCCCTCTGTGATCTTCCCGGACTTGTCTTCGACGACGCGGCCGACCCCCTCGAGACCCGGGGTGAACGGCAGCTGGGCGTGGTAGATGCCGCTGCGGTAGTACGTGTCGATGTAGTTCACGCCCGCATACAGCACCTCCACGAGCACCTCGTCTGGGCCGGGCTCGGGGACGGGGGCGTCGGTGTAGGTGAGGACCTCAGGTCCTCCGGTTTCCGTGAGGCAGATGGCTTTCATGTACCCCACGTTAGTAGAGACCGCTAGTTCACCGCGGCAGTCTTCCTCCGGTCACCGGCGGGCGAGCCCGTGAGCGGGGCCCGGGTCTCGCCGTGACGACGGCGGCCGTTAGCCCACAGGAACGAGGAGAAGGCCACGACGATCGAGGACATCGCGATATGGACCGGCACCGTCCAGCGCGGCACGCCGAGGTAGAGCTGGGTGACGCCGATGGCCCACTGCACGGCGATCATGACGAGCAGGACGATAACGGTGGTGCGGGCGGTGCGCGGGGCCCGGGAACGGAAGAGCATGATCGCGGCGATGACGGTGAAGCCGAGGTAGACATACATCGATCCGGCGTGGACCAGCGCGAGGGTCCAGGTATCCATTTCGAGGCGGCCTTCCATACCGACGCCGTCGTCACCCGAGTGGGGCCCGGAGCCGGTAACCATCGTTCCGGTGACCAGCACGATGGCCAGGGCCGCGGCGGCCAGGGCGATCATGATGCGGATGCGATCCGGGAAGATGGTTGACGGGTTGACGTCGTCCGGCTCTGCGATACGGGTGTAGAGCAGGGCGGCGACCCACACCAAGAACATCGACGGCAAGAAGTGCACCGCCACAGCCCACCAGTGCAGGTTAACCAGCACGGAGACACCGCCGATCACCGCCTGGACGCCGACGCCGGCCAGCGAGATCCAGGCGTAGGTTTTCAGCTCGCGGCGGCGCCGCGCGCGGTGCATGGACACGACGACGGCTACCGCGGCAGCCGCGACCACGAAGGTGAGCATGCGGTTGCCGAACTCGATCAACTGGTGCACGAGCGGCTCCGCGCCCGCGACGGGAACGAGCGAGCCCTCGTGGCACAGCGGCCAGGTGTTACAGCCGAGACCGGAGCCGGTGACGCGCACGGTCGCGCCCGTCACGGTGATTCCGCCCTGGGCGATGAGCAGGAGCATGGCCAGGATGCGTTGCAGCTTCAGGCTAGGCACCCAGCGGGTGGAGGTGGTTTGGGAGGCAGTCACGTCTATTGATCCTATCGTGCGAGGAGGGGGAGGTGAAGGGCACTTTTTAGTTGTCGAAGCGGAACCATCTCCGCGCCGCGAGGCCGAAGAGGACCGCCCAGGCGACGAGCACGCCGAGCTGGAGGGAAGGGAAGGAGCCGGCGAAAGAATCGGCAAGCCCGGTGGCGAGCGCGACCGAGGGCACTAGGTTGAAGAAACCGGCGTCATCCAGGCCATAGGCGTAGAGGACGAAGCCCACCACGCCGACGAGGACGAGCCAGACGAGGTTCGCCAAGCCGAGGACGATCTCGGCGCTTAAGCAACCGCCCATCAAAAGGCCGGCCGCGGTGAAGGTAGCAACGCCAATAACAAGTGTCAGCGCGGCGATAGTCACGCCCACGGGCTCGGGCCGGAATCCCAGCAGGAGAGCGACGAGTGTGATGACCACAACCTGGACCGCGACCATCGCGAGCACGCCGAGAATCTTGCCGAGGATGATGATGTGCGCCGGCACCCCGGAAGCCCCGGTGCGTTTCAGCGCGCCATAACGCCGGTCGAAGGCCAAAGAGATCGCCTGCCCCGTGAAACCGGAACTCGTGGCGGCGATGGCCAGGATCATGGGGACGATGTCGTCGATACCCGAGCTGTCGCCGAGCACCGGCATCGTCGCGGCGACGCACAACATGGCCGCGGGGATGATGAGGCTCAGCAACAGCTGTTCGCCGTGGCGCAGCATGAGGCGCGCCTCGATACGTCCTTGGGCGATCGCCATCGCGGCGGTGGAGGCGCGCTGTGGGGCCGGCCGGAAGGTGCCGGGGGCGGGGATGGCCGTGCTCACTAGCTCCTCAGCTCCTTTCCGGTGAGTTCGAGGAAGACGTGTTCGAGGTTGCGGTGATCGATGCTCAGGCTGCGGATCATGACCCCCTGGTTCGCCGCGACGGCGGCCAGATCCGCGATGGCGTGGGGATCCGGCTCGTTGAGCAGGCGGTAGTGCAGCGGGCGGATGGGCTCGATCGCGAGGGGTGCGGCGTCGAGGTCGAGGGCTTGGTCCGTGACGACGTTGACGTGGGTGCTGGCCCCGGCGGTCAGTTGGGCGGGGCTGCCCTCGGTGATGAGCTGTCCGCGGTCGATGATCGCGACGCGGTCGGCGAGCGACTCCGCCTCATCGATGAGATGGGTGGTGAGGATGACGGTGACCCCGTCGCGACGCAGGGCGTCGATAAGATGCCAGACCTGCAGGCGCGACTGGGCGTCCATACCGGCGGTGGGCTCGTCGAGAAACACCAGCTCCGGGCGCCCGATGAGCGCGAGCGCCAGGGACAGCCGCTGCTTCTGCCCGCCGGATAAGCGGCGATAGGAGGTGCGGCGCACCCCGCTGAGCCCAAGGAGTTCGATGAGCCACTCGGGATCGAGGGGATCGGCGTGATAGTGGGCGGTCAGCTGTAGCATCTCCTCGACGCGGATGCTGGAGTAGCTGCCGCCGTCTTGGAGCATGATGCCGATGCGTCCGCGCAGGCGCTCGCCGTCGCGGGCGGGATCGATCCCGAGGACGCGGATGGTGCCGGAGGTGGGGGCGGAGAAGCCCTCGCACATGTCGATGGTCGTGGTCTTGCCGGCCCCGTTCGGGCCCAAAAGGGCGAAGATTTCCCCGCGGGCGACCTCGAAGGAGAGACCGTCGACGGCTCGGTGGTCACCGAAGCTCCGGATCACGTCCCGGAGAACGAGCGCTGGTCCGTCGAAAGTTGTACTCACGACTCCTCAGTCTAAGTGATGACCCGTGCCCGACGAAGAATCCACCAGCCCAGGCCGATGACAATGATGCCGGCGACGATCGCCCAGCCATAGATAGTGATGACTGTCGGCGCCGGCAGGGCCAGGCCGCGGGGGAGGACGAAGAAGCTCATCGCGGCGGAGTAGCCGACCACGGCGACGCGGAAGAAAGAACGATTCGCCCACGTGGCCAGCGGCAAGATCGCCCAGAGCATGTACCAGGGGTGGACGACGGGAAAGAGGATTACCAGCACGAAGGTGCCCACGCCGAGGCCGCCGACGGGGTGGATGGTGCCGCGGAAGGTCGCGAAGAGCATGCGCACGATGAGCGCCCCAGCGACGAGGATGCCCACACTGCGGGTGATCGTGAGGATCGCCTCGGTGTGATCGCCGAGGCCCAGGGCTTCGCCGAGCGCGCCGGCGGTCACCCCGATGGCCGTGGTGACCGACATCCAGCTGCGAATCGTCGCCGCCCCGCCCTGGCCGGTGATCCACCCGTAGCCGATGCCAGATATAACGGAGACGATCACGGTGGTGACCACGAGCGCGACCGTCATAAACGCCGCGCCGATACCGATAGCCACGACCGGATTCCGGCCCCGCACATGGAGGTGACGTGCAAGAGCCATACCGAGGAAGCCGAGGCCAATAAAGCCCGTGACCTTGACCAAACCGGCGCAGGTGATAAGCGCTGAGGCGGCGACGAGCAGCCCCCAGCCGTTGCGGGAGCTGCTCAGCCGGTCGATGCCGCGCAGGCCGATTTCCATGCCGATGAGCAAAAGCCCCAGCAAGATGGCCTCGTTGTGGATGCCGCCGACGAGATGCAGAAGGGTCAGCGGGTTGAGCAGGCCGAGCCATAGGGCGGTGGCGGGGCGCACCCCGCAGCGCTGGGCTAAGCGGGACACAGCCCAGCCGGCGCCGATGAGGCTCACCACGTTGATAAAGCGGTGGACTAAAACGCCCAGCACGATGGAGTTATCGGTCACGACGCTGATGGCGGCTGCCACCGACAGCGCGACCGGGCCATAGGGCGAGGGGGATTCCGCCCAGATGAACGGCACCGAGCGGGCCAGGGGATGCCCCGTGCCGAGCAGCTGCACCGGCCCGGCCGAATAAGGATCCATGTCCTCGGCCACAATCGCGCCCTGGGCCAGATAGGAATAGATGTCCTGGGTAAAAAGCGGGGCGGTAAAGAGGATCGGCAGCGTCCAGGCCGCGAGCGTGCGTTTCAGTGCCCCGGTGGTCACGGAGCGCTCGCCGACGTAGCGCCACATCAATACCCACGCCAATACCAATAGCCCCACGCCCAAGAGCACCAGCGACGACGAGGTCTGCAGCATGCGGGACATGACATCGCCGAGCGGCAGGTGGCGATAAGGATTATCGACGACCGGTAGCGCGCCCGCACCGAGACCAGCGACGCCAATGAGCAGCGCGCCGACGGTGCCGATCCACCGCAGCAGCAGAAAGCGGTAGTAGGCGTGCATGCGGAGGTGCTCGCCGGGCCTCTCGACGGGGCCGTGCAGGCCGGCGGCGCGAGATCCGGCGCGGCCGAGTCGGGCGAGCACGCTAGTGAGGGGCATGGTGAGATCGTACGACACGCAGGGCGGCTAGACGCACAACGGGAATTAAGGCACACTAGTGTTGTCTAATGGTGTAGACAAAAATGCGATGATTCCCCGGAACGCGCGATGGAGGTGAGTGACGATGAAGGACCCGGCGCCCCGCCGGCGGTCACGTCCGTCGGAAGGGGATACCCGAGAGCAAGTGCTCGCCACCCTGCTCAAGCTCGGGCCCGTCACCGCTAACGATCTTGGTTCTCGTCTCGGCCTTTCGGCCGCAGGTGTCCGTCGACACCTAGACATCTTGGTGGAGGAAGGGACCGCTGAAACCGTGGACCGCAGGCCCTCGGGCCGCGGCCGCCCGGCGAAACACTTCCGTCTCACCGACAGTGGTCGGGCCCAGTTTGGCCACGATTACGACACGCTCGCCAACTCGGCGCTCGACGCGCTGCGGGAGGCCGGAGGCCCAGAGGCCGTCCGGCGTTTCGCCCGCCAGCACGTCGAGAAGGTGGTGGAAGGAATCGCCCCCGCCGCCGATGAGAGCGAGGAGGCGTTGGAGGAGACCGCCCGGCAGCTGGCGGAAGCGCTCAACGAGCACGGCTACGCCGTGACCGTCGGGCGCGCGGGCCGTAGCATTCAGCTGTGCAAGCACCACTGCCCGGTCGCCTCGGTGGCGGCAGAGCACTCGGAACTGTGTGAGGCCGAGCAGGAGGTGATCGCCGCGCGGTTGGGCCACCACGTGCAGCCGCTGGCGTCGATCACTGACGGGCACGGCATCTGTACGACAAACATCCCTCTCACCCCGACTAACTACAGCGAAAGGAGCACGTCATGACTCAGGCGGAAACCAGCCCCGGTCTGGAACATCCCATGAGCGATGACGAGATCATCGACTCGATCGGTGCCTACAACTATGGCTGGCACGACTCGGACGAGGCTGGCGCCTCTGCGCGTCGCGGCCTCGACGAGGAGGTCGTCCGCGACATTTCGCGGAAGAAGGAGGAGCCGGAGTGGATGCTCGAGCAGCGTCTCAAGGCCCTCGGTATCTTCGATAAGAAGCCGGTGCCCACCTGGGGCGCGGATCTCTCCGGCGTGGACTTCGACCAGATCAAGTACTACGTCCGCTCCACGGAAGGCCAGGCCGCCTCGTGGGAGGATCTGCCCGAGGACATCAAGAACACCTACGATAAGCTCGGCATCCCCGAGGCGGAGAAGCAGCGCCTGGTGGCCGGTGTCGCGGCGCAGTACGAGTCGGAGGTCGTCTACCACCAGATCCGTGAGGACCTGGAGGAAAAGGGCGTCATCTTCGTCGATACCGATACCGCCCTGCGCGAACACGAGGAGCTCTTCCGCGAGTACTTCGGCACGGTCATCCCGGCCGGCGACAACAAGTTCTCCGCGCTCAACACCGCGGTGTGGTCCGGTGGCTCCTTCATCTACGTGCCGCCGGGAGTCCACGTGGACATCCCGCTGCAGGCCTACTTCCGTATCAACACGGAAAACATGGGCCAGTTTGAGCGCACGCTGATCATCGCCGACGAGGGCTCCTACGTCCACTACGTCGAGGGCTGCACCGCCCCGATCTACAAGTCGGACTCGCTGCACTCGGCGGTCGTCGAGATCATCGCCAAGAAGGATGCCCGCGTTCGCTACACCACCATCCAGAACTGGTCGCAGAACGTCTACAACCTGGTGACCAAGCGCGCCAAGGCCGAAGAGGGCGCCACCATGGAGTGGGTCGACGGCAACATCGGCTCCAAGGTCACCATGAAGTACCCGGCCGTCTGGATGACCGGTGAGCACGCCAAGGGCGAGGTCCTCTCCGTCGCCTTCGCCGGCGAGGGCCAGTTCCAGGACACCGGCGCGAAGATGACGCACATGGCGCCGCACACCTCCTCGAACGTGGTCTCCAAGTCGGTGGCCCGGGCTGGCGGTCGCTCTGCCTACCGCGGCCTGATCCAGGTCAACGCGAACGCGCACCATTCGACGGCGAACGTGGAGTGTGACGCGTTGTTGGTGGACAACATCTCCCGGTCGGATACCTACCCCTACAACGACATCCGGAACGATCACGTTTCCCTGGGCCACGAGGCGACCGTCTCGCAGGTCTCCGAGGAGCAGCTGTTCTACCTGATGTCGCGCGGCGTGCCCGAGGAAGAAGCCATGGCGATGATCGTCCGCGGCTTCGTCGAGCCCATCGCCAAGGAGCTCCCCATGGAGTACGCCCTCGAACTCAACCGCCTCATTGAACTGCAGATGGAAGGATCGGTCGGATAACTGTGACTGCACCCGTGAAAACCGTCGATAGCGGCACCGGAATCAACACCAAAGGTGATATTTTCGCGTCGTTCGACGTAGCGGACTTTGATGTCCCGCACAGCCGCGCGGAGGAGTGGCGCTTCGTCTCCCTGCGTCGTCTGCGGGGCCTGCACGACGGCACGTTCGCCGAGGCCACCGACCAGGACGTGTCGGTGACCTCCACGGGCGACGTGACCGTCGAGACCCTGGACAAAAACGACGAGCGCTTGGGTCGGACCGGCGCGCCGACCGACCGCGTCGCCGCCCAGGCCTGGACGTCCATGGATCGCGCCCAGTACGTCTCCGTGCCGAAGGACACGAAGGTCGACGAGCCGATCGTCGTGACCGTCACCGGCCGTGGCGAGGGCGTGACCTCCTTCGGCGCGACCTCCGTCAACGTGGAGCAAGGCGCGGAGGCCACCGTCATCCTGCGCTACGAGGGAACCGGCACGCACGCCGACAACATCGAGTTCGTCATCGGCGACAACGCCAGCCTCAACGTGGTCGTCGACGCGGAATGGGACACCGACGCCGTGCACCTGTCCTCCCACCGTGCCTTGGTCGGTCGCGATGCGAAGCTGCACCACACCGTCGTCACCTTCGGCGGCGAGGTTGTGCGCATCACCCCGCGGGTCAACTACTCCGGCCCCGGCGGCGACGCCGAGCTGCTCGGCCTCTACTTCGCTGACTCTGGCCAGTACATCGAAAACCGCATGCTGGTGGACCACTCGATCGCCAACTGCAGCTCGCACGTTTTGTACAAGGGTGCCCTGCAGGCGGACTCGAAGGAGCGTGCCGACGAAGCCCGCACCTGCTGGGTCGGCGATGTGCTGATCCGCTCCAACGCGCAGAACACGGACACCTACGAGACCAACCGCAACCTCGTTCTCACCGAGAACGCGCGCGCGGACGCGATCCCGAACCTCGAGATCGAGACGGGCGAGATCGCCGGTGCCGGCCACGCCGCCACCGTGGGTCGCTTCGATGACGAGCACATGTTCTACCTCCGCTCCCGCGGCATCCCGGAGGACGTCGCCCGCCGGATGATCATCCGCGGCTTCTTCTCCGAGGTCATCAACCGCATCCCGGTCGATAGTGTTCGGGAAGAGCTGGAAAACCGCGTCGCCACCGAGCTCGAGCGCACGAACTCCTAACACCGAGATCCGCAACCGCCGTAGAAAGAGTTAGTCACACTATGTCCACACTGGAAATTAAGAATCTGCACGCCCAGGTCGTACCCTCCCAGGAAGGCGCCGACCCGATCGAGATCCTCAAGGGCGTCAACCTGACCATCAAGTCCGGCGAGACCCACGCCGTCATGGGCCCGAACGGCTCCGGCAAGTCGACCCTGTCGTATGTCATCGCGGGTCACCCGAAGTACGAGGTCACCGAGGGGGAGGTGCTTCTCGACGGCCAGAACGTCCTCGAACTCGAAGTCGACGAGCGCGCCCGCTTGGGCCTGTTCCTCGCGATGCAGTACCCGACCGAGGTGCCGGGTGTGTCCTCGTCCAACTTCATGCGCACCGCCGCCACCCACGTCCGCGGCGAGGCCCCAGCGCTGCGCAGCTGGATCAAGGAGGTCAACGCGGCGCGTGAGCAGCTCGGCATCGATAAGTCCTTCGCTGAGCGCAGCGTCAACGAGGGCTTCTCCGGTGGCGAGAAGAAGCGCCACGAGATCATGCAGCTGGGCCTTTTGAAGCCGAAGTTCGCCATCCTGGATGAGACCGACTCCGGTCTCGACGTCGATGCCCTGCGCATCGTCTCTGAGGGTGTCAACCGTTACCAGGAGGAGACCAACGGTGGCATCCTGCTGATCACCCACTACAAGCGCATCCTCAACTACATTGAGCCGGATTACGTCCACGTCTTCGCGGACGGACAGGTTGTGAAGACCGGTGGCGCCGAGCTCGCCGACGCCCTGGAAGCCGACGGATACGAGCAGTTTATCGCCTGATGACATACACGAACCCGAACGGAACGCTGAACATCGACGCCATCCGCGCCGAATTCCCCATCCTCGGGCGCACTGTGCGCGATGACCAACCCCTGATCTACCTGGACTCCGGGGCCACCTCGCAGCGTCCGATCGGTGTGTGGAAGGCGGAGGAGGAGTTCGTCCTTAACACGAACGCGCCTTCTCACCGCGGCTCTTATCAGCTGGCGGAGGAGGCCACCGACGCGTACGAGTCCGCACGCCAGGAGATCGCCGCCTTCGTCGGCGCCGCTGACGAGGAGATCGCGTTCACCAAAAACGCCACCGAGGCGCTCAACCTGGTCGCCTACACCCTTGGCGACGATCGCGCCGGTGACCTGCAGGTGACAGAGGGCGACACGGTGGTGGTCACGGAGATCGAGCACCACGCCAACCTGGTGCCGTGGCAGGAACTCTGCCGCCGTACCGGGGCCAAACTGAAGTGGTACTTCGCGACCAAGGACGGCCGCATCGATCTGGACTCCCTCACGCTGGATGATTCGGTGAAGGTTGTCGCCTTTACCCACCAGTCCAACGTGACCGGCGCGGTGGCCAACGTCCCCGAGATCGTCGATCGCGCCCGCAGCGTCGGTGCGCTGACGGTGCTGGATGCCTGCCAGTCCGTGCCGCACATGCCGGTGGACTTCCACGCCCTCGGCGTCGACTTCGCTGCCTTCTCCGGGCACAAGATGCTCGGCCCGCAGGGCGTCGGCGTGCTCTACGGCCGCGACGACCTGCTCGATCAGCTCCCGCCATTTCTCACCGGCGGCTCCATGATCGAGGTCGTGCACATGGATCACTCCACCTACGCGCCGGCCCCGCTGCGCTTCGAGGCCGGCACGCAGATGAACTCCCAGGTCGTGGGCTTGGGTGCCGCGGTGCGCTTCCTCAAGGAGGTGGGCATGGACAACGTCGCTGCCCACGAAAACGACCTGACGGCCTATGCCCTGGAGGAGCTGCAGAAGATCGACGGCCTCAAGATCGCCGGCCCGCTCGAGCCGGTCGACCGCGGCGCGGCGATCGCCTTCAACGTCGAGGGCCTGCACCCGCACGATCTGGGGCAGCTGCTGGATGCTCGCGGGGTGTCCATCCGCACGGGACATCACTGCGCGTGGCCGGTGCACCGGGCGCTCGCGGCACAGTCGACGGCCCGTGCCAGCTTCTACCTGTACAACACGCGCGCCGAGGTCGACGCTCTCGTGGACGCTATCGGATACGCCCAGGATTTCTTTGGGGTGAAGTGAATGAACATGGAATCGATGTACCAGGAAGTCATCCTGGACCACTACAAAAACCCGAAGCACTCCGGGCTCAGGGACCCCTTCGACGCCGAGGTGCACCACGTCAACCCCTCGTGTGGTGACGAACTGACCCTGCGCGTGCATATCTCGGACGACGGCAAGACCGTCGAAGACGTCTCCTACGACGCGGTCGGCTGCTCCATTTCGCAGGCGTCGACCTCCGTGATGACCGACGAGATCATCGGCCGTCCCGTGGACGAGGCCATGGAGAAGCTCGCCGAGTTCGAGAAGATGATCACCTCGCGCGGTGCCGAGGAAGGCGACGAGGAGCTGATCGGCGATGGCGTCGCCTTCGCCGGCGTCGCGAAGTTCCCGGCCCGAGTGAAGTGCGCGCTCCTCGGCTGGAAGGCCTTCCAAGCGGCCACCTCTGATGCCCTCAACGACAAGGAGAGTGACTAGATCATGACCGAGCCCACCGAGAAGTCGAACTTCGACGGCGCCGGCCAGCGCCCGGAGCAGAACGACGAACAGATCCGCATCGCCGCCCAGGTGGAGGAGTACCTCCACGACGTGATCGACCCCGAGCTGGGCATCAACGTCGTGGACCTAGGACTGGTCTACGACATCTGGGTTGAAACCAACGACGAAGGCCGCCACACAGCGGTGCTCAACATGACGTTGACCTCCCCGGCGTGCCCGCTCACCGACGTCCTGGAAGACCAGGCGACCAGCGCGGTGATCACCAACACCGAATGCGATGACCTGATCCTCAACTGGGTCTGGATGCCGCCGTGGGGCCCGCAGATGATCACCGAAGAAGGCCGCGAGCAGCTCCGCGCCCTCGGCTTTGCGGTCTAAGCTTTAAGCTGTCTCCACCCTTTTAAGGGCCTCGGCTGTGTATAGCCGGGGCCTTTCGGCCTTTGTTCGATACGCCCGTTAGGATGTCTGTTCGTGATTGTTGCCAACGACCTGGAAGTTCGCGTCGGCGCCCGTACCCTCTTGCAGGCGCCGGGCCATCACCTGCGCGTCCAGCCGGGTGATCGCATCGGCCTGGTCGGGCGTAACGGCGCCGGTAAGACCACGACGATGCGCATCCTGGCTGGCGAGACCGAGCCTTATGGCGGGTCGGTCACCGTCAGCGGGGAGGTAGGCTACCTGCCGCAGGATTCGCGGGAGGGCAACATCGAGCAGACGGCCCGCAACCGCGTGCTCTCTGCCCGCGGGCTCGATGAGGTCCGCGCCGGCATGAAGCGCCAGCAGGCGCTCATGGAGGAAGGCAATGAGAAGAAACGCGACAAGGCGATCGAGAAGTTCTCGCGCCTCGAGGAGCGCTACCACGCACTCGGCGGCTACGAGGCGGACTCCGAGGCCGCGCAGATCTGCGACAACCTAGGCCTCGAGGAGCGCATCCTCGATCAGCCTTTGAAAACCCTCTCGGGGGGTCAGCGCCGCCGCGTGGAACTCGCGCAGATCCTGTTTGCCGCGACGAACGGCTCGGGGAAGTCGGAGACGACGTTGCTTCTCGACGAGCCCACCAACCACCTCGACGCCGACTCGATTAGCTGGCTGCGCTCTTTCCTCGCCCGCCACGAAGGCGGCCTCATCCTCATCTCCCACGATGTGGATCTGCTCGACAAGGTCTGCAACAAGATCTGGTATCTCGACGCCGTGCGCGCCGAGGCGGACGTCTACAACATGAGCTTCGCCAAATACAAGGACGCCCGCGCTCTCGACGAGGCCCGCCGGCGCCGCGAGCGCGCCAACGCGGAGAAGAAGGCCTCCGCGCTGCAGAAGCAGGCCGACAAGTTGGGTGCCAAGGCGACGAAGGCGGCCGCCTCGAAGCAGATGCGCGCCCGTGCGGAGCGCATGCTCAACGAGCTCGACGAGGTCCGCGTCGCTGACAAGGTCGCCCACATCTCCTTCCCGACCCCAGATCCCTGCGGCAAAACCCCGATGCAGGCAAAGGGCCTGACCAAGATGTACGGCTCGCTCGAGGTCTTCGTGGGCGTGGACCTGGCGATCGACCGGGGATCGCGCGTGGTCGTCCTCGGGTATAACGGCGCGGGCAAGACGACGCTGCTCAAGCTGCTCGCCGGCGTCGAGCGCACCGACGGCGAGGGCGGCATCGTCACTGGCCACGGCCTCAAGATCGGGTATTTCGCCCAGGAACACGACACCATCGACGGGGATAAGTCCGTCTGGCAGAACACCATCGAGGCGTGCCCGGACGCCGACGAGCAGGACCTGCGCAGCCTGCTGGGCGCGTTCATGTTCTCCGGCGACAAGCTCGAACAGCCCGCCGGGACGCTCTCCGGCGGCGAGAAGACCCGCCTGGCACTGGCGTCGCTGGTCTCTTCCCGGGCCAACGTGTTGCTGCTCGACGAGCCCACCAACAACCTCGACCCCATCTCCCGCGAGCAGGTGCTCGACGCGCTGAAGACCTACACGGGTGCGGTCGTTCTGGTCACCCACGACCCCGGCGCGGTCAAGGCACTGGAGCCGGAGCGCGTCATCATCATGCCCGACGGCGACGAGGACATGTGGTCCGATGACTATATGGAGCTCGTCGAGCTCGCCTGACGCCAACACATGGCGGTGTGAAAAATGACACAATAGGGGACATGAGTTCCGAAGCAACGTTTACTTCCCGTCACCTCTTCGGCCCTGGGCCGTGCAACCCCTACCCGGAGGCCACCACCGCGATGACCCGCCCGCTTCTGGGGCATCTGGATCCGGAGTTCATCGCCGAGATGGGGACGCCGTCTGCGCCGGGCTGCGGCGGCTGTGGGGCACCGAGAACACGCGTACCCTGCCGTTGTCGACGATCGGCTCGGGTGGCATGGAGGCCGCCTTCGTGAACTTCGTGCACCCCGGCGACGTGGTCGTCGTCGGCGTCAACGGTTTGTTCGGCGAGCGGATGGTGGACGTCGCCACCCGGATGGGTGCTGAGGTCGTGCGCGTCGACTTCGAGTGGGGAAGCCCGGTCGATCCGGTGCGACTGACCGAGGCACACCCCAATCCGCAGATCATCGCCGTCGTCTACGCTGAGACTTCCACCGGCGTGCGCTCTGATATCGCGGAGATCGGACGCCTTAAAGGCGATGCGCTCTTGCTGGTCGACGCCGTCACCGCCATCGCGGGCATTGAGCTCGAGGCCGATCGGTGGGGCATCGACATCGGCTACGCCGGCACCCAGAAGTGCCTGGGCGTGGCCCCGGGGCTGGCGCCGTTCACCGTCTCCGAGCGCGCCTGGGAGCGTCGCGTGAAAAATCCGCGGTCGTGGTATCTGGATCTGGGGACGCTCGGCGGCTACGTCGGTGAGGCGACCGGCGCGAAGCGCACTTACCACCACCCGGCCCCGACCGGGATGGTCGTCTCGCTCGGTGCGGCCATCGACCGGATTCTCGACGAGGGGCTGGGCAACGTGATCGCCCGGCACGCGGCGGCGGGCGAGGCTCTGCAGGTCGGCCTGGAAAAACTGGGGCTCGAGCTCTTCGCCGAGGAAGGCTCCCGCCTGCCGGATCTGACGACGGTCAAGGTGCCGGAGGATATCGACTCTGCCGCGGTGCGCACCCGCCTGCTGGAGCACTACGACATCGAGATCGGCGCTGGCGTCGGAGCCTATGCCGATAACGTGTGGCGCATCGGCCTGATGGGGCCGAACGCCCAGCCGTCTTCCGTGCCGATGCTTCTGGGAGCGCTCGAGGAGGCTATCGCCTACGCGCGGAGTTAACACGGCCTCAGCTACAGTGTGAAAATGTTAGCAATTCTTTAGCTTAGAAAAAGTAAATGTAGTATATGGCATAATTGCACCTTGGAGCAGGTGTGGGATGTTGCCCGGTGGGATCGGCCTGCTGTAAGCGTGGGTGGTCTGCGGCCGCGGGAACACGCGCGGGCGGGAGCCTCAATTGGTCGACACGCGACGTCGTTAAGCCTCCGTACGGGAGAGATCTGCCTCGGAGGCCGCGATGGGGCGCGCACCGGTGATCTTGCGGTGGCCAAACCACAAAGCGGCGAAGACGGAGATGCCGAGGTAGGGCGAGAGGATCGCGAAGAGGTTTTCCTGCTCGACGATCGGCCCGTACGCCTGGCCGGCGACCACCAACACGCACATGGTCAAGGCGATGAGCGAGCCGGTCCCATCCAGCGGGGCACGGTAGGGAAGCGCGGAGAGCGCAATGCCCTGAGCCTTGAGTGCCTTGCGGAACTTGATATGGCAAAAAGCGATGCCCAGCCAGGTGATAAAGCCCGCCAAGGCGGACAGGGTGAGCAGGAAGACATAGGCGGCGCCGTCGCCCACGATCGAGGTGATGAACCCGCCCATGCCGATCGAGGCGGTCATGATCAGTGCGCGTATGGGTACCCGTCGATAAGAAAGGTGCCCGAAAAACCGCGGCGCCAGGCCCTCCTTGGCCATGGAGTAGAGCATGCGGGTGGAAGCATAGAGCCCGGAGTTGCCGGCGGAGAGCACCGAGGTGAGGATCACCGCGTTCATGACGCTGGCGGCCAGGGCGATGCCGGCGTTATCGAAGACCAGGGTGAACGGGGAGACCGAGATGTTTTCCTCCGAGGCATCCAGAAGCCGCGGGTCGGTATAGGGGATGAGGAAACCGATGACGGCGATGGCGCCGATGTAGAAAAGCAGGATGCGCTAGAAGATGGTGCGGAGCGCCTTAGGCAGGGTCCTTTCCGGGTCGCGGGCCTCCCCGGCGGCGACGCCGACCAGCTCGGTGCCCTGGAAGGAATAGCCAGCCGCGATGAACACGGCGAGGATGCCGAGCCCGCCGTTAACGAAAGGCGCATCGCCTTCCACCCAGTTGCTGAAGCCAGGCGAGCCGGGGCCCAAGATCCCGAGGATCATACCGAGGCCGAGAACGAGGAAGACGATCACGGTAATCACCTTGATGGAGGCGAACCAGAATTCGCCCTCGCCGAAAGAGCGCGCGGACAGCCCGTTGAGCCCAAAGACCAGCAGCAAGAAGCCGGCCGACCAGACGATCGAGGGGACTTCCGGGAACCAGAACTTCATCACCAAGGCCGCCGCCACCAGCTCGGCGGCGAGGGTGATCGCCCAGTTGAACCAGTAGTTCCAGCCGATGGCGAAGCCGAAAGACGGGGAGAGGAAGCGGGCGCCGTATTCCTGGAAGGAACCGGCGACCGGCAGGTAGGCGGCCATCTCGCCGAGCGGCTGCATGACCAGCCACACCATGAACCCGATGAGAGCGTAGGCGACGAGTGCACCGCCGGACCGGCGTCGGCGATCATCGTGCCCGAGGCCACGAACAGGCCGGTGCCGATGGACCCGCCGACTGCGATCATCGTCAGGTGGCGGGTGGACAGGGAACGCTTGAGACCGGTGTCGGTCGGAGATGTCGCCATGAAGCGGTCGCCTTCTCGGATGCGGGTGTACAGGTTAGACCAGATGATTCTAATGCCAGAGGTCTGCGGGGCCTGTGAGCGGGTGGGCCGGAGCAGAGCTTCAGGTGGCTCGACGGTCGCGATCAGCCTTCGAGATGCAAGGCCAACCACAGTACGACTGCGTCAGCGATCCGGCGTGGGTCGTATCCCGTGGTCTCAGCAACCCGGTGAAGCCTTCCGTTGAGCGTGTTTTTATTGATGAACAGCGTCTCGGCGGCCAGAGAAAGGGAGCCATCTGCTTCGAAGTAGGCCTTCAGGTATCGGCGGGCCTCCCCGGGAGTGTCGCGGAAGACTCGCTGTACGAAGGCCTGTCGTTGTCGTTCGGGGATCGAGTCGACGAGCAATTCGAGAGTGAGATCGTCGAAGCGGTAAACATCTGCGGGCGAGTGGAGCGCATGGCGGAGAGCCCGAACTGCTTGGTCCGCTGCCTCCGGAGCAGGTGACCCGATGCTGGAGACCCCAACCGTCAGGGTCAGTGCCGTAGACCGGCGTACGTGCAGGGCTGCCTTTTCCAGCCACGCGGTAATCTCGGCGACTATCCCCTCTGGGGAGCGTCTTCCGCTAAGGGGGAACAGAAGGATGATGCGGCTGCCCAACATGCCGGAGGCCGCACCCCGAGAGGCGGCGTCCTTGAGGAGCTTTCGGGTGATGCGGTCGACCTCCTCCTGGAAGGAAGGCATCGGGGCTCGGGTAGAGACGACGCTGGCGGCCGCGATGAGATAGTCCTGACGCACGTCGATGTTGAAGGCGAATCCCTGCTCTGCGAGCTCCGGGGTAAGCTCATGGCAATCGAAAAGCCACGATTGCAGGAAACGGGTCGAGGAGCGCTCGTGCCTTTCGGCCTCCTCCCGGGTACGCGTCTCCCGGAGCAGGATCTCCGTCATTTTCTTTAAGACGTGGGCGGGGGTAGTGAACGTGGCTGGGTCGCCAGTGATGCCGAGGACCCCGGCGATGTCGGCTTCGTCCCAGATCGGCAGATTAAGGCCAGGACGGGTGCCGGCAGATGATTTTCTGAAGTAATGATGAGCTGGTCAAGTTTTTCGGTGATGACCTTCTCGGCTCCGGGATGGTGGGTGCCCACGCGGCTGGGGTCGGTGCTCGCGATGATCGCGGCGGTTTGATCCATGAGGTTGACATCGGTGCCGAGAACGGAGCTGATCTCGGAGACGATCCTTTGGGCGTTGTCGAGTGAGATCTCCACTACCAGATCATAACTCGATAATGTGCTGTAGAACACATTCCGGTGTGAACCATGTGCGGCAGACCGTAGCCGACGCGCGGCGTCGAGTCCTAGCCTTTCTTTCATTGGTTGGGTCTTCTGCATTAAGGAGCTGAAGTGACCGGCATTCCGCTGATTACCACCTTCGCAGTGGCGATCGTGCTCATGATCGTCATGATCTCGAAGTGGCGTATCCATCCGTTCATTTCGATCATGCTTGTCTCCTTTGGACTCGGACTCATCGGCGGCATCCCGCTGGTCGACAAAGAGGATGAGGCGGGGGAGACCGTGTCCGGTATCGCCACCGTCATCGGCGAGGGATTCTCGGGAACGTTTACCTCGATCGGCATCGTCATCATCCTCGGCGCGCTCATCGGCCTCATCTTGGAGAAGACCGGCGCTGCCTTCCAGATCGCCGACGCACTCGTGCGGGTGATCGGCCGGAAGCGCCCAGTACTGGCCATGCAGCTCATGGGCTGGGTCGTGTCCATCCCGGTGTTCTGCGATTCCGGGTTCGTTATTCTCAACCCCATCCGGCGAGCCTTGGCGCGCCGCACTGCCTCGTCATCGGTTGCTATGACCGTAGCGCTGGCGGCGGGTCTTTATATTGCTCAGGTCTTCATCCCACCGACCCCGGGCCCCATTGCAGCCGCCAACACCCTGGGTATCAGCGACAAACTCCTCCTCGTCATCGGACTTGGCACGATCGTTTCCGTCCCAGCGCTCATCGTTTCCTATATCTACGCCGTCTGGATCGGTAAGCGGGTCCGCTCTACCGAGGACGAAGACGGCCTCAACGATGCGGAGCTCGAGGGCCTGTACGAGGAACTGCGCAGCTCCTACGGTCGCCTGCCCAGCGCCACCGTCTCCTTCCTGCCGATTCTCGTGCCTATCTTGGCGATGGCGGCCGGTTCGGTGGGATCCGTCCTGGGGTGGCCGGGCCTGCTGGGCGATGTCGTCGGTTTCTTTGGCACCCCGATCATCGCTCTCGCACTGGGACTCATCCTGGCGGTCGCCGTCTTAGGCAGTTTGGGCCGGATTAAGGAGTTTTACACGATCACCGAGGAGACGCTTAAGGTCGTTGGACGGATCCTGTTCATCACCGCAGCCGGCGGGGTATTAGGTAAAGTCATCGCGAATACGGACCTCGTCGACTTTGTCCAAGACAATGCGACGGTATTTGCCTCCTTGGGCTTGTTCTTCCCGTTCATCGTCTCCGCCATCCTCAAGACGGCGCAGGGTTCCTCTACCGTTGCACTGGTTACCGCCGCGGGCATCGTCGCTCCGCTACTGCCGGCCTTGGGGCTGGAGAGCCCGACACAGGTCGCTCTCGCCGTCATGGCCATCTCCGCTAGGGCGATGACCGTATCCCATGCGAACAACTCTTACTTCTGGGTGGTCGCTAACTTCGGTGGCATGACCCCGCAGCAGGGTTATCGCACGCAGACAACCGTGACTCTGCTCATGGGGCTTACCTCGATCATCATCATCTGGATCCTCGGTATCCTGCTCATCTAGGCGACCGGCTAGGACAAGGAGCATCATGCACATCGTCGTTATCCCGGACTCGTTCAAAGGCGCGCTCAGCTCCACCGAGGCCCACACCGCCATCGCCGCCGGGGTGCGCAGCGTCCTGCCCGACGCCCGCATCACGGCGATCCCCGTCGCCGACGGGGGAGAGGGCACCGTCTCCGCCATGCTCGCCGCCAGCGGCGGCCAGGAAGCCTGCATCGAGGTCTGCGGCGTCTTTCCGAATGAGACGGTCGCGGCTAAGTACGGGCTTCTCGACGCCACCACCGCCGTCGTCGAGGTCGCCTCCTGCGCCGGCCTGCCCTTGGCAGAGGGTCGTAGGGATGCCGCCGGCACCACCACCTATGGCCTCGGCGAGCTCATCCGGCACGCGGTGGACGCCGGCGCGCGGCGGGTCATCGTCGGCGCGGGCGGCAGCGCCACCACGGACCTGGGATGCGGGGCGGCAGCGCCACCACGGACCTGGGATGCGGGGCGGCCGCCGCGCTGGGCGTGCGTTTTTGTGATCGTGAAGGAGAGCCTTTCGTGCCCGTCGGCGCCACGCTCAAGAACGTGGCCACCGTCGATACCTCCCGGGCCCGCGAGCTTCTCGACGGCGTCGAGCTCACCGTCATGTGTGACATCGATAATCCCTTGACCGGCGAGCACGGCGCCGCCTGCGTCTTCGGCCCGCAGAAGGGGGCCGACGATAAGACCGTCCACGAGCTCGACGCCGGCCTCGCCCACGTCGCCGGGATCATCCGCTCTGATCTGGGCATAGACGTCGAGCACACCCCGGGGGCGGGTGCCGCCGGTGGGCTGGCCGGCGGGCTCATGGCCTTCTGCGAAGCCAGCATCCGGCCCGGTATCGACGTGCTTCTCGACGCCGCCGGCTTTCCCGCGGTCATCAATGATGCAGACCTCGTCATCACTGGGGAGGGCCAGATCGACGGGCAGTCGCTGGCCGGGAAGGTCCCCGTCGGCGTCGCCCGGTGGGTGCAGCGCCATCGCGGCGGCGAGCTTCCCGTCGTGGTCTTGGCCGGTGCGATCGGCCCGGACGTGGAGGAGGTCTACCGCGAGGGGATTAGGGCGGTATTTCCCATCGGACGCGGCCCGGAAACACTCGCCGACGCCATCGCCCACACCGCCTTCAACCTCGAGGCGGCGGCCCGCGATGTCGTGCGTTTATGGTCGGCGTAGCGCCTTATCCACCTCGACCACCGCGAGCACCACCACGCCGAGGGCCAGAGAGATCAGCCACCCGTTGAGGCCGATGGGGCTGGTAGAGAACGCGGCCTGCATGAACGGGGTGTAGAGGAACAAAAGCTGGAGCGCGAGCATAATCCCGACGCACAACCAGGAGATCGGGTTGGTGGTGAACAGCTCTTTGCGCAGGCAGGTGGCCGTCGTGAAGCGGGCGGCGAAGAGGTAGAAAGCCTGTCCCACCACCAGGGCATTGATCGCGACCGAGCGGGCGGTGTCCATATCCACCTCGGCGTTGAGCCAGGAGAATATGGCGATCGTCGCGCCGCCGAGCAAAACCGAGACATATACGATGCGCACGATCGCCGCGCCCGGCAAAAGCCCGGTATCCGGCGCGCGGGGCGAGCGCTGCATGATGTCGGGACCGGAGGGCTCGAAGGACAGCGCCAGCGAGAGCGTGACGGCGGTGATGAGGTTGACCCACAGGATCTGCACCGGCGTGATGGGCAGCGTGAGGCCGAAGAGCATCGCCACCAAGATGACGAGCCCTTGGGCGCCGTTGGTCGGCAGCATGAAGGCGATGGCCTTCTGCAGGTTGTCGAAGATGGTGCGGCCCATCTTCACGGCGGCGCCGATGGTGGCGAAGTTGTCGTCGGCGAGCACGATGTCGGCGGCGTCCTTCGTCGCCTGCGTGCCCTTGATACCCATGGCGACGCCGACATCCGCCTGCTTGAGCGAGGGCGCGTCGTTGACCCCGTCGCCGGTCATGGAGACGACCTCGCCGTTGGCGCGCAGCGCGCGCACGAGCCGCAGCTTGTGCTCGGGGGAGGTGCGGGCGAACACGGTGGCCTCGCGGACGATGTCGCGCAGCTTTTCGTCGTCGGCCTCCTCGATCTCGGCGCCGGTGACGGTGCGGCCTTCGTCGATACCCACCTCGCGGGCAATCGCCGTGGCGGTGGTGGCGTGGTCGCCGGTGATCATGCGGACGACGATGCCGGCGCGGCGCACCTGGGCGACGGCGTCGATGACCTCGTCGCGCGGCGGGTCGATGATCCCCCACACGCCGACGAAGGTAAAACCGCCGGCATCGATCTCGTCGGTGCTGATCTCGCCGCTGCCGCTATCGGTGGTGCGGATGGCGGCGGCGAGCACGCGCATGCCGTCGGCGCCGAGTTTCTCGATGACCTCTTCCCACAAGTCGCGGTCGAGCTCTTCGGTCCCGCCGTCGGGGCTGAGCTGGTGCGAACAGCGCGCCAGCAGGCGATCGGGGGCACCTTTGAGGTGGATGCGGGTGGTGTCGTCGGCAAGCTTATCGACGCTGGCCTGGTACTTGTATCGCGAATCGAAGGGAACCTCGCTGAGCCTTTCGGCCGGCACGGAGGCACCGGTTTTGAGGGCGAAGGCCTTGATCGCCCCATCGGTGGGTTCGCCGACGAGTTCGCCGTCGCGGACGTCGGCGTCGTTGGCGAGGTCCGCCACCTGCGTGATGAGGGCGAGATCCCGGTGGGCGTCGGGATCGGCGGGGTGGTCGTCGAGAAGCACCTCTCCGTCGGTGTCATAGCCGCCGCCGGTGACCTCGTAGCTGTGCGCGGCGGTGATGACGCGGCGCACCGTCATCTCGTTGCGGGTGAGTGTGCCGGTCTTGTCGGTGCAGATGGTGGTCACGGCGCCGAGAGCTTCGACGGAGTTCATCCGGCGGGTAATCGCGTTGCGCCTGGCCATCTTCTGCACGCCGATGGCCAGGGTGATCGCCATGACCGCCGGGAGGCCCTCGGGGATCGTGGCGACTGCGAAGCCGACGGCGGCGAGGAAGAGCTCGCCCCAGTCGGTGCCGTAGGCAAGCCGGGCGATGAGCACCATGCCCACGGCGAGGGCCACCGCGACGATCGCGAGCAGGGAGGAGAACTTACCCATCGCGCGGGTCAAGGGAGTAGAGACGTCCTCGACCTCGCTGAGCATGCCGGTGACCTGGCCAATCTCCGTATCGGCACCGGTGGCGCACACCACGCCGGCGCCGGTGCCGCCCGTGACGGTCGTGCCCGAAAACGCCATCGAGCTGCGATCGCCGATCGCGGCATCCTCCGCGGTTTCTGCGGTGTCCTTCTCCGCGGCGACGGACTCGCCGGTCAGCGCGCTTTCCTCGATGCTTAAGTTGGACGCCTCGATGAGGCGCAGATCCGCCGGTACCTTATCGCCGGCGCTGAGCTGGACGACGTCGCCGG
This sequence comes from Corynebacterium yudongzhengii, assembly GCF_003065405.1. NCBI lineage: Bacteria > Bacillati > Actinomycetota > Actinomycetes > Mycobacteriales > Corynebacteriaceae > Corynebacterium > Corynebacterium yudongzhengii. The sequence goes on from NZ_CP026947.1 coordinate 1,189,125, forward strand.
GTACCAAGTCGGTGGCCGCGATGGTCTCGGGGTGGCCGTCGCGACGCGCGGTGGTCTCTGGGGCGAGCATGTCGCGAATGGAGTCCAAGGCGTTGGCGGCGCGGCCTTCCTGAATGAAACCGACCAAGGCGTTGATGATCACCACCGCCGCGATGACGATCGTGTCCATGACCTGGCCCATCAGCAGGGTGAGCACGCCGGCGGCGATGAGCACGTAGATCATCGGGTCGGCGAACTGCCTGCCGAGGCGCTGCCACCACGTCTCCTGCTGCGGCTGGGGCAGCTGGTTCGGACCGTGTTCTTTTCGGCGGCGCTTCGCCTCGGAGGTGGATAATCCTTCCGGGCTGGTCTCTAGCTCCGCGCAGATCTCGGACTCGGTGGCAGCGTGCGGTGTCACGATCCTCCTAAGGCAGGGTTAGTTGCGGAATCCGTGCACCGGGGCGGGAATGAACCCGCCGCGGCGGATGAAGTCGCGGTTGGCGACCTCGTTGACCGGGATCACCGGGGCGTAGCCTAAAAGGCCTCCGAAGTTGACCTCGTCGCCAGCGACGGTACCCGGGGCCGGGATGACGCGCACGGCGGTGGTCTTGTGGTTCATCACGCCGATGGCGGATTCGTCGGCGATCATGCCTGCGATCGTCTCCGGCGGGGTATCTCCGGGGATGGCGATCATGTCGAGGCCGACCGAGCAGATCGAGGTCATGGCCTCGAGCTTGTCGATGGAGATCGTCCCGGTGCGCACGGCGTCAATCATCGCGGCGTCCTCGGAGACCGGGATGAAGGAGCCGGACAGGCCGCCGACGCGGGTAGAAGCCATCATGCCGCCCTTCTTCACCGCGTCGTTGAGCAGGGCGAGAGCGGCGGTCGTGCCGTGGGTGCCCACCTGGTCGAGGCCCATGTGCTCGAGGATCTTGGCGACGGAGTCGCCGACCTCGGCGGTCGGTGCCAGGGAAAGATCCACGATGCCGAAGGGCACACCCAGGCGCCCAGCGGCGAGGTTGCCCACGAGCTGGCCGGTGCGGGTGATCTTGAAGGCGGCCTTCTTGATCTCCTCGGCGACCTGATCGAGGCTGGCGCCCTCGAGGTCGTCGAGCGCGCGGTCGACGACACCCGGACCGGAGACGCCGACGGAGACCACACAGTCGGGTTCCTCAATGCCGTGGAAGGCGCCGGCCATGAACGGGTTATCGCCCACCGCGTTGGCAAAGACGACGAGCTTGGCGCAGGCGATGGCATTCGCGTCGCGGGTCGCTTCGGCCGCGGCGGTAATAACCCGGCCCATCTCGGCGGCGGCGTTCATGTTGATGCCGGCGCGCGAGGAGGCAATGTTGACCGAACCGCAGACCACATCGGTGGTCGACAGCGCCTCCGGCAGGGAGCGGATGAGTGCCTTCTCGGAGGTGGTGCCGCCCTTTTCGACGAGCGCCGAGTAGCCGCCGATGAAGTTGACGCCGACCTCGCGGGCCGCCTTGTCGAGGGCCTTCGCCACCTGGACGGGATCGCCCGGGCAGCCGGCGGTAATCAGCGCGACCGGGGTCACCGAGATGCGCTTGTTGACGATCGGCACCCCGAGCTCAGCCTCGATGCCCTCGCAGACGGTAACCAGCTGGGCGGCTTGCGTCGTCACGCGGTCATACACCGCCTGAGCCGTGTCCTCCATGGTGCTGCGCGCGCAGTTGAGCAAGGAGATACCCATGGTGACGGTGCGGATATCGAGGCGGTACTTCTCGATCATCTCGATGGTGTCGATGACCCGGTGCGCCTGGAAGTTCATAGCCATAAACGCTCCTAAATCTCGTTGACGGCGGTGAACAGGTCCTCGGACTGCACCCGGATGACCACGCCCTCGGCGGAGCCCACCTCGTCGAGGCGCTGCTGCAGCTCGGCGATGGGGGTATCGGCCAGCTTGATGCGCAGGATCATGGTGAACCACTCATCCATGATCGTTTGCGAGACATCGAGGATGTTGACGCTGTGACGTGCGAGTTCCGTGGTGACGGCGGCGATGATTCCGGTGTGATCGGCACCGGTGACGGTCATGATAGCAAACATGTGGACAATCATAATGACGCGCCTTAGAGTGAGCTCTATGAGCACGATCATCGAGCAGGCGCGCAAAGAATTCGCAGATATGAGCACCGCCCAGCGGGCCACCGTCACCATCGGCGGGGCGCTGGAGCTGACCGCGAAGATCGCGTCCTGGATCGATCTGAGCCGCCGGCCGAGCAACCAGGTCCGCGGGCCGAAGTGGCTGTGGGCCACCGCGCAGCTCATCAACGGCCTTGGCCCCGTGGCCTACTGGACCATCGGTAGGAAGTAACCCTACTTTAAGCTTTTAGTGTTTGCGGATCGCGTCCTCGGCGATGTCGAGGACCTGCTCCATGCCCTCCAGATCATGGCCGGAGGCCAGGCGGGTGATGAAGCCGTCCATGACGGTCTCTAAGAACGTGTGCAGCACCCCGATGCTCACATCGGTGCGCAGCCGGTCGCGCTCGGCGTTTTGCTCGAGACGCTCGCGCACGGCGCTGTCGAGCACCTCCTGGTGATGCAGCCAGCGCGCCCGGAAGCTCGGGTCGGTGCGCAGCATGGTGGTGATCTCGAGGCGGGTCGCCAGCCAGTCGTGGCTCTTCGGGTCGCGCAGAATATCGCGCATCACCTCGATGAGGCCGGACTCGGCGACGATGTCGGCTTGGCGGGCGGCGTCGGCCCGCGCGATGGCCAAAAAGAGGTGCTCTTTGTCGCCGAAGTGGTGGAAGATGGCACCGCGGGACTTGCCGGTGGCCTGCTCTAAGCGACGCACCGTCGCCCCCTCGTAGCCGTACTCAGCAAAACACCGGCGCGCGCCCTCGATGATCTCGGCGCGGCGGCGCTGCAGCTCGGTGTCGCTGATGACAGGCATGTCGACTTCAAAGCCTTTCGGAGAATATGAAAATAGCTGGGGAGGAAAGGGGAGAAGGAGGGGCCCGCATCCGCGGACACGGCCCCCTCCTTCTTTGAGCGGTCAGGTCAGTTTAGGACTTGACCATCTGGCGCAGGACGTACTGCAGGATACCGCCGTGGCGGTAGTAGTCGGCCTCACCAGGGGTGTCGATGCGCACGACGGCGTCGAATTCGACGGTCTCGCCGTTGTCCTTCGTCGCGGTGACGTGGACGGTCTTCGGGATCTCACCATCGTTGAGGGCGGTCAGGCCGTCGATGGCGAAGGTCTCGTGGCCGTCGAGGCCCAGCGACTCGTGGGACTCGCCCTCCGGGAACTGCAGTGGAGCCACGCCCATTCCGATGAGGTTCGAACGGTGGATACGCTCGAAGGACTCGGCGATGACGGCGCGCACACCGAGCAGCTTGGTGCCCTTCGCGGCCCAGTCACGCGAGGAACCGGTGCCGTACTCCTTGCCGGCCAGAACGACGAGCGGAGTGTTCTCCTTCTTGTAGTTCTGGGCGGCGTCGTAGATGAACGACTGCGGGGCGTCTTCCTGGGTGAAGTCCAGGGTGTAGCCGCCGGCGACGTCCACCAGCTGGTTGCGCAGGCGGATGTTGGCGAAGGTACCGCGGACCATGACCTCGTGGTTACCACGGCGAGAGCCGAAGGAGTTGTAGTCCTTGCGCTCGACGCCGTTCTCGTCGAGGTAGTTCGCGGCCGGGGTGCCCGGCTTGATCGACGACGCCGGCGAGATGTGGTCGGTGGTGACCGAGTCGCCGAGCTTCGCGAGCACGCGGGCGCCCGCGATGTCGGAGACGGGCTCCGGCTCCGTCGGCATGCCCTCGAAGTACGGGGCCTTGCGGACGTAGGTGGAGTTCTCGTCCCACTCGAAGGTCTTGCCGGTCGGGACGTCGAGGTTCTGCCAGGCGTCGTCGCCCTTGAAGACGTCGGCGTAGTCCTTGACGTACATGTCGCGGTTGATGGCCTCGGAGATGGTCTCCTCGATCTCCTCGGTGGACGGCCAGATGTCCTTGAGGAAGATGTCGTTGCCCTCGGAGTCAGTGCCCAGCGGCTGGGTCTCGAAATCGAAGTCCATGGTGCCGGCCAGGGAGTACGCGATGACCAGCAGCGGGGATGCCAGGTAGTTCATCTTGACATCCGGGGAGATGCGGCCTTCGAAGTTACGGTTGCCCGACAACACGGCCGTGGCGGCCAGGTCGTTGTCGTTGATGGCTTCCGAGACCTCGGCCGGCAGCGGGCCGGAGTTACCGATACAGGTGGTGCAGCCGAAGCCGGAGAGGTAGAAACCGACGGCCTCGAGGTCCTTCCACAGGTCGGCGCGGTGGTAGTAGTTGTCCACCACCTGGGAGCCCGGAGCCATGGTGGTCTTGACCCACGGCTTGGCGCGCAGGCCGTACTCGTTGGCCTTGCGGGCCAGCAGGCCGGCGCCGATCATGACGGACGGGTTCGAGGTGTTGGTGCACGAGGTGATGGCGGCGATGCCGACCATGCCGTGGTCGACGGTGAACTTACCGCCGGCACCGGACTCGACCTCGACCGGGTTGGAGTGGCGGCCCTTCGCACCCTGGGCGGCGGACTCGCCGTTGCCCGGCCATGCGGAGTTGGCGTCCTCGACGCTGGACTTGTCGTAGTCCGGCTGGTTCTCGCCCTCGGCGCCCATGTTCTCGGCAGCGGCGGAGTCGTCCTCGCAGATCGGGTCCTCGGTGAAGTCGCCGAGCTGCTTGCGGAAGGTCTCCTTGGCCTCGGAGAGCAGGATGCGGTCCTGCGGGCGGGTCGGGCCTGCGATGGACGGCTTGACGGTGGAGAGGTCGAGCTCGAGGTACTCGGAGTACTCGGCCTCCTCGGCGTCCTGCTCGAGCCACAGGCCCTGGGCCTTGGCGTAGGCCTCGACGCGGTCGATCTGCTCCTGGTCGCGGCCGGTGAGCTTGAGGTAGTTGATGGTCTCCTCGTCGATCGGGAAGATCGCGGCGGTGGATCCGAACTCCGGAGACATGTTGCCGATGGTGGCGCGGTTTGCCAGCGGCACGGACTTGACACCGTTGCCGTAGAACTCGACGAACTTGCCGACGACACCGTGCTCGCGGAGCATGTCGGTGATGGTCAGCACGACGTCGGTGGCGGTGACGCCGACCGGGATGTCGCCGGTGAGCTTAAAGCCGACGACGCGCGGGATCAGCATGGACACCGGCTGGCCGAGCATCGCGGCCTCGGCCTCGATGCCGCCGACGCCCCAGCCCAGGATGCCCAGGCCGTTTTCCATGGTGGTGTGGGAGTCGGTGCCGATGCAGGTGTCCGGGTAGGCGAGACCGTCGTTGTCGAAGACGACGCGGGCCAGGTACTCGATGTTGACCTGGTGGACGATGCCGGTCCCCGGCGGCACGACGCGGAAGTTGGAGAAGTTCTCAGAGCCCCAGCGCAGGAACTGGTAGCGCTCCTCGTTGCGCTCGTATTCGATGTCGACATTGCGCTCGATGGCGTCAGAACGGCCGAAGGCCTCGACGATGACGGAGTGGTCGATGACCATCTCGGCCGGGTTCAGCGGGTTGACCTGATCCGGGTTGCCACCGAGGGAGGAGACGGCCTCGCGCATGGTGGCGAGGTCGACGACACAGGGGACACCGGTGAAGTCCTGCATGAGGACGCGGGCCGGAGTGAACTGAATTTCGGTGTCGGGCTCGGCCTTCGGGTCCCAGTTGGCGAGGGCCTTGATGTGCTCTTCGGTCACATTCTTGCCGTCCTCGGTCCGCAGGAGGTTCTCGCCGAGAACCTTCAGGGAGTACGGCAGCTTCTCCATGCCTTCGACAGCGTCGAGGGCGAAGTAGTCATACGACTTATCGCCGACCTCGAGGCTGCGCTTGGCGTTGAAGGAGTTCTTGCTTTCAGTCACAGTCAGCTCCAATTCTTCTTACATTTAGGTCGGGTCTTGCTAGTTAGGCAAGCCTTGCCTTATAGGCAAGTGTCCCGAGAACGCACGTGGTTCATAACCAAGTCTAAGGCCCGCAGGGGTCCTATGTCGGGTATCGTAACAGTACGGTCGTTCTATTTAGGTATTGGCCGCGGTTCTACCCCCATATGGACGCCCGACATGCAAGGGTGAAGGCCATGTTCGACGCAAAGGACGCCGCCGCCCAGCTCTCTGAAGATTCCGTAGCTTTCGTGGGCACTGAAGAAGATGCCCAACTCGCCCGGGAGCTACAGGATGTTTTAGGCGAAGGGGAAGGGGTCGTCATTACCGGCGGAGGTATCAACGAGCCGCGCAATGCCGCCCAGGACGTGCTCAATGTGGCCGAAGGTTTCGAGACCATCATCATCCGCACCCCGGAGCGCGGCACGGCGGTCAGTGATGTTCACACCCGCGTGGCGATCGAATCGGCCCACGGTCAGCTCTCGGCGCCGGGGGATTTCGCGGGCTCGGTGGCGGGATTTCTCGGGGACATGCATGGCTTTACAGTCCCGTGGCTGGCCTTGACCGTGGCCGTGGTGGTTGTGGCGGCTGCGTTCATCGTGTGGACATGGATCTCCATCAAGGACTCAGACTTGACTGGAATTAAGAAGGTCTCCGAACGATAACAATGTGATGAACATCACATAAGACATGCGTGGTAGACAAACGCGCAGGCCACCCCGCACAGGTTAAAGGAGGGGTGGCTTTTCTTTATGTTATCTCGTGGGAAAGTTGTGCAACTTGACCTTTTTGTGACATATGGTGCTGTTGTCGGTTCTCGAGGTAAATCGAGTCACTGAAAGTCAGGTCCAGCGACTAGAAGTCGCCGCCGTATCTACGCAGGCATGTGGGGAAGCACGCCGTGTGTGGGATAGGGGCCTCTCGTTCAGCGACGCCTCGGCGGACCCTCATTCAGTCATACGCAAACGACCGTCCCGTCAAGCCTGTCACCTTGACGTGGGCGTTTGAGGAGTACTTTCGTGACCCCCACATCCCGCATGCGGCGGGTCGTGGTGTCGGCTACCGGTGCGTCCGCACTGGCACTCGCCGCCACCACCACCCCTGCCTACGCAATTTCGGAACAGGCACTCTCCAACTCGCACATTGCGACCCCGTCGTCTCAGAGCTCCGCCGGCGATCGCACCCAGGACATCGAGGCCGTCATCAACCGCGCGCTCTCGCAGATCGGCACCCCTTATGCCTGGGGCGGCGGCAACGCCAACGGCCCCACCCAGGGCATTCGCGACGGCGGCATCGGCGACACTTACGGCGACTACGACCAGGTCGGCTTCGACTGCTCCGGGCTGATGGTCTACGCCTTCAACGCGGTGGGGCTCGACCTGCCGTCGTTTAGCGGCTACCAGTACCTGCGCGGAGAAAAAGTCAGCCACGACGAGCTGCAGCGCGGCGATCTCTTGTTCTGGGGCCCCAACGGCTCCCAGCACGTCGCCCTGTACCTCGGCGACGGCCAGATGATCGAGGCCCCGACCTCCGGCGGTTCGGTGCGCGTGACCGATGTCCGCTGGGAAGGCCTGTCCGATTACGCGGTGCGCATGGTCTAACATCCAGGTATGACTAATCCTGACTACGACGCTCTTCTGGTGTTGTCCTTCGGTGGCCCCGAACACGATGACGAAGTCGTTCCTTTCCTGCGGAATGTCACCGCCGGAAGGGGGATCCCGGACGAGCGTCTCGAAAAGGTCGGGGAGCACTACTACCACTTCGGTGGCCGCAGCCCGCTGAACGACCTCAACCGCGAGATCATCAGCCACCTGGAAGAAGAATTCGCCAAGCGGGGCATCGAGGTGCCGATGTATTTCGGCAACCGCAACTGGCACCCTTATGCCGAAGACGCGGCTCGCCAGATCGCCGCCGACGGTCACCGCAACGTCGCGGTCTTCGCCACCTCGGCGTGGGGCGGGTACTCGGGATGTCTGCAGTACAACGAGGACATCCGCCGCATGCGCGAGGTGGCCCCCGAGGTGAGCTTCACCAAGTTGCGCCAGTTCTTCGACCACCCCTTATTTATCGAAGAGATGGCCGAGGCGCTGCAGGAGCAGCTCGCCAAGACCCAGGGCAACTACCGCGTGCTCTTCACCGCTCATTCGATCCCGACGCAAGATGATCAGAAGTCCGGCGGCGAGCGGGATAAGAACCTCTATTCCCGCCAGGTCCAGGAGGCCGCCCGCCTCGTGGCGCGCGCGGCCGGCGTCGATAACTACGACATCGTGTGGCAGTCGCGTTCCGGCAACCCCGCCACCCCGTGGCTCGAGCCGGACATCGTGGATCACACCGAGGCCATCGACACCGACGTCGTCGTCTGCCCGATTGGCTTCATCTCCGACCACATGGAGGTGATCTGGGATCTGGACACCGAGCTTGTCGACGCCGCCACCGCCCGCGGGCTCAACGTCTACCGCGCCCGCACCGCTGGACCGACGCAGCGCTTCTCGACGATGGTCGCCGACCTCTACGAAGAACTCCGCGACAACCGCGAGCCGCTCAGCCTCGGAACGGTCTCGGTCCAGGGCTGTACTACCAACGGCTGCCCCTGCCGCCCGGGCTGCTGCTCGCAGCTCTAGCGGCTGTACTCCCCGGCACAATAGGTCACTCCCGCCATCCGGGCCGTACGGATGTGCCGCCAGAGGCTAAAGAGCTGGCTATCGAGGCTGTGATCGCCCATGCGGGAGATCACGGTCTCGATGATCGCCGCGACGCGATCCGCCCGCGCAAAGAGCTTCGCGGCGCGCGGCGGCACCGAACCGGGTAGCCCCGGGGTGTCGTAGAAGTCACTTAAGGTGCCGACGGTCAGCCGCGGATTGTGCAGCGCATCCGTGCGATAACCGCTGGCCTCGATGAGATCGGCGGCCTCGTCGGTCGCCTGGGTGAGCAGCTGATCCGCCTCGCCGGGCGACAACCACGCCGGCGCCGGCAGCGTATCGGCCTCCACCCACTCCCACTCCGGCACTAAGACGTGACGGTCGGCGATGACGATGCCCTCCCGGTGCCCGCCCGGGATGCCGGAGGCCTCGCCGGGCCCGGAGAGGAGGAGCCGGACCTGGGGTCCGTGGGCGCCCTCAGCTTTCTCGCGTACCTCGGCCATCAGGGAGGCGGGCGTCGTAAAGCCTAAATCCCTCCAGGCGTCGATGAGGTCGTCGGCCGACTCGTGGCCATGGAGCCACGCGGCCAGCCAGACGGTCGCGTTTTGCAGTGGGGAGTAGACCTCGGCGCGCATATCCATGTCGGGCCAGCCTAACCGATAGGCTGGCCCGACATGTACGAGGACATCTTTTCCGGCCATCGCCGCAACCGCCCGAAGCAATATCCGATCGTCGAAGGCACGAACGGAACCGTGCTCGAGGTCTACGGCGAGGATTTCGTCGGCGCCATCGTCGGTTTTGAGCGCACCTACGACGGGGTGTTCGTACGCCTCGAGGACCGCTATGGGCGCCGGCGGCTGTTCAAGACGATGAACGGCGCCTTCTTGCACGAAGGCCGGCGGGTGAGCGTGCAGCGGCCGGTGAAGAAGGCGGCGCCGCAGCGTTCGAACTCCGGCTCACGGAAGGTGAAAAACCTCGAGGCGAAGGTCGCGGCGCCGTCGCGGATCTGGGTGGAAGGTATTCACGACGCGGCCATCGTCGAGCAGGTCTGGGGTCACGACCTGCGGGTGGAAGGGGTGGTCGTCGAATACCTCGAAGGTCTCGACAATTTAGAGGAGAGGCTTAAGGAGTTTCGCCCCGGGCCGGGTCGGCGGGTCGGAGTGCTTGCCGATCACTTGGTCGAAGGCTCCAAGGAATCCCGCCTGACGGACTCCGTCGGCGAGCACGTGATGGTCACGGGTCATCCGTTCATCGACATCTGGGCGGCGGTGAAGCCGGAGAAACTCGGCATCCGGGCCTGGCCGGAGGTGCCGAAGGGGGAGGACTGGAAGAGTGGCGTGTGCCGGCGTTTAGGCTGGTCCGACCCGAAGGAGGGCTGGCACCGAGTCTCGTCGGCGGTGTCCTCTTTCCGGGACCTCGATCCGACTCTGATCGGCGCGGTCGAGCGGCTTGTTGATTTCGTCACAAACCCGGAAGTCAAAAAAGAAGATCTCAGGTAGGTTAGGAGATTGTGGGAGCACTCATCTGGTTTTTGGCAGCACTGGTCCTCGCCGGTCTGGAGTTGATGGCCGGCGAGTTCACTCTGCTCATGCTCGCGGGCGCGGCGCTAGCGACCGCCGGTGTGGCGTTGGCTGATGTTCCCTTCTGGCTGGAGGCAGCCACCTTCGCCGTCTCTTCGCTAGCCCTGCTGGTCCTAGTGAAGCCGGTCCTGCGCCGACAGTTCCAGAAGCCGGAGGCCCTGGATACCTCGTCGAAGACGCTGGTCGGAAAACATGCTGAGGTCCTCGAACCTGTCGATGGCCGCGGCGGACAAATCCGTCTGGACGGGGCCATCTGGTCGGCGCGCTCCCTCGATCCCCAGATCAGCTTCGCTGAAGGGGAGATGGTCAGCGTCGCGGACATTGAGGGCCCAACCGCTATCGTTTGGAAGAACTGATGTTTGCAGCAATTTTCTTTGTCGTCCTCCTCGCGGTCATCGTCCTCCTCGTTGTCAAGTCTATTGCCTTGATTCCGCAGGGTGAGGCCGCGGTCATCGAACGCCTCGGGCGCTATACCCGCACGGTGAGCGGTGGGATCACGGTCTTGGTGCCTTTCCTCGATCGGGTGCGCGAGCGCGTCGATACGCGTGAACGCGTCGTCTCCTTCCCGCCGCAGGCCGTGATTACCCAAGACAACCTGACGGTGGCGATCGATATCGTCGTCACCTTCCAGATCAACGATCCCGCCCGGGCGATCTACGGTGTGGACAACTACATCGTCGGCGTCGAGCAGATCTCCGTGGCCACGCTGCGTGACGTGGTGGGCGGCATGACATTGGAAGAGAACCTGACCTCCCGCGACACCATCAACCGCCGACTGCGCGGCGAGCTCGACTCCGCCACCGCCAAGTGGGGCCTGCGCATCAGCCGCGTCGAGCTGAAGGCCATCGACCCGCCGCCGACTGTCCAGCAGTCCATGGAGATGCAGATGAAGGCGGACCGGGAAAAGCGCGCCATGATCCTCACCGCCGAAGGCCAGCGCGAGTCGGACATCAAGACCGCCGAAGGCGAGAAGCAGGCGCGCATCCTCTCCGCCGAGGGTGAGAAGCACGCCGCAATTTTGGCCGCCGAAGCTGACCGCCAGGCCGAAATGCTGCGCGCCGAAGGTGACCGCGCCGCGACCTACCTACGCGCCCAAGGTGAGGCCCGCTCCATCCAGAAGATAAACGCCGCGATCAAGGCCTCCCGGATCACCCCGGAGGTGCTGGCCTACAACTACCTGGACAAGCTGCCGCAGATGGCGCAGGGCGAGGCCTCGACCATGTGGATGATTCCCTCGCAGTTTGGGGACACGCTCGAGCGCTTTGCCAAGAGCTTCGCCACGCGTGACGACGACGGCGTCTTCCGCTACGAGGCCCCCGGCGTCGACGAGGACACCCGGGAGATGGCGGAGCCCGACAACACCGACGAGTGGTTTAACACCGCCTCCTCGCCGGAGATCGCCGAAGCCGTTGCAGCGGCGAACGCGGTGGCTCAAAAGCCGGTCGACCCAGCGGTCCCCGAGGTGCCGGAGCGCTCGCAGCAGCCGAAAGCTGCGGAGGATAAGGCTAGCTCCGCCGGGGAGCTCGGTGGCTCTTCGCCGGCGGGGGCTTCACCGGAGATTTCCTTCCGCGAGGGCGAGGAGATGGACCGCTAACTGCCAGCCCGCGGACTCCGCGGACCAGCCGGCGGCCTGCAGCCGTTGGGACATAGCCTGTTTGGAGATGCCCAGCTTCGCCGCCGCCTCGTTTTGGTTGAGTCCGCGGCGCATCAGGGAGGTCGCCTCGCGGCCTTCCAGCGTGCGCTTCGCGAGCACATGTGCCAGCAGAGCGAACGTCGCCTCGATGTCGAAGGCTTCGGTGCCGCTGGTATCGGCACGCACGTGCACGGCCCCAGCCCGCGTGCCGACGGCCTTGGTCGCCGCCTCCTCACACCACACGGGGGAGTCGATACCAATGCCGATGGCCCAGTTCCCATCGGAGAGCAAGGCCATGATGAGATCGGTCAATGCGCTGGGAGAGTCCACGCGCGCGGTGATGTCCTCGACGCCGAGGAAGGTGAACTCTCCGACCCCCTCCATGGTCTGGAGGGCGTCTGCGGAGCGGCGCACGATGTCTGCGCGGCGTACCTCGCGTCCCCGGTAACGTGCATGCACAGCCAACATGGCTTTCAGTCTACCCGGCAGACTTGACTGGACGGCGAGCGTCGACGGCGAGTCCGATGATCCCCAGCAGCGCGAGGGCGACCGTAATCGCGATGATCGCCGGGTTCGTATTTCCCGTCAGGGTGTCGCCGAAGAAGACGGTCGCTATCGTGCCGGGGGCAGCGCCGATGAAAGTGGCGACGGTGAACGTGGCCACACGGATCTCGGTCATGGCGGCGGTGTAGTTCATCACCGAAAACGGTATGCCCGCGATCATGCGCAGGCTGATTACCGCCGCCCAACCGCGGGTACGCAGACGGGCGTTGATCTTCTCTACCACCGGATGAGTCAGCCGGGGGCGCACCCAGTCACCAATGAGATAGCGCATCGTGGTCAGGGAGATGCACGCAGCTACCGCGGTGGCGGTGGTGGCGATGATAACCCCGACGAGCGGGCCAAAAAGTATCCCGGAACTCAAGGTCAAGATCGTGCGTGGTACTGGGAACTGGCTGATAAGGACGTAGCCCACCCAGAAAGCCAGCGGGAACCAGGCGCCGGCGCGGTCGGCCCAGTCCCGCAAAGTCGATAGGGCGGGGATGTCGACGAAAACGATCACCGCCACCGCGACGATGAGCAACACCGCGAGGATGGCTGCCTTGGTTTTCTGCCGCATGCGTTCACCATACGCCCCAGTGGGGATCTACCTATAGTGGAGTTATGTCTGTTCTACGCACTGACCACGGTCCCAACCCCTTTGTTCTCGACATCGAGGAAGCCACCGAATCCAACGAGGCCTTCCGGGACACGCTCTGGACGGGCAAGTTCCTCCAGATGACCGTCATGTCCATCCCGGCCGGCGGCGAGATCGGCGCCGAGGTCCATGACGACCACGACCAGTTCTTGCGCATCGAAGCCGGCAAGGGCCGCATGATGATCGGCGAGAGTGAGGACAACCTCGACGTCGAAAAGGTTGTCGAGCACGACGACGCAGTCTTCGTCCCCGCCGGCAAGTGGCACAACATGGTCAACGAGTCCGATGAGCCCGTGAAGCTCTACTCGATCTACGCCGCCCCGGAACACGTCCACGGCACCTTCCACCAGACCAAGGAAGACGCGGACAACGATCCGAACGAGGATCACTAAGCCTGCTTAGTGTGGTGCTTGTGGTGCTGCCCCGGCCTGGTTTGGTCGGGGTTGCCGCTTTTCTGGGGGAGCGTGGGGCGTGGACCGTGAAGTCTAGGCGAAAAGCTCCTCGTCGAGGCTGGACAGGTTCTGAGAGCCAGGCAGTGGGCGTGTTGCGCTATCGCTGGTCGAAAGCAGCCTCATCTAAAGGGCCCTCGCGAGGTCGAGTTCAGTACTCCTTTAGGGGTGACTGCTTTCGACCAGGCGACCGCGTGGGTTATCAGATGCGGTTTTGGTGAGCCCCGGACGAGACTGCTGGGGAAGGTGTTCCTGGTGGGGCAACTGACTGTTTGTACTGCACACACCGCACGCTGATCGTGCGTGTTGCGTTAGCGCTGGTCGAAAGCAGCCTCATCTAAAAGGCTCTCGCAAGGTCGAGTTCAGTACTCCTTTAGGGGTGACTGCTTTCGACCAGGCGGCACCCAAAACCGCCTGGCCGCCAGAACCGCCCAGAACCCCAACCAGCAGAAAACCGCCAACTCCTTAAAGAGTTGGCGGCCTATCGTGCCCGGAGGGGGACTTGAACCCCCACGTCCGTTAATAGGACACTAGCACCTCAAGCTAGCGCGTCTGCCATTCCGCCACCCGGGCTCAGGTGGTCACTCAAAGCAACGGGGACTAATGTAACCCGCCGACTGCAGATTCAACAAATCGCCAGCTCACTGCCGGTTTCCGTGAACTACTACACTGTCATTTGGTAAGAATGGGAACATGACCGACTACAACGATTCGCGATTTCCTGGACCCGACCCCTACGCACCGCTGAAGGACCTGCCGTCCTTCACTCTGACCTCGACTGATCTGGACAACGGCGCCGAGCTCTCCGAGAAGCTTCGCGCCCCAGAGTCCGTCTCTCCGCAGCTGTCGTGGAGTGACGTCCCGGAGGGCACCAAGTCCTTCGCTGTGACCTGCTTCGACCCGGATGCCCCGACAGCCTCCGGTTTCTGGCACTGGGCCGCCTTCAACATCCCGGCCACCGTCACTGAGCTGCCGAGCAACGCCGGCGCCCAGGAGGACTTGGGCGTGGGCGCTGTGAGCCTGAAGAACGACTCTGGCGGCCGCGTGCACTACGGCGCGGCGCCGCCGCCGGAGCACGCCCCGCACCGCTACCTGTATGTGGTGCATGCGGTGGACGTCGAAAAGCTGGACATCGATGAGGATGCCACCCCGACCGTTCTGGGCTTCAACCTGCACTTCCATGCCCTCGGCCGGGCGATCGTGTGGGGCTGGTACGAGAACAAGTAATGCAGGTACCGGCCTCGGTCCGCGCGGGCGGGGCATTCCTCGCCCTCGCGCTGACCCTCATGATCATGCTCGGCCTGGCGATCCTGCAAGAGGGCTGGAACGTCCCCTTCGAGATCACGAACCGGAGGCTTCTCATCCTCGTGGCCGTGATCATCCTGGGGGCGTTCGCCACCCAGCGCAAAGATCAGGCAGGCAGCCGCACGCAAGTGATTGCGCTGGTCGTCGGGGTGGGGCTCATCGTGATCTCGATGCTCATCCCACAGTCGACGCTCTACACGCTCCAGCAGTGGTGGATCGCCCTCTACGCCGTCATGGCGCTGCTCTGCGCCTTGGTGTTGCGCAGAGCTAGTCTTCCTTCCAGCTAAGCCCCGAGCCCACGGCTTCTGAGATGTTGCTCAGGCCGTGGGCCTTAATCTGCGCGGCGATCCCGCGGTGGATGTCGCGGATCCAGCCCGGCCCACCATAAATGAGCGGGGTGTAGCCCTCGAGTAGGTTGGCGCCCGCGGTGATACGTTCCCAGGCCTGCTCAGGGGTAAAGATGCCACCCACGCTCACCAGCGCCAGCTGGCTTCCGACGCGCTTGTAGAGCCGCTTGAGCACCTCCGGCGAACGCTGAGCCACAGGGGCACCGGAGATACCGCCGGCACCGAGCTTGTCTACCTTGCGGGTTGTGAGATTCTCCCGCGAGATGGTCGTGTTGGTCGCCACGATGCCGGCGATGCCGAGCTCGACGGCGAGATCGGCCACGGCGTCGATGTCGTCGTCGCTGAGATCGGGGGCGATCTTCACCAGCACCGGCGCGGAGGTCGACTCCTTGACCACCTGAAGAATCGGGCGCAGCGATTCCACGGCCTGCAAATCGCGCAGGCCCGGGGTGTTCGGGGAGGAGACGTTGACCACCAAGTAGTCCGCGAAATCGCCGAGCATGGTGGCGGAGGTGCGGTAGTCGGCGACGGCGTCGTCGGCAAGCTTGGTCTTACCGATGTTCACGCCGATCACGTTGCGACGGTTACGCCGTGCGATCGTGTTCCGCGCACTCGCCGCGCCCTTGTTGTTGAAGCCCATCCGGTTGAGCAGGGCGCGATCGGCCGGCAGGCGGAACAGCCGCGGCGTCGGGTTGCCGGGCTGTGGGGAGGCGGTGATGGTGCCCACCTCGGCGTGCCCGAAGCCTATAGATGACCACACGTCCGGCACCGCGCCATCCTTATCGAAGCCGGCCGCCAGGCCTAGCGGTCGGTCGAAGCGGACGCCGAAGACTTCTTGGCTGAGGACTTCGTCACGCACCGGCAGGATGCGACCCACCAGCCAGCGCAGGGGAGTGGCATACTGTAGAACCCCCAGGCCGGACATGACGTAGCTGTGGATCCGCTCCGGCGGGATCCGAAACAGGCCTTTCAAAGCAAGCTGGTAGATGCCCATGTGCGTCCTTCGTCTGTTAGCTCTCGTTGATGATCTGCAGGCCGTCGCTGCCGCCGAGCACGAGCCCGTCTGCGGTGGCCACCATGGAGGTGACGTTCGCGATCGTGGACACTGACGATTCTTCCATGGGAACACCGGAGGAGACATCGTATCCGGTCGCGGTGTTCTCCGCGGTGGAGGCGATCCAGGCGAGTTCGCCGTCGTGGGCGACGGCCCACGGGGAGGCGTCCACGGGTGCGGTCTGGTGCAGGCGGATGACGTCGTCGACGGTGTAGATGGCGATTTGGTTGCCCAGGGTGTCGGAGACCACGACGATGTCGCCGTCGCCGGTCGCCAGCGTGCCGACGCCGAGCCCCACCCGCAGCGTGCCGCCCTGGCGGCCTTCGTCGATACGCAAATCCTGGATGGTCGTGTCCGCGCGGTTGATGCGCACCACCTTGTCATTGTCGGTAATAGCCAGCTCGTCGGTGGGGCCGGCGACGGAGAAGTCGTCGATACGCTCGCCGTTCGCGTAGACCGCCGCCTGAGCTTCCGTGCCGGAGGCCACCACGAGCTCGCCGGTGGAGGTGAGCACCGCGGACTCGGCGGGCTCGTCCAAGCTCACGGTCTCGCCGCCGATGATGCGGACGTCACTGCCGCAGGCCACCACGATGTCCTCGGCGTTGGCGGTGACGTCGGTGCACCCGGAGATGTCCTCGCCGGAGACCCCCTCGCGTAGCTCGTCGAGGGTGCCGACGAAAAGCTCGTCACCCACCCGCACGCCATAGCGCCCACCGGCGGCCACTAAGTCGGTGACCTCGCCTAACTCGATGACCTCGCCGTCGGGGGCAGTCGCTGCGGGCGAGTCCGCCGGGGTAGCGTTGCCCATGTCGGGCAGGTCCTCTTCGGCGGGGTTCTGGCCGCAGGCGGTGAGGGTGACGGCCGTAAGGGCGAGAACAGCACAAAATCTACGCATCACAAAGAGCTAGCCTACCCGGGTGACCTCCTCGAGGGCCTTATCGATGGTGCGGGGAAGCTCAGTGAGGGGTAACACGTCGGCGAACTCGGCGTCGTTGACGATCACTGCGTCGACCCGGGCCAAGGTCCACGCGGCGGCCGCGGCCGTCGGGGCGATCTCCAGGCCCTCGGCTGCGGTGGTCAAAGGCTCGAAGTCATATTCGACGACGGGACCCTCGGCGATCACCCCGATCCCCAGATACTCGGCCGCGGGCAGGATCTCCTCTTCGGCGCCGCGGCGCAGCAGCGAATAGGGCGTCGTCGTGGCGTGCAGGTGCGGAGTGATTGCCAGCTGCCAGCCGCGATAGCCGCGCGCGCCCGCGTAGCGCACCGTGCCGGCGGTGACCAGGTAGTCCAGGGTGGCGGCGACCTCCTCGGCCGGGGTGTGGGGATCGAAGTGCCCGACCTGCAGCAGGTCGATGTGCTCGAGGCCGGTGGCGCGCAGAAACTCCTCGACCTGGGCGAGGATCGCCCGGCGCGAACAGTCCACGCGCTGGCCGAGCGGGCAGGTGACGTCCACGCCGACAGAGGTGGCGACGACCAGCTGCTCGCGCCCGATGTGGCGCACGGCGGCGGCGCTGGCCACGGTGGCGTCGATAAGCGTGCCGCCGGCGTCGACAAATGTAGCCAGGACGTCCTGGTCACGGGTGCGCAGGCCGATCTCTGAGACCCGCAGCCCGCTGCGTCCCATGTTTCGTTGCTTCACTTGACCCACACTAGTTGTAAGGTATTGCCCCATGATGATTGTTGCGCAAGCCAGCGAGGGGATGTCCTGGGCTCAGGTTATTGTCCTGTCGATCGTCCAGGGCCTGACGGAGTTTCTGCCGGTCAGCTCGTCTGGGCACCTGCGAATCGTCTCCGAGTTGTTCTGGGGAGAAGACGCCGGCGCCTCGTTTACCGCCGTGATCCAGCTCGGTACTGAGGCTGCCGTCTTGGTCTTCTTCGCCCGCACCATCTGGGAGATCCTGCGCGGGTGGTTTAAGGGAGTGTTCAACCCGGAAGAGCGGGGCCAGGATTACCGGATGGGCTGGATGGTGATCATCGGCACGATTCCGGTGGGGCTCATCGGCTTCTTCGGCCGGGATCTCATCCGCGAGGGCCTGCGCAACCTGTGGATCACCGCGACCGTGCTCGTGCTCTTCTCCTTCGTGTTCATCCTGGCCGAACGCTACGGCAAGAAGGAGCGCACGATGGAAGACATGGGGATCAAAGACGCCCTCATCATGGGCTTCTGGCAGTGCCTCTCGCTCATCCCGGGTGTCTCGCGCTCGGGGGCGACGATCTCCGGTGGCCTGTTTCTGAACATCGACCGCGAGGTCGCCACCAAGTTCTCGTTTTTGCTGGCCATCCCCGCGGTGGTCGCCTCCGGCCTGTTCTCCCTGCCGGATGCCTTCGACCCCCAGGCCGGCCAGGCGGCGACGGGCCCGATGCTCCTGGTGGGCACGATCATCACTTTCGTGCTGGGCTACATCTCGATCGCGTGGCTGATGCGGTTCGTCGCCAACCATTCCTTTGCCTGGTTCGCGGCCTACCGCATCCCGGCTGGCCTGCTGGTAATGGTGCTACTTCTGCTTGGGGTCCTACAGCCGTATTAGGGTGTAGGTCATGCGTTCTTGGCCTATACCTACTGTTCCTGACGTTCCGGGCGATGCCGTGGCCTTAAGCCTCTATGACAGTGCGGACGAAGAGATCCGCCCCGTCGAGGGCTCTGGCCTCTATGTTTGTGGCATCACCCCGTATGACTCCACCCACCTGGGCCACGCCGCAACGTATGTGACGTTCGACTTGGTCTATCGCCTCCTCGCCGACAACGGGGAGGACGTGCATTACGTCCAAAACATCACGGATGTCGACGATCCCCTCTTCGAGCGGGCTGAGCGCGACGGCGTCGATTGGCGGGAGCTCGGGGAGAGCCAGGTCGAGCTCTTCCGCACCGACATGGAGCAGCTCAACGTCATCCCGCCGCGCCATTACATCGGCGCGATGGAGGCGGTCGACGAGGTGATCGAGATGGTGCAGAAGCTTCTCGACGTCGGCGCCGCCTACGTCGTCGACGACGAAGAGTATCCCGACATCTACGCCTCCATCGACGCCACGAAGCACTTCGGCTACGAGTCGAACTACTCCCGCGAGCAGATGGAGGAGTTCTTCGCCGAGCGCGGCGGTGATCCGGAGCGCCCCGGTAAGCGCGACCCGCTCGATGCCCTGTTGTGGCGCGTGCACCGCGAGGGTGAGCCTTCGTGGAATTCGCCTTTTGGCGCCGGACGTCCCGGCTGGCACATCGAGTGCTCCGCGATCGCCGCGAACCGCCTGGGGGTTCCTTTCGCGGTCCAGGGCGGCGGCTCTGATCTGAAGTTCCCGCACCACGAGTTCTCCGCCTCGCACGCCGAGGCCGCCACCGGCCAGGAGCGCATGGCGGGTCACTACGTGCACACCGGCATGATCGGGCTCGAGGGCACGAAGATGTCGAAGTCCCTGGGCAACCTCGTCTTCGTGCACAAGCTCACCGAGCAGGGCGAGGACCCCTCGGCCATCCGGCTGGGGATCCTCGCCGGGCACTACCGCGACGATCGCGACTGGTCCGATGAGATCCTGGCTCATGCCACTGAGCGCCTGAACAAGTGGCGCCACGGCGGGCGAAGCGTCGAGGAGACCCGCGACTACATTCAGCGCCTGCGCGAGCGCCTCGCCGATGACCTGGATACCCCCGGCGCGCTCGCCGTCGTCGACGAGTGGGCTGAGGGCAGTGATCCGGCCGGGCGTGAGCTGATCACCCAGGCGCTCGACGGGCTGCTCGGCGTGCGCCTTTAGCGGTTATCGGCGACAATGTAGGCCATGACGATCCGCGCGCAGTTCCAACCGCAGGTCGATGAGTTCATCGACGACCTGTACCAGTTCGCCACCGGCAGCTACCTTAAGGACGGCGAGACCGAGTTCTGGGAGCAGCCCTTCGACCCGAAGGCGCTCCCGGAGCTGAAGGCAATCCTCGAGCGGCTTCTCGACGGTCTCGATGCCCTCCCGGACGACCCGCCGGGAGGCGCGCTGTCGAAGGTGGTGACGGTTTCGGTCCAGGAGCTGGAGGCCTTCAACGCCCGCCACGCCGATGCCGTAATCGAGCCGGAGGAGCGCGCCAGCATCCGCGAGATCATCCAGGATGCGGCCGCGGCGACCGGCGCGGACGATGAGGCATTAGGAGAGCTTCCTGATTTTGAGCAATAAGATCCCCGCCATCTTCTGGGACATGGATGGCACGATGATCGACTCGGAGCCGGAGTGGGGCATCGCCACCTATGAGATGTCCGAGCGCTTCGGCAGGAGGCTCACCCCGCAGCTGCGGGAGAAAACTATCGGCGGCAGCGTGATGAATACTATGCAGATCTGCGCCGAGCACGCCGGATTGAGCCTCGACGATCTGGACGTTGCCTTAGAGCGCCGCCGGCTCTATGCGCGCGTTCGCGAGCTCATCGCTGATCTCACTCCGCTTCCGGGGGTACGCGAGTTGCTCGAGGCCTTCCAGGGCACCCCCATGCTCGTGACCACGAACACCGAACGCGAGCTGGCGGATGCGTCGATTGAGGCCGTCGGCAAGCATTACTTCGTGGGATCGGTCACCAGCGATGAGGTCGCGCACCCGAAGCCGGCGCCGGATATGTATCTCGCCGCAGCTCAGCGGGTGGGCGTCGACCCGCAGGACTGCCTGGTGTTCGAGGATTCCTGGACCGGGATGACCGGGGCGACGGCCGCCGGCTGCCGCGTGATCGGGCTGGCCGATGAGGCGCCTGCCGGCGCGGTGAGTCTGCGCGAGCTGCACGGCACCTTGAGCTTGGAGGGGGTTTCCGCCGACCAAGTGCGGACGTGGTATGAGCGCCTGCGCTAGGGTGATGGGCGTGAAAAATTTCGATGAGCTGTATGCCGAACTAACCGAACGCGCCGAGCAACGCCCCTCCGGGTCGTCGACGGTCGAGGCCTTGGACGCGGGCATCCATGCGATCGGGAAGAAGGTCATCGAGGAGGCCGGAGAGGTCTGGATCGCCGCGGAGTATGAGTCGGATGCCGAACTCGCCGAGGAGATCGCGCAGCTCTACTACTGGACCCAGGTGATGATGGTCAAGCGTGGCCTGACTCCGGACGACATCTACCGCTACCTCTAGGACCGACATGATCAAGATCGCTGTCCCGAATAAGGGATCCCTGTCCGAGGCCGCCGCCGAGATCCTCGCCGAGGCGGGCTATAGGCGCCGCCGCGATAAGGCGTTGTCCGTGCGCGACGAGGACAACGGCGTGGAGTTCTACTTCCTGCGGCCGAAGGATATCGCCATCTACGTATCCAACGGCAAGCTGGATCTCGGCATCACCGGCCGCGACCTCGCCGGCGATTCCCGCGCTGATGTCGAAGAGGTCTTATCCCTGGGCTTCGGCACCTCGACGTTCCGCTACGCCGCGCCGAAGGATGAAGAGTGGGCGGTGGAAGACTTGGATGGCAAGCGCATCGCCACCTCCTATCCCAACCTCGTGCGCGACGACATGGCCGCCCGCGGCTTCGACACCGAGGTCATCCGCCTAGACGGCGCCGTCGAGATCTCCATCCAGCTCGGCGTCGCGGACGTGATCGCCGACGTCGTCTCCACCGGCAACACCCTGCGCCAGCAGGGCTTAAAGCCCTTCGGCGAGCCGATCGTGGTCTCGGAGGCCGTAGTGATCAAGGGGGCCGGCAAGGAGCTTTCCGACGAGCACCAGGTCCTCATCAGCCGCATCCAGGGCATCCTCAACGCGCAGACTTACCTGATGATCGACTACAACATCGCCGAGGCGAACCTGCCGGAGGCCGCCGCGATTACCCCGGGCCTGTCCGGGCCGACGGTGATGCCGCTGAACAACTCCGATTGGGTGGCCGTGCGCGCTCTGGTGCCGAAGAAGCAGGCCAATCAGGTGATGGATGAGCTCGCCCGCCTAGGTGCCGAGGCGATCCTGGCCTCCGACCTCAGAATCGCGCGGATCTGATTATGGTGGGTGCCATGAGTACCCGTACTGAAGAAGATCTCCTCGGCACCTACGAAGTACCCGCAGACGCCTACTATGGCATCAACACCCAGCGGGCTATCGATAACTTCCAGATCTCGCGCACGCAGGTCTCCAGCATCCCGGAGTTCGTGCGCGGGATGGTGACGGTCAAGAAGGCTGCGGCCATGGCCAACCGTCGTGTCCACGCCCTCGAGAAGGGTAAGGCGGAGGCCATCGTCTGGGCCTGCGACCAGATCCTGGAGGAGGGTCGTTGCCTCGACCAGTTCCCGATCGACGTCTTCCAGGGCGGTGCCGGCACCTCGACGAACATGAACGCCAACGAGGTCGTCGCCAACCTCGCCCTCGAGTACTTGGGCTACGAGAAGGGCCGCTACGACATCATCAACCCCAACGATGACGTCAACATGTCGCAGTCGACGAACGACGCGTACCCGACCGGCTTCCGCCTCGGCCTGCACGCGACCCTCAACACGCTGATCGATCAGCTTGACCAGCTCGAGGTCGCCTTCCGCGCCAAGGGTGATGAGTTCGCCTACATCTTGAAGATGGGCCGCACCCAGCTGCAGGACGCGGTGCCGATGACCCTCGGCTCCGAGTTCAAGGCCTTCGCCGCCAACCTCGAGGAGGAGACTGCGACCCTGCGGTGGGCCGCCGATAAGCTCCTGGAGGTCAACATCGGCGCCACCGCCATCGGCACCGGCGTGAACACCCCGCCGAACTACCGCGAAGAGGCCACGGCGGCGCTGCGCGAGATCACGAAGCTGGACATCGTCTCCGCGAAGGATCTCGTCGAGGCGACCAGCGATACCGGCGCCTACCTGCACGCGCACTCCGCGGTGAAGCGCGCGGCGATGAAGATCTCCAAGATCTGCAACGACCTGCGCCTGTTGTCTTCCGGCCCGCGCGCCGGCCTCAACGAGATCAACCTGCCGCCCGTTCAGGCCGGCTCGTCGATCATGCCGGGCAAGGTCAACCCGGTCATCCCCGAGGTCGTCAACCAGGTCGTGTTCAAGATCTTCGGCAACGACCACACCGTCGCCATGGCCGCCGAGGCCGGCCAGCTCCAGCTCAACGTGATGGAGCCGGTCATCGGCGAGTCGCTGTTCCAGTCGATCCGCATCCTCGGCAACGCCGCCGACACCCTCCGTGAGAAGTGCGTCGTCGGCATCACCGCCAACGAGGAGGTCTGCCGCGGCTACGTGGAGCGCTCCGCCGGCATCGTGACCTACCTCAACCCGTTCATCGGCCACCACAATGGCGACATGATCGTCAAGGAGTCCCTGGCCACGGGCAAGACCCCGCGTGAGCTCGTCTTAGAGCATGAGCTTCTCGACGAAGACACCCTCGATCGCGTGCTGAGCAAGGAAAACCTCATGCACCCGCAGTTCCAGGGCAAGCTCTACGTCGACGACGAATAAAACGCCCGCTCAAGATCGCACAAGGAGTCCTCACATGCCCACTGACGTTGATATCGCGCAGGCTCACGAGCTGGAGCCGATCACCGAGATCGCCCGGCGCGCCGGCCTGCCGGAAGATTCGGTCGTTCCCTATGGCATGACCAAGGCGAAGATCGATCTCACCCGGCTCGATCCCTCCCGTCCCGATGGTCGGTTGGTGCTCGTCACCGGCATGTCGCCGACGCCGGCCGGCGAGGGCAAGTCGACCGTGATGATCGGTCTGGCCGACGCCTTAAGTCAGCTCGGGCATAAACCCATGGTGGCGATCCGCGAGCCCTCCCAGGGCCCAGTCATGGGCATCAAAGGCGGCGCGGCCGGCGGCGGTTATGCGCAGGTGGTGCCGATGGAGGACATCAACCTCCACTTCACCGGCGACTTCCACGCCTTGACAGCCGCGAACAACACGCTGGCCGCACTTATCGACAACCACATCCACCAGGGCAACGCGCTGGGCATCGACCCGCGCCGCGTGACCTGGCAGCGCTGCCTGGATGTCAACGACCGGGCGCTGCGCAACGTCGTCACCGGGTTGGGCGGCAAGGCGCACGGCGTGCCGCGGGAGACCGGCTTCACCATCACCGCGGCCTCGGAGATGATGGCGATTCTGGGCCTGGCCCGCTCGCTCGAGGACCTGCGGGTGCGCCTCGGCCGCATCACCGTCGGCTTCACCTACGACGATCGCCCCGTCACCGCCGCCGATCTCAACGCCGAGGGCGCGCTGACGGCGCTGCTTATCGACGCCCTCAACCCCAACCTCGTCCAAACCCTCGGCGGGGTGCCCGCCCTCGTGCACACGGGCCCGTTCGCGAACATCGCGCACGGCTGCAACTCGCTTCTGGCGACCCGCGTGGCCCGGAAGTACTCCGACATCGTGCTCACCGAGGCCGGCTTCGGCTCCGATCTGGGCGCGGAGAAGTTCTTCGACATCAAGGCCCGCTTCGGTGACCTGGATGTCGCCGGGGCGGTCGTCGTCGCCACGATCCGCTCGCTGAAGTACAACGGCGGGGCGGCGAAGGACGAGCTGACCGTGGAGAACCCACAGGCGCTTCGCGACGGCCTCGTCAACCTCCAACGCCACGTCGAGAACATCCGCAAGTTCGGCGTCACCCCGGTGGTGGCGGTGAACCTCTTCGGCTCGGACACCCCGGACGAGCGCGAGATCCTGCACCACTGGGCCAAGACCCACGACGTCGCACTCGCCGAAGCGGAGGTCTGGGCCAAAGGCGGCGAAGGCGCTCACGAGCTGGCGGAGCTTGTGCTCGATAACCTCACGAAGGGCAAGACCAGCCAGCTTTATGACCCCGCCGACGGCACCGAGAACTCCATCGCCACCATCGCCACGGAGATCTACGGCGCTGGGCGCGTCGAGTACTCCCCGCAGGCGCTGAAGGATCTGAAGGTGCTGCAGGACAACGGTTGGGACAATCTGCCGGTGTGCATCTCGAAGACGCAGTACTCGTTCAGCGATGAACCCACCGCCCTCGGCGCTCCCAGCGGACACACCCTGCACGTGCGCCAGCTTCTGCCGCGCACCGGTGCCGGATTCGTCGTCGCTCTGACCGGCGACGTCATGACGATGCCCGGACTACCCAAGAAGCCGGCGGCGGAGAAGATCTCCGTCGCGGGGAATGGGAAGATCTCGGGTCTGTTCTAGCGTCTGTTCTAGCGCGGGTGCGCTTGGGTTGGGGGTGAGTTTCGGTTGCGTTTGGGTTGAGTTGGGTTGCGCTGGGTTGTGCGTGAGGCCGGTGTGACTGATGGTGCTAGTGAGGTGACTGGACGGCGGGTGTTGCTCGGCTTTCCGGTTGGCTGGCCGTGTTGCGCTTGTACTTCACGAAAGGAGTCGCCCCTAAAGGAGTCTCGCGAGGTCGAAACGAGTACTCCTTTCTGTGCCCTTCCTTTCGACCAGCGTTAACGCACCATGGGGGTGGCAGGCCTGCGCTCGCGCAGCGCCCTTCCCGTGCGGCGAATGTGCGCGCGAGGCGATGCGCCAGCCCCAGAGGAGGGGCCGACGCCGGGCAGTGCACGTCTTTCCGCCCCAGCTTCCCGTGTTGCGATTGCGCTTCACGAAAGGAGTCGCCCCTAAAGGAGTCTCGCGAGGTCGAAACGAGTGCTCCTTTCGGAGTGACTCCTTTCTACCAGCGTTAACGCACCATGCGCTTAGCGCCCGCTGACCAGCCGAACAGCCCACTGACCACCCCGAACGCCCCCAGAACACAGAACCCCGAACCTACCCCTTGTTCGGCCAGCCGGGATACGCGGGCGGGGTGCCTCCGAATTCGGGGCAGAGCGCTTGGAAGGAGCACCAGTCGCAGAGCTTCGAGGTCCGCGGGCGGAAGTTTCCGCTTTTGCCGTCGGCTTCGATTTTGGCCCAGATGTCGCGGAGGTCGCGTTCGAAGTATTCGAGCTCTTCGCGCGAGGGCGTGAGGTAGAGCGAGTCGTTGACCTTGAGGTACATCAGGCGGAGTTGGTCGGGGATGACTCCGAAGAGTCGCCAGTAGACCAGCGCGTAGAAGCGCATCTGGAAGAGCGCTTCGTCGGCGAAGCGGGGTTTGGGTTTCTTGCCCGTTTTGTAGTCGACGACGCGGATCTCGCCGGTGGGGGCGATGTCGATGCGGTCGATGAAGCCGCGCACGGGAACGCCGTTCGGCAGGACCGTCTGCACGAACTTCTCAATGGCATCAGCGTCGAAGCCCTGCGGGTTTTCCATTTCGAAGTAGCCGCGTACGAGTGTTCGGCAGGAGACGAAGAAGTCGTATTCGTCGTCGACGAGCTCGGTGATCGCGGGGTCCTTGCCCTTCATCTCCGCCCATGTCGGCTTGATCAGTTTGACCGCGGCGGGGTAGGTCCTCTCGTCGCGCCCAGTAGCGTGCATCTTCTCGAGCACCGCGTGCACCAGCGTTCCGGTGATCTGGGCGAGTGTCTTCGGCTCCGGAATCTTGTCGATCGCCCGATAGCGGTACTTCAGCGGGCACTGCTGGTAGTCGTTAGCGCGGGATGGGGAGAGTGCGAGCGGGGTGGCGGACATGAGATCAACCCTAATCGTGGCACTCTAGAATGCATGAACTCTATCCGCGATCTGCTCGACTTCATCCAGGATTCCCCCTCGGCCTATCACGCGGCCCACGCCGTGGCGGAGCGTCTCGGCTACCCCGTCCATAATGAGACCGACGACTGGCCAGCCACCGCAGGCGGGCACACGGTCATCCGCGGGGGAGCGGTGATCAGCTACTACATTCCGGAGAACCCGCGCTCGTTTCGCATCATCGGCTCGCATACGGATTCGCCGGCGCTGTATCTCAAGCCGCAGCCGGATTTCACGGCGCATGGTTTTGATCAGGTGGCCGTCGAGATCTACGGCGGGCCGATCCTGGAGACGATGTTTGATCGCGAGCTGACGGTCGCCGGCAGGGTAGTGCTTGTCGACGGCACCGAGCACCTCGTCCGCCTCGATAGCGCCCTGCGCCTGCCCAACTTGGCGATTCACTTAGGCCGAGAAGAGATCAAGCGCCAGGAGCATATCGTCCCGGTCTCGTTGTCCGGCCCGGTGATGGAGCAGATCGCCGAACAGCTCGGCGTGACTCCCCGCGACATCGTCGGCCATGACCTGCTCACCGTGGACGCCCAGCCCGGCGAGGTCTGTGGCGAGTACCTCCTAGCCCCGCGTCTGGATAACTTGAGTTCGGTGCACGCCTCGCTCACCGCCCTGCAGCGCGCCGAGGCGGATGCCCGCGACGTGCTCGTTCTGGCCGCCTTCAACCACGAGGAGGTGGGCTCGAGCTCCCCGGAGGGGGCCGCGGGTAGCCTGTTCGAAGACGTCCTCTGGCGCACCGCCGAAGCACTCGGGCGCGATCCGCGGCAGATGCTGGCGGGGGCCACACAGGTCTCGGCGGATGCGGCGCACTCGGTGCACCCGAATTACCCGCACAAGCACGACCCGCAGCACCGCCCGGTGATCGGCGGCGGGCCGGTGACCAAGATCAACGCCAAGCAGCGCTACGCCTCGGATGCCGCGACGATCGCGATGTGGGAGCGCGCCTGCATCGACATGCCGAACCAGCATTTCGTCTCCAACAACAATGTGCCGTGTGGCTCCACGATCGGGCCGATCTCCGCGACCCGCCTGGGGATCCCGACCGTCGATGTCGGCGTGCCGCTGTTGTCGATGCATTCGGCGCGCGAGATGATCGGCACCCGGGATCAGTTATGGCTCACCGACGCACTGGAGGCATACTTGATCGACTAGAAAAACCGCGTCACCGACAGAGGGGTTAAAAGACCGCGATGGCCTATTCCGGAGTATTCCAGCCGGGCGATAAGGTGCAGCTCACCGACCCGAAGCGCCGCCACTTCACCATCGAGCTCGTCCCCGGGGCGAACTTCCACACCCACAAGGGCATGGTCCCGCACGACGACATTATCGGCGCCGACGAGGGCTCCGTGGTCACCTCGAGCCTGGGGACGGAGTTCTTATGCTTCCGCCACCTCATGGTCGATCACGTGCTCTCGATGCCGCGCGGAGCGGCGGTGATCTACCCGAAGGACGCCGCCCAGATCCTCATCGAGGGCGATATCTTCGCCGGCGCCCGTGTCCTCGAGGCCGGCGCTGGCTCGGGCGCTTTGAGTATGGCGCTGCTGCGGGCCGTCGGCAAGGAAGGCCACGTCTATTCCTACGAGCTGCGCGAAGACCACCTCGCCTACGCCCGCGACAACGTCGAGGAGTACTTCGGCGAGCGGCCCGCCCACTGGAGCCCCCGCCAGGGGGATTTCGGCGAGGTGACCAAAGAAGATCTCGACGGCCCCGTCGACCGTGTCATCCTCGATATGGTCGAGCCCTGGCACTTTTTGGAGACGGTCAAAGACATCCTCATCCCGGGCGGGGTGTTCATGACGTATGTCGCGACGGTGCCGCAGCTGATGAACATCGTCGAAGGCATCCGTGAGCTGCAGTGCTTCACCGAGCCGCGCAGCTGGGAGACGTTGCTGCGGGAGTGGAAGGTCGAGGGCTTGGCTACGCGCCCCGAGCACCGGATGAACGCGCATACGGCCTTTCTGGTGTTCACCCGCCGGCTTGCCGACGGCGTGACGCCGCCGCGCCCGCAGCGGAAGGCACGTCGTTAAGCTGGAGGGCATGTCCCAAGAAGTCAACGATCTGAAGCGGGAGATCCGCAAGCTCGGAGCCCGCAACGCCAAGCTCGCGGAGATGCTCAAATCTTCCCGCGACAAGCTGCGCGACTTGAACGCACAGCTCGAGGTGATAGCCGAGCCCGCCTCCACCTACGGCGTCTTCCTCGGCTATCAGGGCAAAGACGCCGACGTGTTTACCTCCGGGCGGCGTATGCGGGTCAAGATTTCTCCGCATGTCAAGTCCGATCTCGCCATCGGCGCGCTAGTGCGCCTGGGCGAGGGATCCGTCCTCGTCGAGGACTGCGGTTTCACCGACTCCGGCACCCTGGTGACTTTGGTGGAGAAGGTGGGGCGGGAGCGCGCGATCGTCGCCACGCCGCAGGGTGATGAGGCGGTCGTCGTGCTGGCCGGGCCGCTGGTGGAGTCGACGCGGGCCGGCGATAGCCTGCTGGTGGATACGAAGATGGGGGTGGCCTTCGAGAAGGTCGCCAAGACGGAGGTCGTGCAGCTGGCCCTCGAAGAGGTCCCGGAGATCACCTTCGACGACATCGGGGGACTAGAGCACCAGATCGAAAACATCCGCGACAGCGTCGAGCTGCCTTTCGCGCACCCAGAGCTTTTCCGCGACTACCAGCTCGCCTCGCCGAAGGGCCTGCTGCTCTATGGCCCGCCGGGCAACGGCAAGACGATGATCGCCAAGGCGATCGCCAACTCCCTGGGGGAGGAGGGCTCGTACTTCCTCAACGTCAAGGGCCCGGAGCTGCTCAACAAGTACGTCGGCGAGACCGAGCGCCGCATCCGCCTGATCTTCGAGCGGGCCCGCGAGCTCGCCGGCGACGGCAAGCCCGTGATCATCTTCTTCGACGAGATGGAATCGCTCTTCCGCACCCGCGGCTCCGGGGTCAGCTCCGACATGGAGACCACCATCGTGCCGCAGCTGCTCACCGAGATGGACGGCGTCGAGGGCTTGAGAAACGTCATCATCATCGGCGCGACCAACCGCGAGGAGCTCATCGACCCGGCCATCCTGCGCCCGGGCCGCCTCGACATCAAGGTCCGCGTGGACCGGCCCGGCCCTAAGCAGGCCCGCGACATCCTTGCGCGGTATCTCACCGAGGAGGTGCCGCACGAAGGCACTATCGACGAGTTGGTGGATGCGACCGTCGAGAAGCTTTTTAGCCCGCGGCCCTATGTGGAGCTGACCTTGGCGGATCACAGCGTGGAGATGCTGGATTACTGCGACTTTGTCTCCGGCGCGATGATCGCGAACATCGTGGACCGGGCGAAGAAGGCCGCCATTAAGGATCACCTTTCGGGGGTGAGCACCCGCGGGGTGACCACCCGGCATCTTCAGGACGCGGTCGTGGCTGAGCAGGACGAAAGCGAGGACCTGCCTAACACCGCCACCCCCGATGAGTGGTCCCGGATCACCGGGCGACACGGCCAGCGTGTGCTCTCAGCTCGCGTTGTTGGATAGTGTGAAGCCCATGACACGTTACATGGGTACGGAAACCGAGTACGGCATCGCGACGCCGACGCATCCCGAGGTCAGCTCGATCATCACCTCGACGCACGCCGTCGTGTCTTATGCGGCGATGCGCACCGGCGCCCGCTCGCGCTGGGACTACGAGGACGAGAAGCCGCTGGCGGATTCCCGCGGCTTCGACCTGCGGCGTTATCACACCGTGCCCATCGTGGAGTCCGACACCGTCGGCATCGCCAACGTCATGACGGCCAACGGCGCGCGCTACTACGTCGACCACGCCCACCCCGAGTACTCCTCGCCGGAGGTCTCCAACGCGTGGGACGCGATGATTTATGACGCCGCCGGCGACTATGTGCTGCGCCAGTCGGTCGAAGACCTCAACCAGCTGTGGGACGAGCAGATCTCCATCCTCAAGGACCACGATCCGTGCCCGCCGCTGAAGATCTACAAGAACAACGTCGACGGCAAGGGCGCGTCCTACGGCTCGCACGAGAACTACCAGTACTCGCGCAAGACGGATTTCGACGCCGTCGTGCAGGGGCTTCTGCCGTACTTCGTCACCCGGCAGGTGGTCATCGGCGCCGGGCGCGTCGGCATCGGCGAGGAAGGCGAGATCGACGGCTTCCAGGTCTCCCAGCGCGCCGACTACTTCTTCCAGGAGGTCTCCCTGGAAACGACGCTGAACCGCGGCATCGTCAACACCCGCGACGAACCGCACGCCAACGCCGTGCACTTTAGGCGCCTGCACACCATCATCGGTGACGCGAACATGTCGCAGTACTCGAACCTGCTCAAGCTCGGCATGACCAAGCTGGTCATCGACGCGATCGAAAACGGCGAGAGCTTCGCCGATCTCAGACTCGCCGACCCGGTCGCCGAGCTGCGCAACGTCTCGCGCAACCTCACTCTCGATCACCGGCTGCAGCTTGTCGACGGCCGCGCCCTCACCGCCCTCGAGATCCTCGGCGAATACCGCTCCCGCCTGCGCGCAGAGGACGAGGTCGACGAGAAGGTGCTGAAGATCTTCGACGAGATCACCGCCGACTTGGCCGAAGATCCGCTCAAGACCGCCGATCGCCTCGACTGGACCGCGAAGTACGCGCTGCTGAAGAACTACATCGACCGCGGCGCGAGCTGGTCCGATGCCAAGCTCAAGCTCATCGACCTGCAGTACACGGACATCGACCCGGCGAAGTCGCTCTACCACGCACTCGTGCGCAAGGGCCGGATGAAGACCTTGGTCAGCGACGAAGAGATCGAGCGCGCCGTGACGATGCCTCCGGAGGACTCGCGCGCCTACTTCCGCGGCCGGCTCGCTGCCCGCTTCGCGGACAACGTGATCACCGCCTCCTGGCAGACCGTGATCTTAAAATACTCCGAGGGCACCGCGAAGTTTTCGACCCCGAACGTCGACGAATACACCCGTAAGCACGTCGGCGACATCGTCGAAAACGCCGCCGATGCCGACGAGCTGGTCCGCGCGATGCACGAGGCGGGACTCGAACCGATGTACTATCACACCCATCACGAACGTGAGCACATCAACAAACCGCATCAGCACTAACACTCACGCGACAGAAAGGAGCCAGTGTCATGGCACAGCAGAACATCCACGCCACCGGCGGTAACGACGACGGCGACGAGCAGGAGGTCGACGCCGGCCAGGTCCAGATCAGCGGCGCCGACGACCTCCTCGACGAGATCGACGGGCTGCTCGAGAGCAACGCCGAAGAATACGTCCGCTCCTACGTCCAGAAGGGTGGCCAGTGACCGTCTACTCCCGGCGCATCATGGGGGTCGAGACGGAGTACGGCATCACGGGCAAGTTAAGCCCCGATGACACCGCCCGTTATCTCTTCCGCCCCCTGGTGGAGAGGTATTCGTCGACAAATATCTTCACCCGCAACGCCTCGCGCCTCTACCTCGATGTCGGCGCGCACCCGGAGGTCGCCACCGGAGAGTGCGACACGCTCGGCCAACTCGTGCGCCACGAGCGCGCCGGCGACCACATGCTCAACGAGCTGGCCATCAAAGCGGAACAGGCACTAAGCGACGACAACATCGGCGGCAACGTCTACCTGTTTAAAAACAACGTCGACTCGGTGGGCAACTCCTACGGCTGCCACGAGAACTACCTGATCGGCCGGGATATGGTGCTCAAGGCGCTCGGCAAGCAGCTGCTGCCGTTCATGATCACCCGCCAGCTCATCGCCGGCGCCGGCCTGCTGCGCGACGGCGAGTTCTTGCTCTCGCAGCGCGCCGACCAGGTCTGGGAAGGCATCTCCTCGGCGACGACGCGGGCGCGGCCGATCATCAACACCCGCGACGAGCCGCACGGCGATTCGACGCGTTTCCGGCGCATGCACGTCATCGTCGGCGATTCGAACATGTCGGAGACGACGTTCGTGCTCAAGATCGGTGCCACCCAGCTGGCGCTCGAGATGCTCGAGGCGGGCTACGATCTTCCGGACTTCGAGTTGGATAACGCCATCGCGCACATCCGGGACATCTCCCGCGATCAGACCGGCTCCACCGAGCTGAAACTCAAAAGCGGGGGAGTGGTCACCGCCTTGGAGGTCCAGCGGGCGTTCTGCAGCCACGCGCGCACCTGGCTGGACGAACGCGAGCCGGATCCGGACATGGACTATGTCGTGGATCTGTGGGAACGCACCCTCGATGCGATCGAGACTCAAGACTTCTCGCAGGTGGACACGGAGATCGACTGGGTGATCAAGAAGAAGCTCCTCGAGCGCTACGCCGGGCGCGCCGACGACGCCAAGCTCGCCCAGATCGATCTCGCCTATCACGACATCCGCGAAGACCGCGGACTCTTCCACGTCTTATGCAAACGCGGTCTGGCCCGGCGCCTGACCACCGACGAGGAGATCGCCCAGGCCGTTAAGACCGCCCCGGAGACCACCCGCGCCCACCTGCGTGGGCGGGTGCTCAACGCCGCCGACAAGTACGGCGCGGAGGTGACCGTCGACTGGGTCAACATCAAATACGGCCAGGAGCGCATCGAGCTGCAGGACCCGTTCGCGACTGTCGACGAGCGGGTCGATGAGCTCATCACCCGCCTGGAGGCCGATCGTGGCGAGTAGGGACGACGATGTGCTGTATCGGCGTCAGAACCTCACGTTCGCGCTTTTGCATGCTCGTCGGCCCCGCAGCCGCGACTGGATCCGCCGGCACGTCGACGGCTACCAGAACGCCAGCGAGAAAACCCTCCAGCGCGACCTGCGCTACCTGCGCAGCATCGGCGTCCCGGTGACTATCACCCACGACGACGTGGGCATCTCCGCCGAGCACTACGAGCTGCCGCCGGTGACGTTTACGCCCGCCGAGGCGACCGTCATCGGGCTGGCCGGCGAACTCGGCCGCGCCGGAGAGATCGGCGCCTTTGCCCGCTCCGGGTGGACGAAGCTGGCCGCCGGCGGGGCCCGGAGGGATCTGTCCACCCCGCAGATGGCCACGCACACCTCCTACAACGACACCACCCGGCTCTCGCCCGGCTTCCTGACGCGGGTGCTGGCGGCCGTCGATAAGCAACGCCGCATCCGCTTCCAGTACCGACCCTCGCCGGCCGCCGCCAGCCAGACCCGCGAGATGGATGTCTGGGGCCTAGTGCCGCACGACGGGCGTGTCTACTTAGTCGGCCACGACCTCGACCGCGACGAGCCGCGGTGTTTCCGCGCGGTGCGGGTCTCCGGGGTGGAGGAGGCGGGCCCGGCGGAGCATCCGCCTGTCGACGACCTGCGCGCCGTGGTCCGCCAATCGCTGGATGCCCGCCGCGAGAGTGTCGATGCGGTGCTTTCGGCACCCGAGGATTACGCCGGTGAGCTCGGCGAGGCGCGAGATGGTGTCATCTCCCTCAAGAATGTGGACGCCGACTGGCTGGTGCGCACAGCCGCGGCCTATGCGCCGGAGGTCGTGGTGAAAGAACCCGCCGAGATCCGTCAACGCGTCGTGGCCCTGTTAGAGGAGGTCGCCGGTGAGTGAGATGAGCGAGCGGATGGCGAGTTTGGTGCGCGCGCTGAACCTCATCCCGTATTTCCGTGCGCACCCCGATAACAGCCTGTTCGAAGCCGCGCGCGATTTGGGTCTAAACCACCGACAGATGGTGGCCGACCTACAAAGGCTGCACACCTCGGGGGTGGGGATGTATACCGAGGAGCTCATCGATCTCACCTTCAACGCGAACCGCACCGAGGTCACCATCACCGAGGACCAAGGACTCACCGCGCCGCTGCGGCTGACCACCACCGAGGCCGGGGCGTTGCTGTTGATGCTGGAGTCGCTGGAGGAGCAGCTCGTCGATACCTCCGCGGTGCGCTCGGCGGCGCAGAAGATCCGCACCCTCGTGCGCGGCCGGGCCGGGGGTATCGCCGAGGCGGAACCAGAAGACGAAGACCCGGATCTGCTCGTGGTCAACGAGGCGCTGCGGAGAGGACAGAGGCTGCGTTTTCGCTATCACAACGTCAGCCGCAACGAGTGGCAGACGCGCATAGTCGATCCCGCCACACTCTATCTCCACGAGGGGCATACCTACCTCGCGGCCTGGGACGATAGCCGAAAGGCCCACCGCAAGTTCCGGCTCGATCGGATCCACGACGCTGAGCTTCTCGACGACACCGCCCACCCCCACCTGCAGAAACTGCCGAAGGCACCGTTCCGCTTCGACCAGGAAGCAGAAATCGAACTGCGCGAATCCGCGGCCTGGCTGGCGGAGTACCACGACATCACCTTGCAGGGGGAGGCAGAAGGCGGGTGGATCCCGGCCACGCTGCCTTTTGGCTCTTCAGACTGGCTGGTACGGTTTGCAGTACATCATGGTGACCGGCTGCGACTGGTGAGTCCGGCGGATTTGGCCCTTAAGGTTCGCCGCCGCGCTCAGGACGCGCTGGCCGCCTACCGTGATCACGATAGATAGAGCGCTAGATACCGAAAGGTCGTCATCACATGAGTATCGGTTTCGCGGAAATCGCGATCATCGTTTTGGTGATCGTCTTGCTGTTCGGCGCGAAGAAGCTGCCGGAGCTGGCCCGCTCCGTTGGCCGTTCGGGCCGTATCTTCAAATCCGAGATGCGGGAGATGAAGAACGAAGACGGCAAGGGCGCGGACCAGAACCAGGCTGCCCAGCAGGAGCAGGACTTCTGGGACCGCGAGGAAAACCAGCCGCGCCCCATC
This sequence comes from Corynebacterium yudongzhengii, assembly GCF_003065405.1. NCBI lineage: Bacteria > Bacillati > Actinomycetota > Actinomycetes > Mycobacteriales > Corynebacteriaceae > Corynebacterium > Corynebacterium yudongzhengii. The sequence goes on from NZ_CP026947.1 coordinate 1,224,388, forward strand.
GAGCAGCAGCCGCAGCAGTCGAACCAGCAGGTGCCTTGGCAGCAGCAGCCGAATCAGCAGCAGAATCCGCCGCAGAACCAGTAACACATGAAGCGTCCGTTACTGCGGAGAAAGCCTAAGAAGTCCCCGACCGGCGAGATGACCCTCGTCGAGCACCTCAAGGAGCTGCGCCGCCGGGTCATTATCGCGGTGCTCGCCATGATCGCCGGCACCGTGATCGGTTTCATCTGGTACCAGCACTCCCCGCCCGGGGTGATGACCTTAGGCGAGATCGTCCGGGGGCCGTATTGCAGCTTGCCGCCGGAATACCGCGCCGACTTCACCGACAGCGGGGAATGCCGCCTTCTGGCCACCGGGCCCTTTGAGATGTTCCTGCTGCGTTTGAAGGTGGGCTTCTTGGCTGGCCTGGTGATCAGCTCGCCGATGTGGCTCTATCAGATCTGGGCGTTTATCACCCCCGGCCTGCACAAGGGCGAGCGCCGCTCGACGCTGCTGTTCGTCACCTCCGCGGTGACGCTGTTTGTCGCCGGCGCGCTGTTGGCGTACTTCATCGTCGATATCGGCCTGGAGTTTTTGCTGGGCATCGGCAGGGATACGCAGATCGCCGCCCTGACGGGGCAGAGCTACTACAACTTCGTGCTCGCGCTCATCGTGATCTTCGGCGTGAGCTTCGAGGTGCCGCTGATCATCGCGATGCTCAACATCGCCGGCCTGCTCGAGTACAACCAGGTCAAGGACAAGCGCCGCCTCATCTGGGTCTTGCTGTTCATCTTCGCCGCCGTGCTCACCCCCGGCCAGGAGCCGGTATCGATGGTTATCCTGGCGTTGAGCATGTGCGTCCTCGTCGAGCTGGCGTTCCAGTTCTGCCGGTTTAATGACCGCCGCCGCGGCATCGACAACGAGAGCTTCGACGACTTGGACGACGAAGAGGCCTCTCAGCTCGACTACCAGCCGGAGCCCGTGGCCGCCGCCACGGGTATCGACGAGCAGCCAGCCCCGCGGTCTACGCCGGTGAAGAACCGTCCGCCCGCGGGAGATTTCGACGACGTACTGTAGGGAGCATGTCTCATCTCGACGAGTTCACCTCCCGTCTGTCCTTCGACCTCGATGATTTCCAGCTCGAGGGTTGCCGCGTCGTCGAGAAAGACCAGGGGGTGCTCGTGTGCGCCCCGACGGGCGCCGGCAAAACGGTCGTCGGGGAGTTCGCCGTCGACCTGGCATTGCGTCGCGGCACGAAGTGCTTCTACACCACGCCGATCAAGGCGCTGAGCAACCAGAAGTACCACGATCTCTGCGAGGTCCACGGCGAGGAGGCCATCGGCCTACTCACCGGCGATGTGTCGATCAACCCGCGCGCGGATGTCGTCGTCATGACCACCGAGGTCCTGCGCAACATGATCTACGCCGAATCCGGCGATCTGCACCGGCTGAACTTCGTGGTCATGGACGAGATCCACTACCTCGCCGACCGGGATCGCGGCGCCGTGTGGGAGGAGATCATCCTCTCGCTCGACGAGTCGGTCTCCGTCATCGGGCTTTCGGCCACCGTGTCGAACTCCGAGGAGTTCGGCCGCTGGTTGCGCACCGTGCGCGGAGATACGGAGGTCATCGTCACTGACCGGCGTCCCGTCCCGCTGGATCAGTGGATGATGGTGGGCCGCCGCGTCTTCGAGATGTTCGAACCCGGCGGAGACCGCGTCAACGGCCAGCTCATGCACTATATCGGCCGCGTCGAGGAGTCGGAGGAGAAATACCGCCCGCTCGGCCGCCCGGAGGTCCTGCAGGTTCTGCAGGGGCGCAACATGCTGCCGGCGATCACCTTCATCTTCTCGCGCGCAGGTTGCGACGGCGCGCTAGCCCAGTGCCACCGCTCCCGGCTGATCCTCACCACGAAGGAGGAGGCCGAGGAGATCCGGCAGATCGTCAACGCCGGTGTGGAGGGTATTCCGGAAGAAGACCTCGAGGTGCTGCACTTTCGACGTTGGCGCTCGGCCTTGACCCGCGGTTTCGCCGCGCATCACGCGGGCATGTTGCCGGCGTTTCGCCACATCGTCGAAGAACTCTTCGTCAAAGGCCTGCTCAAGGCGGTCTTCGCCACGGAGACCCTCGCGCTCGGCATCAACATGCCGGCGCGCACGGTGGTGCTCGAGCGGTTGGTGAAGTTCAACGGCGAGGCGCATGTCGATCTCACTCCCGGCCAGTACACCCAGTTGACCGGCCGGGCGGGGCGCAGGGGTATCGACGTCCTCGGTAACGCCGTGGTCCAGTGGGCCGCGGCGATGGACCCGCGCGCCGTGGCCGGCTTGGCGTCGACATGCACCTACCCGCTGATCTCGACGTTTAGCCCCGGCTACAACATGGCCATCAACATGCTGAAGATGAATGGGTTAGACGAGTCGCTGCGGTTGATCGAGAAGTCTTTCGCGCAGTTCCAGGCCGATGGCTCGGTGGTCGACGACGTCCGCGCGATCGAGCGCGACCAGGAGCGCCTCGACGCCCTCGAATCCCAGCTTGAGGACGACTTCGAGCGCCTCGGGGTCGCGGGCACGATCGATGAGCTGGTCGATTACATCGAGACCCGGCGCCGGCTGACCGAAGAGGAGCGCGAGGCGAAGAAGCGGGCACGCACCGAGCGGGACAAGGAGACCACCGCGATCCTGGCGAAACTGCAGATCGGCGACGTGATCGCGGTGCCGGGCAAGAAGCGCCCGCAGCTGGCCGTGGTGATCACCCCCGCGAACCAGACGAAGGACCCGCGGCCGTGGGTGACCACGGAGCGTGGCTGGTCCGGGCGTATCGACGCCGCCGGCATCTCCGTCCCACCCATCATCGTCGGGCGGATGCGGGTGCCGAAGAACGTCCGCCACCAGCCCCGCAAAAATACCCGGTATGTGCTCTCGGAATTCAAGCGCCAGCACTTCGAGCGCCCGAAGAAGATGAAGGTGCGCTCGCGGGTTGCCGCGAAATACCGGAAGGCCGTCCAGGAACACCCGGTGCACAGCTGGCCGGATCGCGAAACGCTCGTGCGCGCGGCGGAGGACTACGCCCGGATCAGCCGGGAACAGAAGCGGCGTCGCCGGCGTGTCGACGGCGCCACCGACACCCTAGCCCGCACCTTCGAGCGCATCCTCGCTCTGCTCACGGAGATGGACTACGTCGAGATCGAACAGGGCCAGCCGGTCGTGACCGAGGAGGGCGAGCGCCTGGCGAAGGTCCACAGCTCCGCCGACTTGCTCGTCGCGCAGTGCCTCAAGCGCGGGATCTGGGAGAACCTGGACCCGGCGGAACTGGCCGCGGCGGTATCGACGTGCGCCTTCGAGAATCGCCGCGAGATCGCGCCGGCAGGGGAGAACGAGGTGCCGACCGACGCGATTGCCGACGCCATCGCCGGCACCCAGCGCGTGTGGGCGGAGCTCGCCGCCGACGAGCAGCGCCACCGCCTGCCGATCACCCGCGAGCCCGAAGCTGAGTTCGCCACCGCGATCCACCAGTGGGCCGCCGGCGCTCCGCTGGGTTATTGCCTCTCCGCGGCCGCGCACTCCGGCGCGGAGCTCACCCCAGGCGATTTCGTGCGCTCGTGTCTGCAGGTCAACGACCTGCTTGAGCAGGTCGCCAAGACCGGCTACTCAGACGCGCTGCGTAAAAACGCCCGCCGGGCGATCAACGCGATCTCCCGTGGGGTCGTGGCGGTGAGCGCTTAGGGTTCGGGCTGGTTGCTGTCCGTGGGTATGGTGCGCTTGCGCTGGTCGAAAGGAGGGGCTCCTAAACGAGTCCCACGCGGTCGAAACCAGTACTCCTTTAGGGGTGGCTGTTTTCGACCAGGCGAGTGCGTGAGCGTTCGGAGCAGCTTTCATAGGCGCCAGGCGATACTACTGGGAAAAGTGTGACTGATGGGACAGTCGGCCACTTACGCTCTGCATTCCGTCCATCGGCCCCGCATGGTGCTCTAACGCTGGTCGAAAGGAGGAGCCCCTAAACGAGTCCCACGCGGTCGAAAGGAGGAGTCCTTTCGATGTGGGAGAATTCGACCAGCGTTAACGCACCATAGGCTAAAGGCGGCAGGCGCGGTGGAACAGTCAGTTCGGCCAACTATCCGCGGCCAGCCTGATCCGCGTTTACACACATAACGCCCCCAGGCTTCTAGGCTCGGTGTCATGGCTACGACGTTCGGTAACCGCATCAACCGCGCCCGACAGATCCTTGCTGACAAAGGATGGGCGGGCCTACTCATCGGCCCCGGCCCGGAGCTGGCGTATTTCACCGGCCGCGACATCTTCTCGCACGAGCGGCTGACCTGCCTGGTCATCACCGCCGAGGAGACCCACCTCATCGCCCCGTCCACCGACGAACCCGGTGGCTGGTGTGATGGTGAGGATGCGCACCGGTTGGCCGTCGATAAGCTGCCGAAGGGTGATGTCGGACTGGGCTCCGGCTTCACCACCGCACATGTCCTGCGGTTCCAGGAGCTTATCGACGGCTCCACCCACCTCCTCCCCGAAGAAATCATGAGCGTGAAGGAGCGTGGTGAGATCGGAGAGCTCGCCCGCGCGGGAGCGGCGATCGACCGGGTGCACGCCCAGGTGCCGGAGCTGCTGCAGGCGGGGGTGACAGAGGAGGAGGTCGCGAAGCGGCTGGATGAGCTGATCCTGCACGAGCATGCGGAGGTGGACTTCGTCATCGTCGGCTCGGGACCGAACGGCGCGAACCCGCACCACAGCCATTCGGAGCGGGTGCTTCAGCCGGGCGATCCGGTGGTCGTGGATATCGGCGGCACCCTTGATTCCGGCTACCACTCGGATTCCACGCGCACCTATGTGGTTCCGGGCGGAGAGCCCCCGGCTGATTTCCTGAAGGCCTTCGACGCGGTGGCGGAAGGCTTCCGTGCTGCGTGCAACCTGGTGCGTCCCGGGGTCACCGCCGGTCAGCTCGACGAGGCGGCGCGCAGCGTGATCGAGAAGGCCGGCTTTGGGGAGTACTTCACCCACCGGTTGGGTCACGGGATTGGCCTGGCGGGGCATGAGCGGCCGTGGATCGTCGGTAATAATGACACCGTGATCGAGGAAAACATGACCTTCTCCATCGAGCCGGGCGTCTACGTGCCGGGGAAGTGGGGGATTCGCATCGAGGACATCGTCGTGGTGCGTGGCAGTGGCGCGGAGACTTTCAATCACCGCCCGCACGAGCTATGATGGTTGACATGACAACTAACGCTTTGTTTGTCGGGCATGGCTCCCCGATGAACGCCATCGAGACCAACGACTTCACTACCACCTGGGCGGATCTTGGGAGCACGATGCGCCCGCGCGCCATCCTGTCGGTCTCCGCGCACTGGTACACCCGCGGAAGCGGGGTGACCGCCATGGAATCGCCGAAGACCATCCACGACTTCTGGGGATTCCCGCCCGAGCTCTCCGAGCTGCAGTACAACGCCCCCGGCGATCCCGAGATCGCGCAGCTGGTGCGGGATATCGCCAAGCCGACCCTGGTCGAGGAGGACCACCAGTGGGGACTCGACCACGGCACGTGGAGCGTGTTGACGCATATGTTCCCGGAGGCCGACATCCCGGTCATCCAGCTTTCCATCGACGGAACGAAGCCGCTGGAGTACCACGTGGAGCTCGGCACCCGTCTGGCGCGGCTGGCGCAGGAGCACAACGTGCTCATCGTCGGCTCCGGCAACGTCGTGCACAACCTCTCCATGATCGACTGGAAGGCCGGTGATAAAGGCTTCGGATGGGCCGACGCCTTCGATGACGCCGGCCGCGAGATCATGCTCAACGATCCTGCGCGCCTGCCCTCGCTGGCCGATCACAGCGATTTTCGCCGCGCCGTGCCCACCCCCGATCACTTCCTGCCGCTGGCTTATATCGCCGGAGTGTCCGCGGCGCTGGATGACCCGTCGATCGAGACGTTCAACGATCGGCGCACCATGGGATCGCTGTCGATGACGGGATATACTGTCGCGGCATGACGATCCTCCTGCTCGGCGGCACCAGCGACATCGGCACGGCGCTTGTGCGCCGAATCTGCGCAGGCCAGCGCGTGGTGCTCGCCGCCCGCGATACCCCGAGGCTGCCCGAGTTCCCCGACGCCGCCAGCGTCGAAACCCGCACGTTCGAAGCAACCGACCTTGAGTCGCATCGCGAGCTCGTCGAATCAGTCGGCGAGATCGATACCGCCATCGTCGCCTTCGGCATCCTCGGCGACCAAGAGCGCGCCGAGCGCGATGAGCTGCACGCCGCCGAGATCGCGGATATCGACTACCGCACCCAAGTCTCCATGCTCACCGTGCTCGCCTCCCACATGAGCGCCGGCAAGATCGTGGCCTTTTCCTCCATCGCGGGCTGGCGCGCCCGACGCGCCAACTACGTCTACGGCTCGACGAAAGCCGGACTCGACGCCTTCTGCCAAGGCCTCGCCGATCGCCTCCACGGCAGCCCGCTGGAACTCTATGTCGCCCGTCCCGGTTTCGTGATCGGCTCCATGACCGAGGGGATGAAGCCGGCCCCGATGTCCGTGACCCCGGACGACGTGGCCGACGCCGTCGTCGAGCGCTTCGGGCGCCCCGGCACGTTCTGGATCCCACGTCGGCTCGCGGTCTTGGCCGCGATCATGCGTATCGTGCCGCGGTGCATCTGGCGCAAGATGCCGCGCTAGCTGCCCTTAAGCCCGCGCTGGGTGATTTCGTATTCGCCGTCGGCGGTGGCGAGGTACTCGGTGTGCGGTCCTTGCGGGCGTCCGCAGGCCCGATCACAGCCGACGACGTGCACGCGGCCGTGATCGGTGAGACGGGCGGCGTCGGTGCGGACGTCGGAAAGCGCATGCCTACACCTCGGCGCCCCGATGCAGGCCGTCACCCGCGCCCAGGGTGAGGCCGCGTCGAAACTCATGCCCAGCGGCGCGAGGATGCGCACGGCGGCCTCCGCGTGGCCGGCCGGTAGGTCGTGGATGAAAACGCTGCGCTGCGGGGTCAGCGAGACGTCGGCCTCGAGCGCGGCGAGCAGATCGAGCATCTTCGCCGTGAGTACCCCGAACGGCGTGATGCCGCCGAGGCTGACCGCGTCCTCGTCATCGAACCAGCCCAGCGGGGGTGTCGTGGCATCGTCGAGGGGAGAAGTGGTGTCGTCGCCAAGCGAGGTCAGCTCGAGGGAGAAATCCTTAGGGACCCGGCGGAACTGGAGGTTGGCGCGCGCGGTGATGTGGGCGTAGCCATCGGCGGTGTGGGCGGCGGCGCTGACGGCCGGCATGTCCGAGGCACAGATACGCCCGCCCGGGACTTCGATGCGGGCGGTGGTGCCATCCGCAGAGCTAAACAGGACCATGGCTACCGGAGTTTAGTAGGAGTCTGCGGTAGAGTGAGGACACGATGCCTCTCGTCATTTTTCTTTTCACTTACTTCGTCACGGAGGCCTTGGCCTTCTACGCGGTGGCCACCTGGATCGGTGTCGGGTGGGCGCTGCTCGCGCTGTTCGCGCTCATGTTCATCGGCGGCGCGTTCGGCTTCAGCCAACTCTCCTCCATCCGCCGCCAGGCCGCCCGGGGACAGATATCCGCCCCACGCGTCGCCGGCGATCTCGGCCTGACGTTTCTCGGCGTGCTGTTGAACGCGGCGCCGGGCTTCGTCACCAGTGCCTTCGGCCTGCTGCTCATCTTCCCGCCGACCCGCGCGTTCTTTAGGGGCCTGGCGGCTGGGAAGCTGACGAAGATCGGCACGCAGGTCTACGCGCGCTCGCGGCCGTCGACCTCCTATGGCACCTTCACCATAGATGAAGACACCGTCATCGACGAGGATCGGCGCGAGTGATCCTGGCACTGCAGCTGGCGCTCGGCGCCATTTCCGGGTGGCTGGCGTATACCTCGTATGCGCCGATTGGCTGGTGGCCGGCGGGAATCCTCGGTATCACCGGCCTTTTTGTGGCCTTGAGCATCGGCCGGCCCACGCTGTGGCGCGGGGCGGCGATCGGGTTCATACACGGCCTGGTGATGTATCTCTTCGCGCTGCCGTGGATCGGTGAGCTGGTTGGCGCGGTGCCGTATATCGCCTTAGCGATCTCCTGCGCGATCTACGCCTTGATCACCGGGGCGGGTGGCGCGGCGATGGCTCGCTGGCCGCTGGGCTTTCTGGCCTTCCCGTTTCTCTATGTCGCGGTGGAGCACCTGCGTTCGTCTTTCCCTTTCGGCGGTTTCGCCTGGGTGCGCCTCGCGTGGGGGCAGATCGACGGCCCGCTGGCCACGCTGGCGAGCTGGGGTGGGCCGGTGTTGGTGAGCTTCGCCGCCGCGCTGGCGGGCACGGGGCTGGCCGCAGTGATCTTAAGCCCGCGGGTTGCTGGGGCACTGACGCTGCTGCTCGTGGTGGCGGCCGGCCTCATCTCCGGGGTGGGGCAGACACGTTCGCTTGGCGACGTCAATGTGGCCGCCATCCAGGGCAACGTCCCGCGCCTGGGGCTGGATTTCAACGCCCAGCAGCGCGCGGTGCTCAACAACCACGTCCGTGTCACCGAGTCGCTCGAAGGGGATCCGGACTTGGTCTTCTGGCCGGAGAACTCCTCGGATGTGAACCCTTTCCTAGACCCGCAGGCCGCCGAGGCGATCACCCGGGCGGTGCAGAGTGTGGACGCGCCGGTGCTCGTCGGCACCATCACCGAAGATGAGCACGGCTACTACAACACCATGCAGGTCTTCGACCCCGACACCGGAGCAGGAGACTTCCACCGCAAGGTCTACCTTCAGCCTTTCGGCGAGTACATGCCGATGCGCGATTTCTTCGCGCTGTTTTCTGATTACGTGGAGCTCGCCGGCAACTTCTCGCCTGGTGACGGCAACTTCACCGTCGCAATGGACGGCACGACCATCGGGGTGGCCACCTGCTTCGAGGTCATCGTCGACGATGCGTATCGCACCGCCATCGAGCACGGCGCCCAGATCCTGACGACCCCGACCAACAACGCCACCTTCGGCTACTCCGATATGACCTACCAGCAGCTGGCGATGAGCCGCTTGCGCGCCATCGAGACCGACCGCGCGGTGGTTGTCGCCGCCACCTCCGGGGTCTCCGCAATCGTTCATCCCGACGGCTCCGTCAGCCAGCACACCGAGATCTTTGAGCCCGCCACCCTGAGCGAGAACCTGCCGCTGAAAGACACGGTGACGCCCGCAGTCCGGTTCGGCGAGATCATCGAATGGGTCCTGACTATCATAGGAGTGGTTCTGACCCTGGGCGCTGTCATCACCACCAGGTCCCGCCGATAGGAAGCGAGATTATGCCGCACTCCACCTTGGTCATCGTGCCGACCTACGACGAGATCGACAACATAGGCACCATCACCGGCCGCATCCTGGCTGCGCAGCCGGAGATCGATCTCCTCATCGTCGATGACAATTCCCCGGACGGTACCGGCGAGAAAGCCGACGAGCTCGCCGAGGCCAACGACAACGTCCACGTCTTCCACCGCAAGGAAAAAGACGGCCTGCTGGGCGCCTACCTCGCCGGCTTCCACTGGGGCTTAGAGCGCGACTACGAGGTCTTCGTCCAGATGGACGCCGACGGATCGCATGCCCCCGAGCAGCTGCAGCGCCTGCTCGACGAGATCGACGACGACGCCGACCTCGTCATCGGTTCGCGCTACGTCGAGGGCGGGGAGGTGGTCAACTGGCCGAAGGACCGCTTCGTGCTCTCGCGCGGGGGCAACCTCTACATCGGGCTGGCGCTGGGCACCGGGCTTACGGATATGACGGCGGGATACCGCGCTTATCGACGTGAAGTCCTCGAAACCATCGACATCGACACTCTTTCGCGCGCCGGCTACATTTTCCAGGTCGAGGCCGCTTTCCGCGCCTACCAGGAATCCTTCGACGTCCGCGAGGTGCCCATCACCTTCACCGAGCGCCAGCACGGCGAATCGAAGCTCGACGGCTCCTTCGTCAAGGACTCGCTGTTCGAGGTCACCCGCTGGGGCGTCGAACACCGCACCAACCAGGCCGTCGACATGGCCCAGGAGCTGGGCCGGTTCGCTAGCTACGAGTTCGAGCACTCCCGCCTCAACGGCCTGGGCCGACGGCTGGGCATTCGCCTGCGTAACCTGGGCAAGTTCGGCGGCGAGGTGGTCAGGATGGCCAACTACGAGGTGCAGCACTCCGAGCTTGCCCGGCTGCTGCGTCAGGCGCTGAAGAACCGCTAGGTGGGGCCTGGGGTGGCTCAACTCGGTAGGGCTTGAAGGGCGCGCCTTTTAAGCATCCTCCTTCAAGGGTTTGTGCAGCGCTTGGCCCGCAGTACTCGGCCCGCAGCACCACACCCCGCACACGACAACCGGCCCCGCCGAGCAACGAGTGCGTGGGCGGGGCCGGCGGACAAGGGGAGAGGCGGGTTACTTCTTCTTGGCCTCTTCCTCTTGCTTCTCCTTGAGCAGTTTGGCGGCGGTGCGGCGCCGCTTGCGCAGCATGTCGAGGCGCTCTTCGAGCAGCTCATCGAGCTCTTCGAGGGAGCGGCGCTCGCGCAGCATGTCCCAGTGGGTGCGCGGCGGCTTCTGCGGCTTGGACTTGACGCCCTCACCCTCGACGAGCTCGCCGACCTGGCCGTTCTTGCACAGCCATTCCTCTGGGATCTCCGCGTCGTCGGCGAACGGGACGTCGAAAATTGTGCCGTCCGGCGTCCGGTACTTCACCATCTGGCGCGGGGCCAGGTCGTGGTCACGGTCCGTCTCGTAGCTGACGGCACCCATGCGGCTGCCACGAAGCACGCGGTCTGCCATGCGTGATCATCCCTTTCGGCTGGGCGAATAAGTCCTCAAGAAGTATAACGACCCGGGTGTTCGATTTGTTCCGTCGGCTCGTCGAGTAGCATTGACGGAGTGTCCGAGACGAAGCCGACCTGCGCGTGGTGCGGTAGGGAAGTACCGCATCAGGGGCGAGGGCGTCCGCGTAAGTACTGCCGCCCGTCGTGTCGGCAGCGTGCCTATGAGCACCGGCAACGCTTAGCGGCTCACAGTTCGGATCCCGAAGCAGTTACCATGAGTCCGGAGAAGGTTCGTCGTTTGCATGACAACCTGTTTGAGCTCAGGTGTGCCGCGGAAGACATCGCCACCGCGGCACAGGAAGGTGCCGACGCCACCGAGATTCAACAGCTGAGCACGGAACTGGTGCAGCTGGCTCGGCGGATAGAGAGATTGGGGTAGATCCGTTGTCTGCAGGTCCTTTTACGAAGATCAATCCGAAGATCGTCATTACGGTCTTCGTGGTGCTCATCGTGCTGCTGACCCTCGTGGCCGTCGTCCCGGTGGTCTGGGGGCTTCTGACGGGCCCGGGCGTGCGCACCGAGCCCGTCGATACCTCAAAGACCCAACCCGCGAGCACGGAGCTGGACGGCGAGTGGACGATTGTCGACGGCGAGCGCCCGAACACGACGGCGGTGGGCTTTACCTTCGAGGAGCTTCTGCCGAGTGACGCGCGGGTGACCAGTGGCACGACCTTCGATGTCGTCGGGGAGGCGACCATCGAGCAGGAAACGCTCACGGCCGGCCACGTTGAAGTTGACATGACAACTATTGGTTCCGATCGGGATGTCCGCGACGAGAACGTGCGCCGCAAACTCTTCGAGACCGATCAATATCCGACGTCGAGCTTTAAGATCACCGAGCCGATCGATCTGTCGCACCTGCCGGAAGACGGTAGCGCGGGCGAAATCGAGGTCACCGGCGATCTGACCATCAAGGATCAGACGCACGAGATTAGCGATACGTTTAAGGCCGTGCGTGACGACGATCAACTGCTCATCTCCGGAGCGCCGATTATCAACCGCAACGAGTTCGGCGTCGAGTCGCCGGAGATGATCGCCGCGGAGATCGCCGACGAGGGCGAGCTCAACATCCGCCTGGCGTTCGCGAAGGAGGGTTAGATGCTCGCCGCGCTGTGGGTCCGGCTCATCCTTCTCATCGCCTTCGTCATCTTCGTCGCGGTGCAGCAGATGTGGTTGCTCGCCGGCATCGGGATCATTCTCATCGCGGTAACTGTCTGGCAGTTGGCAGGGGTCTACCGTCAACGCGGCGACAATACGTCACAGTGACGTTAATAGCGGGCATAACGGCACGCCAGCTTCCGGCGCCCGCACGTTAATAATGCGCCGATAATGTACATTATGTCATTTTAGATTCGGTATACTCCTACCTCATGCTGAACAATCTCAAACGAGTGCGCACCCGTCACCTCGCGCTCGCCAAGAACTCCTCCGAGCCCATCTCTATGCTCACCGCCTATGACGCCCTCACTGCCCGCGTCTTCGACGAGGCCGGCATCGACGTCCTCCTCGTTGGCGACTCCGCCGCCAACGTCATGCTGGGTCTCGACTCCACGCTCGAGATCACCCTCGACGAGATCATCATGATGGCCCGTGCCGTCACTCGCGCTACGAGGCGCGCCCTGGTGGTCGTCGACATGCCTTTCGGCACCTATGAAGCCAGCGACGAGGATGCCGTCCGCAACGCCGTGCGCATCATGCGCGAGACTGGCGCCGCCGCCGTGAAGCTCGAGGGCGCCCGCACCTCCACCATCGGCCGCATCGTCGACGCCGGCATCCCCGTCATGGGGCATCTCGGCTTCACCCCGCAGTCGGTGCACGCGCTCGGCGGTCACCGCGTCCAGGGCCGCGACGCGGATGCTGCGCGCCTCATCGAGAAAGCCCGCGCCGTCGAGGCCGCCGGGGCATTTTCGTTGGTCGTCGAAATGATTCCCGCGGCCGTGGGTGCGGACGTCTCGGCGGCTGTCGATATCCCCGTCATCGGCATCGGCGCAGGCAACGGCACCGACGGCCAGGTCCTCGTCTGGGCCGACGCCATGGGCATGAGCGCACATTCTCCGTCGTTTGTGCGCCAGTACGCCGCACTTGGCGATCAGCTCCGCCAGGCCGCCGAGTCCTACCGTAATGACGTGCGCGAACGCACGTTTCCCTCAACACAGGAGTCCTTCGATCACTAATGCGCGTTATTGAAAACCCGGCCGATTTCCCCACGCTTGAAGGCACGGTGGGCTTCGTTCCCACCATGGGGGCGCTTCACGACGGCCACGCCTCCCTCATCACCGCCGCCCGCACAAACAACGACACCGTGGTGGTGAGCGTCTTCGTCAATCCCCTCCAGTTCAACGAGCCGGAAGATTATGACAACTACCCCCGGGATCTCGACTCTGACCTTAAGTTTCTTTCCGAACTCGGAGTCGATATCGTGCTCGCGCCCACCGTGGAGCACATGTATCCCGGCGGTGGGCCGATCGTGACGGTGAGCACCGGCGAGATGGGCACCGTGCTCGAGGGCGCGTCCCGGCCGGGGCATTTCGATGGCGTGGCGACGGTCGTCGCCAAGCTTTTTAACATCGTGCGCCCTCACCGGGCCTACTTTGGGCAGAAGGATGCGCAGCAGGTGGCCGTCGTGAAGCGGCTGGTCGCAGACCTCAACCTAGGTGTGGAGATCCTGGCCGCGCCGATCGTGCGGGCCGCCGACGGGCTCGCGGAATCGAGCCGCAACCGGCGTCTCTCCCCCGCCGAACGCGAGCAAGCGCTCGCGCTTCCGCGCGCGCTGGAGGCGCTGGCCGAGGGCGCAGATCTTGCGCACGTGCGCGCACGCCTGGCTGCTGAGGTCGATGTCGATTACCTCGTGGTGGTCGATCCCGAGACGCTGAGCGAGACGCGCGAGCGTCCGGCGTTGGCTCTCGGGGCGGTGTGGGTGGGCCCGGTGCGGCTGATCGATAACCGAGAGATCTGAGACGTTCCCGTCTCATTGCGTGGATATTTGCTCTCATGGTATGGGAATGGCTAGTGTCTTACCGGTACCTGATGATCTAAACCATTGAGAGTTTGACCATGTCCACCGCTACCTCCACTGCCGTCCGGTCCGGCGAGAATCTCACTCGCCGAGACCGGGTGCGTGTGAACTTCGCATCGACCATCGGCACCACGGTCGAGTTTTATGACTTCTACGCCTATGCCACCGCCGCCGTGGCCGTTTTTCCGTACCTGTTTTTCGCGGAGACGGATAACCCGACCGTCGCTCTGCTGCAGTCCTTCGCCACCTTCGGCCTGGCGTTCATCGCCCGCCCACTGGGCTCGGTGATCTTCGGCCACTTCGGCGATAGGGTGGGCCGGAAGGCGACGCTCGTCGGTGCGCTGCTGACGATGGGCATTGCGACCTTCATCATCGGCATCCTGCCCACCTACGCGCAGGTAGGACTCTGGGCGCCGGCACTGTTGGCGTTGATGCGTTTCTGCCAGGGCCTCGGCCTCGGCGGCGAGTGGTCGGGCGCGGCGCTGCTATCCTCCGAATACGCCGTGCAAGGCAAGCGCGCTCAGGCGGCGATGTGGCCGCAGTTCGGTGCACCGTTTGGCTTCTTTTTGGCCAATGGGCTGTTCCTGATTCTCGTCGCGACCCTGGGCTACAACCTGGGCGATACCACCGGCCCGTTCATGGAGTGGGGCTGGCGTGTCCCCTTCTTGCTGTCCGCCGTCATGGTCATCGTCGGCCTGTACGTGCGTTTCAAGCTCGAAGAGACCCCGGTGTTCCAGACGGCCGTCGATACCGGCAAGAAGGTCTCCTCCCCGCTCGGTGAAGTCTTCCGGACCTCCTGGCGAGCACTGTTCTCCGGCACCTTCATCATGGTCGGCTGCTACACGCTGTTCTACATCGTGACCACGTGGATCCTCTCCTTCGGTATCGCGGATCCGGAGGCCGGCGGCGTCGGGCTGGGTATCCCCTACATCGCCTTCCTGGAGATCCAGGTGATCACCATCTTCGCCTTCATGGGCGGAATCCCGCTGGCCTCCTGGCTTGCCGACAACTGGGGCCGCCGCCCCACCCTCGGCTGGACCACCGTCGCGATCATCATCTTCGGCCTGACCTTCAACTGGCTTCTGAACCCGGAGACCGCGACCATGCTGAGCGTCGGCATCTTCTTGGGCGTAGGCATGTTCCTCATGGGCATGATCTTCGGTCCGATGGCCGCGATCCTGCCCGAGCTCTTCCCCACCAACGTCCGCTACACCGGCTCCGGCATCGCCTACAACGTCTCCTCGATCCTGGGCGCGGCCGTCGCCCCCTTCATCGCGACGGCGTTGGCCGCGAGCATCGGTGTCCAGGCCGTCGGTTGGTACCTAATCGCTGTGTCGGCTGTGTCGCTTATCGCGGTTCTCCTCGCGCGCGAGACCAAGAACGACGACATGACGCAGATCTAGCGGTGGTGCTTTGGGTGGGGTTTTCTTGCGGTGTGGTCTTGGTTGTGCATGGTGCGCTATCGCTGGTAGAAATGAGTAGCATCTAAAGGAGTGCTGGTTTCGACCGCGCGGGACTCGTTTAGGGGCACCTCCTTTCGACCAGCGCAAACGCACTATGCCTCGATCAGGCAGCACCGCAACGAACCGCGAAGAACAGACCCGGAAACCGCCCCCTACCGCCGCCCGCCGCGGTTGCGGTGCGTGAGCACGAGCTGCACGGTATCGAGCATCCCGAGTTCGAACAGGGCGCGCCGCAGGGCGAACTGGTATGCCCAGAGGCGTCGGTAGACGGCGTCGAAGCCTTCGGCGGCGGCTTCGCGGGTATGGCCGGCAAACAGTAAGGCCTGGAACTTCAGGCTTTCGATGGTGTGCGATCCGCTGTGAGTCTGCGAGATGATCCTTAGGCCGGTGTGGCGGTCGGCGAGGCGGTGCATGTCGTCGACTGTCGGGTAGTCGAGGCCCGGCCAGATGTAGTGGCCCAGTACCCGCGTCGCGTCGCGTCCGGCTGTGGTCATCTCGTCGGTCGCCACGGTCATCTGGATGGCGACTTTTCCGCCCATCTGCAGCATGCGATCCATCGCGCGCAGCACGGCGATGCGCTGTTTCGGAGTGATCACCTCCAGCTTGTCCACGCTGACGATGGCGTCATAACGCGCCCGCCAGTCGCTGACTCCGCTGAGCACGGAGTCGCGCACCACGGTCTGCACCGAGTCGGCGACACCTGCGAGGGTGAAGCGTTCCTTGAGCGCGGCGGCCATCTCCACATCGCCGGTGAGCGTATCGACGGCCGCGCGCCTCTTCGCCGCGAAGATCGCCGCGGAGCCACCCGCCGAAGGGTATTCCAGGACGTGGGTGCCGGCGCGGACGTTGGCGGCGTCGAGAAGCGCTTCGGTGGCCTGGCGCTGCCCGGAACCTAAGTCGTCGCGTTCGAGGTTGCGGGCGGGGTCGTAGGTGCGGATATCGACGAAGTGTTTGCCCGGCTCGCGTCCCCGGCCAGCGCCGGGCACGTGGCTTTTCACGGAGGTCCGCACGGAGGTGGACACGGCACTGGTGAAGATCGCCGGGAAGGCGCTCATGCCGTCGCCGGAAAAGAGGCGGACCAACTCTGGCGGCAACTCCCCGACCCCGGTCTCCCCTTTTGCTTTCTGTGTACGCCGCGGGCGGTAGCCACTGCCGATGAGTTTGTATAGGACCCCGGTGACGTCTTCGGAGCGCCACTCTCCTGCCATGTAGGACTCCGCGAAGCCGGTCCAGCCGGCGGAGGCGATGCGGTCGAAGAAGTCGTCGTGGTCGATGATGAGGTCGGCGCCGTCGACAAGCGCGAGCTCCGCCTTGCGGGCAGCGGAGGCGAAGTGGGCTTCGGCGAGACGGCGACCGACGCGGCCGAGCGGGGCCGGGTCTGGGTGCGCGATCGTCGGCCAGGCGTGGTCGTCGATGACGTCGAGATGGTTGCCGTTCACTCACCCCACGCTAGTGCCCGTGGCCTCCGTTTTTCGGCCGGACGCGCGGGCTAGGTGCAACAGGGTCTAGTATGGGGGCGGCATAACGTCATATCAGACTAAATCCTAGACAGGGAGTGTATTGCCCCAATGAGCGTTAGCGCCTACCGCCCGGAAGGCGGCCGCCACCACGTCGTCATCATCGGTTCTGGCTTCGGCGGAATTTTCGCCGCCCAGGAGCTCGAGCATGCGAACGTCGACATCACCCTGATTGACCGCACCAACCACCACCTGTTCCAGCCGCTGCTGTACCAGGTGGCCACCGGTATTTTGTCGTCGGGTGAGATCGCCCCGCAGACCCGGCAGGTGCTGCGGAAGCAGGAGAACGTCGACGTCGTCAAGGGTGAGGTCGTCGACATTGACACCGACGAGCAGCTGGTGCACTCCAAGCTCGGCCAGTATGAGCGTTCCTACTCTTATGACTCGCTCATCGTCGCCGCCGGTGCTGGCCAGTCCTACTTCGGCAACGATCACTTCGCCGAGTTCGCCCCTGGCATGAAGACTCTCGACGATGCTCTCGAGATCCGTGCCCGCGTCATCGGTGCGTTCGAGCGCGCTGAGATCACGCAGGACCCGGCGGAGCGGGAGAAGCTTTTGACCTTCGTCGTCGTTGGCGCCGGCCCGACCGGTGTCGAGCTAGCCGGCCAGCTCGCCGAGATGGCCCACCGCACCCTCAAGGGCGAGTTCACCCAGTTCCAGCCGGAGTCCGCGAAGATCATCCTCATGGATGCTGCGCCGCAGGTGCTGCCGCCGTTCGGTAAGCGTCTGGGACGTAAGGCCCAGCGTCAGTTGGAGAAGCTCGGGGTGACCGTGAAGCTCAACGCCATGGTCACCGACATGACCGACGACACGGTCACCTACAAGTCCACCAAGGATGATTCCGAGGACACCATCAACTCCAAGACCAAGATCTGGTCCGCCGGCGTGCAGGCTTCCCCGCTGGGTAAGCTCCTCGCCGATCAGACGGGTGCTGAGGTCAACCGCGCCGGCAAGGTGGCCGTGAACAAGGACCTCACCGTCGGTGATAAGTCCAACGTGTTCGTCGTCGGCGACATGATGGATCTGGACAACCTGCCGGGCGTGGCCCAGACCGCTATCCAGGGTGGTCAGTACGCGGCCCAGCAGATCTCCCGCGAGGTCGAGGGCGAGCAGAGCGCCGAGGAGCGCAAGCCCTTCGAGTACTTCGACAAGGGCTCGATGGCGATCATCTCGCGCTTCTCCGCTGTGGTGAAGATGGGCAACGTCGAGGTCACTGGCTTCATCGGCTGGGTCATGTGGCTCGCCGTCCACGTCATGTTCCTCGTTGGTTTCCGCAACCGGTTCGTCTCCGCGATCAACTGGGGCCTCAACGTGCTCTCCCGCGATCGCACGAACCTCGCTACCACCTGGCAGCAGTTCATGGCGCGTACGCGCCTGGAGTTCGGCTCCGAGGATCAGCGGAAGAACACCAACCCGCAGATCGAGATCGACGACATCGATCCTTCCGACGAGAAGAAGACCAACTAGCTGCGGGTCAGCACGGCAACGAGGAACGTTGAGTCCTCGTTGAAGGGCTTCAGGTCCCAGCTGGAAAAGGTGTGGTCGATCCTGAAGCCCACGTCGCGGGCGGTGGTGAGGAAGTCGTCGAAACCCCACCCGCGGCCGGCGCCGAAACCGACGACGAAGCGCCCGCCGCGCTTGAGCGCATCAAAGATGTGCTGTAGTGCGGGGGTGCGGCCGTCGTCGGCAAGAAAGCCCATGACATTGCCCGCCGAGACCGCGAGGTCGAACTCGGCCTCGGGGATCGGCTCCTCGGAGAGGTCGCCGACGTACCAGGTGGCGGTCGGGTGGTCGGTCACGGCGTGCTCGATGAGCACTGGGTCTAAATCCGTGCCGACGACCGTGTGCCCGCGCGCCGCCAAGTACCCGCCGAGGCGCCCCGTGCCGCAGCCGGCATCGAGGATGCGGGAACCGCGTTCGACCATGGCGTCGATCAGGCGGGCCTCACCGTGGATGTCTTGGCCCTGCGATTCCATGATCTTCCAACGTCTGGCATAGTTTTCGGAGTGAGCCGGGTTGGCCGTGGTCACTTCTTTCCAGGTCGTCATGGCACCAGTATAGGAAGGTGAAGATTCATGGGCGCTACCTCCCGCAGCAGCAAGCTCACGGTCCCCGTCGAGCGGGCGATCGAGCACTGCCGTATCGTCGTCGACGGCACCCGCCTGCCCGGCGAGTACCACCTCTCCTCCGCGCTTCAGGAGGTCCGTGAATACCCCAACGGGTATGTGTGGCTGGCTTTGCGTGAGCCAGACGATCACCAGATGGCTATTGTCGCGGAGAAGTTCGGGATCCACGAGCTCATCGTCGAAGACGCGGTGACCGCCCATCAGCGCCCGAAGGTTGAGCGTTATGACGACCAACTTTTCGCCGTCGTCCGTGCCGTGCGTTTTACCGACGACGAGCAGGTCTCCGATACCCGCGACGTCATCGCCACCGGCGAGATCCAGATGATCATCGGCGCCGACTTCATCATCACCATCCGCCACGACGCGGTGATGCCTTTACTTTTCGACGAAATCGACGCCTCCCCCGAGCTTTACGCCCACGGCCCCGCCGCCCTCGCGTGGCGCATCTCCGATCACCTCGTCGAGAATTACCGCCGCATCACCGCGTTGCTCTCCCGCGAGATCGACGAGATCGAAGAGGAAGTATTCACGCCCGGTTCCAGCTTCAACATCGACCGGATCTATCTGTTCAAGCGTGAGATCCTAGAGATGCGCCACGCCACCGACCCGCTGGTCGAGGCGCTGACCGGCATCATCAAAGAAAACAAGGATCTGGTGCCGAAGCAGGTCCGCAGTTATTTCCGCGACGTCCTCGACAACGAGATGATCGTGCGCGATCACATCGCGGGTTTCGACGAACGCCTCACCTCGCTACTCGATGCCTCCGTGGCGAAAGTCACCCTCCAACAAAACCGTGATATGCGCACGATCTCGGCGTTCGTCGGCATGGCCGCGGTGCCCACCCTGATCGCGGGCATCTACGGAATGAACTTCACCAACATGCCCGAGCTCAACAGCGAATACGGCTATTTCATCGTCCTCGGCGTGATCGTGGCCATCATGGTGATCCTATTCCTGTGGTTCCGCCGCAACCAGTGGCTTTAGGCGTCAGTTCAGGACCATGTTGCGCATGGTCGAGCGGGCCACCAGGGTGGCGGAGTTGGTGATCTCGACATCGAAAAGCTGGGTGCTTCGCCCGGTATGAATGGGCTTGGCGACGGCGCGGAGCACCCCCTCCTTCGCCGGGCGAATGAGATCCGTCGAGTTGTTGACCCCCACGACGTGCTGGCCGGCGGCTAGCAGGCCGGCCACCCCGGCGACCGACTCGGCGACACCGGCCATCACTCCCCCGTTGACCACGCCGACGTATTGGCGCAGGCGATCGTCGATATCTACTTCCGCGACGACCTGTTCGCGGCTGATGTCTGTGTAGCGCAGGCCGTAGAGCTTTTCGAGCCCGACCAGCGCCTCGTTGAGCTGGTTAAGCCCGTCATCGTCGAGGCGGTTTTCGACATCACGCAGAAGATCCAGATAGTCCATGGCCTCGATCGTACAAACGGACGTAGAATCAGAGGCCATGAGCTCTGAATCGAATCTCGCACAGATCGGCGTCGTGGGCCTGGCCGTCATGGGCTCCAACCTCGCCCGTAACTTCGCATCCCGCGGCCACACGGTCGCCGTGTATAACCGGTCGACGGAGAAGACCACCCGGTTCATGGAGGACTTCGGTGAGACCGGAAACTTCCTTCCTGCCGAGACGATCGAGGAGTTCGTCTCCCGCCTCGAGCGCCCACGGCGGGCGATCATCATGGTCCAGGCCGGTGCTGCGACCGATGCGGTGATCAACCAGCTCGCCGATGCGATGGACGATGGTGACGTCATCATCGACGGTGGCAACTCCCTGTTTACTGACACCATCCGCCGCGAGAAGGAGATGGCCCAGCGTAACCGCCACTTCGTGGGCGCTGGTATCTCCGGCGGTGAGGAAGGCGCGCTGCGAGGCCCGGCGATCATGCCGGGCGGGCCGAAGGAGTCCTGGGAGTCTTTGGGCCCGCTTCTGGAGTCCATCGCCGCGGTCGCCCCGGATGGTACCCCGTGTGTGGATCATATTGGCCCGGACGGTTCCGGCCACTACGTGAAGATGGTGCACAACGGCATCGAGTACGCGGATATGCAGGTTATCGGCGAGGCGTATCAGCTGTTGCGCTTCGGCGCGGGGCTGGAGCCCGCCGAGATCGCCGAGATCTTCGCCGAGTGGAACAAGGGCGACCTTGACTCCTACCTCATCGAGATCACCGCCGAGGTCTTGCGGCAGGTTGACGCGGAGACCGGCAAGCCGCTTGTCGACGTCATCCTCGACGCCGCCGGCCAGAAAGGCACCGGCCGCTGGACGGTGAAGCAGGCCCTCGATTTGGGGGTACCCACCACCGCCATCGGTGAGGCCGTGTTCGCCCGGGCGCTGTCGTCCTCGTTGGATCAGCGCAAGGCAGCCCAGGGGAATCTGCCGAGCGGTACACTGGCAGGCTTTGAGGAGCTGGGGATTAGCCGGGAAGACTTTATCGAGCGCGTGCGCAAGGCGCTGTATGCCTCGAAGCTGGTCGCCTACGCGCAGGGTTTCGACGAGATCCGCGCCGGCTCCGAGGAATACGGCTGGGACATCGACCGCGGCCGCCTGGCCACTATCTGGCGTGAGGGCTGCATCATCCGCGCCGCGTTCTTGGACCGCATCAAGGAGGCCTACGACAAGGACCCGGCGTTGACTTCTTTGTTGCTGGATCCGTATTTCCACACCGAGCTCAGCGATCTGGTGGATGCCTGGCGTGACGTGGTCATCTACGCCACCCGCCAGGGGCTGCCGGCGCCGGTGTTTACCTCGTCGCTCGCCTACTACGACTCGCTGCGTGCCGAGCGCCTGCCAGCGGCTATCATCCAGTCGCAGCGCGACTTCTTCGGCGCGCACACCTACCAGCGCGTGGATAAGGAAGGCACGTTCCACACCGAGTGGTCCGGCGATCGCAGCGAGACGAAGCTTAACTAGCGGCGCGCGCACCGCTCGGTCATATGTACGCGGAATCGACACGTTGCGAGAACGTGTCGATTTTTCGTTGAAAAATCGACATATGACCTTTAGTAGGAAAGCGGACTGCAACTAGGACTATGGCGCCAGTAGCCTAGAACGATGCCTCTCCAGGCAACGGATATGCGCTGTCTCGCCTTGTCTGTTAGGCCGATCGCCCAGTTTGGGGTATCGGGGCAAACCATTATGTGAGCCGCGATGAAATAATTCCTTTTCGGAATTGAAAGACCACCCAATGGGTATCAGTCTTTCACCGACAGTGGTTGCGTACCACCTCTAGGCCGTCGCTTTGCCGGCGATAATCCCCTGGATGAAAAGAGCGAATTGGGTGACGGCCATGATCACCGCCCCAGGTGAGGGTAGGTCGTTGCCCGCGAGTGCTTGGCGCCAACGGCTTTCAGCTTTGCGGTAATGCTCCTTCTCAGAAGCGCTACCACGGGAGCCTTCATAGGGGTTCTCGCGAGCATCGTCGCCAAGCAGGGACAAGGCTTGTTTGAATTTCGGCTTTAACGCTGGGGAATTTCTCATAAAACTCTCGGCCCAGCGCCTGAGGGCGTTTAAGGACGAGGTAAAAGACATCGTGATCCTCTTCGTCCGGGTAGACGGACTTATTCCTACAGGGCAACAATCGACAGGCTAATAGCAAAGCTGCCTCCGCTCAGGGGTTGAATGTGACGGAGGAAATAGTTGAAAACGCAAGTAATTCCTATTTTAGTAATTCTAGAAATGCATCTAAGTGGTTTATGTCATAGGGTGAGGGCGTCGCAGTAACCTGCAACCGCCGGAGGCACCATGGAAATCGTATGGAAAGATCTGAGCTTTAGATACTTAAAACACTCGCCCCCTGTTCTGAATTCCGTCTCCTTGGTCTTGAACAGGCCTGGTATTTACGCGGTCCGTGGCCCGTCAGGTAGCGGTAAGTCTGAGGCGGCCTGGGTTGGTCGGAGACTAGGTTTTACCCTAGGAGGAAGATCAGCATGGCACGACCCAGTCAGTACGACGCAGTCACGCAGGAGCGCGCGGTGCGCATGTACTTCGAGCGCCTCGAAGAAGGCGACATCTCCAAGGCGGGCGCCCGCCGGGAGATCGGCGAACTGCTCGGCGTAAAGGAATCCACCCTGCGCAACTGGATCCGAATCCAGGAAAAGCAGGCCGAAGCTCCTGAGCCCGGTTCCCTGTCCTACCAGCAACTCCAGGCCGCCTACGACGAGCAGGCCAAGGAAGTGGCCAAGCTGCGACGCGCCAATGAGATTTTGAAAACGGCGTCGGCTTTTTCGCCCAGGCGGAGCTCGACCGCAAACTTCGGTAATCGTGGAGTTCATCCGCACCTACCGCCACCGCTTCGGGGTCTGGCCAATCTGCGAAACCTTGACTGCCCATGGCATCGCGATTGCCCCAAGCACCTTTTACGACCATCAGGTCCGCGGCTTCGGCCCCTCGGACGCCGAACTCGACGAAGCGTACGCCGCCCACCGCTTTTACCGGTTGTGGGAGGCCAACCGCCGAGTCTACGGCCGGCGCAAACTCTGGAAAGCAGCCATCCGTGACGGCATGACTGTTGGCCGTGACCAGGTCGAACGACTGATGAAGATCACCGGCATCCGCGGTGTGTCCCGCGGGATGCACCGCAAGAAGACCACCGTGGCCACCCCGGTCCACCGCCGGCACCCGGACCTGATCAACCGGCGGTGGGCGTATCCGTCGCACCCGGATCAGTGGTGGATCGCGGACTTCACCTACGTCTGGACCCGGGAGGGCTTCTGCTACGTCGCCTTCATTGTCGACGCCTACTCGCGGCAGGTCCTCGGCTGGGTGGTCACCACGGTCATGGACACCCGGATGGTGCTCATGGCCCTGGAGCACGCCCTGTTTTCCCGTCGGCGCACGAGGATGGACTTCACCGCCACCGGCATCGTCCACCACTCGGACGCGGGAGCCCAGTACACCTCTATGGCGTTTACCGATGCCCTTGTCGAGGCCGGGTTGCAGGGCTCGATCGGCTCGGCTGGTGACGCCTTGGACAACGCGATGATGGAATCGGCGATCGGGCTGTACAAGACCGAACTGATCGGCTTCGATCCACGTCGTACGTGGAGGGATGCCCGGGAGGTCGGAACGGAAACGGCCTCGTGGGTCTACTGGTACAATCACCAGCGTCTGCACTCGTCGATCAGTGACGTTCCCCCGATCGAATACGAGCAGGACTACGAGGAATTCAACACCACCCGAAGAGCCCAGTAAGGCTTTTACCCGTAGTCTCCGAAAAACTCAGGCCGATTCAGTCAACTGCCCTTGACATTTTGGCCGGACTGAAAAAGCCTCAGGACGGCCAGTTTCTGATCGATGGCAAGCGAGCAGACCGGTGGAACAACGGGAAATTCTCCCGTTGGCGGGCCCGTCACGTAGGCTATGCTCCCCAAGCCCCGACTTTGCTGGACAGTTTGACGTGTCAAGAAAACCTTGCGCTCGCAGCCCAAGTGGCGGGTCGAAACCTATCGGATAACCAGCAGGTGGACCTCTTGGGCAAGCTGAAAATGTCTGAATACGCACGTGCGTTACCAACCGACCTTTCCGGCGGCCAGCGGCAGAGGGTATCGATAGCTCAGGCAGTGGCATCCCGACCGGCTTTGCTGCTCCTCGACGAACCAGTCAGCGCGCTAGACAAGCGCAACATCGGCGCCGTCGAAGCCCTCATGCAGCATGCCACCCAAAGCGGTGCCATCGTGGTGTACTGCTCCCATCAAGAGCTGTTCGATGGCAGTGCCCCTACTTTGCTCGAAATGGGGCGGTAACATGAAGACGCTCACTCCAACAACGGCGTATCGCAGGGAACTCAAAACTACCGCTCGCCCTTATCTTGGTGGTTTGATCGTCACAGCGGTGGTTGTCGGGGCTCTCGTAGGGACCATTCTCTATGTAGCTTTCTCCGAGGGTGGCGCTGACGACATGAAGCAGGGAATGGTAAATCTCAGCTCAATTGCTGTTTTCCCTGCTATTTTCGGTGTGCGCCTCGCCCATCAGAGTTTCATTCGCGATCACAGTAGCACCCTCGGGGCACTCAGAAATCTCGGTGTCAGCGACGGGTTCTTTCGGCGTCATCTGTTAGTGCAGGCGCTTATTCTGGCAGGTCTGGCCAGCGTTTCAGCGGTTGTCCTCGGGCGCCTGATAGTTCGCCCCTTGCTTTCGCTTGTCTTTTGGGGGTCACTACGGACTTTCCGCACACCTGGAGCTCTCCCCTACAGGTCGTTTGGACTGCACCTCTCGTCCTCGGCGCCATGTACCTGATTGGGGTAGGAACCATCAGCCCAGGACAGGTGCTAGACAAGCAATTGGATTCTGTACCGGGCTCTAAAAAGAGCGCACAATTCGCAACTACCGTAGGCGTCGTAGTCGCGGCAGTGAATATAGCGTGCGGCATATGGGCTCTGTTCGGGGGTAGAACGATTCATATCGTAGTCGTAATGATCTTAACAACCCTCGTACTCGCAGCTGTTCTGGCAAAGCCTTTGACTAGGATTCTTGCCGGGCTGCTCTCTTCACTGTTGAGTCAAACGGTCGGATGGCGGGCTCCTGCGCTCGGGCTACGATCAGTATCCACTGCAGATACGCTCTCGCGCGTAGGTCTTTCTGCAGTGCTTGTGGCTATTCCTCTGGCCGGATTCTCGTGGGCATACTCTTCTCTTCACGCAGGCGCATATTACGCCGCGCAGAATGTCAATGACGTTCCAGTTATCGCTACTGAAGATCATCGCCTCACGGACCCCGATGACGCCGACACGATCTGCGAAAACCTGGGTGAAATGTGTCACGGAGTCATCTATTGGCAGTTCTCGGATGTCGAAGCTGAGGGCATCGAGGCTGCCGACCCAGATGAAGCGGAAGACTACACCATTTCTGCCTCAAGTACCCAAGTAATTGATGAGTTTGTCAATGAGCCTTTCGCTCCGGAGGAGGATAATCCGTTCCACCTCGACTTCATGCGACTCGCAACAGCGGTTACGGAGGATCCACCTGGCTATCCGGCTTGGGCGCTCGCGGTCGTGAATTCTTCCGCTACGGCTCCTGACGGCTACGCGGTCATATCCGCTAAGGAGTGGGCAGCGCAAGCAGATGAGGACACTCAATTGTTCTACGGCCCACATGGTGATGGCACGGGAAGTTTTATCCCCTTGGCTGCATACGCCTTGCTTGCGATCTGCCTCATCTTGTCAGTTTCGGCTCTCGGAAACCGGACAAACCTGCTGCGGTTTTTTGCCCCATTACGTATCCTCGGCCGATCTGAGTTCGGTATTAGGTCGGCAGCCTTTTGGACCGTTTTCTTTCCGTTTGTGGGCGGGACTGTCTCGGCAATAATAGCTGGGTTTTGGTACACCACCGTCGCCTACATCACCACGACTGGTTCTCTCGGAACCTGGTTGCCGTTCATGCCAATTGGGCTGGGGGTGCTATTCGCTTTTGTGTTCATCGCAGTAAGCGCTACCACTTTCCTGCCCGAAGCTAAGGCGTACCGGCCGCGCAACGATGCTGAAGCGTCCCGCTAGCACTCACCTTCACCGCATTTTTGGGTACATTCATACCAATGACTTCTTTCGGCGATCTCGGCCTTTCCCGCCCCGTGGTGGATGTACTCAAACGCCAAGGCATCACCAGCCCCTTTCCGATCCAAAAGGCCGCCATCCCGGACGCGCTCGCCGGCAAGGACGTGCTCGGCCGTGGACCGACCGGCTCCGGCAAGACGCTAACCTTCGGGCTGCCCATGCTGGAACGCCTGCATGGCACGGGCGCATCGATTCCGGGCCGCCCGCGCGGGCTGGTGCTCTCCCCTACCCGCGAGCTCGCTGCGCAGATCCGTCAGCGCCTCGCCGATTTAGCCGCCGCCTTGGGCTTGCGGGTCATCGAGGTCGTCGGCGGTGTCAACATCAACCACCACATCCGCGCGCTGGCCACACCGGTTGACGTGCTCGTCGCCACCCCGGGGCGCGCCCAGGATCTCATCAACCAGAAACGCCTCAGCCTCGAAGACGTAGCCATCACTGCGATCGACGAGGCGGACCAGATGGCCGACATGGGCTTTTTGCCCCAGGTGCGCCAGCTTCTCGACGCCAGCCCCCACCACGGCCAGCGCCTGCTGTTTTCGGCGACGTTGGATGGCGACGTCGATAAGCTCGTCCAGCACTACCTCCATGATCCTGTCACCCATTCCACCGCCCCGGTGAGCGCCGCCGTCGACACCATGACGCATTACCGGCTCGTGGTGGCGGATCGGCCGACGCGCAACGCCGTCGTCGAGCGCATCGCGGCGCGCGAGGGCCGCACGATCATGTTCATGCGCACGAAGCATGGGGTGGATCGGCAGGTCAAGAAGCTGCGGCGCATCGGGATCAATGCGGAAGGCCTGCACGGCGATAAGTCGCAGGGCGCCCGCACCCGGGCGATCGAAGGCTTCCACTCCGGCAAACTGCCCGTGCTCGTGGCGACGGACATCGCCGCGCGCGGCATCGACATCCACGACGTCTCCCTCGTCGTCCACATCGACCCACCGGCCGAGCACAAAACCTACCTCCACCGCGCGGGCCGCACGGCGCGGGCGGGGACGAGTGGGGTCGTCGTTACGTTAGTTATCGAGGAACAGCGCGCGGAGGTCGACGCGCTGATGCGCAAGGCACAGGTCGAGGCTGAAGAGGTGCTTATCGACGCCGACAGCCCCGCCCTCGCCGACATCACCGGCGCCCGCGCCTACCGGGGTGCCCCGCTGCCTCCGCCCGGTCAGTCGCAGAAACCGAAAAACGCCCAGAAACCGGCCAAGAAGCGCCCGAAGAACGCGCCGATCGCGCAGAAACGTGGCGGCGGCCGCCCTCAGCGCAGGAGGCCGAAGCGGCGATGATCCTCAGCGCGCAGACCTGGACTAAACGGCAGGCCGCGCACGAGGCGGCCGCCGATGAGCTCACGGCCGACCACCTGCGCCGCCGCACCCGGCACGAGAAACACCCCGTCTACGACTTTCTTTTCGAATACTATCCCGTACGCCCCAGCCACCTACGACGCTGGCACCCCGGCGGTCTCACGCGCTTAGACGACCCGGATGGTCGCGCGCCGCACCGACAGTGGAAGGACTACCGCGTGCTCGGCGATGAGGTGCTTTTCGACGCTGAGGCCTACCGCGCCCGCCGCGGATCCACGATCGACTACATACGCAACCTCTTGGTCAACACCTCGGCGCATCCGGCGCGTTTCGACTGCTTCGGGCTCCACGAGTGGGCCATGGTGTATCGGGCCGACCGGCTCCGCCATGACCTGCCGCTGCGGCTGGGGGCGCGGGAGACGGATCGGGTCGTCGAAAAGCATCACCTGCGGTGTAGCCACTATGACGCGTTCCGATTCTTCACCCCGCCGGCCCGGCCGCTGAACCTGCGGGTGCTCGAGCGTGCCGATCAACCTGCCACCGAGCAGGCCGGTTGCGTGCATGCGACGATGGATCTCTATAAGTGGGCCGCGAAGCTGGGGCCGGCGGTGCCGGGCGAGCTCTTCCTCGAGACGTTTCGGCTCGCCCGGGATGCTCGGGTGTTGGATATGGAGGCCTCGCCGTACGATTGTCGTGGGCTCGGTTTCGGCGTCGTGGCGATCGAGACCGCCGAAGGCAAAGCCGAGTACGTCGAGAGGCAACGCGCGCTCAGCACGCGGGCGAAGCGGCTGCGGGCGTGGCTTGTCGGTGTCATTGACGACACCTTCGGCGGCTAATATGAGCACCTAAACAACCGTGCGTGAACGAAGGGGCATCTCAAGGTGGGACGGCACTCCAGCGGCAAAACAACTACTCGCTTTCCATTGGGGCGATTATTGCCCTGATCGTGATCCTCGCCTTGATCGTCGCCGGCCTGTGGTGGTTCTTCGGCCGCGACGGCGACGCGTTGGCGGAAGGTTCCGAGGAGGCGGCCGAGCCGGGACGCGAGTGCACCGTCGTGCCGGTCGTGGCTGCCGACGAGGAGATCGCCCAGACCGCCCTAGGCGGGCTGTCTTCTGCGCCGGATGAGGAATACTGCCACGATATCGAGTTCATCGATGACGTATCGCAGGCCGCCCTCTATGTCGGGCCGGACTCCCCCGCCACCGAGAAGGTGCTCCAGGATGCTGACCGCTCCCAGGCCGCCTCCTCTGTTCCGGTGGCCTCGGTGCCGGTCGGAGTCTCGGGCCCGGAGCAAACGGATGCCGACAGCCTTAATGCCGAGGACGTCGCCTTCGACGTAGAGGCGCAGCCGGAGGCCGCGGTGTTGGTGGCGGACGCGTTGGGTGCGTCGGATCTCGACTCTTCGGAAGGCGCTTTTGCTGCCACCGCCGAAAACCGTGCCTCGGAGGGCGAGGAGTTCAGCGCTCTTGATGACCGCGAAATCGTCCACCACGCGTATGTGCTCGAGGAGAACGAGTCTGTCTCCGCGCAGCAGGTTGATGCCGCCTCTGGTGTCGCCTCGGAAGCGGGAGATAACTACTCCGGTGCGGCTGAGACCACTCCGGCGGCGGCGGCCGTGTGGGAGGCTGCCGGATTCGCTGCTCCGGAAAATGCCCGGAAGGAGGATGTGGAGTCGGATGCCGCTGCTGAGGCGGATGCCCCTGTCGCCGAGCCTGCGCCGTACACCCTGTTCCTGCTGGATACCTCGGATGCTCTCGCGCCGGCTTTCGCCCCGGTTGCGGACGCCGTAGGCCAGGCGGCGCTCAGACTGACCGGCGGCGAAAACCAGGTGGCGCTGTGGAACTACTCCTCCCCACTCAACCCGGGCGTGACCCAAGGGTTCCGCCGTAACCTCAACTACACCACCGACGGACAGGTGGTCAGCGATGTGGTCGAGCGCTTCGGCACCGGTGGTGTGCCGCAGACCCGTGAGGCGGTCGCTGCAGCTGTCGAGGAGTCCGCGGCCCTGCCGGAGACGTCGCGGGTGGTGTTGGTGACTACGGGAACCGCGGATGAGAGCGAGCTACCGCCGCTGCCCGAGGGCGTGGAGCTGGCTGTTATCCACATCGGCGACGGGGAGGTCGACCAGGCGCTACAGGATGCCGCCGGCTACCACGAGCAGGTCACCGATCTGACGAAGCTGAACGAGGCCGTGCAGCGCGCCTCCCGGTTGGCGCAGCGCCGGTCTAGTGCTTGCGTGTCGGGCGCGGTGTGTCCGGCGCGGTGCTGGAGCGTACAAAGGCTTGAAGGAAGAACCTTGTAAGGCGCGCCCTTTAAGCATCTTCCTTCAAGAGTTTGTGGGCGCCGGACGCCATCTGCCGGTTCGGGAAAGTGGGTAGTGCGCGTCCGCGCAGTTGGCAGTAGGGTCCCGGCTTCCTGGTAGCACCCTCTAGCTCCGACGCATCCCTGATGCGGAGGCCCCTGAAGTTCGGTGTCTCCTGTGGCAGTAATACGAAAGGAGATTCTTCTTTTCGGGCGCGCATAGACTTTTTCGGGCGCGCATAGACTACAGCGATACGCCCCATTCCACGGTGTGCGGCCCCGCGGAGTCTCTCTCGCCAGAATGTGCCTGCCGGAGTGTGTTCCTCGCGCCTTGGTCGACTGGCGGGAGGTGAAGAAACCCACCTACGCGACTATGCCGCCGCATAGTGCGGGCTGGTTTTCACGCACGTGCGTAATCGGAAATCGATGGATCCCGGGAAACTCATAGGTATACGAGACACACGGGGGCACACTGTCACCTGCGCCGTGAGGCGACCACTGGTGCCGCCACGTTCGCGGTTTGCTGGGGGTTGGGGGATCTGCTGCGCCATCGAGGCCTAGGACGTGGCAGCCGGCGCCGGATAGCTAAAGCCGGCCGACATCCGTGAGCTGATGTCGGCCGGCTTTCAAAGACTGCAGAAAGTGAGAACGGGTTAGGAGGACTTGCGAGCGCGGCGGGCGGCGAGCTCGTCCATGCCGATGACCTCGGCGTCATCGTCCACGCGCTCAGACGGGAAGGAGGCGATGGTGCCGCTGAGTTCCTTCATGATGCCCGGCACCGCGATGCCGAAGACGCCCTGGCCCCCACCGAGCAGGTCGATGACTTCGTCGGAGGAGCGGCACTCGTAGACCGTGGTGCCGTCGGAGACGAGGGTGATCTCGGCGATATCGTTCACGCCGCGGTTGCGCAGGCTATCGACGGCCACGCGGATGTTCTGCAGCGAGATGCCTGTATCCAGCAGCCGCTTGACGATCTTCAGCACCAGAATGTCCCGGAACGAGTAGAGACGCTGGGAGCCGGAGCCGCGGGCGTTGCGGATCGAGGGCTTGACCAGGTCGGTGCGGGCCCAGTAGTCGAGCTGGCGGTAGGTGATGCCGGCAACCTGGCAGGCAATGGGCACGCGGTAGCCGACTTCGTCGCCCGGGCTGATGTCGAACAGGGACTCCTGAACGCCTTCGTTGTCAGTG